>NZ_JBIWHT010000018.1:0-138692 GCF_044764265.1 Streptomyces sp. NPDC094147 | reverse complement strand
TCCAGATGCCGCGCAATCGTCAGCTTGTCCGCCACCGTGAGGTTGATCCCCTCACGCTGCGCACCATCACGCAACGTCGTGTCGAAGACATGGAACCCGTCATCGACGGAGCAGGCCTCGGCCCGCTGCCCCAAGCCCGGTTCTCCCATGGCGAGCTCCTCGTCCTCGTGTCCACTTCTGCCGCCCGGCACGCTACTCACGCCCGGGGTGCCGGGCGGTTTCCTCCAGCGGGTGTGGACGGGGCCTCGAACGGTTCTGATGTGATCCGCCGCACATGTGGAGGGTGCGGGCAGCGACCCGAGCGACCCTTCGCCGGACACTCTCAAGCGCCGTGTCAGCGCCGCGTCAGTCCCGTATGGGCGCGGCCCCTGATACTCGTTCAGCGCTTCCAGAGAGGGAGGGGGAGGGGTCTCATCCGGCGCACCCCGGACAGCCGATGACCAGCAGCCACCCCGCACGCATACCGCAGGACGAGCCGATGACCGTCGTCGTGGACGTCGGCGGCGCCGCTCATGGCGCGCTGCCCGTACTGGACCTGCACGGCCCCGTGGACAGCGCCCGCGTCGAGGGCGCCCTGGACACCATCGCGCTCGGCCACCCGGCCGCCGCCTCCTGGCGTCCCGTGCTCGAAACCCACGACCCCGGGCGCCACACCCTGCGCTTCACCGCGGACGAGACAGCGGCCAGTGCCGACTTCCCGCTCGGGCGGCTCGCGGACCTGCTCACCCACCCGGGCGCGGGCGGCCCGCTGCCCGCACGCCGGGTCGCCGCGACACCGCTCCAGCGCGAGCTGTTCGCCGACGCCGCCGCCCACCCCGGCACCGGCCGCCAGGTGGAACAGCTCGCGTGGAACTGGGACGGGCCGCTCGACCCGGACCGGTTCACGGCCGCCTGGCAGTCCGTCTTCGACTGCGAGAGCGTGCTGCGCACCGCGTTCGAGGACGGACCCGAGCCGGGCGTCGTGGTGTACGACCGGGTCGAGCCCGAAGTGGTACGGCTGCCGCACGGCACCGCCCACTGGCACGGCCTCCTCGAACGCGACCGGCGGCGCGGCCTCGACCCGCGCCGCCCCGGACCGCTGCGCATCACGGTGCTGGGCGGCGGACCGGCCATGTTCGGCACCGCCCCGCCCGTCCGCGTCGTGCTCACCTACCACCGCGCCCTGCTCGACAGTTGGAGCGTGCGCCTGCTGCTGCGCGAGTTCTACCGCGCCTACCTGGCCGGCGGCCGGCTGCCGGGCGGCGAGCGCCGCCCCGACATGGTGGACTACGTACGGTGGCTGACGCGCCAGGACACCGCCCCGGCCCAGGAGTTCTGGTCCCGCGGCACACCGGCCGACCCGGACGCCCCCCGCCTTCCCGCCGGCACCGGCAGTGCCACCGGCAACGGCTGCTTCCGGCTGCGGCTGACCCCGGACGAGACCGCACGCCTGGCCAACTGGGCCGCCACCTGGGGCGTCACCGAGAGCACCGTGCTCCAGGCGGTGTGGGCGCTGCTGCTGCACCGGCTCGGCGGAGCGCGGGGCGCGGCCCCCGTCCGCTTCAGCACCACCGTCTCCGGGCGGGGCATCCTCCTCGACGGGGTGGAACGCCTGCCCGGCGCGCTGTGCAACCCGCTGCCGCTGTCCGTCGTGGTCGACCCGGCCGCCCCGCTGCCCGGCCTGCTGGCCGAACTGCGCGACCGGGAGATGGACACGGTGGCGTACGAATGGGTCTCGGCGGGCCAGATCCGCTCCTGGACCAACGACGCGCTCGTCCCGGCCGACAGCCTCCTCAGCTTCGAGAACCGGCCGCCGGTCCCGGACGAGGTCACCTCCGAACTCGCGGCGCTGGGAATCCGGGTGGAACCCCCGGAGCCCCTCGGCGCGCACACGGCCTTCTCCCTCACCCTGGTCGCCCACCACGACGGCTCGGGCGGGCTCGCCCTGACCGTGTCGTACGACCGCGACCGCCTCGCCGACGCCACCGAGGTCCTCGCGTACGGCGCGCTGCTCCTGCGCGAACTCCCCGACCGGGCCGGGCCGTTCACGACCATCGGCGAGGCCCTCGACCTGCTGTCCGGCATGAACGCCGCGGTCGGCACCCCCGGCACGGGCCGCGCCGGTGCCGCTGCCACACCTGCGCTCGGGGTGCTGCGTCCGGCGGCGCAACCGGGCGCGGGCACCGTCGCCCTCGTCCAGGCGCCCGGGACCCGCCCCTCGTTCTACGACCGGCTCGCGCGGGCCTACCCGGGGCCCGAGGAACTCGTCCTGCTGCGCCTGGTGCCCGAAGGCGCGGCTGCCTGGCACCGCGCCCTCGGCTCCCGGACCGGCGGGGGCGGGCCCGTCACGCTGGGCGCGTGCACCGGCGACGGAGTCGCCGCGTACGAGCTGGCCCGCCTGGTCGCCGCGCACGGCGGCCGGCCGCGGGTCGTGGTGCTGGCCGGGGCCACGGCCGGGGTCGGCGAACTCGCCCGGACGCTCGCCGCCGCCACGCGGCGCGCGTCATGACGTCCCCCGGGACCGGCCGCCAGGCGGCCGCTTCTGTCTGAACCACCCGTCGTACAGCGGAGGTTGGGCATGTCCGAGTCAGAGTGTGTGGACGCACGAGAACGCATGGCGGAACTCGTCTCCGATGCCCGGGTGGAGGCCCTCGGCATGGCCGGCGCCGGCCAGGAGGCCCGCACCCGGGGTGAGATAACCGCCGCCGCGCTGCGCGCGCACGGCGCCCTGTGTTCGGGGCTCGGCCGCAGTGTGCCGGTCACCGCGTTCTCCGCGCCGCCCGGGGTGTGGGGCCTGACCACCTTCCTGGCGGTGTACGCGGCCGAGGGCCGGGCCGGGGCCGCTGCCGCCAAGTCGGGCTCGGAAAAGGCGAGTTGATACGCCGGCTGCTCAGCGCCGGGCGAGGGTGACGCGCAGATTGCTGAAGTACTTGTCCTCCAGCGTGGCCGCGAGAATGCCCAGACAGCGCTCGACGCGGGCCACGCTCTCCTCGCCCGCCAGGACGACGGCGATGTCACGGCACCGGGCCAGCCGCTCCAGCCAGGCGCGGCAGGCGACCGCGAACGACTCGCGCTCGTTCACGATCTCGACGATGTCGAAGACGTCGTCGGCGGCGCGTGCCAGCTCGTGCAGCTGCGGGATGTGCGCGTCGTGGAGCTCGCAGTGCCGCAGGAAGCGCAGGTCGTCCAGGAGCCGGTCGCCCGCCGGGCGGCCGCCGACGGTGATGGTGTGCAGGACGAACCGGGCGCCCGGCCTGAGCGCGCCGCCCACCTTGCCGAAGAAGGCGCCGTACATCTCGGCGCGCTCGCGCGGCCCCAGCGCGTACGGCACGAAGTGCTCCAGGGCGTTGACGCAGAACGCCGCGTCGTACAGCTCCCGGGGGGCGTGGTCCGCCCAGCTCTCCAGCCGGGCGGAGATCCGCGGGTTGCCGAAGCCGGTGATGAACTCCTGCTGGGCGCGGCTGAGGGTGAGGCCGACGGCGCGCTCCACGCCGTGCACGACGGTGAGCCGGTTGAGCATGGTGCCCCAGCCGCAGCCGACGTCGAGGACCCGCCGGGCGCCGGCGGCCCCGGCGAGTTCGACGAACCGGTCGAGCTTGCGCTCCTGGGCCTCGTCCAGGGTCTCGGTCAGACCCTCGCCGTCCTCCCAGTACCCGCCGGAGTACACCATGGTCGGGCCGAGCAGGAGACGGTGGAAGTCGGCGCTCTGGTCGGGGTGGTGCCTGATGGTGTCGGTCCCGGGGGCCGACCGTCCTGGCACCGTCGTCATGTGCGTCCCTAACTCCCGTACGGCATGGCGCTGTTGGGAACCAGGAAAGCGGTCCACTCGCAACAGAGGCGCAACATGGACCGGAGCCCCAGGACGCTGGAGGTCACCTCGAAGGCGGACTGAGGGCCTCGAAGGCCCCGATGAGCACCGGGTCGAGACCGTCCGCGGGCGCCCGCCCCGAGTTCGCGGGACGGCGCCGCCGGGCCGGTTCGGGAGCGCGCAGCAGCTCCAGGTACGCGGCCTGGGTCTCGGGCGCCGGATCGATGCCCAGCTCCTCGGCGAGCACCTCGCCGAGGCGGTGGTAGGCGCGCAGCGCGTCCGCCCGGTTGCCCGCGGCGGCGTGCGCGGTCATCCGGCAGCGGTGGGCGCTCTCCCGGAACGGCGCGCGGCGCACCGCCTCGTCGGCGTAGCGCAGCGCATGGTGCTCGTCGCCGAGGCCGGAGGCCGACCGGCTCGCCAACTCCAGTGCGGTCAGGCGCAGTTCCTCCACGCGATCGCGTACGCCGCCCGCCCACTCGCCCTCGTGGGCGGGCAGGAACGAGCCGCGCAGATTGGCGAGGGCGCCCGCCGTGAGCCGGCGCGCCACGGCGTGGGCGCCGTCGGCGAAGGCCGCCTCCGCCTCGGCGACCGCCACCTCGGCGGCCTCCAGGTCGACGGCGGTGTCCTCCGGCAGCCGCAGCAGATACCGGCCGCTCTGCGAGACCAGCGGGGTCTCGCCCGGGTTGAGCAGGGGGCTGGAGACGCAGGAGCGGACCCTGCTGACCACCCCGCGCAGGGCGGCGGCCCAGGTGTCTGGCAGGCCTTCGGGCCAGATGGTGTCGGCGAGGTGTTCGCGGCTGGTCCCCGCGTCGCGTTCCAGCACCAGCCGGGCGAGCGCCGCCTGGGCCTGGGCGCTCGACACGTGCACGGGGGCCAGTCCCTCGTGCTCGATGGTGACAAGCCCCATGAGTCTGATCAGCAACTCCGGCTCCCCTCCGGTCATCGGCGGCGCCGCGCCCCTCGGTCTGCGGCCTTGCGCGGCTCTTGCGTCTGTCGCCATTGAAGCGGCCGACGGCTCCAACACGGCTCAAGAACGGCACGAGATGGCTCCGCCGGGTGCGGACCCGCCGCACCGGACCGCAGCCGAACAGCCGCGCTCTTCGAAGCCCGCTCGAAGCCCGCTGCACTCCCGTCTCAGGATCGGGTGGCCCCGCCGTCGCGCGGGCTACGTTGCCGGGGCATCGTCAAATCCGCCCAACGGGTTCGTGGAGGCTCATGCGATGACGGCACCGACGAGGACCACCGCCCTGATCACCGGCGCGACGGGCGGCATTGGCCTGACCGTGGCGCGTGATCTGGGCCGGCGCGGACACCGGGTCTTCATCTGCGCGCGCACCGAGCAGCAGGTCAAACAGACCGTCGAGGATCTGCGCGAGGAGGGCTTCGAGGCGGAGGGCACCGGGGCCGACGTCCGCGACCGCGCATCGGTGGCCCACCTCGTCGCCGCCGCCGTCGAGGCCTTCGGCCCGATCGGCATCCTGGTCAACAACGCGGGGCGCAGCGGCGGCGGTGCCACCGCCGACCTCGCCGACGAGCTCTGGTACGACGTCATCGACACGAACCTCAACGGGGTCTTCCTGGTGACGAGCGAGGTGCTCAGAAACGGCGGCATGGCGGACGCGGCGTACGGCCGGATCGTCAACATCGCCTCGACGGCGGGCAAGCAGGGCGTCCTGCTCGGCGCCCCCTACTCCGCCTCCAAGCACGGCGTCGTCGGGTTCACCAAGGCGCTGGGTAAGGAACTCGCCCCCCGCGGCATCACCGTCAACGCGGTCTGCCCCGGCTATGTCGAGACCCCCATGGCCGAGCGGGTCCGCAAGGGCTATGCCGCCGCCTGGGACACCACGGAGGGGTTCGTGCAGGAGCAGTTCGAGGCGCAGATCCCGCTCGGCCGCTACTCGACCATGGAGGAGGTGGCGGCCCTGGTCGGCTATCTGACCACGGACAGCGCCGCGTCGATCACCGCGCAGGCGCTCAACGTCTGCGGCGGACTCGGCGCCTTCTGACCTCCGGCCGAGGGGCCCCGGCCTGTTCCGCCGCCCGCTCGGATCGCCCGTTCACCCCCACTGACCTGCCGTGATGCCGTCATGTGTCAAGTCTGGCGCCACTATGGCTCGCCATGGCGCCACATGTGTGCCATAGTGATGACACGACCTCGCACCACGGAGGCCGAACGAACTGCGAACGCCGTGCGCTGCACCGTGCGACGTTCGACAACGCAAGAGCGCCATGCCTGCCGGAACCACTCGTCACCCGTCGACCAGCGGGGACGCCCAACAGACTGAGGATGGGGAAGCCATGCCTACCTTCGAGACCCCGAAGCCGATCACCGCCACGCTCCACGTCGAGGCCGGCAGCGCCCGGATCGTCTCCGGCGACCGCGGCGACACCGTGGTCGAGGTGCACCCGACGACCGCCGGCAGCGAGGCCGACGAGCGGGCGGCGGAGCAGACCCGCGTCAGCTACACCGACGGCAAGCTCCAGATCAAGACGCCGAAGGGACGCGTACTGAGCGGCGCCCCCGGCTCCGTCCGGGTGGAGATCGCCCTGCCGCGCGGCTCCCGCGTCAACGGCACCGCGTCGCGGGGCCACTTCGTCGCCAAGGGCCAGCTGGGCGAGACCAGCCTGACGACCATGGACGGCGACATCCAGATCGACCACGCCGGCGACGTCCAACTGCGCACCCAGAACGGCGACATCACCGTCGAGCGCACCCGCAGCGCCGAGATCACCACCGGCAGCGGCGAACTGCGCGTCGGCGAGATCGACGGCACCGCCGTCATCAAGAGCTCCAACGGAAACACCGAGATCGAGGAGATCACCGGTCAGGCCCAGCTGAGGGCCGCCGAGGGCAACATCTCGATCGGCCGCGCCCACACCGACGTCACCGCGACCTGCGCCACCGGCGACATCACCATCGAGGAGGCCGGCGGCCGGGTCGACCTGCGCACCCAGATCGGCAACATCCAGCTCGGCATCCCCGAGGGCACCGCCGCCTGGCTCGACGCCAACGCCCAGTCGGGCACCGTGCACCGCCTGCTCGACTCCGCCGACGGTCCGGGCGAGTACGGCGTGAGCGTCGACGTGTACGTCCGCACCAGCCGCGGCGACATCGTGGTCCACCGCGCCAACCAGCAGGCACCGTTCGCCGCCAAGGGCATCTGAAGCAGCCACGGAAAGGAGCGGCACGATGTCCGTCCTCACTGAAGTCACCGCCCCGCCCATGGGGATCACCGCACTCGGACTGCGCAAGGCGTACGGCGACAAGGTCGTACTCGACGGGGTCGACCTCCAGGTCCCCGAAGGAAGCGTCTTCGCGCTGCTCGGCCCCAACGGGGCCGGCAAGACCACCACCGTGCAGATCCTGTCGACGCTCATCGCCGCCGACGCGGGCCACGCCCAGGTGGCGGGGCACATGCTGGCGGACGACCCGGACGGCGTCCGCTCCTCCATCGGCGTCACCGGCCAGTTCGCCGCCGTCGACGGTCTGCTGACCGGCGAGGAGAACCTCCTCCTGATGGCGGACCTGCAGCACCTCTCCCGCCGGGAGGGCAGACTGCGCGCCGTCGAACTGCTCGACCGGTTCGAACTGACCGAAGCGGCCGGCAAGATGGCCTCCACCTACTCCGGCGGCATGCGGCGCAAGCTGGACCTCGCCATGACCCTGGTCGGCGAACCGAGCCTCATCTTCCTGGACGAGCCGACCACCGGACTCGACCCGCGCAGCCGCCGCAACCTGTGGGAGATCATCCGCAATCTCGTGGACGACGGCGTCACCATCTTCCTCACCACCCAGTACCTCGAAGAGGCCGACCAGCTCGCCGACAAGATCGCCGTACTCGACGGCGGCCGGATCGTCGCCGAGGGAACCGCCGAGGAGCTCAAGCGGCTCGTCCCCGGCGGCCACATCCGCCTCCACTTCGCCGACCTGGGCCGGCTCGACGCCGCCGCCCACGCGCTCGGCCACGGCATCCGCAACGACGAGGCGCTCACCCTGGAGATCCACAGCGAGGCCAGCGTCCCGGCGCTGCGCTACCTGCTCGACCAGCTCGACTACGCCGACGTCGAAGCCACCTCCGTGACGGTGCACACCCCCGACCTCGACGACGTGTTCCTCGCCCTGACCGGCCGGCCCAACTCGCAGAAGGAGAGCGTCCGATGAGCGCCACCTCGTACGCCGTGCGCGACTCCAGGACGAT
Source organism: Streptomyces sp. NPDC094147 (assembly GCF_044764265.1). Lineage (NCBI taxonomy): Bacteria > Bacillati > Actinomycetota > Actinomycetes > Kitasatosporales > Streptomycetaceae > Streptomyces > Streptomyces sp. NPDC094147. Next base: position 130,706 of record NZ_JBIWHT010000018.1, on the reverse strand, counting down.
GCTGCGCCGCAACCTCAAGCACGCGCGCCGCTACCCGTCCATGACGATCTCGATCGTCGCCATGCCGATCCTGATGCTCCTGCTGTTCGTGTTCGTCTTCGGCGGCGCGCTCGGCAACGGCATCGGGGCGGGCAGCCGGGCCGACTACACCAACTACGTCACCCCCGGCATCCTCCTGATGGCCGTGACCTCCGGCGCCATCTCGACCGCCGTGTCCGTGTGCACCGACATGACCGAAGGCATCATCAACCGCTTCCGCACCATGGCGATCTCCCGCGCCTCCGTGCTGACCGGCCATGTCCTCGGCAACGTCATCCAGACCATGATCAGCCTCGTCCTGGTGATCGGTGTCGCCCTCGCGGTGGGCTTCCGGCCGACCGCGGGACCCGTGCAGTGGCTCGCCGCCCTCGGCATCCTCGCCCTGCTCGCCTTCTCCCTCAGCTGGCTCTCCGCCGCGATGGGCCTGGGCGCCAAGACCATCGAGGCCGCCAGCAACGCCCCGATGCCGCTGACCTTCCTGCCCTTCCTCGGCAGCGCCGTCGTCACCCCCGACTCGATGCCCACCGGGCTGCGCTGGTTCGCCGAGTACCAGCCCTTCACCCCGATCAACGAGACCCTGCGCGGACTGCTCTTCGGGACCGAGATCGGCAACAACGGCTGGATCGCGCTCGCCTGGGGCGTCGGCCTCAGCCTCCTCGGCTACCTGTGGGCCCGCTCGGCCTTCGCGAAGCGGTAGGCGCTCCGCCGGATGCGCGGTACCGCATCACCAGAGAGTTGGACGATCCGATGACGGGGCCGTCCGGGCGAAAGCCCGGCGGCCCCGTCGGCGTTTTGAATACCGCTCGGCAACCGCTCGAATATCGGCCGATGCCGCCCGCATTTCCCTTGCATGCCCGCTGCGGACGCTCATAAGCTCGGTGAGAAATTAATGCGTATCGTGCCGCCGACGGCACACGCAACCCCGCCGACATCACCCGACCGGTGATCTCCGCGCCACGTTCTCGCATTCCGTCGAGCGTTTCCTCACTTCTGTAGAGGGGTCATGACTACACAAATACGCCGGCCCGGCCTGGCCATGGAGAGCCCGTTCATCTGGCGGGCCCGCCGGCCCAACAGCCGTCATCGACTGATCTGCTTCCCGCACGCGGGCGGCGGCGCGAGCGCGTTCGCCGACTGGGTGCACGCGCTGCCCGCCGACATCGAGGTGGTGGCGATCCAGCTGCCCGGCCGCCAGAGCCGCATCCTGGAGGACCCGGCCACCGAGGTCGAACCGCTGGTGCAGGAGGTGACCGAGGCCCTGCGCCCGCTCCTGACCGGTTCGTTCTCCTTCTTCGGCCACTCCTGCGGGGCGCTGCTCGCCTACGAGGTCGCGCAGCTCCTGTACGCCGAGGCCGGGCCCCGGCCCGAGCACCTGTTCATGTCCGCCCAGCCCTCGCCGGCCGCCGCCGCGCTGCGCCCGAAGATCCACAGCCTGTCGGAGGAGGAGTTCCGCGCCGAGGTCATGCGGCTCGGCGGGTTCAACGAGGAGGTCGCCCTCGACGAGGACGCCATGGACGAGCTGATCCCCACCGTGCTGGCCGACTTCGCCCTCTGGGAGCAGCACGCCATGACGATCGGGCCGCTCATCGACAGCCCCATCACCGTGATGGTCGGCGAGGCGGACGTCCGGGCACCCCTGGACACCATCGAGGGCTGGGGCGACCACACGTCGGCCGGCTTCGACACGCAGATCTACCCCGGCGGTCACTTCTACCTCTTCGACCCCGGCACGGACACGCAGGTCTTCGAGTTCCTCACCGAGACGCTGCTGGCCCCGTAGGCGCCGCGCCCGCCGAGGAAGCGGCGGGCGCCGCAAACGGCCCCCAACCGGCCTCGAACGAGTCTGTAGTGCTTTCGGATCGAGCCGATACCGGCCTGGTCTACGCTATCGGCCAGGCCTTCGAATTACAGGCGCGGAGAAATTCCCGCCGCTGCGGTCAAACGACCTTTCCGCTTGGTATTGCAAGCATGGATTCCACATGTGATCCATGCCCCTTTCATTGACGTCTAACCACTCTGGGGGAAGTCCCTTGTGTTCTTTTGGGCAGAATTCGTTGCTGGGTGAGCTCAATGACACGGAGGTTCCGGTGCCGGTGGAGACGTTCACTGAATTGTTCGAGCGGCAGGTCGCGACGGCACCCGAAGCGGTCGCGGTGGTCTTCCGCGACGTTCAGGTGACTTACCGGGAACTCGACGAGCGCGCGAACCGGCTGGCGCGCCTGCTGATCCGGCGCGGCATCGGGCCCGAGGCGGTCCTCGGCATCGCGATGCGGCGCTCGCCCGAGTGGGCCGTGACCGTGCTCGCCGTGCTGAAGGCGGGCGGTGCGTACCTGCCGATGGACTCGGCCTACCCGGCCGACCGGCTTACGTACATGGTTCAGGACTCCGCGGCCCGCCTGATCCTCGCGGACGTGGCCACGGCCGGGGAACTGCCCGAACTGCCCGTGCCCGTACTGCGCCTGGACGACCCGGCCATTGCGCGCTCGGTGGCCGCCCTGGACCCCGCCCCGCTGACCGGGGACGAGCGAATACCGGCGTCGGTGACCAACACCGCGTACGTCATCTACACCTCGGGTTCCACCGGCCGCCCCAAGGGCGTGCAGGTCACCCACACCGGATTCGGCAGCCTGCTCGCCACGCAGATCGACCGGCTCAAGGTGAGCGCCGGCAGCCGGGTGCTGCAGTTCGCCTCGCCCAGCTTCGACGCCTCGGTGTGGGAACTGTGCATGGGCCTGCTCTCCGGAGCCACGCTCGTGCTCGCCGACAAGGACCAACTGGCCCCGGGCAGCCCGGTGGCCGACACGATCGCCGCGCACGGCGTGACCCACGTGACGCTTCCGCCGCCGGTCCTCGCCGCGGTGCCGGCCGGTTCGCTGGCCACCGTCGAGACCCTGGTCGTCGCCGGTGACGCGACCTCGCCGGAACTGGCCGCCACCTGGTCGGCCGGCCGACGCATGATCAACGCGTACGGCCCCACCGAGACCACCGTCTGCGCCACCATGAGCACGCCGCTGCCCGGGGACGGCCGGGTGCCGCCCATCGGCACGGCGATCGCGAACGCCCACACCTACGTGCTGGACGCCGAACTGCGGCCGGTCCCGGCCGGAGTGACCGGTGAGCTGTACGTGTCGGGCGCGGCGCTGGCCCGCGGCTACCTCGGCCGGCCCGGACAGACCAGCGGGCGCTTCGTGGCCTGCCCGTTCGGCGAGCCCGGCGAGCGGATGTACCGAACCGGCGACCTCGCGGAGTGGACGCCCGACGGCGACCTGATCTTCCACGGCCGGGCCGACACCCAGGTCAAGATCCGCGGCTTCCGGATCGAGCCCCACGAGATCGAGGCGGCCCTGGAGACGCACCCCGGAGTGGCCCACGCCGCCGTCATCGCCCACGAGGTGCCGGGCAGCGGCCGGGGCAAGCAGCTGGTCGGCTATGTCGTCCCGGCCAGGAGCGAGGAGGCCGACACCAGCGCCCAGCAGGGCGCGTACGGCGCCATCGCCTTCGAATCCGGCTTCGCGGTGGGGGAGTTGCGCCCGTTCCTCGCGCAGCGCCTGCCGGACTACATGATCCCCGCGACCTTCACCGTCCTCGACCACCTGCCGCTCACCCCGAACGGAAAGCTCGACAAGGCCAAGCTGCCGGAGCCGGAGTTCCGGGGCGCCGTCTACCGGGCGCCGCGCACCGGGCACGAAGAGATCCTGACGGGTCTCTTCGCCGAACTCCTCGGCCTCGACCAGGTCGGCATCGACGACGACTTCTTCGCCATCGGCGGCGACAGCATCCAGTCCATCCAGGTGGTGACCCGGGCGCGGGCGCACGGCCTGGTGCTCAGCTCGCGGGAGATCTTCGAGCGCCGCACCGTGGCCGAACTGGCCGAGGTGGTGGCCGCGAACGCCGCGAACAGGGAAGCAGGCGCGGACACGGTCCTCGAAGAGCTGGAGGGCGGCGGCACCGGCTGGATGCCGCTGCTGCCGGTCGCCCAGTGGATCCGCGAATGGGGGCCGGGCTTCGACCGGTTCCTCCAGGCGATGGTGCTCGACCTGCCCGAGGGCATCGACCGCACCCAGCTGGCGGCCACCGTCGGCGCGGTGCTCGACCGCCACGACCTGCTGCGGTCCCGCCTCGTCGCCGACAACGGCGGCGGCCTGCTGGTCACCCCGCCCGGCTCGGTGCAGGCCGATCCGCTGATCCGGCGCGTCGCATGCGACGGACGCTGGGACGAGTCCTGGACGCAGACCCTGCTGGGCGAACTGGACGCGGCGGCCGAACGCCTCGACCCGGCCGCCGGCGTGGTCGCGCAGTTCGTGTGGTTCGACCCGGCACCCGGCGCGGGCGCCGGCCGCCTCCTGGTGGCGCTGCACCACCTCGTGATCGACGGGGTGTCGTGGCGGATCCTGATGCCCGACTTCGCGGCGGCCTGGGAGCAGATCAAGGCCGGCGAGACACCTCAACTGCCGGACGTGGCAACCTCGGTGCGGCGCTGGGCGCACGCCCTGGCCGACGAGGCGGCGACCCCGCGGCGCATCGCCGAGCTGAAGCTGTGGCGCTCGATCGTCCAGGGCCCCGACCCGGTGCTCGGCACCCGGCGCCTGGACCCCGAGCTCGACGTCGTCTCCACCGTCGAGAAGACCCATGTGGAGCTCCCGGCAGCGGTCACCGAGGCCCTGCTCACCGCCGTGCCCGCGGCCTTCCGCGGCGGCGTCAACGACGGCCTGCTCGCCGCTCTCGCCCTGGCGCTCGCCCAGTGGCGCGCCACCCGCGGCGTCGAGGAGTCCTCGGCGCTGGTCCGCCTCGAAGGCCACGGCCGTGAAGAGGACGTGGCGCCGGGCGCCGACCTGTCGCGCACCGTGGGCTGGTTCACCAGCGCCTTCCCGGTACGCCTCGACCTCCAGGGCGCCGACCTCCAGGACGCGTTCGCCGGCGGCCCCGCCGCGGGCCGCGTACTGAAGGCGGTCAAGGAGCAGATGCGGAGCATCCCCGACAAGGGCATCGGCTACGGCCTGCTGCGCCACCTCAACCCCCGCACCGGCGCGCTCCTGCGCGAACACCCCCTCGGCCAGGTCGGGTTCAACTACCTCGGCCGGTTCTCCTCCGCCGCCGACATGCCCGAGCACCTGCGCGGCCTCGGCTGGACGCAGGCGGACGTGGCCGAACTCGCCGAGCTCGACGCCGGCCAGGACCCCCGCATGCCGGCCCCGGCCGAACTCGACATCAACGCCAGCGTCACCGACACCCCCCAGGGCCCCCGCCTCGGCGCGGTGTTCGCCGCCCCCACCGGCGTGCTCACCCCCGCCGAGGTGCGCGAGATCGCGGACCTGTGGTGCGCCGCCCTGGGCGGCCTCGCCCGGCACGTCGCCGAGCAGGGCGCGGGCGGCCTGACGCCCTCGGACCTGCCCCTGGTGAGCGTCGGCCAGAGCGACATCGAGGCATGGGAGGAGCGCTACCCGGGCCTCGCGGACGTCTGGCCCGCCACCCCCCTGCAGTCGGGCCTGCTCTTCCACTCCCAGCTCAACGACTCCACCTTCGACGCCTACCAGGTCCAGTACGCGCTGCACCTGTCCGGCACCGTCGACGCGGCCCGGATGCTCGCCGCCGGCCAGGCGCTCCTGGACCGCCACCCCAGTCTGCGGGCCGCGTTCCTGCCCGACTCCAACGGCGACCTGGTCCAGCTGATCCTGGAAGGCGTCCCGCTGCCCTGGCAGGACATCGACTACAGCGGCCTCGGCGAGGCCGAACGCGCCGAGGCCTTCGAGCAGTTCCTCGCGGACGACCTGCGCACCCACTTCGACCCGGTCGCGCCGCCGATGCTGCGCCTGGCCCTGGTCAAGATGGAGGCGGAGCGGTACGAACTCGTCCTGACCGCCCACCACGTCCTGTTTGACGGCTGGTCCGTGCCGCTCCTGATGCAGGACCTGCTGAAGCTGTACGGCTCGGCCGGGGACGCCTCGGTGCTGCCGCGGGTGCGCAGCTACCGGGACTTCGTGGACTGGCTGTCGCGCCAGGACCCCGACGAGTCGGCCCGGGTGTGGACCCGTGAACTCGACGGGGTGGGCGAGCCCACCCTGCTCGTCCCCGGCGCCGGATCCGGACACGGCGGCGCGGGCATCGGGCAGGTCGACGTCCAGCTGTCCGGCCAGGAGGCCCGCGACCTGATGCGGCGCGCCGCCGACCTCGGCGTCACCCTGAACACCGTGGTCCAGGGCGCCTGGGCGATCCTGCTCAACCAGCTGACCGGCCGCCCGGACGTGATCTTCGCGTCCACCGTGTCCGGCCGTCCCCCCGCGGTGCCCGGCGTCGACGCGATCGTCGGCATGTTCCTCAACACGCTGCCCGTACGGGTCGAGACCGCACCCGGGGCCACGCTCGCCGAGCTGCTGTCCGGGGTGCAGAACCGCCAGGCCGCACTGATGGACCACCACCACTACGGGCTGACCGAGATCTACACGGCGACCGGCCTGGACGCGCTGTTCGACACCATCATCGGGTTCGAGTCCTTCCCGCTGGACCGGGTCGGCATCGCCGAGGCGTGCCGGGCGGCCGGGATCTCGGTCACCGGGATCCGCTCGTTCACCGCGAGCCACTACCCGGTGACCCTGCTGGTCTTCATCGAGTCCGACGGACTGCGGCTGACCGTGCAGTACCAGCAGAACGTGCTCGACCAGAGCGCGGCCGAAGCCATCGCCGCCCGCTACGGGCGGATCATGCGCGGCCTCGCGGCGGACCCCGCCCAGCGCGTCGGCCGGATCGACGTACTGGAGCAGCCCGAGCGCGAACGGCTCGCCGAGCTCAACGACACGGCGGCCGCCCCGTCCGAGGCGAGCATCCCCGAGCTGTTCGAGCGCCAGGCCGCGGCCACACCGGACGCGGTGGCTCTCGTGCACGGCGATGTGTCGTGGACCTACCAGGAGCTGAACACGCGGGCCAACCAGCTGGCGCACGAGCTGGTACGCCGCGAGGCCGGGCCGGAGACGCTGGTGGCCGCGGCGCTGCCGCAGAACCCCGAGCACGTGGCCGCGCTCCTCGCGGTCCTCAAGTCCGGCGCGGGCTACCTGCCGCTGGACCCGCAGGCTCCGGCCGGCTACCTGCAAACGCTGCTCGCCGACGCCGGTCCGGCGCTCGTCCTGACGGACGCCGCCACTCCAACTGCCCTGGCGGACAACGGAGTTCCGCAGCTGCGCCTGGACGAGATCACGGCCGGCCCCGACACCGACCTCGGGGACCAGGACCGGATCCGGCCGCTGCTCCTGGACCACGTGGCCTGGCTGACCTACACCTCGGGCTACCCGGGCGGGCCGAGGGGCGTGACGATCACCCACCGCGCGGTGGCCGACCGCGTACCGGGCCTCGCGGCGCACCTGGGCGACCAGCCCACGACCCACGTCCTCGCGACGCGGCAGACCACCTTCGAGGTGGCGGCGCTGACCCTGTTCACCGCGCTGTGCACCGGCTCAGGCGTCGAACTGACCGAGGTGGAGACGGAGTTCGCGGATCGCGCCGGCGGCGTGATCGGTGCGGTTCCCTCGGTGTTCGCCGCCCACCTCGACCAGGCCGCGGGCGAGATCGGCGCCAGGACGGTGCTGTTCGCCGGTGAGCCGCTGCCGGCGTCGCTGGTCGAGAAGGTGCGCAAGGCCGCCCCGGGCGCCCGCGTGGTGAGCGCCTACGGACCGGTCGAGTCCTTCTGCGCCACCGCCTTCGCCCTCCCGGCCGGAGACGGACCGGCGCCGACGGGGGACGCCTCCGTCGGAGCCCCCCTCCCGAACGTACGGGCCCATGTGCTCGGCGCGGGCCTCACCCCGGTGCCGCCCGGCGCGGTCGGCGAGCTGTACATCGCCGGCAGCACGCTCGGGCGCGGCTACCACGGCCGTCCCGCACTCACCTCCGCCCACTTCGTGGCTGACCCCTTCGGCCCCGCCGGATCGCGGATGGTGCGCACCGGAGACCTCGCCCGCTGGAACGCCGACGGCCGCCTCGAATACGTACGGCGCGCCGACACCCAGGTCACGATCCGCGGCGAGCGCATCGAACCCGCCGAGATCGCGGCCGCCCTGGCCGCACACCCCTCGGTCGAAGAAGCAGTGGTGGTCGCCCACGACGGCGACACACACCAGCTCGTGGGCTACGTCGTCCCCGCCCAGGCGGACGGCGCCGACGTCGACGAGATCACCGCCTTCGCCGCGCAGCGCCTGCCCGGCCACCTGGTCCCGGCCGCGCTCGTCCTCCTCGACCAGCTGCCGCTGACCCCCGGCGGACAGCTGGACCGGTCGGCCCTGCCCGAACCCGGACCCGCGGGACCCCCCTACCGGGCCCCGCGCAGCGAGCAGGAGGAGAGCCTCTGCGCGCTGTTCGCCGAAGTGCTCGGAGTGGAACGCGTCGGCATCGACGACGACTTCTTCGAGCTCGGCGGCAACTCCCTGACGGCGACCCGCCTGACCAGCCGCATCCGCAAGACGCTCGGAGTCTCCGTGACCATCCGGGCCATATTCCAACACCGCAACATCGCTGAACTGTCGCGCACGGTGAAGAGTGCGAACGCGTCGAGTCGCCCCCGTCTGCGCAAGATGAACAGGAGTGGACAGTAATGATCCCGTTGTCGTTTGCGCAGCGCCGGCTGTGGTTCATCGAGCAGTTCGAAGGCCCCTCGGCGACGTACAACGTTCCGTTCCTGGTGCGCCTCAACGGCCCGCTGGACGTGACGGCCCTTCAGTCGGCCGTACGGGACGTGGTGGTCCGGCACGAGAGCCTGCGCACGCTGATCGTCGCGAACGCCGACGGCGTTCCTTCCCAGCAGGTCGTGCCGGTGGACGAGCTGGTGCTCGACGTGCCGCTCGTCGAGGTGGCGCCCGACGTGCTGGAGCACGCCGTCGACCAGGCCGGGCAGTCCACCATCGACCTGGCCACGGAGATCCCGGTACGGGCCACCCTGTTCCGCGCGGGCCCCGAGGAGCACGTCCTGGTGCTGCTCATCCACCACATCGCCAGCGACGGCGAGTCGGTGGTGCCGCTGGCGCGTGACCTGGACACCGCCTACACGGCCCGGATCCTCGGCGAGGCGCCGGACTACCCGGAGCTGCCGGTCCAGTACATCGACTACACGCTGTGGCAGCGCGAGGTGCTCGGCGACGAGGACGACCCGGACAGCGTGCTCAACGCCCAAGTCCAGTACTGGCGCGATGAGTTGGCGGGCATCCCGCAGCCGCTTCGGCTGCCCGTCGACCGCCCGCGTCCGCCGTCCGCCAGCCACCGCGGCGGCATCGTGGAGTTCCCCATCGAGCCCGAACTGCTCGCCAAGGCCGAGGAGTTCGCCCTCGACCGCGACGTGTCGGTGCCGATGGTGATGCAGACCGCGCTCGCGGTGCTGCTCCAGCACCTGGGCGCCGGTGAGGACATCCCGATCGGCAACACGATCGCGGGCCGCACCGACGACGAACTCCAGGACCTGATCGGCTTCTTCGTCAACACCTGGGTGCTGCGCACCGACCTGTCGGGCAACCCCACCTTCAACGACCTCGTCGGGCAGGTGCAGGAGAAGGCGCTGGCCGCCTACGACAAGCAGGACGCCCCGTTCGAGCGCCTGGTGGAGGAGCTGAACCCGGAGCGCTCCACCGCGTACCACTCCCTGTTCCAGACCATGTTCACCTGGGAGAACGAGCGCTGGATCGACCTCGAACTGCCCGGCGGCCTCCAGGCGCGCCTGGAGGCGCAGGCCACCTCGTCGGCCAAGTTCGACCTGGAGTTCAACTACTTCGCCGACCCTACCAAGCCGGGCATGCTCGTCTACATCGAGTACGCCACCGACCTGTTCGACCACGCCACGGTCGAGGCCATCGCGGCCCGCTACATCCGCGTCGTCGAGCAGATGGTGGCCGACCCCGACAAGCCGGTCCGGCAGGCGGACGTCCTCGCGCCGGCCGAGCGGGAGCTGGTGCTGCGCGGGTTCAACGACACCGCGGCGCCCACGCCCCAGGTGACCGTCCCCGAACTGTTCGAGCAGCAGGTCGCCCGCACGCCGGACGCGGTCGCCGTGGTCTTCGACGGCGCGGCCCTCACCTACCGGGAGCTGGACGCGCGGGCCAACCGCCTGGCGCGTGAGCTGGTCGGGCGTGGTGTGGGTCCGGAGTCGGTGGTGGCGCTCTCGCTGCCGCGTTCGGCGGACCTGGTCATCGCCCTGCTCGGTGTGCTGAAGGCGGGCGGCGCGTATCTGCCGATCGACCCCAAGTACCCCAGCACCCGGCTCGACTTCATCTTCTCCGACGCCCGGCCCACACTGCTGCTCACCGACGCGGAGACCATCGGGATCCTCCCGGAGACCGACACCCCGCGCCTGTACCTCGGCGACCTCGACCTGGACGGCAGCGACGGCACACCGCTCGACAACACCGAGCGGCACGGCGCGCTGCGCCCCCACAACATCGCGTACGTGATGTACACCTCCGGCTCGACCGGACAGCCCAAGGGCGTGGCCATCACCCACCACACCGTCGTCAACGGTGTGACACGGCTGGTGTCCGCGGTGGGCGTGGACTCCAACACCTGGCTCCTGGCGGGTACGTCCATCAACTTCGACGTGTCGGTGTTCGAGCTGTTCACCGCGCTGTCGACCGGCGGCACCCTGGAAGTGGCCCGCGACGTCCTCGTCATCGGCGAGCGCGGCGGCTGGTCGGGCGGCGTGATCAGCACCGTCCCGTCGGTCTTCGTGGAACTGCTCGACCAGGTGGGCGGCGAGATCAGCGCCGAGACCGTGGTCTTCGCCGGTGAGGCGCTGCCCGCCGCGCTCGTGCAGCGGGTCCGCGAGACGATCCCCGGCATCCGGGTCGTCAACGCCTACGGACAGACCGAGTCCTTCTACGCCAGCACCTTCGCCCTGCTGCCCGAGGCGGAGTGGGACGGCGCGGGCAGCGCCCCCATCGGCGTTCCGCTCGGCAACATGCGCACCTACGTGCTCGGCCCCGGCCTGGAGCCGGTTCCCGTCGGCGTGGTGGGCGAGCTCTATGTGGCGGGCAACGTGGCGCGCGGCTACTACAGCCGTACCGGCATGACCGCCGAGCGCTTCGTCGCCGACCCCTACGGCCCGGCCGGATCCCGGATGTACCGCACCGGCGACCTGGCCCGCTGGAACGCCGACGGCCAGCTGGAGTACGCCGGCCGCGACGACTCCCAGGTGAAGATCCGCGGCTTCCGCATCGAGCCCGGCGAGATCGAGGCCGCCCTGACGGCCCACCCGAGCGTCGCCCAGGCCGTGGTGACCATCCACGAGGGCCGCAGCGGCACCGGCAAGCAGCTCGTCGGCTACGTGGTCCCGGTGGAGATCGAGGAGAGCGGTCTGGGGAGCGTCGAGAGCCTCGGCGACCTCGACATCGACATCACCGCCGGTGTCTCCGCCCGCGATCTGCGCCGCTTCGTCGCGGGCCGGCTGCCCGAGTTCATGGTGCCGTCGGTGTTCGTGATGCTGGACCGGCTGCCGCTGACCCCCAACGGCAAGCTGGACCGCAAGGCGCTGCCCGAACCGGAGTTCACCGGCGGCGAGTACCGCGCGCCGCGCACCCCGGTCGAGCAGACCCTCGCGGCCGTCTACGCCGAGGTCCTCGGCCTCGACCAGGTCGGCATCGACGACGACTTCTTCGCCATCGGCGGCGACAGCATCCGCTCCATCCAGGTCGTCTCCCGGTCCCGCGCGGAAGGCGTCGAAGTGACGCCGCGTCAGATCTTCGAGAGCCGTACCGTGGCCGAGCTGGCCGAGGTCGCCCAGGCGAGCGGCCCCGCCGGGGCCGGCCCCGTCCTGGAGGAGCTGGAGGGCGGCGGCGTCGGCTGGATGCCGCTGCTGCCCGTCGGCAAGTACCTCATGGAGCTGGGCGGCGGAACCAACAGGTTCTCCATGTCCCTGGTGGTCGAACTGCCCAAGGGCATAGACCAGGACGGCCTCGCCGCGACCCTCGGCGCGGTCCTCGACCGCCACGACGCACTGCGCTCGCGCCTGGTGCACGGCGACGACTGGGGCCTGGAGGTCGACGCCCCCGGCTCGGTCGACGTACCCCGGCTGATCCACCGCGTCTCCTGCGACGGCCGGTGGAACGAGCAGTGGCAGGAGCTGGCCGCCGCCGAACTCGACGCGGCCACCGGCCGCCTGGACGCGGCCGCCGGGACGATGGCGCAGTTCGTGTGGTTCGACGCGGGCACCGACGCCCCGGGCCGGCTCCTCGTGGTGCTGCACCACTTCGTGATCGACGGAGTGTCGTGGCGCATCCTGCTGCCCGACTTCGCCGCCGCCTGGGAGCACGTCAGCGCCGGCCGGACCCCGGAGCTCGGCCAGACCACGACCTCGGCGCGGCGCTGGGCGCACGCCCTCGTGGACGCCGCGGCCTCGCCCGAGCGGGTCGCCGAACTCGACCTGTGGCGCACGGTGGTGGCCGGACCCGACCCGGTGCTCGGCACCCGCCCCCTCGACCCGGCACTCGACGTCGTCTCCAAGTCCGGGCACCTCTGGGTCCGGCTGCCGGAGGCGATCACCGAGACCCTGCTCAACACGCTCCCCGCGACCTTCCGCGGCGGCGTCAACGACGGCCTGCTCACCGCGCTCGCCCTCGCCGTCACCCGCTGGCGCCGGGCCCGCGGCATCGAGGAGCCCTCGACGCTGATCCGCCTCGAAGGGCACGGCCGCCAGGAAGAGGCAGTGCCGGGCGCCGACCTGTCGAGCACGGTGGGCTGGTTCACCACCATGTTCCCCGTCCGCCTCGACCTCGAAGGGGTCGACCTGGACGAGGCGTTCGCGGGCGGAGCGTCCGCGGGCAACGCGATCAAGGCGGTCAAGGAGCAGCTCCTCGCGATCCCGGACAAGGGCATCGGCTACGGCCTGCTGCGCTACCTGAACCCCGAGACCGCCGAGGAGCTGAAGCAGCACTCCACCGGCCAGATCGGCTTCAACTACCTGGGCCGCTACTCGACCACGGACATGCCCGAGCACCTGCGCGGCCTCGGCTGGACCCAGGCCGAGGGCACCACCGAACTGGTCGCCGACCCCGACGCCGACATGCCCGCGCTCTCCACGCTCGACCTGAACGCACTGGTCACCGACGGCGAGCACGGTCCGCAGCTCAGCGCCCGGCTCGGCTTCGCCACCGGCGTGCTCACCGAGGACGACGTACAGGAACTCGCCGACTACTGGCGGGCCGCGCTCGAAGCGCTCGCCCGGCACGCCGAGCAGCCCGGCGCGGGCGGACTCACCCCTTCGGACGTGCCGCTGGTCTCGGCGACCCAGCGCGAGATCGACCTGTGGGAGAAGCAGTACCCGGGTCTCGCGGACGTCTGGCCGCTGACCGCCACGCAGTCCGGTCTGCTCTTCCACACGCTGATGGTCGACGCCGCCTTCGACGCCTACCAGATGCAGATGGTCTTCCACCTGTCCGGGCAGGTCGTCCCGTCCCGGATGCGGGCCGCGGGCCAGGCGCTCCTGGACCGGTACGCCGCCCTGCGCACCGCGTTCGTCTCAGACGCCGCCGGCGACCAGGTCCAGGTCGTCCTCGACCACGTCGAACTGCCGTGGCGGGAGGTCGACTTCAGCCGCCTCGGTGAGGAGGCCCGCGGCGCGGCGCTCAAGCAGCTCCTCGCCGAGGACCACGCCACGCACTTCGACCCGCTCACCCCGCCGATGCTGCGGATGACCCTGGTCACCATGGGCCCGGACCGCGCGGAGCTGGTGTTCACCGCCAACCACGTCCTGTTCGACGGCTGGTCGGTGCCGCTGCTCCTGGAGGACCTGCTGCGCCTCTACGGCTCCGACGGGGACACCTCGGCGCTGCCCCGCGTACGCGGATACCGGGACTTCCTGGTGTGGCTGGCGCAGCAGGACCGCGACGAGGCCGCCCGGGTGTGGGCCGGTGAGCTCGCCGGGATCGAGGAGCCCACCCTGCTCGTCCCCGCCGCCGTGTCGTCGGACGCGGCACCCACGGGCATCGGCCAGGTCGACGTCCCGCTGACCGCCGAGCTCTCCCAGGAGCTGTCCCGGCGCGCCTCCGAGCTCGGCGTCACCATGAACACCGTCGTGCAGGCGGCCTGGGGCCTCCTCCTCGGCGGCCTGACGGGCCGTCAGGACGTGGTGTTCGGCACCACCGTCTCCGGCCGCCCGCCCATGGTGCCGGGCGTGGACTCCATGGTCGGCCTGTTCATCAACACCCTTCCGGTACGGGTGAACTGCGCCCCCGCGGACACGCTGCACGAGGTGCTGACCGGCCTCCAGGACCGCCAGGGCGCGCTCCTGGACCACCAGCACTACGGGCTCGCCGAGATCCACCACGCCACCGGTCTCAAGTCCCTGTTCGACACCATCGTCGTCTTCGACTCGTACCCGATCGACCGCGCCGGCATCTCCGAGGCGTACTCGGCGGCGGGCATCGCGGTGACCGGCATCAGCCCGCTCAGCGGCACCCACTACCCGATGATCGTGACCGCGACCGCCGAGCCGCGGCTGCGCGTCGCGCTGGAATACCAGCACCACCTCTTCGACAGCGCGGCCGTCGAGACCATCGCCGCCCGCTTCGAGCGGATCCTGCGGCAGCTGGTCGAGGACCCGCAGGTGCGGGTCGGTCAGGTCGACGTGCTGGAGGCGGCCGAACGCGACCGGCTCCTGGTCGAGCTCAACGACACGGCCGCGCCGTTCCCCGAGCTCACCCTGCCGGCCCTGTTCGAGCGCCAGGCGGCGCTGACCCCGGACGCGGTCGCGGTGGTCTTCGAGGAGACCTCGCTGACCTACCGCGAGCTCGACGGGCGGGCGAACACCCTGGCCCGTGAGCTCGTCGCCCGCGGGGCCGGTCCGGAGAAGGTGGTGGGCCTCGCCCTGCCGCGCTCCGCCGACCTGGTGGTGGCGATGCTCGCCATCGTCAAGTCCGGCGCCGGATACCTGCCGATCGACCCGAAGTACCCGAGCCACCGGCTGGACTTCATCCTGTCCGAGGCCCGCCCGCAGCTGATCCTCACCGACGCCGCGACCGTGGACGTACTGCCGCGCACCGACGTCGCCCACCTGCTGCTCGACGGCCTCGACCTGGACGCCGCCGGACCGGCCGCGCCGCTCGGCGACGAGGAGCGGACGGCACCGCTGCGCCCCGAGCACCTCGCCTACGTCATGTACACCTCGGGCTCCACCGGGACCCCGAAGGGCGTCGTGATCACCCACGGCACCGTCGTCAACGGCGTGACGCACCTGGCCTCGCGGGTCGGCGCGGTCGCCGGCTCCCGGATGCTGGCGAGCACCTCCATCAACTTCGACGTGTCGGTCTTCGAGATCTTCACCGCGCTGTCCGTCGGCGCGAGCGTCGAGGTCGTCCGCGACGCGCTGGTCCTCGGCGAGCGCGACGGCTGGACGGGCAGCGTCATCAGCACCGTCCCGTCGGTCTTCGCCGAACTGATCGACCGCCTCGCGGACCGGATCAGCGCCGAGACGCTGGTGTTCGCCGGTGAGGCGCTCCCCGCCTCGCTGGTGCACAAGATCCGTACCGTGCTGCCCGGCGTGCGGGTGGTCAACGCCTACGGGCAGACCGAGTCCTTCTACGCCACCACCTCCGCCGACTCCGGCGACGGCACCGGCAGCGCCCCGATCGGCACCCCGCTCGGCAACATGCGCACCTACATCCTGGGTCCGGGCCTCACGCCGGTACCCCCGGGCGTGGTGGGCGAGCTGTACATCGCGGGCGCCGTGGCGCGCGGCTACCTGGACCGCCCCGCGCTGACCGCGGAGCGCTTCGTCGCCGACCCGTTCGGCGCGGCGGGCTCGCGGATGTACCGCACCGGCGACCTGGCGCGCTGGAACGCCGACGGCCAGCTCGAATACGTCGGCCGCGACGACGCCCAGGTCAAGGTGCGCGGCTTCCGCGTCGAACCCGGCGAGATCGAGGCCGCGGTGACCGCCCACCCCGGCGTCTCCCAGGCCGTGGTCATCGCCCGCGAAGCGGGCGGCACCGGCAAGCGCCTGGTGGCCTACGCGGTTCCCACCGCGGCCGCCGAGAACGGCATCGACATCGACGAGCTGCGCAAGTTCGTGGCCGCCCAGCTGCCGGAGTTCATGGTCCCCGCCGCCTTCGTGGTCCTGGAGCGACTGCCGCTCGCCCCGAACGGCAAGCTCGACCGGGCCGCCCTGCCCGAGCCGGAGTTCACCGGCGAGGCCTACCGCGCGCCGCGCACCCCGCAGGAAGAGGTCCTGTGCGCGCTGTTCGCGGAGGTCCTCGGGCTCGACCAGGTCGGCATCGACCACAACTTCTTCGACATCGGCGGGCACTCGCTCCTCGCGACCCGGCTGGTGAGCCGGATCCGCACCTCGCTCGGCATCGAGGTGCCGATCAGGGCGGTCTTCGACTCGCCCACCGTCGTGGAGCTGACCGGGCACCTCTCGCCCGGCTCCCGGGTGCGGCCGCAGCTGCGCAAGGCCGAGCACCGGCCCGACCTGGTGCCGCTGTCCTTCGCCCAGCGCCGGCTGTGGTTCATCGACCGCTTCGAGGGCCCCTCGGCCACGTACAACGCGCCCTTCCCGCTGCGCCTGACCGGCACCCTGGACGTGGCCGCACTGGAGTCGGCGGTACGGGACGTGGTGGCGCGGCACGAGAGCCTGCGCACGCTGATCGTGGAGGACGCCGAGGGCGTCCCGTTCCAGCGGGTGCTCCCCGCCGACGAGGCCACGCTCGACATGCCCCTGGTGGTGACCGACGAGGAGGGCCTGCCGGACGCCATGGCCGAGGCCGTGGCCCACCGCTTCGAGCTCTCCAAGGACATCCCGGTGGCGGCGACGCTGTTCCGCACCGGCGAGCAGGAGCACGTCCTGGTGCTCCTCATCCACCACATCGCCAGCGACGGCGAGTCCATGGCCCCGCTGGCCAGGGACCTCGGTACCGCGTACACCGCCCGCATGCAGGGCGACGCCCCGCAGTGGGCGGACCTCTCGGTGCAGTACGTCGACTACACGCTGTGGCAGCGCGAGGTGCTCGGGGACGAGAACGACCCCGACAGCGCGCTGGCGGGCCAAGTGCGGTACTGGCGCGAGGAGTTGGCGGGCGTACCGCAGCCGCTCCAGCTGCCCGTCGACCGCCCGCGTCCGCCGTCCGCCAGCCACCGCGGCGACACGGTCGAGTTCGGCCTCGCGCCGGACGTGGTGGCCAGCGTCGACGAGCTGGCCCGCGCGCACGGCGTGACCGTCTCGATGGTCCTGCAGTCGGCCCTCGCGGTGCTGCTGCACGGCCTCGGCGGCGGCGACGACCTGACCATCGGGTCGCCGATCGCCAACCGCACCGACGAAGGCCTCGCGGACCTGATCGGCTTCTTCGTCAACACCTGGGTGCTGCGCGCCGACCTGTCGGGCAACATCACCTTCGAGGAGCTGCTCGACCAGGTGCGGAACAAGTCCCTGGCCGCCTACGACAACCAGGACGTTCCCTTCGAGCGCCTGGTGGAGGAGCTCAACCCGGAGCGCTCCACCGCGTACTCGCCGCTGTTCCAGGTGATGTTCGCCTGGCAGAACTTCGCCCGGAAGGACTTCACCCTGCCCGGTGTGCGGGTGGAGTTCGAGCGGGTCCGCAACGAGTCCGCGAAGTTCGACCTGTTCTTCAACATGGCCGACCTTCCCGGCATGGGCGTACTGGGTCATCTGGAGTACGCCACCGACCTGTTCGACCGCAAGACGGTCGAGGCCGTCGCCGCCCGGTTCACCCGGGTCGTGGAGCAGCTGGCGGCCGATCCGCGCCAGCGGGTCAGCACGGTCGAGCTGGTGGAGCCGGCCGAGCGGGAGCTGGTGCTGCGCGGGTTCAACGACACCGCGGTGGCGACCCCCGACCTGACCGTCCCCGGCCTGTTCGAGCAGCAGGTCGCCCGCACGCCGGACGCGGTCGCGGTGGAGTCCGGCGAGCAGTCGCTGACCTACCGGGAGCTGGACGCGCGGGCCAACCGCCTGGCGCGTGAGCTGGTCGGGCGTGGTGTGGGTCCGGAGTCGGTGGTGGCGCTCTCGCTGCCGCGTTCGGCGGACCTGGTCATCGCCCTGCTCGGCGTACTGAAGGCGGGCGGCGCGTATCTGCCGATCGACCCCAAGTACCCCAGCACCCGGCTCGACTTCATCCTGTCCGACGCCCGGCCCACGCTGCTCCTGAGCGACGCGGAGACCGTCGGGATCCTCCCGGAGACCGACACCCCGCGCCTGCTCCTGGGCGACCTCGATCTCGCCACGAGCGAGCAGGACGCCGGATTCGGCGACGCCCAGCGGATCTCCGCGCTGCGGCCCGAGCACGTGGCGTACGTGATGTACACCTCCGGCTCGACCGGACAGCCCAAGGGTGTGGCCATCACCCACCACAACGTGGTGAACGGTGTGTCGGCGCTGGCGGCCTCGGTCGGCATGCACCCGGGCACCCGCACCCTGGCGGGCACGTCCATCAACTTCGACGTCTCGGTGTTCGAGACCTTCACCACGCTGTCCTCGGGCGGCACCCTCGAAGTCGCCCGCGACGTCCTGGTCATCGGCGAGCGCGGCGGCTGGAGCGGTGGGGTCATCAGCACCGTCCCGTCCGTCTTCGCCGAACTGCTCGACCAGACGGCCGGCCGGATCAGCGCCGAGACCGTGGTCTTCGCCGGCGAGGCCCTCCCGGCCTCCCTGGTGCGACGGGTGCGCGAGACGATCCCCGGCGCCCGGCTGGTCAACGCCTACGGGCAGACCGAGTCGTTCTACGCCAGCACCTTCGCCCTGCTTCCCGAGGCGGAGTGGGACGGTGCGGGCAGCGCCCCGATCGGCGCCCCCATCGGCAACATGCGCACCTATGTGCTCGGCCCCGGCCTCGTGCCCGTGCCGCCGGGTGTGGTGGGCGAGTTGTACGTCGCCGGGAACGTCGGGCGCGGCTACCACCGGCGTCCGTCGCTGACCGCCGAGCGCTTCGTCGCCGACCCGTTCGGTCCGGCCGGATCGCGGATGTACCGCACCGGCGACCTGGCCCGCTGGAACGCCGACGGGCAGCTGGAGTACGCCGGCCGCGGTGACGCGCAGGTCAAGGTGCGGGGCTTCCGCATCGAGCCCGGCGAGGTCGAGGCCGCGCTGGTGGCCCACCCCGAGGTGGCCCAGGCGGTGGCGATCGTCCGCGAGGGACCGGGCCGCGGCAAGCAGCTGGTGGGCTATGTCGTGCCGGTCGGCGCGGACTCGGACCACAGCGTCGACGGCCTCGGCGATCTCGAAGTGGACATGACCGCCGGTCTCTCCGCCCGCGATCTGCGCCGCTTCGTCGCCACCCGGCTGCCGGAGTTCATGGTGCCGTCCGCCTTCGTCGTCCTGGACCGGCTGCCGCTGGCCCCGAACGGGAAGCTGGACCGGGCGGCCCTGCCCGACCCGGAGTTCACCGGCGGGACCTACCGCGCGCCGCGCACGGCGGTCGAGCAGACCCTCGCCGCCGTCTACGCCGACGTGCTCGGCCTGGAGCGGGTCGGTCTCGACGACGACTTCTTCGCGGTGGGCGGCGACAGCATCCGCTCCATCCAGGTCGTCACCCGGGCCCGCGCCCAGGGCATCGAAGTGACACCCCGTCAGATCTTCGAGCAGCGCACCGTTGCCGAGCTGGCCGAGGTCGCCACCAGCGACATCGGGGCCCGCCTGGTGCTCGAAGAGCTCGAAGGCGGCGGCGTGGGCCGCATGCCGCTGCTGCCGATCGGCGCGTACATGCTCGAACTGGGCGGCGGCTTCGACCGGTTCTCCATGTCGATCGCCCTGGAACTGCCCGAAGGAATCGACGAGCACCAGCTCGCCGCGACCCTCGGCGCGGTCCTGGACCGCCACGACATCCTGCGCTCCCGCCTCCTGCTGGAGGACGGCGGCGCCCTGGAGGTCGCAGCGCCCGGCACGGTGGACGCGGCCTCGCTGATCCGCAAGGTCGTCTGCGACGGCACCTGGAGCGACTGGCAGCAGGCGGCCGCGGCAGAGCTGGACGCCGCGACCGGCCGCCTCGACCCGGCCGCCGGAGTGATGGCCCAGTTCGTCTGGTTCGCCCCCGAGCAGGGACCCGGCCGCCTCCTGGTGGCACTCCACCACCTGGTGGTGGACGGAGTGTCCTGGCGGATCCTGGTCCCGGACCTCGCCGAGGCCTGGAAGGAGATCCGGGCCGGCCGGACCCCGGAGCTCCCCGAGGTCGGCACCTCCATGCGGCGCTGGACGCACGCCCTGGTGGAGCAGGCGGCGAGCCCCGAGCGGGTCGCCGAGATGGAGCTGTGGCGCGGCACGCTGGACGGACCCGACCCCGTACTGGGATCGCGGCCGCTCGACCCGGCGGTGGACGTCCTGTCGACCGTCGAGCACCTGGAGATCCAGCTGCCGGTCGCGGTGACCGAGGCGCTGCTCACCTCGGTGCCGGCCGCCTTCCACGGCGGCGTCAACGACGGCCTCCTGGCCGCCCTCGCGCTCGCCGTCGCCAAGTGGCGGCGCGGGCGGGGCGTCGTGGAGTCCTCCGCGCTGATCCGCCTGGAGGGCCACGGCCGCGAGCAGGACATCGTGCCGGGCGCCGATCTGTCGCGCACCATGGGCTGGTTCACCAGCATGTTCCCGGTCCGCCTGGACACCGCGGGCTTCAGCCTGGACGAGGCGTTCGCCGGCGGCGCGGCCGCGGGCGGTGTGGTCAAGGCCGTCAAGGAGCAGCTGCGGGCGGTCCCGGACAAGGGCATCGGCTTCGGCCTGCTGCGCTACCTCAACCCGGAGACCGCCGCCGAGCTGCGGCAGCACTCCGCGGGGCAGATCGGGTTCAACTACCTGGGCCAGTTCTCCTCGGCCGACATGCCGGAGGAGCTGCGCGGCCTCGGGTTCACCCAACTCCCCGACATGGACGCGCCGTTGGACGCCGACATGCCGGCCATGTCCACCGTGGAGATCAACTCGGCGGTCATCGACACCGGCCAGGGCGCCCAGCTCGGCGCCATGATCGGCTTCCCGGCCGGGGTGCTCACCCGCGAAGAGGTGCAGGAACTGGCCGACCTGTGGTGCGAGGCGCTGACCGCGCTCACCCGCCACGTCGCCACGCCCGGCACCGGCGGTCTGACCCCCTCGGACCTGCCGCTGGTCTCGGTGCGGCAGAGCGACATCGAAGCCTGGGAGCAGCGCTATCCGGGTCTGGCCGACGTCTGGCCGCTGACCCCGCTCCAGTCCGGACTGCTCTTCGAGTCCACGCTGCTCGACGACGACACCTTCGACGCGTACCAGATGCAGATCGTCTTCCACGTGTCCGGCCAGGTCGACCCCGCCCGGATGCGCCTGTCCGGGCAGGCGGTGCTCGACCGGTACGCCAGCCTGCGCACCGCGGTCGTCACCGACGCCGGAGGCAACCAGGTCCAGGTCGTCCTCGACCACGTCGAGGTGCCCTGGCGGGAGGTCGACCTCAGCACCCTGGACGAGGGAGCCCGCGAGGAGGCCTTCGAGAAGCTCCTCGCCGACGACCACCACGAGCACTTCGACCAGGCCACGCCCCCGCTGCTGCGCCTCACGCTGGTCACGATGGGCCCGGACCGCTCCGAACTGGTCCTGACCGCCCACCACATGCTGTTCGACGGCTGGTCGTTCCCGCTCCTGATGCAGGACCTGCTGCGCCTGTACGGGTCCAGCGGCGACGCCTCGGCGCTGCCGAGGGTGCGCGGCTTCCGGGACTTCCTGGTCTGGCTCTCCCAGCAGGACCACGACGCGACCGCCCGCGCCTGGGCCGAGGAATTCGCCGGGGCCGACCCGACGGTGCTCGCCCCCGGGGCCCCGGACAACGAGGGTGTCGGCCAGATCGACATCCCGCTGCCGCTGGAGGATGCGCGCCTGCTCAACCGGCGCGCATCCGAGCTCGGCGTCACCGTCAACACCCTGCTCCAGAGCGCCTGGGGCGTGCTGCTCGGCCAGCTCACCGGCCGTCAGGACGTGGTGTTCGGCGCCACCGTCTCCGGCCGCCCGCCGGCCCTGGCGGACGTCGACTCGATCATCGGCCTGTTCATCAACACCCTTCCGGTGCGCGTCACGTACGCCCCCGGGGACTCGCTCGCCGATCTGGTCACCGGTCTGCAGAAGCGGCAGGCGGCGCTCCTGGACCACCACTACTACGGGCTGAGCGACATCCAGCAGTCCCTCGGGCACAAGAGCCTGTTCGACACGCTGGTCGTCTTCGAGTCCTTCCCCGTGGACAAGGAGGGCCTCACCGACGCCAACACGGCGGCGGGCATCGCCTTCACCGGCATCCGCCCCTTCTCCGGCACCCACTACCCGCTGGCCCTGATGGCCGGTGCCGAACCGCACCTGATGATGGTCCTCCAGTACCGGCAGGGTGCCTTCGGCCGGGACGAGGTGGAGGCGATCGCGGCCCGACTGGCGCGGATCCTGCGGCAGTTGGCGACCGAGCCGACCACACCGGTGGGACGGGTGGACGTACTGGAGCCGACCGAGCACCAGCGGCTGCTCGAACTCAACGACACGGCCGCCACCACGCCCGAACTGACCGTTCCCGGTCTGTTCGAGCGCCAGGCGGCGGCGAGTCCGGACGCGGTCGCGGTGGTCTGCGACGGCCAGGAGCTGACGTACGGTCAGGTGAACGCGCGGGCCAACCGGCTGGCGCGCGAGCTGGTACGGCGCGAGGTCGGACCCGAGTCGGTGGTGGCCCTGTCGCTGCCGCGCTCGGCGGACCTGGTGGTCGCACTCCTCGCGGTACTGAAGGCGGGCGGCGCCTATCTGCCGATCGACCCCAAGTACCCCAGCCACCGCCTGGCGGCCATCCTCACCGAGGCCCGCCCGCAGCTGATCCTCACCGACACCGCCACCGAGTCGGTGCTGCCGCCCAGCGACAGCGCCGTGTTCCACCTGGACACCTTCGACCTCGAAGGGTCCGCAGCGGACACCGATCTCACCGACGGGGACCGGACCGCCCCGCTGCGCCCCGAGCACCTGGCGTACGTCATGTACACCTCGGGCTCCACCGGCACGCCGAAGGGTGTGGCCATCACCCACCACACCGTCGTCAACGGTGTGCTGCGGCTGGCTCCCCAGGTGGGCATGGGTCCGGGGCGGCGGGCACTGGCGAGCACCTCGATCAACTTCGACGTCTCCGTGTTCGAGATCTTCACCACCCTCACCTCGGGCGGCAGCATCGAAGTGGTCCGCGACGTCCTCGTCCTGGGCGAGCGGGACGGCTGGTCGGGCAGTGTGATCAGCACCGTCCCCTCCGCCTTCGCCGAACTGGTCGACCAGATCGCGGAGCGCACCACCGTCGACACGCTGGTCTTCGCCGGTGAGGCGCTGTCGGCGACGCTGGTGGAACGGGCCCGCGCGGCGTTCCCGGGCGTGACCGTGGTCAACGCCTACGGGCAGAGCGAGTCCTTCTACGCCACCGCCTTCGCCGCCCCGGGCGACGAGGAGTGGACCGGCTCGGGCAGCACTCCCGTCGGTACGCCGCTGGGCAACATGCGCACCTACGTCCTCGGCCCGGGTCTGACGCCCGTGCCGCCGGGCACCGTCGGAGAGCTGTACGTCGCCGGAAGCATCGGCCGCGGCTACCACAACCGCCCCGGCCTGACCGCGGAGCGCTTCGTCGCCGACCCGTACGGTCCGGCCGGTTCGCGGATGTACCGCACCGGCGACCTGGCCCGCTGGAACGCCGACGGGCAGCTGGAGTACGCCGGCCGCGACGACTCGCAGGTCAAGGTGCGCGGTTTCCGCGTCGAGCCCGGCGAGGTCGAGGCGGCCCTCACCGCCCACCCCGACATCGCCCAGGCGGCCGTCATCGCCCGCGAGGGCCGGGCGGGCAACGCGGGCAAGCAGCTCGTCGCGTACGTGGTCCCCGCGAGCGAGGGCCTCACCGCCGACGAACTGCGCCGACTGGCCGCCGAACGCCTCCCGGACTACATGGTCCCCGCGGCGTTCGTGACGCTGGAGCGGCTCCCGCTGGCCCCCAACGGCAAGCTGGACCGCAAGGCGCTGCCGGACGTGGAGTTCACCGCCGGGACCTACCGGGCCCCGCGCACCCCGCGCGAGGAAGTGCTGTGCGGACTGTTCGCCGAGGTGCTCGGCGTCGAGCGGGTCGGGATCGACGACGACTTCTTCACGCTGGGCGGGCACTCACTGCTGGCCAGCCGGCTCATCAACCGGATCCGCACGCTGCTCGGCGTCTCGATCCCGATCCGGGTCATGTTCCAGTCGGCCACCGTCGTGGAGCTGGACGAACACCTGGCGTCGGGCACCGGATCGTCGGAGTTCACCGACCCGTTCGGAGTCGTCCTGCCCCTGAAGACCGGGGGAGACGGGGCACCGGTGTGGTTCGTCCACCCGGGTGTCGGGCTCTCCTGGGCGTACATGGGATTCGCCGCCCACCTGGGCGACCGGCCCCTGTACGCGATCCAGGCGCGCGGCTTCGACGGTGCGGCGCTGCCGGAATCGATCGAGGAGATGATCGCCGACTACGTGGAGCAGATCCTCAAGGTCCAGCCGGAGGGCCCCTTCCACCTGGTGGGTCTCTCCCTGGGCGGCACCCTCGCCCAGGCCATGGCGGCCCGGTTGCAGAGCCAGGGCCACGAAGTGGCCACCCTCGCCCTGCTGGACTGCGTCCCCGCCTCCTGGTTCACGCACAACGAGACGGTCGACGTGTCCGAGGTGCGCGAGTTCTTCGGCGAGCGCCTGCCGGCCCTGGCCGGAACGGCCGAGGGCGACCGGGAATCCCTGATCGACAATTCGGCGGCCATCATGGTGCGGCACATCACGCTGATGAAGGACTTCGAGTCCCCGGTATTCAGCGGTGACGCCCTCTTCTTCAACGCGACGCTGAATCCCGACGATTCGTACCGCGCCCACTGGACTCCCCACATTCTCGGGGACGTTCAGGAATGGGACATCCACTCCACGCACCTCGGAATGAACATGCCGGGCCCCGCGGCCGAGATCTGCAAGGTCATCAACCGGCACCTCAATGGCATCAAGGCAACTTCGGGAGCTTCTCTTGTATGACGTGATTGTGGTTGGCGCGCGAGCCGCCGGAGCACCGGCCGCCATGTTGCTCGCGCGCGCCGGATACCGGGTGCTCATGCTGGAGCGGGCCCGGTTCCCCAAGGACACCCTGTCCACCCTCTACATCCACCAGCCCGGTGTGGCGCAGCTGGCCCGCTGGGGCGTGCTGGACGACGTCGTGAACACCGGCGCCCCGGTCCTCGACCAGGTCCGCTACACCATCGACGACATCAGGCTCGACGGCTGCTCCTGGCCGGCCGACGGCCAGGCGGCCTCCTACGCGCCCCGGCGCTACCTGCTCGACTCGATCCTGGCGCAGGCCGCGGTGGACGCGGGCGTCGAGTTCCGCGACAACTGCTCCGTGAACGACCTGGTGTGGGAGGACGACCGGGTGGTCGGCGTCCGCATCGGCTCGGTCCGGGGCGGCGGCGGCACCGTCGAGCGCGCCCGCCTCGTCATCGGCGCCGACGGGATGCGCTCGACGGTCGCGGCGAAGGTCGAGGCCCCCCTCGTGATCGAGGACCCGTCCCTGACCTGCGCGTACTACAGCTACTGGTCGGGCCTTCCGGAGCAGTTCCGGCTCTTCGAGGCGCCCGGCCGCTGGGTCGGCACCGTCCCGACCAACGACGGCGCGACCCTGGTGGCCGGCTACTTCCCCCAGTCGGAGTTCAACACCGTCCGCGGCGACGCCCTGAACGCGCTGCTCGACTGCGTGGCCGCGACGGCCCCCGAGGTGCGCGAGCAGATGGCGGGCGGCGAGCGGCTCGAACGGGTCCACGGCACCGGCGACCAGCGCAACTTCTTCCGGCAGGCCGCGGGCCCCGGCTGGGCGCTGATCGGCGACGCCGGACACCACAAGGACTCGATCACCGCGCGCGGCATCACCGACGGCTTCTTCTCGTCCCAGCTCCTCGCGGACTGCATCGGCGACGGCCTCCAGGACCCGGACCGTCTTCAGGCCGCCCTGGAACGCTTCTCCGTGCAGCGCACCGAGGCCCTCATGCCCTATTACCGCAGCACCCTGAAAACGGGCCGACTGTCCGCGCCGGAGCACCAGTTGGAGATGCTGCGCGCGATTTCCACCAGTCCCGAACTCAGTTCCCGGTACTTCTCGACGATGTCGGGCGTCTGCCCGGTCGATGAATTCCTCACCCCCGAGCTGCTCGAACTCATGGCGGACCGGGTGGCCGCGTGACCGGCGCCGCTCTCTGTGGAACCGAACTTTCTGTGGACGCGAAGGGATTGACACGATGACCGACGTGACGATCGGCCCCGGCGCCCGGCTGGGCGAGGAGCCGACGCTGATGCTGCGGGACCGGGGGTCGGCCACCACCGGGGACGAGCTGCTTCCGCTCTCCCTCGGCCAGGAACAGCTGTACAAGCTCGCCTCCCACGGGCCGGAGCACCACCTGGTCGTCGCGCTCCGCCTCACCGGCGAGCTGCGGCAGACCGCCCTGACCGAAGCGGTCCGCCAGCTGGTGGCCCGGCACGAACCGCTGCGCACCACCTACGCGGTGGTGGACGGCAAGCCCTGCCAGAGCGTGTGGCCGGTCGCCCCGATCGAGCTGGAGCTCGCCGACCTCGCACCGCTGCCCGCACCGGCCCGCCAGGCCCAACTGGACGCCCGCATAGGGGAGTTGCTCGCGGCTCCCTTCAACCTCGCCTCCGGCCCCGTGCTGCGGGTGCTGCTCGCCCAGCTGACCGCCACCGAGCACGTCCTGGTGCTGTGCCTGCACCAGATCGCCGCGGACCTGTGGTCGAAGGACGTCATCACCGCCGAGCTCGGCGAGCTGTACGAGGCCGCGCTGGTGGGCCGGCCCGCCCACCTGCCCGAGCTCACCGTGCGCTACGCCGACCACGCGGCCTGGCAGCGCAAGCGGTTCAGCGACGCCAAGCTCGCCTCGCGCCTGGACTGCTGGCGCAAGCGGCTGGCCGACCTCCCCGTGCTGCGGCTGCCCACCGACCGGCCCCGAGGGGGCGGTCGCGGCGCCGACGGCGCGCTGCACTCCTTCCGCGTCCCCGCCGAGGTCGTCAGCGGTCTGGGCGAGCTGGCCCGCGAGCGCGGCGGCACCCTGTTCGGCGGCCTCTTCACCGCCTGCCAGGTGCTCTTCTCGCGCTACAGCCAGCAGCAGGACCTGGTGCTCGGCACGGTCGCGGCCGGCCGCGAGGCCCGGCCCGAACTGAGCCGCCTGGTCGGCCACTTCGCCAACCCGCTCGTCGTGCGCGGCACCGTACTGCCCGCCACGCCGTTCGCGGAGCTCCTCACCGAGAGCACCCAGGCCCTCCAGGACGCCTTCGCCCACCAGGAGGTGCCCTACGAGCGCCTCGTGGACGAGCTGGGCGAGCAGGGCGAGGGCGGCCGCCGGCCGCTGGTGCAGGCCATGGTGGTGCTGCGCGAGACGGCGGGCCACGAGGCCGCCCTGCCCGGACTCACCGTGCGGGAGTTCCGCCCCGCCGGTGTGCCCTCGGCGTACGACGTCACCGTCGAGTTCACCGGGACCGAGACCGGCGAACTGGCCGGGGTCCTGGAGTACGACACCGCGCTGTTCGACGCGGCCACCATGCAGCGGCTCGCCCGGCACCTGGTCGTCCTGCTGACCGCCGCCGTCGCCGACCCGGCGCGCCCGGTGGGCGAGCTCCCCCTCCTCGACGAGGAGGAGCGCCGCACGGTGACCGCCGACTGGGCCGTCAACCGCGTCGACTTCCCCGCCGACCGCGGCGTCCACGAGCTCGTCGGCGACCAGGCGCGGGCCCGCCCCGACGCGGTCGCGGTGGTGGACGGCCGCGGCGGCACGACGACGTACGCGGAGCTGGACGCGCGGGCGAACCGGCTGGCCAACCTCGTGGTGTCGGCCGGTGTCCGGCCCGGGTCCTTCGTCGCGATCTGCCTGCCGCGCGGCCCCGAACTGTTCGCCGCGCTGCTCGGCGTCCTGCGGGCCGGCTGCGCCTATCTGCCGCTGGACCCCGAATACCCCTCCGACCGGCTGGCGTTCATGCTCGCCGACGCCGAGGCGACGGTGTGCCTGACCGAGCGGCGGCTGACGGCGAAGCTGCCGGACGCGGACGTGCGGATGGTCTGCCTGGACGAGGAGAAGGAGACCATCGCGGCACTGCCCGACACGCCGCCGCGGATCGAGGTCTCGGGGCGGGACGCCGCGTACGTCATCTACACCTCGGGCTCGACCGGCCAGCCCAAGGGCACCGTCATCGAGCACCGCTCCATCACCCGCCTGGTGTGCAACGCCGACTACGTGGCGCTGCGCGAGGACGACGTGGTGGGCCAGGGCGCCGACGCCACCTTCGACGCGGCCACCTTCGAGATCTGGGCACCGCTGGTCTCCGGGGCCCGCCTCGTCGTGATCGACAAGCACACGCTGCTCGACCCGGCCGCCCTGATCGGCACGCTGACCCGGCACCACATCACCACGCTGTTCCTGACCACCGCCGTCTTCAACCAGGTCGTCGCCGCCGACCCCACCGCCTTCCGCACGCTGCGCCACCTGCTCTTCGGCGGCGAGGCGGTCAACTCCGCGCGGGTGGCGCAGGTCCTGGCGGCCGAGCCGCCCGAGCGCCTGCTGCACGTCTACGGGCCCACCGAGACCACCACGTACGCCACCTGGCAGCTGGTGCGCGAGGCCGACGAGAACACCGCCGTCCCCATCGGCGGCCCGCTCGCCAACACCACGGTGTACGTACTGGACGAGCAGCTCAACCCGGTACCCGTCGGGGTCGTCGGCGAGCTGTACATCGCGGGTCCCGGGGTGGCGCGCGGCTACCTCAACCGTCCCGAGCTCACCGCGGAGCGCTTCCTGGACAACCCGCACGGCCAGGCGCCGGACGACCGGATGTACCGGACCGGGGACCTGGTGCGCTGGACGGGCCAGGGCGCCATCGAGTACGTGGGCCGGGTCGACCACCAGGTCAAGGTCCGCGGCTACCGGATCGAGCCGAGCGAGATCGAGCTGGTCCTCGCCCAGCACCCGGGCATCGAGGCCGCGTTCGTCATGGCCCTGGAGGAGGACGGGCACAAGCGCCTGGTCGGCTACGTACGGCCGGTCGACGGGCAGCAGCCCGACGCGGCCGAGCTGCGCGACTTCGTGGCCGCCCGGCTGCCGGAGTTCATGGTGCCCTCGGCCGTCGTGACGCTCGCCGAGTTCCCGCTCACCCCGAACGGCAAGATCGACCGCAAGGCGCTTCCGGCCCCGGAGCACACCGCGGACGCCGGCGCCGGCCTCGCGCCGCGCACCGACACCGAGCGGCTGCTCGCCGAGATCTGGTCCGCTGTCCTGGGGGTCGCCGAGGTCGGCGTCACCGACAACTTCTACCAGCTGGGCGGCGACTCGATCCTCGGGATCATGGTGGTCGCCAAGGCGAAGAAGGCCGGGCTGCCGATCACCGCCAAGGACGTGTTCCGGCGGCAGACGATCGCCGAGCTGGCCGAGGTGGTCGACGGCGAGGCGTAACCGAAGCACGAAAGCAGCGCGGCCCGCCGGATCCTGTCCGGCGGGCCGCGCTGCCGCCCGCGTGCGGGCGCACGGGCAGGGGCTGGGCACGGCGAAAGGGCCGCACCTTCAAGGTGCGGCCCTTTCGCCGTGTACGGGCGCCACAGGCCCCGTGCCGCCCCGGTTCAGATACGTCCCCGGCCGAGCTCCAGGAGCGTCATGGCGAGGGTCGTACCGGGCTTGCCGAGCGAATCGCTGTAGTGGGACAGGATCTCCATCTCACGGGACAGGTTGACGCGGCGGCCGCCCGAGGAGATGCGGGTCTCCTGGATCATGGCCGAGTAGGCCATGCGCTCCCGGATCAGGCCGATGATGCGGTTGTCGAGCGCGTCGATGCGCTCACGGGCGTCGCTGATCACCGACGCGGCCTGCTCGGTACGGGCGCCGGTGGTCTCGATGGGCGCCTGCGCGGTGGTGGTGACGGACATCTTCGGGGCCTCTTCTCGATGGGACCGAACCGTTGGGCACCAGCAGACCGGACAGCCCGCAACGGGTGCGCAACGCGGGCGCCGGAGACGCCTGTTGCGCAGGCGTTGCGCGGTGCGGTGTTCGATGGCCCATGAGCGGCCTCCCCTCGCGCGGGCGGGCCCTGTGCCACCGGGCGCGGGGGAGGAGGCCGACAGCCGCCATGACGTGGGGGTTTCTGTGGTCGAGGCGAACGGGGGGAGTGGTCGAGGGTGTTGACGGTCCGGCCGTGCAGAACGGTGCGCAGAGGCGACCGATGGCGAGCCGCATCCGAGGACTGCTGCCGCAATCCCATGAATCCATTCCCGTTGGGGAGCGGACCGCGCTGCTTAGCGCGTCCGCGCCCATGCACACGGAGGCATGATGACCAGTCGGACCAGTGACCTCGAAGGCGCCACAGTCGCCCCGTTCCGCAGAAGGACCGACGCCCTGCCCCGCCAGCGCAGGAACAGCCCGGACGACCGGCGCGCCCAGGTGCTCACCACCAA
Organism: Streptomyces sp. NPDC094147; assembly: GCF_044764265.1. Classification (NCBI taxonomy): domain Bacteria; kingdom Bacillati; phylum Actinomycetota; class Actinomycetes; order Kitasatosporales; family Streptomycetaceae; genus Streptomyces; species Streptomyces sp. NPDC094147. The sequence continues at coordinate 100,257 of NZ_JBIWHT010000018.1, read as the reverse complement.
GGTGGGTCTGCAGCTGCCGGCTGGGATGAACTACGACGACTGGGAGCAGGCCGGGTGCCGGCTCTCCGGCATCGTGGACTCGTCCTCGTGGTGGCTCGGCGACTGGCTCGTCTACGGCAAGGACCACTACACCGACCGCTACCAACGGGGCATCCGCACCGCCGGGCTCCAGTACCAGACCCTGCGCAACTACGCCTGGGTCGCCCGCCGTTTCGCCTTCGACCGGCGCCGCCAGGCGCTGACGTTCCAGCACCACGCCGAGATCGCCTCCCTGCCGGTCGAGGAGCAGGAAGTGTGGCTGGACCGCGCCGAGCAGAAGAAGTGGACCACCAAGCAGCTCCGCGGCGCGCTGCGCATGGCGCGGGCCGACGAGCCGCGGGCCGGCAAGCAGTTGGAGACGACCCGGCGTCTGGCCCTGCCCGACAGCCGCCTGCAGTGGTGGCACAAGGCCGCTGAGCAGTCGGGGCTCGGCCTGGAGCAGTGGGTCCTGGAGACGCTCGACAGCGCCGCCGGGCGAGCCCTGGAGGAGATCGCCGAGCTGGAACAGCTACAGGAGCGGGCCAGCATCAGCGCCTGAGAGCCGGGCTCGGACACCGGCTCCCACCCCACGGTTCGTCGCACATGCCGCAGGGCCCGCACTCCGCCAGGAGTGAGGGCCCTGAAGGCTGTCCGGACGAGCCTACGCGGCCGGGGGCCGCGGCCGGCTCAGACCCGCGCGCACGACGGCAGCTCGCTCATGAGCCGGGCCGCCTCGCGGTGCCGGCCGCACTCACGTCCGGCGAAGGACGCCTGCACGCGGTCGCGGACCTCGGGTGCCTGCTCCTGGCTGAGCTTGAACATGCCGTCCGCTCCGGTCACCCGGATCCGGAACGAACCCACCGCGGGCGCCAGTTTGTGGAAGTAGCCGATCGACTCGGACATGTCCCAGCCGGTGCCGAAAGCGCCCTCGAAGGCCCGCACGGTGGACTGAACCACCTCCAGCGTCTCGTCGAGCGAGTCGAACTTCTCGACCACGCCGTGCACATGGACCGAGGTGAAGTTCCAGGTCGGGGCGGCCGGCGTCAGCTCGTACACGGTCGGCGACACATAGGCGTGCGGGCCGGAGAAGACCAGCAGGACATTGCTTCCCGTCTCCAGCGCGGACCAGTGGGGATTGGCCCGGTTCATATGGCCAAGAAGAGTCCCGCCGGACAGGTCGTCGGACCATTCTCCGACCATCTGCGGATCCGGTATCACGGGCAGGTGCGTGGCATAGGGACTCGCCGGAGAACTTCCGTCGGCCGGGCTGCTGTTGGAGGCCATAAGCGCCATCGGATTGTTGCGGATCAGATCGACCATCCACGAACCGTCAGGTTCACGATATTGACTGGGAACGAACATCCGGCATCCACCCTTTCAGAGGTCCCACACGCGGCAGGGGTGCCACTCGACATCGACGCTACTGCGGCTTCGCGTGGTCCTGTCAAATAATTTCGGCACACTTGCGAAGCTGTACTGTCGACAGGACATCGGCATCCTGTTGCGTTCCTTGACCGAAAGTCTTGCAACACTCGTCCGGCCGCTCTAGGTTGGTTTCCGAGGCGTTCTTGAGTGCACCCCTTGAACGCATGTCTCCCGGACCGCCGGTTGAGACTCCGAAACCACAAGCCATGAGCACGACGACAGTTGACGACTTTCCTGTTCAGAGGCCTCTTGGGATATACACGAATTGGCCTGCCGAAAGGTCGGCAGGTCCCGTCACAGCTACCCAAACGGGAGAATTCTCTATGAGTACTCGTGCACCCGAGGTATACGACGTTGTCGGCATCGGTTTCGGCCCGTCGAACCTGTCGCTCGCCATCTCTCTGGAAGAACACCGGGAGAACACTCCGGCAAACCCGACCACCGCGGTCTTCTTCGAGCGGCAGCAGGCGTTCGGCTGGCACCGGAACATGCTGCTGCCGTCCGCGACCATGCAGATCTCGTTCCTGAAGGACCTGGCGACCTTCCGCAATCCCGTGTCGCGGTTCGGCTATGTGTCGTACCTGCACGAGTCGGGCCGGCTGGCGAAGTTCGTCAACAACATGGACTTCTTCCCGACCCGGCTGGAGTTCCACCAGTACCTGGAGTGGGCGGCGGCGAACTTCACCGACCGCGTCTCCTACGGGTCGGACGTCACCGCGATCCGGATGCCGCCGGGGCTCGCGGGCGAGCGCCCCGACTACGTCGAGGTCGAGGTCCGGGACAACGCCACCGGCGTGACCCGGCTGGTCAACGCGCGCAACGTGGCCATCTCGACGGGCCTGGTGCCGCGCATGCCGCAGGGCATGAAGGCCGACGAACGCGTCTGGCACAGCTCGGAGTTCCTCGCCAAGTACCGGCGCATGAACCCCAGCGACCTCAAGCGCGTGGCGGTGGTCGGCGCCGGCCAGAGCGCCGCCGAGATCACCAGGTACCTCTACGACAGCCTCCCGCACGCGGAGGTGTCCGCGATCTTCCCGTCGTACGGATACTCCGTCGCGGACGACACTCCTTTCGCGAACCAGATATTCGACCCGGACGCCGTCGACGACTACTACTACGGAACGGAGAAAGCGCGGGAATCGTTCTGGCGCTACCACAAGAACACGAACTACTCGGTGGTCGACGGCGACGTCATCAAGGACCTGTACCGGCGCTCGTACGACGAGGACGTCGCAGGCGTCAAGCGGCTGCACTTCCTCAACATGACCAGGGTCAGAGAGGTCAAGCGGGCCGGCGACGAGACGAGGGTCCTGCTGGACACCCTGCTCGACGGCCACACGAGGGAACTGGACGTGGACGCGATCGTGTTCGCCACCGGCTACGACTCCCTCGACCCGAGCCGGCTGCTCGGCGACCTCGACCGCTACTGCCTGCGCGACGACGCCGGACGGCACCAGGTGCAGCGCGACAACCGGCTGGTCACCCTGCCCGAACTGCCCTGCGGCCTGTACATCCAGGGCGGCACCGAGCACACCCACGGCCTGTCGTCGGCCCTGCTGTCCAACATCGCCATCCGCAGCGGGGAGATCGCCGACTCCATCGTCAGCAGCCGGCCCGTGGCGGCGGAGCGGGGGCAGCTGGTGGCGGCCATGGCGGGTTGACCGGATGCCCCTGCGCGAAACGGCCCGTCAGCCGGGCTGACGAGCCGTTCGCAGGTGGGGGGATCGGAGCCTGCCGATGGGCAGCCGCCTAGGCGGCCATCGCCTCACGCAGGCTCTTGGGGCGCAGGTCGGTCCAGTTCTCCTCGACGAAATCCAGGCACTCCTGGTGACCGCTCTCGCCGAACGCCACCCGCCAGCCCGCCGGAACCTCGACGAACGAGGGCCAAAGGGAGTGCTGCTCCTCCTCGTTCACCAGGACATAGAACTGGCCATCCGCGTCATCGAACAGGTTGCTGCTCATCGTCCACTCCAATTCAAGCCGTTCACGATCTGCTTCCCGTGGGAAGTGATTCGTGATCCGTGTACTGTGCGAGGTGGATGGGCTCCCATCCCGCATTCTTAGGGTGTTCGGCCTTTCGGAGTCGCGCATAATGGCAAATACGCGCTCCTGAAGGCCGGTTGATCTGTCCATGCATATCAGTGATCGGTCCACGGTCAAAGCCGGGTAGTTTCTTCCCGGCCGGGACCGCCCGGTGTCCTGTGGACAGGACAGTCCGTGCTGAAGGACTTGAATTTCCAGCAGTTTGGCACAGGGCGCTAGACGAACGGTCGAGCTCCGGAAGATAGTGGCTGACGTACCGCTCCGGCACCGGCTTGGAGACACGGGCACCGGCAGTCCGGGCCCGATGGACCAGCCGCTCGCGGCAGCCCTCTCAAGCCGCTCGCCCCCTTAGGAAACAAGGCATTTTTCCACCCTAGGAGTTTCGCCATGAGTGTTACGGCAGCGCAGGGCTTCTCGGCCGCAGGCGTCGCAGCCGGAATCAAGAGCAGTGGCAACCCGGATCTCGCCCTCGTGGTCAACACCGGCCCGAGCAGAGCCGCGGCGGGTGTCTTCACGTCCAACCGGGTGCAGGCCGCGCCCGTCCTGTGGAGCAAACGGGTTCTGGCCGGCGGAGAGGTCGGCGCCGTCGTCCTCAACTCCGGTGGCGCCAACGCCTGCACGGGCACCGAGGGCCAGGACGACACGCGGGCCACCGCCGAGAAGGTGGCCGGGCTGCTGGAGGGACACAGCGCCGATCAGGTCGCCGTCGCCTCCACCGGGCTCATCGGCATCCGGCTGCCGATGGACCGGCTGCTCAGCGGAGTCGAGAACGCGGCGGCCCAACTGTCCACGGACGGCGGTGAGAACGCCGCCCTCGCCATCATGACCACCGACTCGGTGCACAAGACCGCCGTGTACGAGGGCGACGGCTGGACCCTGGGCGGCATGGCCAAGGGCGCCGGCATGCTCGCCCCCGGCCTCGCCACGATGCTGGTGGTGCTCACCACCGACGCGGACCTCGCCAGCGACAGCCTCGACAAGGCGCTGCGCGCGGCGACCCGCACCACCTTCGACCGGGTCGACTCCGACGGCTGCATGTCCACCAACGACACCGTGCTGCTGCTGGCTTCCGGATCCTCCCGACTCAGCCCGGAATACGGCGAGTTCGCCGAAGCGGTCCGGACCGTCTGCGACGATCTGGCCCGCCAGCTCATCGGCGACGCCGAGGGCTCCTCCAAGGACATCCGCATCGACGTCGTGGGCGCGGCCTCGGAGGACGACGCGGTCGAGGTCGCCCGGACCATCGCCCGCAACAACCTCCTCAAGTGCGCCATCCACGGCGAGGATCCCAACTGGGGCCGGGTGCTCGCGGCGATCGGCACCACCCGGGCCGACTTCGACCCGGACCGGCTGAACGTCGCCTTCAACGGTGTGTGGGTCTGCAAGGACGGCGCGATCGGGGCGGACCGCGACGCGGTGGACCTGCGCGGGCGGAGCGTCGTCATCACCGCCGACCTCGCCGCGGGCACCGAGTCGGCCACCGTCTGGGCCAATGACCTGACCGCCGAGTACGTCCACGAGAACAGCGCGTACGCATCATGAAGACCGACCAGCACCCGGGCCTGGCCAAGGCGGAGTCCATCCTGGAAATGCTGCCGTGGCTGATCCGCCACCGCGGCGAGATCGCCGTCATCAAGTTCGGCGGCAACGCGATGGTCGACGACGAGCTGAAGGCCGCCTTCGCCCGCGATGTCGTCTTCCTCCACCACGCCGGACTGAAGCCGGTGGTCGTGCACGGCGGCGGCCCGCAGATCAGCGCGGAACTCGACCGGCGCGGACTGGCCAGCGAGTTCAAGGCGGGCCTGCGCGTCACCACGCCCGAGGCGATGGACGTCGTACGCATGGTGCTCGCCGGCCAGGTCCAGCGCGAGCTGGTCGGTCTGCTGAACCAGCACGGCCCGCTCGCCGTCGGCCTCACCGGCGAGGACGCCCACACCATCACGGCCTCCAGGCACTGGCCCGAGATCGACGGCGAGCTGGTCGACATCGGCCGGGTCGGTGAGATCACCGAGGTCGACACCGGCGCCGTCGAGGCACTCCTCGAAAACGGCCGGATCCCGGTGATCTCCTCTATCGCCCACTCACAGGACGACGGACATGTCTACAACGTCAATGCTGATACGGCGGCTGCGGCGCTCGCTGCGGCGCTTGGCGCCGAAACCCTGATGGTCCTCACCGACGTCGAAGGCCTCTACGCGGACTGGCCCAACAGCGACGAGGTGATCAGCAGGCTCACGGCGACGGAGCTGGAGGAGCTGCTGCCCGAGCTGTCCAGCGGCATGGTGCCGAAGATGGCGGGCTGCCTGCACGCGGTGCGCAACGGCGTGAGCAACGCCCGCGTCATCGACGGCCGGGTCCAGCACTCGGTCCTGCTGGAGATGTTCACGGACGAGGGAGTCGGCACGGTGGTCGTGCCGGACGGAGAAGAGGGATCGAAATGAGCGAGGCCGACAATACCGAGCTCGTACAGCGCTGGCAGGCCTCGCTGATGGGCAACTACGGGACCCCCCGCGTGCCGCTGGTGCGCGGCGAGGGCGCCGCGTTCTGGGACGCCGACGGCAAGAAGTACCTGGACTTCGTCGGCGGCATCGCCGTCAACGCCCTGGGTACCGCGCACCCGGCGGTCGTACGGGCCGTCAGCGAGCAGGTCGGCCGGCTCGGCCACGTCTCCAACCTGTTCATCGCCCCCGAGCCGGTCGAGCTCGCCGAGCGGCTCCTGGAACTGGCCGGCCGGCCGGGGCGCGTCTTCTTCTGCAACTCCGGCGCCGAGGCCAACGAAGCCGCCTTCAAGATCGGCCGCCTGACCGGGCGCCGGCACATGGTGGCGACCCGGGGCGGCTTCCACGGCCGCACCATGGGCGCCCTGTCGGTGACCGGGCAGCCGGCCAAGAGGACTCCGTTCGAGCCCTTCCCCGAGGACGTCACCTTCGTCGAGTTCGGAGACGCCGAGGCGCTGCGCGAAGCCGTCACCGCGCACACCGCCCTCGTCGTCCTCGAACCGATCCAGGGCGAGAACGGCGTGATCGTCCCGCCGCCCGGCTACCTGGCCGCCGCCCGTGAGATCACCCGGGCCGCCGGAGCACTGCTCGCCGTGGACGAGGTGCAGACCGGCATCGGCCGCACCGGCCACTGGTTCCAGCACCAGGCCCAGGGCATCGAACCGGACATCGTCACGCTCGCCAAGGGCCTCGGCGGCGGGCTCCCGATCGGCGCGACCCTCGCCTTCGGCCGGGCCGCCCAGCTCCTGGGCCCCGGCTCGCACGGCACCACCTTCGGCGGCAACCCGGTCGCCTGCGCGGCCGCGCTCGCCGTCCTCGACACCATCGCGGGCGAGGGACTCCTGGACCACGTCCGGCGCCAGGGCGAGCAGCTGCGCGACGGCATCGAGGCGCTCGGCCACCCCCTGATCGCCGAGGTGCGCGGAGCGGGCCTCCTGATGGGCATCGTCCTGGCCGAGCCGCTCGCCCTCCAGGTGCAGCAAGTGGCCGAGGAATCAGGTCTGTTGGTGAACGCCGTCGCGCCGGACGTGATCCGGCTCGCCCCGCCGCTGATCATCGGCGACGAGGAAGTCGCGGCCTTCCTGCACACCCTGGGCCGCGTACTGGGACACATCCACGAGGGGTGGCGCCGGGCGACGACCGCCGTCGACGCCCTCACCGAAGAGCGCGCCGAGCGCTTCGCCCACCTCTGATGTTCACGACCGACATGGCTGACGGCGGCCGTCGGGGACCGGTACGGAGACAGGCCCGCGACGGGGAGGACTCATGAAGAAGATACGAGCGGCAGTGGCCGGAGCGAGCGGGTACGCGGGCGGTGAAGTGCTGCGTCTGCTCCTGGGCCACCCCGATGTCGCGATCGGCGCCCTGACCGGCAACTCCAACGCGGGCCAGTACCTGGGCACGTTGCAGCCGCACCTGCTGCCGCTCGCCGACCGCGTCCTGGAGCCAACCACCGTCGAGGCGCTGTCCGGCCACGACGTGGTCTTCCTCGCCCTGCCGCACGGCCAGTCCGCCGCCGTCGCCGAACAGCTCGGCCGCGACGTCCTGGTGGTCGACATGGGCGCCGACTTCAGGCTGGCGAACGCGGCGGAGTGGGAGAGGTTCTACGGCTCCGCCCACGCCGGCACCTGGCCCTACGGACTTCCCGAACTCCCCGGCGCGCGGGCCGCGTTGGAGGGTTCCAAGCGCATCGCGGTACCCGGCTGCTATCCCACCGCCGTCTCGCTGGGCCTCTTCCCCGCGTACGCCGGGCGGCTCGCCGAGTCGGAAGCGGTGATCGTCGCCGCGTCCGGGACCTCGGGGGCGGGCAAGGCGGCCAAGCCGCACCTGCTCGGCTCCGAGGTCATGGGCAGCATGTCGCCGTACGGCGTGGGCGGCGGCCACCGGCACACCCCGGAGATCGCGCAGAACCTCAGCTCCGTCGCGGGCGAGCGGGTGACCGTCTCGTTCACACCGACGCTGGCGCCGATGCCGCGCGGCATCCTGGCCACCAGCTCGGCGCGGGCGAGGCCCGGAGTGACCGCGGAGGCGGTCCGGGCCGCCTATCAAAAGGCTTACGCGGACGAGCAGTTCGTCCATCTGCTGCCCGAGGGGCAGTGGCCGACGACCGGCGCCGTGCACGGCTCCAACGCGGTGCAGGTCCAGGTCGCGTACGACGAGAGCGCGCACCGGATCATCGCGGTCAGCGCCATCGACAACCTCACCAAGGGCACGGCGGGCGGTGCGGTGCAGTCCATGAACATCGCCCTCGGACTTCCGGAGGAGACGGGCCTGTCCACGATCGGCCTCGCGCCGTGAGCCGCACGGCCGGTCGCTGACCTCTCCCGTACCGCGTACCGCCGCCGTGGGCGGCACCCCAAGAACGCGCCGTCACCCACGGCGCCGCACGAAGGCGCCCCACCCACGAGCGGGGGCGCCGTACCAAGGCACCCCGACCCCGGGTGCCTCAAGGGCGTGGCGGCCGGGGCGCACCACAAGCCCCGGCCCGCCCGCTCAGGCCTCCAGCCCGTTGAGCAGCCGGTCCAGGCCGTAGGAGAAGATGTCCGTCGAGCCGCCGCCCATCGGGTCACCGGTGCGGCGCGACACGCACCAGGCGTGCAGTCGCGGGTAGGGCTGGGCGGCCTGTTCGACGGTCGGCCACAGGTCTTCGGCCCACTCCTGCGGGCTCTTGCCGCTGCGGTTGAGCGCCGTCAGCCACGCCGCCTCACTGGTGCCCATCCCGACGACGTACGCCAGCAGCGCCTTCATGGCATGGTCGGCCTCGTCCAGATCGCAGCCACCGGCCTCGAAAACGGCCAGCATGCGGTCGGTATTGCGCATCATGTTCGGGCCGAGCGACGAGAATCCGGCACGGCCGAGGACGGAAACAAGCCACGGGTGGCGGAGGATGGCGGCACGCAGACTCTGCGCGCTGCGCGCGGCCGCCGAGCGCCAGCCCTCCTCCTCGGCGTCCGGCACCATCATCTCGCCGTAGACCTCGTCCACGACCAGCTCGATCAGCTCGTCCTTGCTGGCCACGTGCGAATACAGCGAGGTGGCACCGGCGTTCAGACGGGCGCCCAGGCGGCGCATGCTCAGCGCCTCAAGCCCCTCGGCGTCCAGGAGCACGATCGCCTCGGCCACGATCTGTTCGCGGCTCAGTGCGGGCTGCTCGCGTCGTACGCGGCGCGGGCGGGTCCAGACCGATTGGATCAGCTGCTCCTTGGCAGGCATGTGGGGCCTCCTTCTTCTCTCGTCGCTTCAGGATAGCGCGTGAACCGCACGTTGTGCGGGATTGCGTACAGCGTTCGTGAGGCGTACAGTGTGCGCTAGATCGAACGACGTACACGGACGGCGGGAGTGGCTTGAATCGGACTAGTAACTAGATAAAAAACCGGCACGCTGGTTTGATGACCGCCTAAGCTCCCCCCCACCTGGGCGCGGCCCGTTCGCCTGGCCCACACCGTTCGAGAGGTTTTCAAGATGGAACGTCATCCGCGACGCTGGCTCATCCTGATCGTGCTGTGCCTAAGCACGCTGGTGCTGGTCATCGACAACATGGTGCTCACCGTGGCGGTCCCGCACGTGGCGGAGGACCTGAAGGCGAGCGCCCAGGACATCCAGTGGATCATCGAGTCGTACATGCTGGTCTTCGCCGGCCTCCTGCTCACCGCGGGAAGCCTCTCCGACAAGTTCGGGCGACGGCGAGTGATGATCATCGGTCTCGCGGCCTTCGGGGCCGCGTCGGTCCTGGCCACCTGGGCCGGCAGTCCTGAGCAGCTGATCCTCGCCCGCGTCCTGATGGGCGTCGGCGGCGCACTGATCATGCCGAGCACGCTGTCCATCCTCATCACCGTCTTCGACGACGAGGAGCGGCCCAAGGCCATCGCGGCCTGGAGTGCGGTGGCCATGCTCGGCCTGGTCGGCGGCCCGGTGCTCGGTGGTGCGCTGCTCGCCCAGTTCTGGTGGGGTTCGGTCTTCCTGATCAACATCCCGATCGCGTTCCTCGCGATCATCGCGGCGCTGATCCTGATGCCGGAGTCCAAGGGCCCCTGGCGCAAGGCCGACCCGATCGGCATGGTGCTCTCCATCGTCGGCATGGCCTCGCTCGTCTGGACGATCAACGAGCTGCCCAAGGGCGGTCTCGGCCACACCGGCACGCAGATCTCGCTGGCCCTGGCCGTGGTCGGCCTGGTCTCCTTCGCGATCTGGGAGAGCCGCGTCGAATCGCCGATGGTCCCGGTGACGCTGTTCCGCAACAAGATCTTCACCGGCGCCAGCTTCTCGCTCGTGCTGCTGACCTTCGCCAACGGCGGCCTGATGCTGGTGCTCACCCAGTACCTGCAGTACGTCCTGGACTACAGCCCGGTCCAGACCGGTCTGGCCTTCACGCCGCTGGCGGTGGCGACCCTGGCGTTCAACGGTGTCGGCGCCGGCCTGATCCCGAAGACCGGCAACCGTCCGATCGCCGTGGCCGGTCTGCTCCTCATCGCGAGCGGGTTCGCCGTCCTGTCGACGCTCAAGACCGGCGACGGCTGGGGCCCGCTGATCACGGCCATGGTCCTCATGGGTGCGGGCAGCGGTCTGGCGATGCCGGCGGTCATGTCGGCCCTGATGGGCGCCGTGCCGGAGGAGCACGCCGGTGTCGGCTCCGCGCTCAACGACACCATCCAGCAGGCCGGTGCCGCCCTCGGCGTCGCCGTTCTGGGTGCCGTCCTGTCGGGCACCTACACCAGCTCGATGCCGGGTTCGGCGCCGGAGACGGCCAAGAAGTCGATCGTCGACGCGCTCGCCGTGGTCGCCAGGACCAAGGACAGCGCGCTGCTCAACACCGCCCACCAGGCCTTCACCGACGCCATGTCCGCCAGCTTCCTGGCGGGTGCGGGCGGCGTCGTGGGCGCCGCGGTACTGGCCCTCTTCCTCATCAAGGGAGGCAAGGCGGACCCGGCCGCGGCCGCCGAGGCGGACTCCGTCGCGGACGTCGCGGGGGCCGGAGCCGTGGAGGCCAGCCACTGACCCGGGCGCAAGGCCCGGCCGGACAGCGGTGACCGCGGTCGGCGTGGCGATCCCACGCCGACCGCGGTCATCGCGCTTTTCCCGCCCGGGAGTTGAGACCCCGCCCCCCGCACCTTGGCGCCCCGTACGGCGGCCGCAGCGTCCCCGCCGCCTGCGCCTGGCGCCCGACCGGCGCCCTCGCCGCCCCCACCCGGCATCCCCTTTGCCCCACCTTCGACCATCCCGGCACCGCAGTTCCTCAAGGCTGACTAGACGCCGACTCAAGGGCCGCTAGTGAGCGCTTGAGGCCCTTTGAGCTCGGCCGATATCCTTAAGGAAACCGTCTGAGCGGTTTGCCCCATCCTGCTGTCCCCGACCAACGGGAGTCCTTTCGCCGTGGCTACGTTCCTCTACAAACTGGGCCGCTTCGCCTTCCGACGGCGGGGCTTAATGGCACTGCTGTGGGTACTGATCTTCGGCGGAGTGGGCTTCGCTGCCTCGTCCGCTCCGGCACCCCCGGCCGATACGTTCTCGATGCCCGGAACCGAGTCGCAGAAGGCCTTCGACCTTCTGCAGGCCAAGTTCCCCGCAGCCAGCGCCGACGGCGCGAGCGCCCGCGTCGTCGTCCGCGCACCCGACGGGCAGAAGATCTCCGCCCCCCAGCAGAAGGCCGAAGTGGCGGCGCTCGTCGCCGACTTGGCCAAGGGGCCGGACGTCGTCTCCGTCACCGATCCGTTCAAGACGAAGTCCGTCAGCAAGGACGGCACGACGGTCTACTCGGTCGTCACCTACAAGGTCGCCGCACCCAAGCTGACCGACGCGGCGCACAACGCGCTCACCGACGCGACCGCCAAGGCCCGCACCAAGGGCCTGACCGTCGAGGCCGGCGGTGACGCCGTCAAGGTGGACGGCACGATGGGCGGCACCGGCGAGAAGATCGGCATCCTCGTCTCCGCCGTCGTCCTGCTGATCACCTTCGGCTCCGTGCTCGCCGCGGGCATGCCGCTGCTCACCGCCCTGATCGGCGTCGGCATCGGCATCTCCGGCATCACCGCGCTCGGCAGCACCCTCGGTCTGTCCAGCACGACCTCGACGCTGGCGATGATGCTCGGCCTCGCCGTCGGCATCGACTACGCGCTGTTCATCGTCTCCCGCTACCGCGCCGAGATCGCCGAGGGCCGCGACCGCCAGGAGGCCGCGGGACGGGCCACCGGCACCGCGGGTTCGGCGGTCGTGTTCGCCGGTCTGACCGTCATCGTGGCGCTGGCCGGCCTGGCCGTCGTCAACATCCCGATGCTCACCAAGATGGGTCTGGCCGCGGCCGGTACGGTCGTCGTCGCCGTACTCATCGCGATCACGCTCGTTCCCGCGCTGCTCGGCTTCGCACCCGTCAAGGTGCTGCGCCGCAGGGACCGCAAGCAGCAGTACGGCAAGCCGCTCTCGGAGCGCCAGCAGCGCAAGGCCGCCAAGCGGGCCGCCAAGACCCGGCCCAACCTGGGCGCGCGCTGGGCGGGTTGGGTCCTGCGCCACCCGGTGGGTGTCCTGCTGATCGCTGTCGTGGGCCTGGGTGCCTGCGCCGTGCCGGCCGCCAGCCTGGAACTCGGGCTGCCCGGCGAGGGCACGATGGCCAAGGACACCACGCAGCGCAAGGCGTACGACATCCTCTCGGAGTCCTTCGGCGCCGGGTTCAACGGCCCGCTGATGGTCACCGTCGAGGCCAAGGACGCGGCCTCCGCGGCCGACGGCGTCAGCAAGGCCCTGGCCAAGGAGCAGGGGGTCGAATCGGTCTCCCCAGCCACGGTCAACAAGGCGGGCGACACCGCGATCATCAACGTCATCCCGACCACCGGACCGACCGACAGCAAGACCCAGGACCTGGTCCACTCGATCCGCCACACCGTGACCGGCCTCCAGGCCGGCAACGGCTCGGAGATCCTGGTGACCGGCCAGACCGCGATGTTCATCGACTTCTCCAAGACGCTGGACGACGCGCTGCTGCCGTACCTCGGGCTCGTGGTGGGCCTGGCGTTCCTGCTCCTGATGGTGGTCTTCCGCTCGATCCTCGTACCGCTGAAGGCGGCCCTCGGCTTCCTGCTGTCGGTGAGCGCCGCACTCGGCGCGGTCGTCGCGGTCTTCCAGTGGGGCTGGCTCGCCAAGGTGTTCGGCGTCGCCCAGCCGGGCCCGATCATGAGCACGATGCCGATCTTCATGATCGGCGTGGTGTTCGGCCTCGCGATGGACTACGAGGTCTTCCTGGTCACCCGCATGCGGGAGGCGTACGTCCACGGGGCGCGGCCCGACGAGGCGGTCGTCACCGGCTTCCGCTACGGCGGCCGGGTCGTCAGCGCCGCCGCGATCATCATGGCCAGCGTCTTCTCCGGCTTCATTATGGAGAACAACGACCTGATCAAGATGATCGGCTTCGGCCTCGCCGTCGCCGTCCTCTTCGACGCGTTCATCGTCCGGATGACGATCGTGCCCGCACTGCTCGCGCTGCTCGGCAGGGCCGCCTGGTGGCTGCCGAGGTGGCTCGACTGGCTGCTGCCGAACGTGGACGTCGAGGGCGAGAAGCTGAGCCGCACCACGCCCGCCTGGATCCCCTCGCAGCAGCACCGGGAACACGAGCTGGTGGACTGAGAACCAGCCCTACCCGTACGTCGTACGCTCTTGCGTACAGCGTATGAATGGCCGTACACTGTTCAGACAGGTCGGCGCGCCGCCATCCCCCGTCGGCGCGCCGACCATACGGACCGCAAGGCTCGGACGGACGAACGTGAAGGGGCCGGGATCGCTCAGCGATCCCGGCCCCTTCACGTTCGCTCTACCAGGTGACGGGGAGGCGGTGCACCCCGTAGACGTCCATGTCGACGCGCAGCGGCACCTCCTCGGGCGGGACGGCGAGCCGCAGTGTCGGGAAGCGGTTGAACAGCGCCGGAAGCGCGACCCGCATCTCGACGCGGGCCAGTTGCTGGCCCAGGCACTGGTGGACTCCGTGGCCGAAGGCCAGATGCCCGGTGGCCTTGCGGCGCAGGTCGAGGGTGTCGGGGTCGGCGAACTTCGCGGGGTCGCGGTTGGCGGCCGCCACCGAAATGGTCACCGACTCACCGGCCTTGATCAGCCGGCCGTCCAGCTCGACGTCCTCCAGCGCCGCCCGGACCCCGGTGTGGGCGATGCTCAGATAACGCAGCAGCTCCTCGACCGCCTGGTCGGCGAGGTCCGGGTCGCCGCGCAGGGCGGCGGCCTGCTCGGGGTGGCTCAACAGGGCGTAGGTGCCGAGCCCGATCATGTTCGCGGTCGTGTCGAGCCCGGCGGCCAGCAGGAAGCTGCCGATACCGGCCAGTTCCGCGTCGCTGAGGTCGCTGGAGGTCAGATCGCTGAGCAGGTCGTCGGTGGGGCGGGCCCGCTTGGCCAGCACCAGGGCGTGCACCACTTCCTGCAGCGCGGTGTACGCGTCGAACTGCTCCTCGCGCGTGGAGTCCACGCCGCTCAGGGTCGCCGCGTGACGCTGGAAGACCTCGCGGTCGCCGTGCGGAACGCCGAGCAGTTCGCAGATCATCAGCGCCGGGACGGGATGCGCGTACGCCTCCACCAGGTCGACCGACGGGCCCCGGCGCTCCATCGCGTCGAGGTGCTCGGCGGTGATCTCCTCGACGCGCGTGGTGAGTTCACGCATCCGGCGCACGGTGAACTTGCCGGCGAGCAGCCTTCGGTAGCGGGTGTGCTCGGGCGCGTCGATCCCCGTGAGGTCGCCGAGGGGCGCCGGGGGGATCTCGCTGATGCCGCCCGGGAACGGGTAGTGCATGAGCTCGTACCGCGAGCTGAAGCGGGGGTCGGCGGTTAAGGAGCGGACGGTGGCGTGGCTGGTGGCCAGCCAGCCGATGTGCCCGTCGGGGTAGCGCATCCGGCTGAGCCCCTCCTGCTCGCGCAGCCCCGCCAGTTCACTCGGCGGATCGAAGGGGCAGCCCTTGGGGCGGGCGGTGGGCAGCTGTACGGGGCCGTTGCTGGACGGTCCGTTTTCCATGGTTTCCTCCGGTGTGTGTGAGGTGTACTGAGCAACGACGTGCGCCTGAGCCGCGTCACCCCAGGGGGTGACGCCTGGCGGGAAATCGCCCGCGGCGCTGGATTCGGGCAGCACGAAGCCGTGCCCGTGGCTTTGTGGGCCAACTCCGGGCCGGCCGGGGGCAGTTGGACGGTTGGGGGCGTGGGAGCCGGATCCCGGGTGCAGTGCCGGGGCGGATCAGTGGCGGCGGATCACGTGGTGCCGGGGGTGGGTCAGGGGCGGCGGATCACGATGTCGCCGACTCCGGTACGGGCGCGCACCTCGACGGTCTCGTCGGAGGACGCGGGTCCTTCCGACGCCCCGATGGAGTTGCGCACGCTGCCGATCCGGGTGTTCACATCGAGCCAGGCGGCCGTGGACTCGCGGATGCCGATCTCCAGGTCACCGGCCGCGGTCTGCAACACGACCTGGCCGCGCGCCACTTCGCCGACCCGGATCCCGCCGCTGGCGGACTTGGCGTCGACGCCCGCGTGCGCGATGCCCACGGAGATGCGGCCGTTGGACGACTTCGCGCGCAGATCGCCGGTGACCTCCCCGACGGTGGTCTCACCGTTCCCGTTCTTGACCGTCGCCGTGCCCGCGATCTCGCCGACATCGATCCGCCCGGCCCCGGTGACCTCGGCGTCGCCCGTCACCCGGTCCACGCGGATGTCGCCGTGGTCGGTGTTGAGCCGGACGGCGGCCGCCTCGTCGATCTGGATGTCACCGAGCGCGGTCTTGAACCGGACGTCGCCGAACACGCCCGCGCAGGTGAAGTCCGCCATGGACGAGGCACCGTGGACGTCCGATCCGGCGGGCAGCTCGATGCTCACCTCGATCGACCCGGCCTTGCCGAACAGGGACCGCTTCCGGGGCCCCTTGACCTGCAACTTGCCGCCCGAGCAGGTGACTTTGGTCTGCTCCGCGGCCAGGACGTCCGCCTCGTCGGCGCTGCTGCTCGGCAGCACCTCGACCACCGTGGCGGTGCGCTTGCCCGCGGTGACGCGGGCGGTGCCGACCTCGAATTCGAGGGTGACGGAGATGGGTTCGGGGGTGTCGAATTCAGGCATGGCTGTCCCGTCCTCATGGCTGTGGTGTGCGTTCCCGCTGGTGGGGCGGGTGAAGGGTGAAGTGGGGTGCGGTACGGGTCCGGGCTAGCGGACCCAGCCCGTGAAGCCCTGTCTGCCCAGCTGGCGGGCGCGTCCCTGCGATCTGCTGGGCTCGGCGGGCTCCAGGGCGGTGGCGACGGCCCGGACCAGCCAGGCGTTGACCGAGAGGCCCTCCTGCGCCGCGGCGTCCTCGACCCGGTTCTTGAGGTGGCCGGGGAGGCGGAAGTTGATCCGCGCGGTGCTTCCGTCGTCACCCTCCGCCGGGACGGGGGCCAAGGGCGCCCGCGCCCCGCTCGGCGCGCTGTCGCGCTCCCGCGCATCCTCATACGCCTCCTGGCCAGGCGGCGGTGTCACCACGAACTCGGGGTCGAGCCCGCGCAGCCGTACGTCGACCGAACCCGGCGCGAGGTCACGGGTGACCTCACCCATGGCCGCGGACAGCGCGTTGAGCAGGGTGAGCCGGGCGGCCGACTCCAGCGGAGCGGTGAGCCGCTCGGCCAGGGCCCGCGCTTCGGCTCCGCCCGCGTCCGCGGCGACCGCGAGCTCGTGCCGGAGGTGGTCGACATACGGAGTAAGGTCCATGACGCCATCTTGGCACCATGATGGCGTCATGGCAACCCGCGATGGCGCAGGCGTGGCATCCCTGGGGCCAGTCGGGGCGGGAAAAGGTTTCGGCTACCGGCGGCGCCGTCGTCGCAGGCGGCGGAGGTGTTCCTCGCAGCGGCCCGCGCGTCGGCCGGCCGTCCAGATGCGGCGGGCCCAGCGCACTGCCCGGCGCGCTTGTCGGCGGGGGTCCATCACGCGGCCTCGTGGTGAGCGGCAGGTGCTTGCTGCCACGGGATGCCGGGGGAGTCGCCGTCGAACTCGTCCATGAATCCAGGGTGGTGCGCCCGACCGCCCGGCGCATGCCGGAGCGTGCCCGCGCGGTGGCGGAGTGGTCGTGCGAGCCGGGGGTCTGCAGCCCCCCGGCAAGGTGAGCGGTGGGTCAGCTCAGCCGGGCGTCGGCGTAGGCGACCATGGCGTCGCGCTGGTACTCCGCGAGGCCTTCAGCGATCTTGTCGAAGTTGGTGCGGAACCGCGGGTCCTCGGCATAGGTCTTGGCCAGTCCCTTGTACGCGGCCGCGTTCGGCGACCAGAACCGGCAGACGCCCCGGTAGTGGGCGTCCACCACGTCCTGCACCGCGGGATCGGTGACCGGGGTGCCGGCCACCATGAACTCCGCGAGGCGGATCATCTGCGCCGTCGCCTCGCGCTGCCACAGCTCCGTGTCCTCGCCGGTCATCGTCTCGACGGCCTGCCGGGACTGCTCCCACGCCTTCGGCCACCGCTCGCGCACCTCGGCCTCGATCGCGGGGGACGGCTCGAAACCCTCGAACAGGTTCTCCGGCCTGTTGATCTTCGTCATGGTGTTGTCGTCCCTGTCCTTCTTGGATTCCTCCAGTTCGGCGATGGTGCGCCCGACCGTGCGGGCCAGCGTCTCCAGCCGGTCCCGCTCCCGCAGCAGCCGCTCGTGGTGCTCGCGCAGCACGGCCACCCGGTCGACCTGGCTGTCCAGAACCGCCTGGATCTCGCGCAGCCCCAGGTCCAGCTCCCGCATCAGCAGGATCTGCTGCAGCCGCAGGAGATCCGCCTCCTCGTAGTAGCGGTGCCCGTTGCTTCCGATCCACGCGTGCGGCAGCAGACCGATCTCGTCGTAGTGCCGCAGCGTCCGGGACGTCACCCCGGACATTCGAGCCACGTCCGCGATCGACCATGCCATGGCCGTGCCTCCCATCGCCGGGCCGGTCTCTCCGGCCCCACAACCGACCGTACGAGTTGACGCAGCGGCAACCACAAGTCCGACCCGGCGTCCGGATCGTGCCACATGCGGGGATCTGTTACGGGTCACTGAGACCGCTGGACCATTGAGACGGCCGGACGGTGCAGACCATGGGAAACCTGCGCGCCTGGGGGAGGCGCGCCTGAGGGAAGATCTTCGGTGAGTCCGCCGATGGGAGGCCCGTGGAGATCACCGTGGACACGTTCACCGCGCCCTGGGAAGGGGTGCTGGCAGCGCCAGTTGGGGGCAGCACGGTCGGGGTGCTGGTGCTGGCCGGTTCGAGTGGCCGTATCGAGACCGGCCGCTGTCAGTTGCTGGCGCGAGCCGGGATGACCGCCCTGTCGATCCGATGGTTCGGCGGCGCCGGGCAGCCCGCCGGAATCTGCGAGGTCCCGCTGGAGACCTTCACTGAGGCGATCGACTTCTTGCAGGCCAAGGGGGCAAAGAGGATCGGTGTGCTCGGGTCGTCCAAGGGCGCCGAGGCCGCTTTGCTGCTGGCTGTCCGCGATCCGCGGGTCGACGCGGTGGTGGCGGTCTCGCCCACGTCCGTGGTCTGGGCGAACCTGGGCCCCGGCGTCGACGGCGAGAGCCGCCCCTATCGCTCCGCGTGGACATGGCGGGGCGAGCCCGTCCCGTTCGTCGCCTACGACGACGACTGGACCCCGGCGGAAGCGGACGGCGAGCCCGTCGCCTACCGGCCGCTCTACGAGCGCAGCCGGCAGACCTTCGCCGAGGACGCGCGGCAGGCCGCGATCCCGATCGAGCGGTCCACGGCGGAGGTCCTGCTCGTGGCGGGCGGGGACGACGAGATGTGGCCCTCGCTGGCCTTCGCGCAGGAGTTGGCGTCACGCGGCGCCGCGACCGGCCGCGCGGCGCAGCTCATCAGCACCCCGGACGCCGGGCACCGCCCGCGCCTGCCGGGGGAGGGGCCGCCTGCTCCCTCCGGCCGGTTCCGCTACGGCGGCACGGCGGAAGCGGACGCGGTCCTCGGCGCGAAGGCCTGGCCGGACATCGTGGCCGTCCTCACCGGCCGCAACGGCCCTGCGACCGCCCGGCCCTGAGACGCATCCCGCACCGGCCGACACGCCCGCGTACGCGAGGTTGTCCGGTGCGGACAGACCTGCCGTCCGACGCCATACACCAGCCGGGACCTGTGCGTGAGCGCCCTCCACCGCCCTCACCGTCTCGGCTCCGCACGTGGTCCGGGCCCTATACGTCGTCCCAGGCCATCGAGCTCATCCGCCACCCGGCAGGCGTCCGCACGAACTGAGTGGTCTTGTGACCCGAGCCCTCGAACCATGTGCCGTCGCGGAAACCGGACTTGCGATATTCGCTGAAGCGGTGGGCGATCGACCCGAACACTTCGGTCCGCTCGGCGACTTCCCATTCCGAGAACTCCGTCAGCGACCCATCGGTGAGGATCTTCTCCCGGGGCTCGATGAAGCCGTCGAGATCGTAGACAACGGGCTCACCCCCGACGTTGCTGATGATCATCCCTTGCGGAATGAACACCTCCCGGACGATGCCGACGTCGGGCGCACGGCCACCGGTGTTGGTGAACGCGCCGAGAAAGGCACGCATCAACTGGTCGAGCTCGCCCTTGACTTCGGACACAAGCACCCCTCCCGTGGAAAACCGCCTCGCTCTTGATCGTCACCTACGCCGGGCGTCCCCGCAAGGCCGATGCATGTGGTCAACCAGCACAGGGGGCTGCCCAACGTGAGGGCGTCACGAAGCGACCAGGGGCAGACCGACCGCCCCACCGGCCGCCGATCGCGCGCCCTGCGGGCCGTCTGAGCGGACAGCCACGCCAGTTCCAGCTAGCTCCGGCTACCGATCATCGACATCAGCAGCCCGTGGGTTTCCGCGTCGGCGGCCGCCACCAGTCCGCGGCCTGCCGGTCCGAGCGGGCCGCCGTCGATCCCGGTGACCACGCAGCCGGCGGCCCGGCACAGCGCGATGCCCGCGGCGAAGTGCACGCTCCCGGACAGGTCGCCGCCGTCGGTGACGTACGCGGCACGCTTGCCGGCGGCGACCCAGGTCAGCGCCAGCGTCGTGGACACGACCCGCGGGCGGAACCGTTCGACGAACCCGGGGTGCGCCAGCAGGTCCACCGCCCGGAAGCCGGGCGCGCTCGGGAACGGCGGGTCCAGATTGACGTCCACCAGCTGGGTGGCCGACGTGGGCGCAAGGCGCGCGTCGGCCCCGTCGTGCCGCACCCCGGCGGTCTCACCGTCGGTGAAGAAGACCTCCCCGCTGAACGGGTCGGCCACCGCCGCCGCCCCGTCGCGCAGCGCCACGTTGACGGCCACCACCATGTTGCCCACGGCGTAGTTCAGGGTGCCGCACAGGGGATCCACCAGCCACTGGCGCACCGACTCGGCGGCACCCTGCTGCCCGCCCTCCTCGCCGAGCACCGCGTCATCGGGCCGGGCGGCACGCAGGACGCCGAGAATCGTCTTCTCGGCCTCGACATCGGCGGCGGTGGCGAAGTCCCCGGCACCCTTGTCGATACGGGTGAGTCGCCGGCCGTACATGGCGCGCACCACGTCAGCGCCGGCACTGGCCGCAGCCATCGCAACCCCGGCATCGTCAAGGCCCGCGTATGAGTCGATCATGTCGCGCAGAATACCGGCGGCAGCCGTCCCCTGGATCAGCCGCCGTCGACGAAGTGCCAGTACGTCGTGGCCTCCGGGCGCAGCCGCCGGGCCAGGGGGTCGGCGATCAGGCGGTGCAACCGGCCCCACGGCGTGATGGCCAGGTAGTAGAAAACAGCGAGCAGAATCCGGCGCACGGTGGTGCACCTCCTCGGGATCGGGTGGCGGGCGGGTGCGTTGGCGGGTGGGACGTGGGTCGGAGGCCGCCCCACGGGAGAGCCCCCCCTCAGTCCACCGGAATCCTCGCCCGCCAGTCCCCCTCCTCCTCCCACACCGGCTGCGCCTCCTTCATCAGCAGGAACCCCCCGATGGCCAGCGCGTCGATGTTGGTCCGCATGAAGCAGGCGTACGCGTCGTCCGGGCTGTTGACGATGGGCTCCCCGCGTACGTTGAACGACGTGTTGATCAGCACCGGGCAGTTCGTGCGCTCCTTGAAGGCGAGCAGCAGGCGGCGCAGGTGCGGGTGGGCCGGGCCGACCGTCTGGACGCGGGCGGTGCCGTCGATGTGGGTGACGGCGGGCACGGTCGACCGGGGAACCCGCAGCAGGTCGAGCCCGCTGCTGCCGGCCGGCACCTCGTGGTCGAGCCGCTGCGCCGCCGAGACCCGGCTCACCAGGAGCATGTACGGGCTGTCCTGCCGCAGGTCGAAGTAGTCCTTGGCGTCCTCGGCCAGGACGGCGGGCGCGAACGGGCGGAAGGACTCGCGGAACTTGGTCCGCAGATTGAGTGCCGACTGCATACCGGGATCGCGGGGGTCGGCGAGGATGGAGCGGGAGCCGAGCGCACGGGGCCCGAACTCCATCCGGCCCTGGAACCACCCCACGATCTTGCCGTCGGCCAGCGCGGCGGCCACCTCCCGGGCCAGCGCGTCCGGTTCGAGGCGGGTGCGGGGCGCGCCGAGGCGGTCGAGACAGGCGGCGATCTGCTCGTCGGAGTACTCGGGCCCCAGCAGCGCCCCCGACATGGCGTCCCGACGGGACTTCGGACGCGGGCCAGGATGGTGACTGCCCGTCAGGTGGGAGCGGGGCGCGCCCCGCCCGTGGGCGACCGCGAGCGCCGCGCCCAGCGCGCCCCCCGCGTCCCCCGCCGCCGGCTGCACCCACAGCTCGTCGATGCCGGCCTGTTCGACGACCTTGCCGTTGGCCACGCAGTTGAGCGCCACCCCGCCTGCCATGCACAGGCGTGATTCTCCGGTCAGTTCGCGCGCGGTCCTGGCGAGCCGGACCACGACGTCCTCGGTGACCTGCTGCACGGAGGCCGCGAGGTCGAACTCCCTTTCCGTGAGAGGGCCTTCGGGCTGCCGACGGGGGCCGCCGAAGAGTTCCTCGAAGGCGCGGCCGGTCATGACCCGGCCGCGCAAGTACTCGAAATAGCGGACGTCGAGCCGGAAGGTCCCGTCCGGCTTGATGTCGATCAGCCGCTCGCGGATGAGCGGCGCGAAGCGCGGCTTGCCGTACGGCGCCAAGCCCATCAGCTTGTACTCCCCGGAGTCCACCTTGAAACCGCAGAAGTAGGTGAACGCCGAGTACAGCAGGCCCAGCGAGTGCGGGAAGCGCAGCTCGGCCAGTTGTCGCAGTTCGGTGTCCCGGCCGTGCCACAGCGTGGTCGTGGCCCACTCCCCGACGCCGTCGATGCACAGGACGGCGGCGGTGGGGAACGGACCGGGGAAGAAGGCGGAGGCGGCGTGCGATGCGTGGTGGCGCAGGGACATGACCGGGGGTACCGCGCGGCCGCCCCGGGCGAGTTCGTCGCGTACCGCGTCCGCGGCCCTGCGCTTCCAGCGCAGCCACGCGGGAAACGAGCCCTGGAAGGCGGACAGGGCATGCGGGGCGGAACCGGCGAACGTGGCCATGACCCGGCGGAACTTCAGCGCCGGGTCCTCGTAGTACGCCACCGCCGACAGGTCGCCGAGGGCGACGCCGCCCGCGTTCAGGCAGTACTCGACGGCCTGCCGGGGAAAGGACGGGTCGTGACGGCGGCGGCTGAACCTCTCCTCCTGGGCCGCCGCGACCGGCACGCCGTCGGCGACCAGGGCGGCGGCGCTGTCGTGGTAGTACGCCGACAGGCCAAGGACCAGCTCCGTCACGTTCCTGTCCCCTCCTCGGATGCGGGCGGCCGGTACGGTCAGAACATCGGGTAGATGGAGGCGTCGTCCTTGGGCTGCGCCTTCAACTTCGGTTTGCGGCGCAGCAGTCGGTTCAGTACGTTCCGCAGCCGTGTCATCGTGACCTCCTCCGCGCTACGACAGGTCGAGGTGCTCGGCGAGCACGCGGGCCACGGTGTCGTACCCGGCGTCCACGCAGTGCACGCGGTCCACGAACAGCCAGTCGTCGGCGGCGACCGCCTCGCCGAGCGCGGGATTGAGGTCGAGGAAGCCGACCCCGGCGCTCGCGCAGCCCTCGCGCAGAGCCTGCGCGTAGCGGCGGCCGACCTCCATCGAGGCGATGTCGTTGTGCAGCCGCCGCCAGTTGGAGACATCGTCCAGTTCGTCGAAGAGCGCCTTCTCCTGCGGGGCGGGCTCGTCGCGGACCCAGGGGGCCAGCGGTTGCAGTACGAAGGTGAGGCGGGCGCCGAACGCCGTGGCGAAGCGCTGCCAGCCCCGCAGGTGACGTACCGTCAACTCGCTTGCGCGGGCGATGCGTTGATCCGGTGTGGGCACCTGTTCCGGCGCCGGGCCGCATTCGAAGAAGGCGCCGTGGCGGCCCTGCTGGGACTCCGGGAGCCTGCTGAGGACCAGGTTGTTGACACCCGACAGCACGACGATCTCCTCGACCTCGTCCAGGTGGTGCTGGAAGAGGGTGCTGAGCATCAGCTCCTGTACGGAGTTCAGGCTCTGGCCCGCGAAGTTCAGCCACGGCCGCCCGGGGGCGTAGCGGCTGCCCAGGCGGGAGGGGACGGTGGCGTGGTCGCCGGTGGCGCCGACGCCGAAGACGGCGGAGCTGCCGGCCAGCAGCCGCACCGGCCCCGGCGGCCGCTCGCCCGCCACGGAGGCCGTCCGGCCGTCCGCGGCGTGCGAGATCCGGAAGCCGCACGGGTCGGTGCTGTAGACCGGGGTGCTCTCGTTGCCGTACTGGAAGAAGCCGATGTACGGCTGGTCCTCCAGGACGAACGTGTAGTGCTCCATCTGGGGCGTCAGTTCGGCCCGTGGGGACTTCACGGCGGTCTGCCCTCCTTCTCACCTCGTCAGGGGTACGGGTTACAGGTCGTACAGGGCGCCGGGACGGTCCTCGCGGATGAGGTCGGCGTTGATGGCCATCGCGGCCAGCGCGCCGCTGGCCGCCGCCATGGCCGCCTGCTGCATGTTCTTGCCCAGGTCGCCGGCGACGTAGAGACGCGGCAGCGAGGTGCGGCCGCGCTCGTCGGTCTGCACCTCGGTGAGGTCGTCCGCCCGGAGCCAGGGGCGCAGCGGCCGCACCCTCGGCTCGGTCTCCAAGTGCGTGAACAGGGCGGTGAATTCGAGGGACCGCCCGTCGTCCAGCTTGACGCTGACGCCGTCGGGATGACCGGCGATGCCGAGGACCTTGTCCGCGACCGTGGGCACCCCGGCGGCGGCGAGCCGGGCCTGCTCGTCCGCGGGCAGCTCGCGCTGGTCGGAGAGATAGGTGAGGGAGGACGCCCACACCGTGAGGGTCGCGGCCAGGCACTCGCTGGGCACCCCGCCGCCGTAGACCCCGAACGCACCGTCGCGCACCTCGTAGGCGTGGCAGTACGGGCACTCGAAGACGCTCTTGCCCCACAGATCGGCGATGCCGGGGAGGTCGGGCAGGATCGAGCGCACTCCGGCCGCGTACAGCACCGTACGGCTGCGCACTTCGAGGCCGGACCGGGTCACGGTGACGACCTCGTCGCCGTCGGGCGACACCGAGGTCACCTCGTCGTCGCGGAACTCCACCCCGTATCCGGCGATCTCGGCGCGGGCCCGCTCCCGGAAGTCCGCGATGGTCACACCGTCGTTGGTGACGACGTTGTGCATGACCCCGGCCGCCATGTTCCGTGCGTCGCCGGAATCGATCAGCACGGTCCGGCGGCGCGAGCGGCCCAGGTACAGAGCGGCGTTCAGGCCCGCGGGGCCGCCGCCGACGATCACGGCGTCATACGGAGTGGCTGTCATTGTCTCCTCTTTCGTCTTCTGTGTTCCGGTGGTGCGAGCCCGTGGCGTCCGCGAGATCCTGGGTCAGGACGACCTTGCGCAGCGGGGCGAGCAGGACGAGGGCGCCCACGATCAGGGCGGCTCCGAACGTCACGAAGACCGTGGCGACGGAGGAGAAGCGGGCGAGCAGACCGCCCAGGGCCGCTCCGACCGGCATGGTTCCCCAGGAACACAGCCGCGAGACGCTCATCACGCGCCCCTGGAGCTCGGCGGGGGCGAAGCGCTGGCGCAGGGACAGGACGGGGATGTTCCAGCTCATCATGAACACGCCGTTGCACAGCAGGGCGGCGCCCACCGCCACCACGTTCCCGGCGAGTCCCATCGCGATGTACGCGCTGCCCGACAGCACCAGCGACGCCATCGCGAGGGGGATGGTGGGCACCTGCTCGGCGAGCCGGCCGGCGAGCCACGTGCCGAAGACCGAGCCGATCGAGCCGACGGTGAGCAGCAGTCCGTAGCCGACGGCGTGCAGGCGCAGTGGTCCGTACGCCAGGAGCACCAGCATGGAGAAGGTCGCCGAGTACACCAGGCCGTACAGCGCGCTCGCCGCGAGGGTGCGGGCGAGCGCCGCGCGGCCGAGCACGAAGCCGACGCCCGCCCGGATCTCCCGCCACATCGAGGAGCCGGCCCGAGCGCTCGGGCGCGGCGCCGGTACGGCTCCGGCGAGGCCGGTCAGCAAGACGGCGGCGACCGCGTACAGGGCGCCGCCGGTGGCCAGCGCGAGAGTGGCGCCGACACCGACGAGGAGCCCGGCGAGCGGCGGGCCCGCCATCTCGTTCAGGATGACCTGCGGGGCGAGCAACTGCCCGTTGGCGCGCTCCAGTTGCTCGGGGGCGACGATCGCGGGCAGCATCGCGGGACCGGCGGTCTCGGCGAGCGTCTCGGCCATTCCGAGCACGAAGGCGAGCGTGTACAGCAGGGGCACCGAGCCCCCGGCGGCGAACGCCGCGATCGCCCCCAGCAGTGCGACCGTCCGCACGACGTTGCTGAGGAGCAGCAGGCGGCGGCGGTCGTGGCGGTCCACCAGCACACCCGCGGGCAGCGCGAACAGCAGCCAGGGAAGCATGTTGACGGCGGTGAGCCCGGCCACCACCAGCGGCTGGGGATGTCCGGCGACCACGAGCAGGGGCAGCAGCGTACGGGTGATGCCGTCCCCGGCGTTGGAGGCCACCGAGGACGACCAGAGCCAGCGGAACGGGCGTCCCAGCCGGGGCGCGCCCCGCGTGGCCGGAGGATCTGCCGTGGTCAAGAAACCTCACTCTGATCTGGTGCCGGAACCGGTGCGCGGTGCTGCGTTCAGGCGGACCAGCTGCGCAGACCCAGGAGCCGTTCACCGAGCGGGGTCAGCTCGGCGCGGTCGTACAACTCGCGTTCCCTCTTGCGGGGTCGGCCGTGGTGCTCGTGCTCGTGCGGCGGGATCCGGTCCCGCCAGAAGGCGATCCGGGTGTCGCGCAGAGCGGTGTCGTCCTCCAGGGCCGGGGCCATGGAGATGTACTGGGCCATGCGCACCTGGTCCGCCGAGCGGTTGGGCCGCACGCCGTGCGGCAGCAGGCTGTTGAAGATGATGAGGTCTCCCGGGTCCACCCGGGGGGTGACGATCTCGTGGCCGGTCAGGTCCGGGGTCATCGGGTCGCGGTCGGCGGGCTGCTCGGCGAGCCAGTTGTCGAGCTTCTCGAAGATGCCCGGCACGCACTGGAACCCGCCGATGTCCTCGTTGCCGGCGCTGAGCGACAGGACGCCCTGGCAGCTGATCGGCAGCGGGCGCCGCGAGGTGTCGACGTCCCAGTGGACGAAGCCCTCGAACTCCCGGGTGCCGCGGTTGGGCGGGTTGACGTTGGCGAAGTCGATGACCACCCACAGGTCGGTGGTGTCCCAGAGGTCGACGAAGGCGTCGTACAGGCGCGGGGTCTGCCGGTTGTCCCACATGGCCTGGTGGTTGTAGATCTCCACCAGACCGCTGTGTCCGGGCAGCCGCTGACTGGGGGCGTCGCTCTTGTACCAGGTGGCCTGGTCGTCCGGGTCCATGTCCTCGAACGCGAACAGCGCCTTGGTCAGCCGTTCGACGTGGTCGGCGGGGACCGCCTGGCGCACGATGACATAGCCGAGGGTGATCCACTGCTCCCAGTCCTGCGGCGACAGGGTGCGCAGGGGCAGCCGTTTGCGGACGTCCCTGAGCTGGGTGGCTTCCATCGAGCTCCTCGTTCCGGTTGGTGCGGTGGGATGTCGGCGGCGCGTACGCCGGGCGGGGTCAGGAGTGGATGACGGTGCGCTCGTCGGCGAGTACGACCGCGTCCAGCGGGGTGCTGTCGAGCAGGGCCAGTGCCTCGTCGAGGCTGTTGAGGATCGGGCGCCCGCCGGCGTTGGCGCTGGTGTTGATGACGACCGGCAGTCCGGTACGGGGCTGAAGGGCGAGGCACAGCCGGTGCAGCAGCGGGTGTTCGGCCCGGGTCACCGTCTGCAGGCGGGCGGTGCCGTCGATGTGCCGGACCTCGGTCAGCTCCTCGGCGCGCTCGGGGCGCACCCGTACGGCGAAGAGCATCCGGTCGGTCTGGTCGAGCGGACCGCTGAAGTACTGGCCGGCCACCTCCACCGGGCACAGCGGGGACACCGGGCGGAACCACTCGCGGTGCTTGATGGCCTGCGAGACGTGCTTGCGCGCGCCGGGCCAGTGTGGGGAGATGAGGAGCGAGCGGTGGCCCAGGGCGCGCGGGCCGGTCTCCATGCCGCCCTCCAGCCAGGCCACGCAGTGCCGGGAGGCCAGCAGTTCGGCGACGCGGTCGATGAACTCGGCCTCGCTCGCCAGGACTTCACGGCGATGACGGGTGTCGGCGGTGGTGGTGATGAGCGCGGGGCCCGCGTAGGCGGGCTCGGCGTCCGCCGCGCGGCGGGGCCGGTCGTCGGCGTTCGCGAGCGCCAGGGCGGCGCCCAGCGCGATGCCCGAGTCGTCGCAGCAGGTCGGGATGTGGATGCGGTCGAACAACTCGGCTTGTGCCAGGCGGGAGTTGGCGAGGATGTTCAGGGCGCAGCCGCCCGCGTAGCACAGCACCCGGTACTCGGGATAACGCTCGCGCAGCGCCGTGACCAGATGCAGCAGGTCCTGCTCCACGGCCGCCTGCACGGTCGCGGCCAGATCGCGGCAGACCGCGTCCTCGGGGCTCTTGCCGACCACGAAGCGGCGACCGGACGCGGCGCGGATCTCGTCGGGGAAGATCCCGCCGTAGGAGTGCACCACGTCGTCGTCGGTGGCGTCGGCGAGCAGCCCGTCGAGATAGCCGCCGGCCTCCTCGTCGTACTCGAACCAGTTGTCCGCGTAGCGCAGCGCGCTGCCGACGGGCGCGGTGGCGCCGAGCGGCGCGAACAGCGCGTCGGTGCACCGGGACCGCTCCCCGATCATCATGGCCCGCACCACCGGCAGCAGATCCGGGTCGACCTCGCCGGTGGCGGCGAGACCGAGGAGCTTGCCGGTGTCGAACTGGCCGCCGTGGACGCGCCGGGCCAGCGCCTCGTACAGCAGGCCGAAGCGCGGGCCGGTGCGGTTGTCGAACGACCGGACGGGGACCAGGTCGTCCCCGTCGCCGAGGCAGACCATGCCGCACTCGGCGTAGTTGCCGGTGCCGTCCAGGGCCAGGGTGAGCGCCTTGGACTCGCCGGAGGTGTAGTAGGCGAGGGCGGCGTGCGCGTAGTGGTGGCGCACCGCGGTGACGGGCACCGAGCGGGTGGCACCGGTGAGCGCCCACTCCACGGACTTCAACGGGCGCAGGACCGACGTCGCCAGCGCCTTGCCCGGCCTGCTCCAGGTGATGTCCTGCCCGACCAGTTCGGTGAGCTGGCCGGGCAGGATCTGGCAGGCCGGGGTGTACCAGTCGGACACGGCGATGCCGGTGACCGGGCCGCCGGCCCGCGCGAACAGCGTGCCGATCCAGCCGCCGACCTCCTGGGCGAACGTCTTGTTGCCGCCGCACACATGGCGGAGTCCCACCTGGCGTTCGGCCTCGATGACGTGGACGCCGGCGGCCTCGGCCAGGGCGGCGCCACCGTCGTGTCCGAAGTTCAGACCGATCGTCGGCATAGGGTGCAGCTCCCTCTCAACGGCCTCAAACGGCGGAGACGACCTGGGCGTGGTGCCGTTCGAGCAGTCCCTGCACGGTTTCCCGCATGTAGGCGCAGTACCCCGGTGACATGACCTGGATCGACCCGTTCTCCTCCTCCAGCGCTCCGGCCGAACCGCCCGAGCAGGTGCCCTGGAGCTCGCAGCCCTGGCAGCCGGGCCCGTTGGTGTAGGCGCGCATGCCGTAGTCGCGGTAGCCGGGGGAGTTGAAGATGCCGCGCCAGTCGTCGATCGAGCCGAGCTTGCGCGCGGTCGCCTTGCAGGCGAAGACGCTGCCGTTGGGCTCGATGGACAGCTGCCGGCCGACGGCCGGGCAGGTCTTGTAGTCCGCCTGGGCGGCCCACTTCTGCTCGTCGGCGATCATCTGGAACGTCTGGTACCAGTAACCGCTCAGCTGCACCCCGCGCTCGCGACCGTAGTCGACGGCCGAGAGCAGCCGCTGGGCCACGTCGTGCGGACTGTGCTGCTGGAAGAACTCGTTCGCCTGGAAGGAGACGATGACGTCCAGGGAGTCCAGGCCCGCCTCGGCGACGAAGTCGATCAGCGGGGTGCCCCACTTGTCCCAGGTGTACTGCGACAGCACCGTCGTGATGCTGACCGGGACACCGGCCGCCTTCATGTCGAGGATCGCCTTGCGGACCACGGGCCAGGCGGTGCGCTGCTGCTGCCCGCCGCGGAACTCCCCGGTCTCGGGGACGAGGTAGTCGATCGAGACGGTGGTGGAGACCTGGTGCTCGGCGAGCGCCGCGAGCAGCTCGGCGTCGATCCGCGAGCCGTTGCTGGTCATGTCGTACGAGAGGCTGACGCCGTCGTAGGACTCACCGAAGGTGCGCAGGATGTGCAGGATGGTGCCGCGCGCCAGCGTCGGCTCGCCGCCGAAGAACGACACGGTGAGCTCGCCGCCGCCGTTGGCCTTGCGCAGCGCGACGGCCTCCCGCAGGGTCTTCTCGGCGACCTCGGCCGACATGTGCATCGAAGGGTTGCGGCCGCCGTCGGTGCCCTCGTTCCAGTCGCCCTTGGCCAGGGTCGGTCCGGTGTCGCCGCGCGTCGCGCGCAGCTCGACCAGGACGGGGCCGGGCTTGACGGACTCGCCGGAGTGGTTGCGTTCCTCGACGCCGCCGTCGAAGTTGTAAGCGAAACAGCCCTGACAGCTGAAGTTGCACGCGTTGGTGAGGACCAGCTGGATCGAGGAGTGGAAGACGCCCGTGCTGAGCGCCTCGCCGCGCGTGGACAGCAGCGCGTCGATCTCCGCCGCCTCGTCGTAGCCCGCCGCCACCAAATACTTGGCCTCGATGAGGCTCTCCACGGTCTCCTTGTCGGCGCGCTCCCACAGCTTCTCCAGGGGCAGCCCCTCGGAGGCCGTACGCAGCAGGTCGATCGTGTCGCGGTCCACCAGCCGGGCGTTGCCGAACAGGGAGTGGAAGGCGATGGTGCGATCGTCGTCGAAGTTCTCCAGGCGGCCGCCGAAACGCGAGAAGTCGCGGTCGTTCGCTGAGCGCAGGGTCCGTACGTAGCGGGAGGACTGATAAACCGGGGTGGACATCGGCGTGCTTCCTCCTGGGAGTTTCACGGTGTGCGGCGGGAAGCCTCAAGGAGAAGGAGCGAACGAGGGGCCCGTCGTGGTACGGGAAAACCGGGACCCACCGCCACCGGGAAGACAGCGTGCTCAGACCGACCCTGTGACGACAGGCCCCGGGAACAGGAGCGGCGACGAGCTCAGGCCCGCGCGCTCGTCTCCTCCGCCTTCGCGGTGGGAACCGACTCCGCCTTGGGAAGCGGGGTGATCGTCGGCGCATTGCCCTTGTCGGTCGACACGAACCCGCAGGGCCGTGAAGACGCGGTGGGTGTCGGGTTGTTCATCTTGGTGACTTCGGCCATCTGGGTCACTCCTCGCCGTGAGATATACGGTGCGTGGAACTACCGACGTGCCAGCCAAGCACGGCCCCGGCCGGAGCGAGAACTTTCTTTCTGGCCATATGGCCCGGCCGCCCGCCCACCCGGCCGCGCCCACAACCTCCGCGCCCCAGGGGCCCCACCCGCCACCCTCCCGATACCGCACGGGCCGCGCCCCACCCAGCCCCCAACTGCGGTAACACGTCCGCGCGTTGGGCGCAGAGCCCCCGAACCACGGCTGGCCCACAAGCTTCCGGAGCGACCGGGCGCATGCGCCGGAGCGGGGGACAGACGGACCATTCCCGACGGTGGTCAAGGCCGGTATCCCTCTGGACATGGACGGCCCTTACGCGACCACTCCGGTCGCCTGTGGACCGCCGCGACCACTCCGACAATGGAGTGAGTAGTCATCGCGGCGAGGCCGGCGCGCCTCCCTCGATCTGCCAGGTGCTTCCGGGCGGGCCGGTCGGCTCAGCTGTGCGAGACGATGAGCTTGTAGAAGGCGACGCGGGCGCCCTTGGTGGTGCTGTTGGAGGACGACTGGTTGTAGGAGCCGGCCTTGAAGTACTGCTGGTAGGCGTCGAAGGAGGACGGGATCGGGTAGTGGGTGGTGCTTCCGTTGACCGTCAGGTCGAGGGTGTGCCCGCCCGAGACGCCGATCGTGTAGCTCCATGTTGTGCCGACCGGCACATGGCCCACGGCGTGTCGTGTCTGGCCGCCCGAGGGCGAGTTCTCGGTGCCGAGGGAGATGTCGCCGTTGGAGTCGTAGTACAGCTCCACGAGCGGCTTGGTGGACGAGCCACCCGTACCGAGGTGGATCTGCCCGACACACACATGGGAGGTCACCGACACCACGCGCAGTGTCGCGGCGAGGCGGTGGGTGCCCTGGAGCGACCAGTCCGCGGCGCTGCCGTCGCGGTTCATCTCGCGCAGTTCGGAGCGGGCGTAGTTGGAGTTGGGTGTGGTGACGCCCTTCTCGGGTGCCCAGAACGTCATCGCTCCGTCGTGGCTGTCGGTGTAGAAGTACGAGTCCTGGAACCCGTTGGCGCCCTGAAGCCGGGACGAGGGGATCGTGGTCGGCGAGCCGGGCGAGCCCACGGGTTCCTGGAGCTCCCACACCGACAGGTCGAAGGCGCCGCCGGGCGCGGTCTGTCGCGCGGTCTGTACGGCGGGGTGCGGGACGGCTGGTGCGGCCGACGAGGCGGGCGCCGCACAGGCCAGGCTGGTGGCGGCGGTCGCGATGGCCAGGGGTGTGAACAGTGTGCGTATGCGCATGGGGGGCTTCTCCGCATAGATGTTCAGAACCATGAACGACGAGTGTGGATGTGAACTCTGGAACGGTAGAACCCTGATGAGGACGCGTCAATATCTGCGGCCGATCCGATCCGCCGCAGAGCCGGACCGGTCGCGGCCGAGGGGCAACAGGGCGACAACGCAGCCCTCCGGGTCCCGCCTTGCCGCGCTGCAGCCGCCTGCTCCCAGGCCATCGGCGTCGGCGAGGATGGGACCCGCCCCGTTGGCCGTCCGAGCGGAGGAGTGCTTGCGCAGATGCCCGCTTCCGGCAGCCGGCCACACGTGGGAGCGGCGCCGAGCACAGTGGGCCCGGCATGCGGACGATCGGCGTCCGGATCACGCTGGGAGCATGACCGAAGCGACGATCACCGTGCACCGGCCCCGGGAAACCGGCGGCCGGCATGTCACCGTCCACGGCCGGGACGATGCTCGCCCTGGGCAGACAGCGTCATCAATAACTGATTGACCATCAAAAGTGGGCCCCCTTCCTTGAGGAGGGGGTCCACTGCTGTCTCGGCGAGGCGATGTTCCTCACCTGACGCAACTCGCTCGTACGTGAATCGAATGCTTTCGGTCGTCCTGACAAACCTGATGCGGGGCAAGTGCACTGCATCGAGGTAATACCGACCGGATCTTGGCGTGAGCCGACGGCAGCGGCCCTATTACTGGTCCCGGAGAGCTGGGCGGATTCCGGAGATCCGCTCTCGGTTCTCCTTCGTCGGTTGGCCGGCGTACTCCGATCACCCCTCGCCAAGGAGAGCCCGGCGGATGACCCTTGAGACCACCCCGGAAGCGCAGCCGGCGCCACCTCGGCAGAACAGTCTGGGCACCGCGGCCGCCCGCAACCTTGCCACCACGGCCAAGTCCGCCCCGCAGATGCAGGAGATCACCTCTCGCTGGCTGCTGCGGATGCTCCCCTGGGTGGAGGCCAAGGGCGGTGCCTACCGGGTGAACCGCCGACTCACGTATGCCGTCGGCGACGGGCGCATCGAATTCGTCCAGGACGGTGCCCACGTCCGGGTGATCCCCCGTGAACTCGGCGAACTGGCCCTGCTGCGCGGCTTCGAGGACGTCGAGGTGCTGGCCGCGCTCGCCGACCGTTGCGTCCAGCGCGACTTCCGAGCCGGCGATGTGCTGGTCGAGCGTGGCGCCCCCGCCGGGCAGGTCCACCTGATCGCCCACGGCCGGATCAGCCAGACCTCCGTCGGTCAGTACGGTGACGAGGCGGCCGTCGCCCTGCTCGCCGGCGGTCACCACTTCGGTGGGGACACCCTCTTGGACGCCGACGCCACGTGGGACTGCACCGCCACCGCCGAGACGGCCGGCACCCTGCTCGCGCTGTCCCGCGCCGACTTCGGCGACGTGCTGTCCAGGGCGCCGAGCCTGCGGGCCCACATCGAGCACTACAGCTCGCTTCGTCTCCAGCGGCAGAACCGCCATGGCGAGGCCGTGATCGGGATGTCGGCCGGTCACGCCGGCGAAGCCCGGCTGCCGGGCGCCTTCGTCGACTACGAACTCCACCCGCGCGAGTACGAACTCTCCGTCGCGCAGACGGTTCTGCGGGTCCACACCAGGGTCGCCGATCTCTACAACGGGCCGATGGACCAGACCGAGGAGCAGCTCAGGCTCACCATCGAGGCGCTGCGCGAGCGCCAGGAGCACGAGCTGATCAACAACCGGGAGTTCGGGCTGCTCCACAACGTCGCCTTCAAGCAGCGGTTTCAGACGAGCTCGGGGCCGCCCGCCCCGGACGACCTCGACGAACTCCTGTGCCGGCGCCGCGGCACGAAGCTGTTCCTCGCCCACCCCAGGACGATCGCGGCGATCGGGCGCGAGTTCAACGCCCGCGGGATCCACCCGGGCCAAGTCGATCTCGACGGGCACCGGGTCCCGGCGTGGCGCGGCGTCCCGATCCTGCCCTGCGACAAGATTCCCATCAGCGAGGAGGGGACCAGTTCGATCCTTGCGATGCGAACCGGCGAGGACAGCCAGGGCGTCATCGGCCTGTACCAGACCGGCCTGCCGGAGGAGCACGAGCCGGGGCTGTCGGTGCGCTTCATGGGCATCAGCGAGCAGGCGATCACCTCGTACCTGGTCTCCACCTACTACTCCGCCGCCGTCCTGGTGCCCGATGCGCTCGGCGTGCTGGAGAACGTCCAGATCGCCAGCAGGCGCGACTAGGAGCCGAAACGGCCTGTCGTCCCGGGAGGCCATGCCCGGGGTTCGGGGCAGACCGCCCTGCCCCACTTCACCTCATCTCAGGAGCTACGGATGCCCGAGCCTGGTTCTGCCCCCGCGCTGTCGAGCCAGTCAGCCGTCGCGGCCCGTCTTCAGGCCCGCACCCATCCCTCCGGCGTCGAAGCCGGGGCCCGGCCCGCCCTGCCCGGCCCGCCCCGCGTCCCCGTCCCGGCGGCAGAGGCCGTTCCCGCAGCCACGTCCGTACCCGACATCGGCCCACGTGGTGACCTGATCGCGCGGCACGTGCGGGAGGGCACTGCACCGGCGAGGCAACTGGGCCCGGCCCTGGAACGGATCCTGCGCGGCCCCACCGGCCTGGGCACGGCCGGCCTGCGGCCGGGCCGGCGCGATCCGTCCCCCGCTCCTGGGCCACCGGTGGAGGGCACCGCGATCCCGGGCCTCTACCACCATCCGGTACCGGAGCCCGACCCGGCGCGGGTGGAAGAGGTCAGCCGCAGGATCAAGGCATGGGCGGTGGACGAGGTCCAGGCCTACCCCCCGGAGTGGGAGGACCAGTTCGACGGCTTCTCCGTAGGCCGCTACATGGTCGCCTGCCATCCCGACGCTCCCACCGTCGACCACCTGATGATCGCCGCACGGCTGATGGTCGCCGAGAACGCGGTCGATGACTGCTACTGCGAGGACCACGGGGGCTCACCCATCGGTCTCGGCAGCCGACTCCTGCTGGCGCACACGGCCCTCGACCCGCTGCACACCACGAGTGAGTACGAGCCGCAGTGGGCGGCCTCGCTCCAGTCGGACGCCCCCCGGCGCGCCTACCGCTCCGCCATGGAGTACTTCCTCCAGCACGCCGCTCCCTCCCAGGCCGACCGGTTCCGGCACGACATGGCCCGTCTGCACCTGGGGTATCTCGCCGAGGCCGCGTGGGCCGAGACGGACCACGTTCCCGAGGTGTGGGAGTACCTGGCGATGCGCCAGTTCAACAACTTCCGCCCCTGCCCCACCATCACCGACACCGTCGGCGGCTACGAACTGCCGGCAGACCTGCATGCCCGGCCCGCCGTGCAGCGCGTCATCGCCCTCGCCGGCAACGCCACCACCATCGTCAACGACCTGTACTCGTACACCAAGGAACTCAACAGCCCCGGCCGGCACCTGAACCTGCCGGTGGTGATCGGCGAACGTGAGGGCATGTCCGACCGGGACGCCTATCTGAAGGCGGTCGAGGTCCACAACCACCTCATGCACGACTTCGAAGCCGAAGCTGCCGCCGTGGCGGCCGCCTGCCCCGTCCCGAGCGTGCTGCGCTTCCTTCGGGGCGTGGCCGTATGGGTCGACGGCAACCACTACTGGCACCAGACCAACACCTATCGATACAGCCTGCCCGATTTCTGGTAAAGAACGGACCTCTCTGTGACCACCGAGCTCACCACCAACACCTCCGCCTTCATCCCCGCCCCGGTGTCGCCCTACCAGGGGGACATCGCCCGTTACTGGGACCAGGAGGCCAGGCCCGTGAACCTGCGTCTGGGCGACGTCGACGGGCTCTACCACCACCACTACGGCATCGGCGACGTCGACCACGCCGCCCTCGGGAACGCCGAGGACAGCGAGTACGAGAAGAAACTGATCGCCGAGCTCCACCGCCTGGAGTCGGCGCAGGCCGAAGTCCTGTTGGACCACCTCGGCTCCATCGGGCGTGATGACACGCTCATGGACGCCGGCTGCGGGCGGGGCGGGTCGATGGTCATGGCCCACCAGCGATTCGGCTGCAAGGTCGAGGGGGTCACCCTGTCGGCCAAGCAGGCCGAGTTCGCCAACCGGCGCGCCCACGAACTCGGCATCGACGACCACGTCCACGCCCGCGTGTGCAACATGCTCGACACGCCCTTCGAGACCGGGCGGGCAGCGGCTTCGTGGAACAACGAGTCGAGCATGTACGTCGACCTCGACGACCTCTTCGCCGAGCACTCCCGCGTCCTCGCGGTCGGCGGCCGCTACGTGACCATCACCGGCTGCTGGAACCCGCGTTACGGCCAGCCCTCGAAATGGGTCTCCCAGATCAACGCCCACTTCGAATGCAACATCCACTCCCGCCGGGAGTACATGCGCGCCATGGCCAACAACCGTCTCGTACCGCAAGCCGTCATCGACCTGACCGCCGCGACCACGCCGTACTGGCAGCTGCGGGCCACCTCCTCCCTGGTCACCGGCATCGAAGAAGCCTTCCTCAACTCCTACGAGGACGGCTCCTTCCAATACCTCCTGATCGCGGCAGACCGCGTCTGACCTCGCTGCGCCTCCGGCGGTGGTGGCACACGGGGCGGGGCCGGCCGGGTTCGACCTCGCCCGGCCCCTGGCCACTGACATGACTCGCCCATGCCGAACGGGGTCACTCCGCGAGCCCGGCGTGGTCGCCTCTGGGGAGCCGGTTGACGCGGTACACCTCCGGCACACAGAGGTTGGCCGCGGCGGCGACGGCGATCAAGCCCGCACACACCATCAGCACCACCCGGCTGTCCCAGGCGTCGGCCGCGACGGCGGTGATGAGGTAGCCGAGGGGAATGGCGAGGCGTTCGCCGATGCTGTTGAACGCGCTCATACGGCCCAACTCGGCCTGAGGTACGTGCTGTTGGAAAGCGGTGCTCCACGTCACGATCGAGACGTCGACCCCCATCCCCGCGAACAGGGCGGCGAGCAGCACGAGGACGAGCGGCATGCCCCACGCCATCGCGGCCAGGGGGAGCGTGAGGGTGAAGCCCGTCGCGACCGACACCGCCAGCAGGTGGTGCGGCTTCCAGCGCAGGCACACCAGCGTTCCGGCCAGCAGACCCGCCGCGAAGGCCGCCTGAACCAGCCCCCAGTCACGTGCGCCCCCGTACCGCTGCGCGGCGATGACGGGCCCCAGGAGTTGGTAGCCGGCCAGCCACGCGGCGACCAGGACGGTTCCGGCGGCCGTGTACGTCCACAGCCAGGTGCGCGACCAGAAGCCGGTCCATCCCGCCCGCAGGTCGGCCAGGGCGCTGCTGACGGCGAGGGGGGCGTCCAGGCGGAGACCGAGGAGCAGCAGGGCCGCGACGGCGAAGGTCAGCGCGTCCCAGGCCAGCGCCCAGGCGGGCCCGCTGAAGGCGACGACGAGTCCGCCGACCACGGGCCCGAGCACCTTGACCGCGTTGCTCGGCAGCCGCAGCAGGACGTTGGCCTGCTGGAGGTGCTCGGCCGGAACGATCTGGCTCACGGCGCCCTGAGCGGCGGGCACAGTGAGGGCGACCGCGATTCCCGAGGCGAAGCCGCACACGGCGATGGAGGTGGTCGACGCGTGTCCGGTGGCGACGGTCGCGGCCAGCGTGCCCTGAGCGGCGGCGGCGAGCAGGTTGCCGAGGAAGAGGATCCGGCTGCGGGAAAGACGGTCCGCGAGGACCCCGCCCGCGAGCAGGAAGACGATCGTGGGCACGGTGTTCGTGGCGAGCACCAGGCCGAGGGATCCCGCGCCCCCTCCCGCGCCGATGACGGAGTAGGCCAGCGCGAGCGGGGCCATCGCGGACCCGGTGGCGGAGATCAGATTGGCGAGCACGAACCGCCGGAAGGCCGCGACCTTCAGAGGTGCCATACGGATGGTCGGTGAGCCTGCGGCGGTCTTCAACGTTCTCCCTGGAGTCGAGTGCGGCGAGCACCCTAGTACCGCTTCGGGTACGCAGGCTCGCCGGGGGGTGATCACATCTCCGCAGGTCAACGGCCACAAAACGCGCCCAAGTTGTCGATATGAAGGCATGGGCGGAATGACCTCGCCGCCCCCGAAAAGGCTGCCTCGCGCCCGCTCGCGCCGCCGAGCCGTCCGCTCCGTTCAAGATCTTGTTCGGGCTATCGTGACCGGATGCCTGAAGCTCCCGAGAAGTTCGACACCGCGATGGCCGCCTGGCAGGAGTGGCAGGAGGCGCCCTGGGGCCGGCTGCGCTACGCGAT
Source organism: Streptomyces sp. NPDC094147 (assembly GCF_044764265.1). Taxonomy (NCBI): domain Bacteria; kingdom Bacillati; phylum Actinomycetota; class Actinomycetes; order Kitasatosporales; family Streptomycetaceae; genus Streptomyces; species Streptomyces sp. NPDC094147. The sequence goes on along the minus strand of NZ_JBIWHT010000018.1, from coordinate 62,069 downwards.
CGCCGAGGCCAACCTGGCCCGTCATCTCGACGGCCTGGACGGCGGGCCGTTGCGGGTACTCGACGTGGCCGGCGGCGACGGCGGCGACGCCATGCGGCTGGCGGCCCGGGGGCACCACGTCACCATCGTCGACTACGCATCCGAGATGCTCGCGGCCGCGACCGAACGGGCCTCGGCGGGCGGCCTGACGGAGCTGATCACCTGTGTGCGGGCCGATGTGACCTCGCTGCCCGCCGACCTCGCCGCCGGAGAGTTCGACGTGGTCCTGTGCCACAACCTCCTCCAGTACGTGGACGATGTGCCGGGTATCCTCGCCGCGGTCCTCGCCCCGCTGAAGCGCGGCGGGCTGTTCTCGGTGATGGCCGCCAACCGGCACTCGGCGGCCCTGAACGTCGCCGTCCGCGAGATGGACCCCGCGGCCGCCCTGGCCGCGCTCGACACCGACCAGGCCCGGACGCAGACGTTCAACTCGGCGCTGACGCTCCACGCCGCCGAGGACATCATCCCCGTCCTGCGAAACCTCGGCTGCCAGGACGTGCGGCACTACGGCATCCGCAGCTTCTGCGACTACATCACCGACGACGCACGAAAGCACGACCCGGCTTTCTACGCCGACCTGGAACGACTGGAACTCGCCACCACCGCGCGTGCGCCCTACATGCACACGGCTCGGCTCTTCCAGCTGACGGCGACCAGAGGCTGAGATCCGGCGGGCGTCAGACAGGCAGGAGTTCTTCCTGACGCGTCGACGGCCGTACGGTGGCGCGATGGTGCAGGTCCGGGAGATGAACGAAGCCGACATCGAGGCCGTCTCGGCGATCCGCGTGGCGGGCTGGCAGTCCGCGTACGCCGGGATCGTTCCCGAGGCGTACCTGAACGCCATGACGGTGGAGCACGATGCTCGTGAGCGGCGCGAGTGGTTCTCGAATCCACGCCGGAAGTCGACGGATCTGCTGGCCGTCGACGCGGGCCTGCCCGTGGGCTGGATCAGCTTCGGCCCGTACCGGGGCCAGGCGCCCGGCCTCGAACGAGCGGCCGAGGTCTACGCCTTGTACATCCGGCCGGAACTCATCGGCCAGGGCATCGGCCGAACCCTCCTGAGCGAAACCCATGCCCGCATGGCAGCCGAGCCCTTCCAGAGCTCCGCCCTGTGGGTCCTCAGCGAGAACGAGAACGCCCGTCGCTTCTACGAACGCGCCGGTTACGAGGCCGACGGCGGCGCTCAGGACGATGCCTACGACGCGACCACCCTCACCGAACTCCGCTACCGGCGGGCGCTCTAGTGGGTGTCTGAGAAACCCCGTTCAGGGCGGGGATCTTGCCGCGCGGTGCGGCAGGAGCGTGCCCAGCCTCCTTCGGCGGCGGCACGAGCGGCGCCAACACCGCCCACTCCGCGTCGGACGGATCCGTCGGATCTCCGAGCCGCCGCACGGCCATCTCGGCCTCCACCCCATGCAGGGACCACCAACCCACCTGCCCTGAACGGGGGTTCCCAGGCACCGCTAAAGGTGCCTCGCCATGAGCCGACACGAAGCATGGAGGGTCAAAGGTCCCAAATTGCCGCAATTCTTATATATATCTTCATGCTGAGCAGTCAACCCAGGGCTTCACGCCCCGGTAAGAAAGGGCCAAACCATGCGCAAGTTTCAGCGCGCTGCCGTCGTAGTCGCAGCGGTCACGGGGCTGTCCGCCCTCGGTGCCGGCGTCAGCTTCGCCGACGGCTACAACGCCGCTTCTCCACAGGCCACTGCGGTGGCCGGCTCGCAGGCCAATGCTGTGGCCACGGCGGGTACTGCGGTGGCCACCGCGCAGGCCAACGCCGTGGCCAGGTGGAACGGCACCCCATAGACCCATGCCGGTCTCGACAGTTGCTGCATGCCCCGCTTCGCGTACGCACCGGGGCATGCAGCGGTCATGCCCCGGCGGGCGAGGGCCGCAGGCCCGGAGCAGGGTGGTCCGCATCGTCGTCGAGGAGGAACTGTGAAGCGTCATGTCGTCGCCGTCTTGGCCGTTGTCGTCGCCGGGCTGATGCTGTTCGCGGTACCGGCCGCGGCTCAGGACGGCCCTGGCCATGTCGAAAGCAACGACTGGAACATCCCACTCACCAACATCGGCCTGTTGTAGTGCCGAGTCCCGCCTCGGGAAACAACGCAACAGCGGCTGGATTGATCCGCTCAGCGCCCGCCCGCTTCACCCTGTCCCGGGGCATTTAGGGCCTCGGCCGCGCTTCCACGACGACTACGACCTCGAACGCGGCTGATCGCGGGACAACGCCCCGGCGGCACCGCACGGTTGGCACGCCAGTCCGGTGCGTCACCCGAAAGGTGATCTCCGACGTGCCCGTGCCGAACCAGGGTCAGGCTCGGTGCAGGGACCGGGGGTGGGCCACCGGCCCCGTGCCTGGCAGCCGGTCACCGTGCTGTCCGACGGCTGGTGGCCGAAGGGGAGGACGGCGTGACGTACGAGAGCGGACCGGCGCGCGGGGCCCGGCCCAGCGACGCGGTACTGCTGGTGGCGGGGCTGGCCGATCTCGCGGTGAGCGCCGTGAGCAGTGCGGTGGGGGAGGTGCGCGGGCTGCTGGGCCGTGCGGACGTCGCCGAGTTGGCCGAGGAGGGGCAGCGGGACCTCAGGGCCCGCGGGCGGCTCGCCCTGGACCGCTGTGCCACGATCCCGCCCGCACATCTGGAGGTGCTCGCCCGACACACGGTCGCCCGGCGCGGTGACGATGCCTGACACCACCGGACAGGCGGCGCGGTGACCCCGGCGATGAGCCGACGGCACCGGGAAGGTGGCGCGATGTCCGACGGCGACGGGCAGGCCGCCGCACGGACGTCGCTGACCCCGGCGATCACCAACACCACCGGGCAGGCGGCGCGGTGACCCCGGCGGTCACGGACACCACCGGCCAGGCGGCGTTCAAGCGCCGGGTGGACGACGTACTGCGCCCCTTCGTCCAACGCGAAATCGACGAACTGCTCGACATCGACGCCGACTTGGCCGCGCTGGCCGAACAGCTCCACGTCGCCACCGCCCACGGCAAACGGCTCAGGGCGGCCTTCTGCTACTGGGGATGGCGCGCGGCCGGGCAGCCGGACAGCGACGCCCTCCTGCGCGCGGCGGCCGCGATGGAACTCGTGCACGCCGCGGCCGTCGTACACGACGACCTCATCGACAACAGCGCCGTACGCCACGGCCTGCCCACCGCCCACATCGCGCTGCGCTCCGCCACGGCCGGCAGCCCGGACCCGAAGACCGCCGCCCGGTCCCTGGCCATGCTGGTGGGCGACCTGTTGATGTCCTGGGCCGGCCAGCTGTTCACGACCAGCGGCCTGCCCGCGGCCTACCTCTCGCGGGCCCGCCCGCTGTGGGCGGTGCTGGCCCGCGAACTGGTCGCGGGGGAGTGCCTGGAGATCCTGCACACCGGCGGGCGTCCGGACCCGTACACCTCCTTGAAGGTGATCCGCTACAAGACGGCCAAGTACACCGTGGAGCATCCGCTGCACATCGGCGGCGCCCTGGCCGGTGCCTCCCGCGAACTACGGGCGGCCTACTCCGAGTACGGGCTGCCGCTGGGCGAGGCGTTCCAGCTGCGGGACGACCTGCTCGGGCTGTTCGGCGACCCGGCCCGGACCGGGAAGGCGAACGCCGACGACATCACCGCACACCGGCCCACCGCGCTCCTGGCGTACACCTGGCACAACGCCCCGCCGGACGAACGCCGGGAGCTCGCAGAGCTGTTGGGCACGCGCGTGCTCCAGGAGGACGGGCTGCGGCGGGTGCGGGAGATCATGCACGGCGCCGGTGCCCCGGCCCGTATCGAGTCCATGATCACGGAGCGGATCCGGCTCGCCGCGGCCGTCCTGGACCACACGGACCTGCCCCGCGAAGCCGCCCGCGCGCTGGCCGACCTGGCCCGGACGGCCACCGTCCGCCACCACTGATCACACCCTTCGCCACCCCTGGTCACACCCTTCACCGCGAGGAGCCCCGATGGCCTACACCGAGCAGAACCTTCAGGCGCTGCGGCAGGCGGGCGACGAGCTGGCCGACGCCACCGTGGCGACCCTGTTCGAACGCGGTGAGGTGGGCACGTTCAACACCCTCATGCGCTACGTCTCCACCGTGGGCCAGGAACTGCCCGACGGGCTGCCGGAGGTGGCCCGCGCCTACCTCCACGAAACCGGCGCCCCGCCCTCCTGGGTGGACTGGAGCGAGATGGAGAAGGCCCGGCTGTTCTTCATCGACAACAACGTGCACATCTCCACCGCCCTCTCCTTCGCCTCGATGCCCGCCTGCTACGTCGTGCCCCATGTGGCCAGACTGCTCGCCACGACCCATGGGCTGAGCTACCCCTCCAAGCGGATGGCGGAGACCGGGCAGTTCACCGTCTACCTCATGCGACCGGACGCCTTCGAAGCCGGCAGCCGCTTCATCCCCGCCGCCCAGAAGGTGCGCCTTCTGCACGCCTCGATCCGCCACCACCTGCGCCGCGAGAACCGCTGGGACACCGAGAACCTGGGCACGCCGATCTGCCAGGAGGACATGATCGGCGGACAGATGATGTTCTCCATCCAGGTCCTGGACGCCCTCCACCGGCTGGGCATCCACATGAGCACCGAAGGCGCCGAGTCCTACTTCTACGCCTGGCGGGTGGTGGGCGCGATGCTCGGCATCGACCAGGCCCACGCGCCACAGGACCTCGACCAGGCGCGCCAGTTCTCCGACCTGTACATGACCCGCCACATGGGACCGTCCGAAGAGGGCGCCCACCTGACCCGCCAGCTCATCGACCTCTTCGAAGAGGTGGTCCCGGGCACGTTCTTCGACCCCCTGGTCAGCGCCCTCATCCGCTTCCTCATCGGCGACACCTGCGCCGACTGGCTCCAAGTGCCCCGCACCCGCTGGGACACCGCCGTCAAAGCGGCCCCCGCCCTGCTCGGCGTCCTGGAGACGATCGAGGACAAGTCACCGCTCGGCGCCTGGGCACTGGACCGCCTGGGCCACCTGACCACCCTCTTCGAACTCAGCTCGCTGACCCGCGGCCGCGTCATGCACTACGCCATCCCCGAACACCTGAAGAACGAGTACGACATCCCCTCCACGCTCCCCCGAACCCACCGCTGGACCCCACCGGCGTCGACGGTGGCGGGGTACTGAACCGCACCGGCGGCCACGCCCCACGACGTTGGAGCGGCTGAAGGCGAGCGATGCCTCCCGGGTCACCCGGCCCGAGATCACCGACTCCCCCCTCCTCCCCCCGGAGGGACAGCCGCTTGATCGCCCTCGCATAGGTTTCCTCCATGACGAACGATTGGCGTACGGACCGGATCGGAAGCGCTCTGCGTGGTGAAAACCCTGCGGTGATACGGCAGTTGGAAGCGGGGTTCGCCGTGATGGGGGACGTCCAGTTCCTGCCGGGCTACTCGGTGTTCCTGGTGGACGATCCGCAGGTGCAGCGGCTGTCCGAACTCCCCAAGGCGAAAAGGCTGGCCTTCCTGTCCGGCATGGACGCGCTCGGCGAAGCCGTCGAGCGCGCCTGCCGTCGGCTCGACCCGGCGTTCCGGAGGGTCAACCTGGAGATCCTCGGCAACACCGACGGCTTCCTGCACGCGCACGTGTGGCCGCGCTACGAGTGGGAGCCTGCTGATCTGGTGGGCATGCCGGTCTGGCTCTATCCCCGAGACAGGTGGCAGGACGAACGCCATGCCCTGGCCCCTCGGCATGACGCTCTGCGGGAAGGAATCGGCAGGGAACTGGAACAACTGGTCCACTGAAGCGCCAACTGGCTGGCTGCGGCAGCGACTTGCTTTGGCGTGGCGCCCTGGGCCCGTCGGCCCGGCCCACGCCTTTGTGGCTCAACTCTCCCGCCGGGTCCCGGTGGGAAATCAGCCTCCGACGATGCAGAAGGGATGCCCGGCCGGATCTCCGAACGCTCCGGAACTAGCGTTCTGACGAACAGAAGCGCCGCCTAGGGAATCCTGGTAAGCGAGCGCTCCCCACGCTTGCGTCCGTGACACCCCTACGCGCCGCTATGGAGCCACCGCCGGAGCATCTTGACTGTGACGGCCGCACACTGTGGGAAGACGTTTCTCGCGCCTCTCTGTGGCTCGCTCCCTCCGACCTCCCGGCGCTGACCCTCCTTTGCGAGATGGCCGACCGGCGGGCTGAATTCCTGTCCAATCTCGACGCCTCCGGGCCGGTGCTGGTCAACCCGTCCGGCCGTGTGGTCGCAAACCCGATTGTCGGCATGCTGTCGACGCTGGAAAAGCACATGGTGGATGTTTCCGCTGCTTTGGGTCTGACACCGACCGATCGGGCGCGAATGGGAATCGCTGAGGTACGGGCGACCAGCGCGTTCGAAGAGATGTTGGCCAAGCGCGCTCAGCGCGAGGTCGACTAAGACAGCGAATCGACTATCGAGCCGGACACGATTCGGAGTGTCCGGCTGCCAGCACCTAGCCATAGCCGCATGACATGAGCCCCGTAGAGGTCTGGGAATCCCTCCCGGACTGTCTACGGGGCTCTTTCACGTTCCTGACGTCCCGTCAGCACTGGTCTGTCGGCGGGTGAAGTCGCTTACACGCTGGGGGTCGACCGTCGTCACGTCCGTTGCCAAGGCGCTCAGGGTGTCCCGCGCGACGCTGTACCGGACGCTTGCCGACGACGCGTAACCAGCAAAGCGCCCCGCCGCTCAAGACGAGTGGCGGGGCCTTGTCGGCAGGGGAACTATGCCCGCTTCGTGAACTCCACCAGCCCGGCGAAGGCTGCCTCAGAGAGCATGAGAGCAGGACCGTTGGGGTTCTTGCTGTCGCGTACGGGGACGATGCCGGTTGCTGCCGCGTACGTGGGGGCCCACTCGACGCAAGATCCGCCGCTGCCACTGTATGAGGACTTGATCCAGTTGAGGGGTTCGGATGTCACAAGATGCCCTTTCGTACCTGGTTAATCATGGCAACAGTCTCTGCCTGCGACGGCGCCTCTGTCTGTAGTTGATGGTAGGCCCTGACCAGTGGGAGCACGGAAGCGCTCTCACGGTCTAGGTAACCCTGGGTCTGGGACTCGACGTACGCGACCACGGAGAGATCTGCCAGCGTCAGCAAGTGCACCAGCCGGTTGAACGGCCTTCGTTCCCCCATGTCGAACGGGGCGACTTGAAGGGACGTGCTCGGCTGGCTGGCGAACTCGATCAAGCGCCCCAACTGAGCGTCCATGACTTGAGGTCCGCCGATCTGTCGGCGGATGCAGCTTTCGTCCAGCACCGCAAGCACCAATGGTGACTGAGGTCGCACAAGCGCAGCTTGCCGCTCTATCACCAAGTCAACTCGCTCAGCAGCCTGTTCGGCTGTGATGGAGCCGCGCTTGACGTTGCTCGTCTCAATGGCTGCCGCGTACTCACGTGTCTGAAGCGGACCCGGGATCACTCCCACTTCGAACAGTCGGATCTCTACTGCCCGGCCCTCGTACTTGACGTACTCCGGGAACCCTTCCAACAAGCTGCCGTGCTTGATCTCACGGTACTCGCGCTCAAACGAGTCAGCGGTACCCGCAAGGCCGAACGCGTGGTCTGCACTGCGCGAAAATCGGAGAGTTGGAGGCTTCCGAGCAACTTCGACCGCCGAAATATGCACACTGGAATATTCCGTACGTTCAGCAAGATCATCTTGTGTCCAGCCGTGTGCCTCCCGCAAGCTGCGCAAACGTGCCCCATAGGCAGCTTGGGGTGAGGCCTCTGGGTTCAACTCCCTGCGGTTCAAGGGCCGTTCACCATCCTTTCGTTCTCTTCCAACGAGTTGAAGTCTTCCCTGGTGTGGCTCACGCTGAACCTCCTCAGTAGCGATAGCGCTACGGAGAGGAGCGATCATGTCCGATCAGGAGACGGCTCCAGCGGCCCCGGCTGACGACGTGGCGGAACTGTCCGCCCTCATAGCCGATGGAGGCTTTTGGCGATTGGCCCCGGACTGGGTTCCGTGCACCTTCGCCCCGCCGACCAGCGAGACGCTCCGCGCAGCCGAGGCCGGGCTCAGGGCGAAGCTGTGACGGCGGGGGAGCACCCGTATGAGCCGCAGTCCGGAACGGCCGTGGTGGATGAAGCCACGGGCCGACTGGGGCGCGTGCTGGGGCCCGTGGAAGGCGTGTACTGGCTCCGACCCATCGGAGGGGGCCAGAGGTGGGCAGCCAACCCCGGCGACCTGAGGCCCGTGAGGGCGGCAGAACTGAGCAAGTACTGGACGGCATACGGACGAACTTCGAAGGCGGCTGACAGGTGAATCCCACGGTGTACGTGCCACAGCTCGAACCCATCCCTCGGCCGGAGTGCAGCATCTGTCGTGCGGCGAGCATCAAGAGGGCTGAGGCGCACATGAAGGGGAGCGCTGTGAGCGTGCGGCAGGCCACCGAGATCATTCGGGGGCACCCGCACACCGGACGCCTTTAAGACCCCCGCGCCCCTTTGATCATCTGGGGCACGGTATGGGCTGCCCATGACCCGGCGCCTCTTTGCCGGTAGGTGGCACCAGCGACGGGCCCCGGCTGACTGTCGCGAATCAGCCGGGGACCCGTTGTAAGCCAGGCTCCGCCCCTGCCGAGGCGCCCCACTCAACGTGCACCTGCGATGGCTCGGGCTCGGCAGGGGCGGGCAAGACCCCGTCCGGTCGCACGCCCCGTTAAGCGGAGACGGCCGGACAGGCCGAGCACAACCCATGAGGAGCCATGGCAGGAATCAAGTATCTCGACCCCGCTTCAACTCCAGTGATCAAGGAGTTCTTGGAGCAGCAGGGCGTCATCCTCCCGGCAACTCGGCTGAGATACATCGAGGTTGACGAGTACTTCACTTCGTGTGGTCAGTGCTTCCAGAACACGAGGAGCATCAGGACCGCAGCCAACCTCATCAGATACGAGGACTGTCAGCACGTGTTCAGGATTCCATAGCTCGATCGAGCGGAAGGAGTACGACAATGGCGTGCCCAAACTGCGGCAGCACTAACGTCACCTCCACGGGTGGCGGAGCGTGGACGTGCATGGTGTGTAGCTACCGCTGGTACCCCGGATACACGGAGGAGCCTCAATGGATGACGACGCGAGTCTTGATCGGATTCTCCAGGCGGCAGTCAAGGACAGTGGTGATGAGGTCCAGCGTTGTCGGAACTGTAACGCCGAGCTGGTGATCACGGTCAAGGAAGCCGTACGGGAGCCCGGCAAGGGCCTTCCAGAGGTACAGGTGAAGGCCCACTGCCCGACAGGCTGCAAGGCGCCGCTGTACCGAAGCCACTAGCCGTCACTCTGGTGACATCATCAACAGCGGCCAGTTCGGGAACCTCACGATCACGTACGACGACCAGCCAGCGCAGCGCGAAGAGCCCGGCGGAGAGTAAGCCGCCCCCAAGTCGGCCCCGTCCGCCTGCCTCCCCCCCCCCCCGTGCAGATGGGCGGGGCTTCACGCTGCCGCCGACCCGTCGATAACAGAATGGTCAGTTGAGAGCGTTCGGGTCGGTGAGGACCCGCCACTTGTCCTTGTGCGGCCGGTGATCCGGCTTGCCCGCGCCCAGCTCCAGCAGCCGTGCCTCGGCCTCGTCCAGGTCCACGACCTTGAAGCAGAGGTGAAGTTGCTGGGGAACGGTCTGGTCGGGCCAGCTGGGAGCCCGGTATTCGTCGACCCGTTGAAAGCCGAGGAAGAGTCCGTCCTCGCGGTTGAGACCGGCGAAGTCGGCGTTCGATTCCGGGTGCGGTTCGAGGCCGGTGGCCTGCTGATAGAACGCCGCCAGAGCTGGCGGATCGGGGCAGTCGAGTGTGATCGCGCTCAACTTCATCTGCAGGGGCACGGCGCCGCACCTCCGGGCCGATCGGGGGACCATCGCGACACACACCCTAGAGGCGGCCGTTGTGCTCCCCGGAGGTGCCGCCCGCCCTAGGGGCCCGCGCGTCAGGTTCGGAAGTGGCTCCTGCGGAACGCAGTCAGCCCGACCGGCTGCTTCAGGCCGTCGGTCCCGTTCTCCTCGGGGGTGGCCGGCACACCGGCGCTCGGCAGGTAGAGGGCGGTCTCGTCGGTCCGTCGATGCCCAGGAGGTTCTCGACCTCGGTGTCGGCGAACGCCGCGGTCTGGGAGGGGCCGCGAAGGTCTGGCCGTAGTGGCCGGGTGGAGGGTCACACGCTGCCCCATCGTGTGTGGCCGGAGGCCATGAGCCCGTAGTAACGGCCCGTCAGTTCCACCCCGTACAGGTCGATGGCATCGTCGATGCCGTAGTCGTCGATGTGCTGGAGGACGAGTTGCGGGGCGTATCGCGCCCCGGTCCGGGCGGCCCGGCGCTCCGTGTTGTCCCGCGGTCTTGCCGACTTGATGAGGCTGTCCAGCGCGGCGACCGCCTGTCGGCTCTGACGCCAGGTCCGCCAGGCGGTGTTGGCGTGCGGGGCGATGGTGTGGGCCGGTAAGGGCCGGTCGGGGATGCGGCTTCGGAGCCTGCGGACGATATAGGCGGCGGGCCGGTCGGGACGCCGTACCGGACGCCACACGTGCAGCAGTGCGGCGATGTCGTGGACCGGCATCCCCTCGTCGATCAACGGGCGCAGCGAAAAGGCCAGGCGGCGCAGCCCCTCGGTCTGCGTCCACGGGACCAGCGGTCTGACGGTCCGGGCGACGGAAATGTCGCGAGCTGCCTGAGCCGGGGTGCGTCGGAGGGCTGGGCTGCTGCGGGGGGAGCGTCGCGGGCCGAGGGTGCCGGTCTGCTCGCACTCCGTGTCTTTCAACCCCCCACTCGCCTCAGCTTTCTGTCTCTTTGGGTGACCCACCAGAGAATGGGGCGCACGCCGGTGAGTACGGGACTGCCCGGCGGGCCGTGGGCGCTGGCACCAAGAGGTGGCCTTTGCGGACTCATTACCATGGTGCCGGACGGTTCCGGTCACCCGGGCCTCGTAGCCCGACCCTGTCAGACGGTATCCCTGGACCATGTCGTATTCGGGCGGGATGACGGCTCCGTACACCGTTGCGGTGGCGGTGTATTTTCGGCCAGGAAGCCGCAGATTTTGTTTGCTGCCGTGGATCAGCCATACGAGTGTGCCGAGTTCACGTAAATAGGCGGTGTGCCGTTTGACGGTGGCCACGCTCATATTCAGCCGACGGGCGGTGCCGCGCAGGTCGTAGAGGACGATGCCCCGCCGGTAGTCCATGCGCTGAGCGAGGTCCTCGGCAAGTCGGAGGGTCGTGGAGTTCCCCTTGGGGTGGCGGCGGGACCGCAGCAGCCACGCCACGGCCCGCAGCCACGGACTTGGTTGTGCTCGTCGTGATGCCGTCCTCAGTACGTCCTGGGCTGTTCTCGGGACGCGGCGGTAAGGGGATTCCCGGGCAATTGGAGGTGTCGCAGCCGTGTCGTCCCGGGATCGAGTGGATGCCGTCGTCGCTGATTTGGGCAGGGGCTGACAACGCGCGGCGGCATGAGGCATTATGAGCGGGCCACCTTTCCGAGAAAATGGCAAGCGGAGCCGTCAATGCGGCTTCATGCTGCTGGGAGGCAGTGCTTTGCGGGCTCTTGACCAGACAGTGTCGGCCGGAATGGTCATGCCCTTCGGTTCGGCTGCGGTACCGAGCCGTGACGAGACGGCGTGGAGTGGTACGGCAAGCGCCACTCCACGCCGGGCGGCAAATCCCTTGAGGGGGCCGCTGATTGAGAGCTAGGTCATGTGAACTCCCTTCTGCGTGGGGAATCCTGCGGCTGCCTTCGCATCCCGAGTCGGCGATGCCGCGGCGGGACACAAGCGGGGCGCCCGCTCTCGGTGGCGGGTGCTACGGCCGGTCCGGTCCGGCGAGGACTTCGGGCTGCCCTGGGAGCCGTCGGGCGTTCCATGGAGCCGTGCGGGCGACTGTGGGCCGTGGGGCCGTCACATGCCTTCGGCGGGCTCCGTCGTGACGAGGCAGGAGAAGACGGGCTGGTTGGCCTGATGGCCCTCGACATGGACGCGGCTGCGGCCCAGCGCATCGGGCTCGCCGGGGAGGGCGCTGATCCAGCAGGGCCGGTCCAGCTCGACGTACCGGAAGAACGTGGTGTCGAAGCCCGTGGCGACGACGCGCTGTGGCGACGCGCAGGCCTGAGCCGCCTGGCCGGCCGCCTCCAGCAGCACCATCCCCGGCAGATGGTCATGGGGGTGGTCGAACAGAACGGGGTGCGCGGTGTCGACCCGCAGCCGCCAGCGCCGTGGATCGCCGCTTGCCGCCAGGACGACATCGTCCGCCGCGGAGCGGCCGACCTCGCCGGGCGACATCGGGGGGACCGGCGGCAGAGCACGGGCGAACGCCCGCTGCGCGTCGGCGTAGTTGGCGCGCAGCCGGTTGTAGATGACGGGCGGATGCGTGGAGTAGCGCAACTCCGCGGTGCCCAGGTGCATCCCGTCGCGCGAGGCCTCCACCTGGACGGTCAGATAAACGGAGCCGAGCTTGCGCCGGTTGACGGCAGTGTGTACCAGACGCAGCTCGACCACGGCCGGGCTGCCGGTGTGCCGCAGTGCCGCGGGATTGACGGCGGAGCGGAGGTACTCCCAGCCCAGGCGGTGATCGAGCGGGATGTCGAACGCGGTGTGGGACACGAGGGCCAGCGCCTGGCGCATGCTCTCGCTGAACAGCAACGGGCTGTAGGAGTGCTCGTGCACGGTGTAGAACGGGTGCGTGCGCGGCCATCGCAGGGTGACGGCCTGCTCGCTGCTGGTGGGGTGGTGCCAGTCGGTGACGAGTATCTCGGCTAACTCGGACTTGCGGACGTACCCGCTGAGGGCACTGGCGTTGGCCTGCTCGGCGGCGCTGGACGCATCAACGGTGGTGATAGCCATACGAGTTCTCCCCTTGAACGTCGTGCTGGGCTGTCGCGTGCACTGCCTGTCGCGGGCAGTGCCGCGTGCCATAAGATAGAGAGATATCTTTTTTTTGTCGAGGTAGTTCAAGGGAGTCGGGCATGACGGATCGGCCTCTGAAACAGGAGCGGGCCCAGCGCACGCGGGCGGCCCTCGTCCAAGCGGCGGCAGAGGTGTTCGCGGAGTCGGGTTTCGCGGGAGCGAGCGTTACGAAGATCGCCAACCGCGCCGGGCTGACGCTGGGGGCGATGTACTTCCACTTCGAGAACAAGGAGGCGGTGGCGCGGGAGATCGTACGTGCGCAGCCGACCCTTGCCACCCCGCCGAACGACTCCGAAGGTCTGCAACGGGCCATCGACCTCACGCTGACCTGGGCATACGGCGTGATGGATGACCCTCTGCTGATGGCCGGCGCCCGGCTGGTCATGGAGCAGGACGCGTTCATCGACCCCCAGGAGAACACTCACCGGCAGTGGACCGCGCTCATTGCCGAGGCCCTGTCGAAGGCGGCCAAGAAGCGCGAAACCCGTGCGGGCGTCGATGCCGAGGTCGTGGCGCGCCTGCTGGTCAACGCCTGCACCGGTGCACAGATGCACGCCTACATGGAGTCGGGCCCCGACCGTGGGGACCTCCCGGAGCGAGTGGAGGAGATGTGGCGCTGCCTTCTGCCGGCCATCGCCGTGCCCTCCGCCGTCAAGCGCCTGGGGTTCGGTGAGGAGCGCGCCAGGGCCTGATCCCGGCGGGCACCGGCGGCCCGGCGGATCGCTGCCGCGGCGTCACGGGCGCGGGGGCCGGGCGCTGTTCGCGGCAGTGATTTTTTCAGCCACGCGCGTGCACGCTCAGTTGCCACCTGCGCCGGGCACGCACGTCAAAATCCGGGCGCTTCCGGCATCGTCGGGGGGCGCCAACTCCCCGAAACAGTAAGGGATTTATGTTTCTCGTTGGACGCTACGAGCTGTCTGACGGGGAGGAAGCATGTCGGTAACCACACGTGTTCAAGGAACGCTTCTCGGCAAGCGAATCATGATCACAGGAGCGTCGAGCGGTATTGGCGCGGCGGCAGCCCGCTTAATGGCCGCCGAGGGTGCGGCGGTGACGCTGATGGCGCGACGGGAGGACCGACTCCTGCAGATCGCGGCGGAGATCGCCTCGGACGGTGGACGCGCCGTAGTGGCCGTCGGTGACGTCACGCGGCTCGACGATGTGGAACGAGCCGTCTCACTCACCGTGGATGCCTTCGGCGGACTGGACGCGGCCTTCAACAACGCCGGATGGGGCTCGGCGGGGACCCGGCTGCACGAGATGGCGGACACCGACTACGACAAGATCATGGAAGTCAACGTGCGCGGAGTGTGGAACTGCCTGCGCTGCCAGATTCCGGTGATGCTCGGACAGGAGTCCGGCGGGGCGATCGTGAACACCTCCAGCACGGCCGGGCTGTTCGCGACCGGCGCCATGGCACCGTACGTCGCGGCCAAGCACGCGGTTCTCGGGCTGACGAAGGCCGCGGCGGCCGAATACGGAGACTGCGGGATCCGGGTCAACGCCCTGGTCGTCGGCAGCACCCGTACCGAACTGCTCGAACAGGCCGCCCTGGAGATCCCGGCACTGGAGAAGCTCGCGGTCGCTCGCGCCATCCAGCAGCGGTTGGCCGACCCGGTGGAGATCGCTGAGGTGGCCGCCTGGCTGTGCAGCGACCGGTCCTCTTTCGTCACCGGCGCCGGAGTGCCGGTGGACGGCGGCGCCCTGGCCGTCTGACGGGGTCGGCGGCCACCCTGTGGCCCGCGCGAGGGACACGCCGAAGCCGCACACGGATGACGGCTGGGCGCCCCTCGGGAGGGCCGACATGGCTGTACCCGCGGCCCGTCCGCCGGGCGGATTCCGGTCCGGACGTGGCGGGCTGGGGCGGCGTCCCGCCGGAGCATCGGGTCTGCTGGGTGATGGTCACTGATGCGGGATGTCGATGCCGGCTGCGCGCAGGTTTGCCTCGACCAGGGTGTTCAACCGGGCGATGGACGGCTCCTGGTCTTCGCGGTGGTGGTTGACCAGTGCGTACCGGGCGGAGGCGTCGGGCTGGTTCCGAGGTCCGGTCGGCATGGTCAGCAGCGTGCGGTTGGCCAGGAGTTTGTCGGCCAGCACGGACGCCAGTTCTCCGATCCGCGGGTCGTCGGGATCCCAGGACGTCGCATCCAGGCCGCGCTTGGTCAGCTCGACGAATTCGGGGTCGTCAAGTCCGTGTTCAAGCCTGGTCAGGAAGGTGTCGAAGACGTCCGGGACCAGGGCTCGGGCCAGTACCAGGGCCTCTCGTTGAGTGGCGACGTAGTCGGGGCTGAAGGCGAGGTCGGCGAGTCGGTCCAGGACCGCGCAGGCCCGGTCGGGCAGCAGGGCCCGGTCGCCGTGGGCGAGCCGGTGCAGGGTGTCGCGTCGCGCGATCAGGTCCTCGACCTGTTCGGTGAGCCGGCGGTGGACGTCGTCCAGGGCGGCGGCGAACCGCTCGGGACCGGCGTCGAGCAGCTCACCGATCTCGGCTAGCGGCACGCCGGCCCCGGCCAGGGTCCGGACCTGGACCAGCCGGAGCAGGTCGGCCGACCCGTAACGCCGGTAGCCGGAACCGTCGCGTGCCGGCTCGGCGACCAGGCCGAGCCGGTGATAGTGCCGCACGGTCTTGATCGTGACGCCGACGAACGCCGCCGCCTGACCGATCGTGAGCCCGGCTGCCATCGGCTCAACCCACCTCCAGATCGTGGGCAGTTGCGGTCTCGCGAACCGCGTCGGCGACGGCACGGAAGTCCTTGCGCAGGATCGAGCGGTGGCCGCCGGCGACCTTCGCGCTCACTTCGAGGTACGGCTTGCGGACGATCACAGGGGCGAGGGTAGCGCGCACCCTGTTCCCGCTCACCCCCCTTGTCGCCGAGGCCGGCACCCAAGCGGCCACATACCGCACCGGGACGGTCAACGTATCGACGACCGGGCCGAGGGCGTGTGGAGCGCGGGGGACTCGGTGGCGATCTCGGCGTACTGGTCCGCACGGACCGCGGCCAACGCCTGCTCCATGGTGGGGACTTGGATCGGTACCGGTCAGCCCATGGCCGCGATGGGGGTTGGCCTCCACCGAGGATCTCCACACGTTCTTCTCCGCGCTGCTGGGCGGCAAGCTTCTGCCGTCCCCGCTGCCGGCCGAGATGCACCGTCCTCCACCACAACGGCGGCCTTTGGGGCTGGGCCGCGCTGATTTCCGCGACTCCGGCCACTTCCCGTCCAGGGCCCGCCGCAGCGTCCGCCACGTCAGAAGCTACGAGCAGCGCCGCGTCGGATGGCAAAGCCGTACCCCGGCATGGGAGTCGGCGGGATCAGACCAACTGCGGCGCCACTCGTTGTGCGGCAGCGGTGTCCTGGGCGAGGTGCTCGAAGGCGTACGCGGCGGAGACCAGTGTCATGTGGTGGTGCCAGCCGGGGAACGAGCGCCCCTCGAAGTCGCGCAGGCCGAAATCCTCCGCCAGGGACGTCACCGCCGCTGCCGTACCGGCCCGCAGAGCCGCCAGCGACCGCAGTTCGTCGATCCGCCAGTGAACCAGGTTGGTGATCCACACCCGGCCGGGTCGCTGCTGGGCCGGGAACCACTCTGCGAACAGCCGGTAGACGGGCTCCGGGGAAATCGCCTCCCTGCGGGTCCCGGGGAGGCGGACCAGGCAGGACACGATCCGGACGTGCCGCTGCCGGCCGTCCGGTGCGCTGACGATGGCGGTGTGCGGATGGCGGGTGCTGCCCGAACGCAGCACCCGCTCGGCGCTGTCGGCCACGGCTGCGGCTTTGGCCGGGCGGAGGCCTTCGGCGGGAGTCGGCCCCGGGAGGACCCGTAACTGGCCGGGCACCGCGATGACGAAGTCCAGGCCGCGTCGGCTCAGCCCGCGGACCAGGAAGCCCGCGTCGAGGTAGTCACTCATGTCGGCCACCACCGGTGCCGGCGCGTGCGACGTGCGCTCCGCCAGCGTGTCCACCAGGGCGAGCGCGTGATCCCACAGCGGGCGGTGCCGCTCGGAGTCCGGAATCCGCGCGCGCCGGCGCAGCTGCTGGTCCTCCGCCCAGCGTTCGGGCAGCAGCAACTGCCAGTCCACCGGAACATCCGCGGTACCCGTGGAAAGGAACAAGCCAAGACCCAGCTGGCAGTTGAGCATCCGGCCGGAGGCCGACACGAAGCAGCGGTGCACGCCGACGGACCGCTCGCCCCGCTTGGGCAGCACGGCCTGCCCCAGCGACCAGGCCAGTGCGGGACCGTGCCGCTCCGCCCAGAAGGTCAGCTCGCGCCGAGCCGGATCCCAGTCCCAGGGGCTGGTGTTGATGAACTGCTGCAGGGACTGGCCGGCGGTGGCGGACCCGGAGATGGCCGCGGCCAGCCGTCGTACCGACTTCTTTCCCGGTGTGGTGAGCAGTCCTTCCAAGTAGGCGTGGGCCCACCGGCGCTGATCGGCGCGCGGAAGGTGGCCGAAGAGCGTCTCGGCGAACACCCCGACAGGCGTCTCCTCGGGAGCCGGAGTACGGGATGCGAAGTGCACAACCATGTTGCGGTCCTTCCCAGGCGATGACGGGCAGCGGATCCCGAGAAGAAAGAATAACCATTTATTTTTTTATCTGGAGGAGGAACGGGCGTCATCCGCGCGCGACTTGGCCAAGTCGGAGCCGGTCTTCGGTCATTCCGGCAGGTGGTGTTGCATCCGCGGGGCCGCCTGCCAGAAGGTGGACAGCAGACCAGCCGCGCCCGGCCCCCGGCGGAGACCGGCGCAGCACACGCACGCAGGACCGCTGTGCCACGGGCCGTCACATGGCACCCGGCCATGGTCCACCGCGCCGACCGCCTCCCGGCATCTGCGCGGACCGCTCGTGCTTCACGCGACGATTGGTATGAACCCGGCTTTATGGCAGACGAGTCAGCAGCACCCTCCAGTCACGGACAGCGGTCCCTCTCGCGCCCTCGCAACCGCCCCCAGCCGCTCGGACGGCGGCCGTGCACAGCTCCCCACCACCTCGCCCGGCCCACCCGGCCCCGCCCGGCGCTCCGTCACCACGCGAACGTCCTCCGTCCGCGGCAGACCAACCCGCACCCGCTCCGGCAGCCGAAGGCCGGCTGAGAGCAAGAGTCGGAGACCCGCCATGCTGAAACAGGAACGAGCCGTGCGGACACGGAACGCTCTGATGCGCGCGGCCGCAGAAGAACTGGACGAGAACGGCTACGACGGCGCTTCGATCACCCGGATCTGCCGGAGGGCGGACATCTCCATGGGCGCCCTGACCTACCACTTCCCCACCAAGGACGCGCTCGTCGAAGCCGTCCAGGACCGGGGCCGGTCCGCCACGCAGTCCATGGTCGACCGGATCGAATCCGAACCGTCCCAGCCCCTGCGCGCGGCGATCGACCTGACCATCGCCATCACAGACCTCCTGAGCAAGGACGCCGCTGTCCGCGCCACCGCCCGGCTGTCCCAGGAACGCCCCCACACCGCACCCACCTGGACATCCCTGTGGGCGGGGGCCCTGCGACGCCTGCTGGACAAAACGAGCCACGACGAACTCCGCCCCGGCACCGACCCCGAGGCCGTGGCCGTGCTGGCCACCCACCTGGTCGTCGGGGCCGAGTCGCACATCCGCCATGCCAGAGCGACTCCCGACGCGGCTCAGGCCGGCGCCGCACAACAACTCGCGGAGATCTGGCAACTGGTCCTCAGCGGCTTCGCCGCGGAACGCGGCTAGGGGGTGTCCGGTGGGTCATGGCCGGGGTCGGGCGCCCGCACCAGCCCGCCCCCCCATCTCGTGCCTGCACCTGACAGGGACAGGCACCAGGGCCCAGCCATTGGCATGCTGAAGAGCATGGACCAGCGACAGGACAGCATGGACCAGCGATCCGAACTCGGCACCTTCCTCCGCTCGCGCAGGGCCCGGCTCCGTCCCGAGGACGTGGGCCTGGTCGACTACGGCGGCCGCCGCCGCGTGCCGGGGCTGCGTCGTGAGGAACTCGCGCAGCTCGCCGGAGTCAGCGTCGGCTACTACACGCGCCTGGAACAAGGGCAGAGCCCCAACGCCTCCGATGCCGTACTCGACGCCATCGCACGAGTGCTGCAGCTCAACGACGCCGAGCGGACCCACCTGCACAGCCTGGCGCGCAACAAACCGCGCACACGTCGCCGTCCGCGGCCCGAACAGGTCCGCCGCGGCGTCCAACTGATGGTCGAATCCCTCGGAGACGCGCCTGCCCTGGTCCTGGGGCGCACCGGCGACGTGCTCTGCTGGAACCGCATGGCCCACGCGCTGCTCGCCGCGCACATGGATTACGACGCCCCCGTCCAGAGCGCCGACCAGCGCCGACCCAACGTGGCGCGCCTGACCTTCCTGGACCCGCACACCCGCGAGCTCTACGCGGACTGGCGCGAGAAGGCCCGCGACACCGTGGCGGACCTGCGCCTCACGGCCGCCCGCTACCCCGACGACCCGCGGTTCGCCGAGCTCATCGGAGAACTCACCCTGCACAGCCCCGACTTCGCTTCGATGTGGGCGGCACACGCCGTTCGGCCGTGCGCGCAGTTCACCCGGCAATTCCGCCATCCCCTGGTAGGAACGCTGACGTTGACCAATGAGCTGCTCGAACTGCCGCATGACGAGGGACAGCGCGTCGCGGTGTTCAACGCCGAACCCGGCTCTCCCTCGGACGCCGCACTGCGGTTGCTGGCCGAGGTCTGTGCACCGGCCCCGGCAGCGGCACCGCTGCCCATCACAGCCGAGTAACCGGCTGCCCCCGAACGTCCGTAGCACCTCGTGCACGGACCGCGTCGCGGTCCGGCAGTGTCACCCCCGTCGCTGCCGGACCGACGGCTGCGCGCTTCCCGCCGCTGCCGCGGGACATGAGCCCCAGGCCGACAGCCCGGCGGGGCCTCCGTCGCCGACCGCCGCCGCTACGCCGAATCCGCCGCGCACCGAGCGGAACGGTGGGGCGAGCCGCGTCAAATCCGCGCGTCTACTAAGGCAACTCCTCATTGTGCGCCCGCCTTTGCCACCTGGCGTTGTTGCGGGAACCTCCTGGGACGTTCACTGAGGATCGATGGTCCGACGCACGGCATGGATCCTGCACCTGCCAGGGGTAGACATGGCGGGCCTATCCACGGCAGAGGGCTGGGTAGCGCGCCCCGCGGACCACAGGCTTGATCTCACTCACCCACTGTTCGCTTGTGAGAGGCATCCACCATGGTGGTAACTGACACCCCCCATCTCGACACCGGATCGCCGGAGAAACTCGGCGTGCGGGGCTGGCTCACCCTGATCACGTTGTGCGGAGCAACCTTCCTGATCGCCCTGGACTTCTCGATCGTCACGGTGGCGCTGCCGGAGATCGGGCGCGACCTGAACTTCGCCACCACCGGCGATCTGCAGTGGGTGGCCACCGCCTGCCTGTTGCCCACGGCGAGCCTGCTCCTGCTCTTCGGACGGGTCTCCGACATCGTCGGTCGGCGCCGCCTGTTCATCCTCGGCATCGTCTTGTTCACCGGCCTGTCGCTGGTGGCCGGCCTGTCTCCCAACCCCGGCGTCCTCATCGCAGCCCGTGCCGGCCAGGGCATCGCCGCCGCGATGGTCGGCCCGACCGCCATCGCCCTGATGACCGCCTCCTTCCGCGAGGGCCCCCAGCGCACCAAGGCCCTCGCCGTCAACGGCGCCCTGCTCTCCCTCGGCTTCGTCATCGGCACCATCGGCGGCGGCCTGATCACCAGCGGACTCAGCTGGCGCTGGACCATGCTCATCATGGTGTTCCTCGGCGCCGTCGTGCTGTTCGGCGCGGTGTCGCTGCTCCCCAAGGACGGCGCCCGCATGGCCGCCCGCCTCGACGTACCTGGGGCGGTTCTGGCAAGCGCGGGCCTGTTCGCCCTGGTCTACG
Organism: Streptomyces sp. NPDC094147; assembly: GCF_044764265.1. Taxonomy (NCBI): domain Bacteria; kingdom Bacillati; phylum Actinomycetota; class Actinomycetes; order Kitasatosporales; family Streptomycetaceae; genus Streptomyces; species Streptomyces sp. NPDC094147. The sequence goes on along the minus strand of NZ_JBIWHT010000018.1, from coordinate 41,323 downwards.
GCATCTCGACAGGTGCGGATGCCGGCTGGACCAGCACGTCCACCCTCGGCTCCCTCGCCGCCGCCGTGGTCCTCATCGGTGCCTTCCTGCTCGTGGAGGCCCGACACCCGGCACCGCTGCTCTCACTGGAGCTCCTCAACCGGCCCACCGTGAAGTGGAGTTTCGTGGTCGGCTTCTTCACCTTCGGAATGTGCGGCGGCACCACCGTCCTGCTCAGCCTGTACATGCAGGACGTGCTCGGCTACTCGGCGCTCTCGACCGGGGTCGGCTTCCTCGCCGAGGGCGTCGCCGCCCTCGTGGCCGGCACCATCGCGTCGAAGGTGATCGGTTCCTGGGGCACCCGCCAGACCATGGTCCTCGGTCTGCTCGTGCAGGCCGTCGGCACCGCGGCCATGGTGTTCCTTCCCGCCGACGGGAACATCCCGATGCTGCTGGTGACTTCGGGCGCCATGGGCTTCGGGCACGTACTGGCCGTCGTCGCGTTCATCACCACGCTGACCTCCGGGCTGCGCAGCGACGAGCAGGGAGTCGCCGGGGCACTGTCGCAGATGCCGCAGTTCGTGGGCGCCATCGGGGTGGCCGGCCTGGCCGCCATCGTCACCGCTCGCTCCGCCTCGCTGGCCTCCACCACCACGGCGAAGCTGGCGACCCTGGGCGGGCTGCACGCAGCCATGCTCACCGCCGGATTCGTATGCCTCGCGGGTCTGCTCGTCGCGGTCACCCTCCTGCGCCGGCCGGCCCCGGCACCGGAGCCCGCCCCCGCGGCCTGAGCCTCCAGCCGACCACCCCCGTACGGGCAGACCGGCGCGCTTTCCCCCGCCCGGTGTGCCACGGCCTCAAGGCCGTGGCACACCGGGCGTTCTGCTGTCCAATACGTTGCCCGACACCCGCGCCTTTGCGTGAACTTCCCACAATGCTGGCGCAGTTCGGGACGGGCATTGTCACCGGGAATGCGGGACCGGTTCACTGAACATCGGCAACCCGGAATTCGACAGGAGATGTCCGATGTCCTCCACCACCCTCCCGCAGAGCGGAACGGGCTCAGTATTGAGCAAGCTGCCGTCTCTGACGGGTATGCGCGTCATCGCCGCGCTCATGGTGTTCTTCTTTCACATCGGACAGCTCTCCCCCTTCCGTTCGACGGACACGGCGGACACCTACTCCAGCGTGTTCGGACAGGGCGGCTGGGTGGGGGTGGGATTCTTCTTCATTCTGAGCGGATTCGTTCTGACCTGGTCGTCCCGGCCGAGTGACACCGCGCCCCGGTTCTGGCGTCGGCGCATCGCCAAGGTGTTCCCCAATCATCTCGTCACCTCCGCCGCAGCGCTGATCATTCTGGTACTCGCCGGCCAGTCCGTCGGGGGCTGGAAGGTATTTCCCGCACTGTTTCTGCTGCAGTCCTGGTTCCCCCGGATCGAGATATCCAGCGCCGCCAACTCGGTGTCCTGGTCGCTCTCGTGCGAGTTGCTCTTCTATCTGTCGTTCCCGCTGCTGATCCGCGTCGTCGACCGAATCCGCCCGAACCGGCTGTGGTACTGGACCGGCGCCGTCGTCGCCGCGATTCTCGCGGTGCCGCTGCTGGCCCGGCTCATGCCGGCGCAGCCCGGCCTGACCTTCGCCCCGGTGTCCGAGTCCGAGTTCTGGTTCGTGTACGTCCTGCCGCCCGTGCGAACACTCGACTTCCTTCTCGGCATTCTTCTGGCCCGGATCGTCCGGCACGGCAAGTGGATCCGGCTCGATCTGGGGCTCTCCATGGTCCTGGTGGCTGCGGCCTACGTCTGTTCCGCTCATGTCTCCTGGACGTTCGGCCTGGTCGCCGTCACCGCCCTGCCGCTCGGCCTGATGATCGCCGCCGCGGCCCAGGCCGACCTGGCGGGAAGCTGGTCACCGCTGCGTGGCAGGACCATGGTGTGGCTGGGCAACGTCTCCTTCGCCTTCTACCTGTGGCACAAGATGGTGCTCACCGAGGTGCGGCGCTGGTTCGGCGGCCCGGCGACGGCCTGGGGCACCCCCGGGGCGCTCGGTTACATCGCGCTCGTCTCCGCCATCACCCTGCTGCTCTCCTGGGCGCTGTACAGCCTGGTGGAAGAGCCGGCGATGCACCGGTGGGGCAAGTCCGGACGGGCCCGCCACGCTGTGCACCACCACGAAGCACGGGACCGGGACGGCCGGCCCGTCACGGCCCCGGCTCGCGAGACCACGCCGATGCCGTAGCCCCGGCCTTCGGCCGAGTTCCACCCCTGCCCTCCGCACCCGCCACGACCGAGGTGATCGACATGACTACCAGCCCACCCCTGTCCGCCGACCAGCAGCGGACTCGCAATACCGAGACGCTGCGGAGCTACTTCGAGCTGCTGTCCGCGCGTGACATCGACGCCTGGATCGCTCTGTGGGCCGACGACTGCACCGTGTCGATGCCGTTCTCCACCGGCGGGCTTCCCTCGACTCTCAACGGGCGCGCGGAGCTGCATTCCTTCTACGCCGAGCAGGCGGCCAACTATGTGCGGCTGGACTACCCGGGCACCGAACTGCATCCGCTCCACGACCCGTCGGGCGTGCTGGCCCGCTGGTATCCCCAGGCGGAGCTGGCCGACGGCCGCCGCTACAGCAATCACAACATCGGCCTGTTCACGTTCGACGCCGAGGGCCGCATCCAGACCTTCACCGAGTACTTCAACCCGGTCTTCTTCACTGCCGACGGCTCGTGAGCCAGGCCCGGACCCGAGGAGCGACCCCATGCCCCCCGCGACAGCCGACCAGCGCCGTGCCCGCAACATCGAGGCTCTGCGCAGCTACTTCTCCCTCCTGGAGAAGTCCGACATCGACACCTGGATCGGCCTGTGGGCCAAAGACTGCACCCAGTACGTTCCGTACGCAGCCGGCGACCTGCCCTCGTTGCTGACCGGCAAGGACGCCATCCACACCCTCTACACCAGCATTGCCTCCGGCTTTGCCCGACTCGCCTTCACCCTCACCGAGTTCCATCCGCTCGACGACCCGGACAAGGTCTTCGCCCGCTGGCGGCCGCGCTGCGAAATGGTCGGGGGCGGCGTCTACACCAATGAAAGCGTCGGGCTGTTCGAGTTCGATACCGAGGGCCGCATCAAGACGTTCACCGAGTACTTCAATCCGGCCGGTTTCGTAGAGAACTACGAGTCCTTCTCCTAGGGGAATCATGCTTGCTGTCGTAGCCCATCGTTACGGGGATCCCGAGGTCCTGGAACTGGCCGAGGTACCCACGCCCGAGCCCGGTGCGGGCGAGGTGCTGGTGCAGGTGCGGGCCAGTGGCACCAACCCCGTCGACGCGGAGTGCCGCCAGGGGCAGGCCGCTCCCTGGTTCGATGAAGGCCCCTACATCTGGGGGTGGGACATATCCGGCATCGTGGTCGCCGTCGGCCCCGGCGCCACCGGCTTCGCCCCCGGCGACGCCGTGTACGGCATGCCGCGCTTCCCGGTCCAGGCCCGCGGCTACGCCGAGTACGTCACCGCCCCGGCCGAGGACCTGGCCGCCAAGCCGGCCCACGTCAGCCACACGGCCGCCGCCGCGCTCCCGCTGTGCGGCCTGACCGCGCTGCAGGTCCTGGACCTGGCCGGGGCGAGCGCGGGGCAGCGCGTTCTGGTCAACGGGGCGTCCGGCGGCGTCGGCCACCTCGCGGTTCAGCTGGCGAGGGCCCGCGGCTGCCACGTCATCGGCGTCGCCCGGGAGGTCAACCACGACTTCGTGCGCGGCCTGGGCGCCGACGAGGTCATCGACTACACCGTCACCGGCGTCGCCGACGCGGTCCGTGACGTCGATGTCGTCGTCGACCTGGCCGGAGTCGACTCCTTGCTGGAGACGGTCCGGTTCGGCGGAGTGATCGCGCCCGTGCCCGGTGCCGCCCGCGGCGCCGGTCCCCTCGAAGAAGCGGCGGCCCGGCGCGGCGTCCGGGTGCTGCGCCACGTGGTGCATCCCGACCGTCCGGCCCTCGGCCGCCTCGCCGAACTGGTCGAGCGCGGGGCGCTCGCTGCCGAAATCACCCGCGAACTGCCCCTGGAAGAAGCCGTTCTGGCACACAAGCTGCTCGAAGCCGGTCACGCCCGAGGAAAGGTCGTCCTGACACCGCCCACCCGCTGAGCGGTGTGCGCCCGACGCCTTCCCCCTTACCCGTGTACCGATTCGGCGACCCTCCCGAGGTTTTCGCATGCCCAGGCTCATGACCCGTACCACCGGAAGCCCAGATCCCGCCCGCCCCACGGAGTCCGGGAACCAGCGCCGCGCCCGCTTCGAGCGCGACGTCCTGCCCTACAGCGGGGAACTGCACCGCGCCGCCCGGAAGCTCACCCGCAATCCCGCGGATGCCGAAGACCTCGTCCAGGAGACCTTCGCCAAGGCCTTCCGCGCCTTCGCGCAGTTCCAGCCCGACACCAACCTGCGGGCCTGGCTCCACCGCATTCTCACCAACACCTATCTCACCCAGTACCGCAAGACCCGTCGAGAACCCGTCCGGCAGGCGGCCGCCGACCTCCAGGACTGGCAGCTGGCCCGCGTCGCCTCCCACACCTCCCAAGGCCTCCTCTCCGCCGAGTCCCAGGCGCTGCGGCACATCCCGGATCCGGCCCTCGCCCAGGCCTTCCGTGCCATCCCGCACGCCTTCCGCACCGTGGTCTACCTGGCTGACGTGGAGGGGCTGGCCTACAAGGAGATCGCCGACGCCACCGGCATCCCGCAGGGGACGGTGACCTCCCGGCTGCACCGCGGCCGGCGCAGACTGCGGGAGCTGCTCGACGAACACGGCCGCCGCCACGGACTGATCGCCGACCAGCAGCCCGCCCCGGTGCCCGCAGCCGCCGCATGCTCGTGACGTGTCCTCGTCCCCGCAGTCGGCCTCGCCGCCATCACCACGCGCGTCCGCCTGTGGCGGCGCCCGGTCCGCGACACCACAGGTGGACGTACGGCGGCCGCCGGCCTCACGCGGCGGCCGACCGCAGCCCCCGCCCGAGCGCCTGCAGGGGGATCCACGCCCACGACGGGCGGTGCTGCGTGTCGTACAGCACCTCGTAGACCGCCTTGTCCAGCTCGTACGCCCGGAGCAACCGCAACTCCCCGTCCGTGTAAGGCCCGGCCGACGTCGCATAGCCGGACAGGAAGGCATCCTGAGCCTCCCGCACCCATCGCTCGGCGCGTGACTGTACGGCAGGGGCCACAGCCCGGTCGGTGAGTTCGTGATGGGCCGCGTAGTCGAAGGAACGGAGCATGCCCGCCACGTCCCGCATGGGTGAATGAAGGCGGGCCCGTTCCTCCCGCCCGGCCAGTGGCTCTCCTTCGAAGTCGAGCAGCAGCCACCCCTGTGCGGTCTGCAGCGTCTGCCCCAAGTGCAGGTCTCCGTGGGTGAGTTGGGCCGGGCGCTGCGCCCCGGCCAGGGAGGTGACACCGGCGAAGGCGGAGTGCAGCCGGCCCGCGTACGGGGCCAGTTGCGGCGCCGCGTCCAGCGCCTGGACCAGACGGCGGGTGAACAGCTCGGACAGGCGCCGGCAGTCCCGCCCCCGCAGGGGGGCCGGCTCGTGGCCGGTGGCCAGGGTGGTGTGCATGTCGGCCAGCGCGCGGCCCAGAGCGCGCGCCGAGGCAGTGAAGTCCCCGGCCGCCACCGGCCCACGAGCCCCGGCATCCAGGGCGGTGCGCACACTGCGGAGCGCCGCGGCCCAGCCGTCCTCGGCCGCAGGCAGGAAGCGTTGCAGGGTGGCCAGGGTGGCCCCGGTCTCCTCCTCCTCTATGGCGCCGAGCAGCTCGGGCACGTGCGAGGACCCCGCATCGCGCAGCAGGCGGTGCAGCACCAGATCGGGACTGGCACCCGGCGTGAGCCTGCGGAACACCTTCAGGATGTACTCCTCGTCGAGGACGACGGAGCTGTTGCTCTGTTCAGCGCCAAGGGGCCGGACCGTCAACGGCCTTGCGGGCAAGGTCAGTCCGGGGGTCTCCGCCACGAAGTGCGCGCCGTCCACCGCCCGGTGCCGGGCGATCTGCCGCACGAGGAGATCGACAAGGACCGGGTCCTCCAGCGCGTCGTGGACTGCGGCATCGTCCACGGCAGCGATCGGCGTCCCGGGCGGACCCGTGTCGCGGTCGTGAACCCCCAGCGCCAGCACATAGCGGCCGGCGTCGGCGCCGAGGACATCGCGGGCCTGCACCACGGCCAGCGCACCCAGCCGCCCGGCGGCCTCCGCGAACACATGGGTGCGCAGCACGGACACCGATGACAGGGCACGGCCTGTTCCGTCGAACCAGCGCTGCGCGGGCAGCCAGCGGGCGAGGCCGCCCTCCAGCGCCGCCGCGCGCAGTGAGTCGATCCGGGCGCTCACGGTGCGGGCTCCTCATCTGCCAGGGAGAACCAGTAGGTTCCGTAGCCCGCCAGGGTCAGACCGTAGGGCTGCTTGGTAACGGAGGGGAAGGCGACCTGACCGGTGAGCTCGACGGGCTGCCGGCCGACCGGTCCCGGCATGGTGAAGGAGACGGCCTGGGGGGAGTGCGAGAGATTGTTGACGCACACGATCCGGTCGAGACCGCCGTCCGGCCGGACGTAGGAGCGGACGAAGGCGAACACCCGCTCGTTGGACGTCGTGAGCTCCTCGAAGGTGCCCAGACCGAACGCCGGGTGACGGCGGCGCACTTCCAGCATGCGCCGCGTCCAGTGCAGCAACGAGGAGGGGCTCTTGGACTGCGCCTCGATGTTGACCGCCTGGTAGCCGTACAGCGCGTCCATGTTGACCGGCAGGCGCAGCCGCCCGGGGTCGGCGGCGGAGAACCCGGCGTTGCGGTCCGGCGTCCACTGCATCGGAGTGCGCACCGCGTCCCGGTCGCCGAGCCAGATGTTGTCGCCCATGCCGATCTCGTCCCCGTAGTACAGGACGGGCGAGCCGGGCAGCGACAGCAGCAGCGAGTTGAACAGTTCGAGCTGGTCACGGTCGTTGTCGAGGAGCGGGGCGAGCCTGCGGCGGATGCCGACGTTCGCACGCATCCGGGGGACCTTGGCGTACTCCGCGTACATGCAGGCACGTTCCTCCTCGGTGACCATCTCAAGCGTCAGCTCGTCGTGGTTGCGCAGGAAGATGCCCCACTGGCTGGAGGAGGGAATGGGCGGCGTCGCGGCGAGGACCTCGGAGATGGGGCGGCTGCTGCCGCACCGCACGGCCATGAACAGCCGCGGCATCAGCGGGAAGTGGAACGCCATGTGGCATTCGTCGCCGCCCTGGTCCGGGTCGCCGAAGTAGGCGACGGCGTCGTCCGGGCGCTGATTGGCTTCGGCCAGCAGGACCCGGCCGGGATACTCGTCGTCGACGACCTTGCGGACGAGCCGCAGGAAGTCGTGGGTCTGCGGGAGGTTCTCGCAGTTGGTGCCTTCGCGGGCGAACAGGTAGGGCACGGCGTCCAGCCGGAACCCGTCGACGCCCAGGTCCAGCCAGAACCGCAGCGAGTCGAGCATGGCGTCCTGCACCAGCGGATTGTCGTAGTTGAGATCCGGCTGGTGGGAGAAGAAGCGGTGCCAGAAGTACTGCCCGCGCACCGGGTCGAAAGTCCAGTTGGACGTCTCGGTGTCCACGAAGATGATCCGCGCGTCGGGGTAGCCCGTGTCGTCGTCGGCCCACATGTAGAAGTCGCCGTAGGGGCCGTCGGGGTCGCTGCGGGAGGCCTGGAACCACGGATGGGCGTCGGAGGTGTGGTTCATGACCAGATCGATGATGACGCGGAGGCCGCGGGCGTGTGCGGCATCCAGCAGAGCCACGAAGTCGTCGATGCTGCCGAACTCGGGCAGCACGGAACGGTAGTCGCTGATGTCGTAGCCGCCGTCACGCAGCGGTGAGGCGTAGAACGGCGGAAGCCACAGACAGTCGACACCCAGCCATTGCAGATAGTCGAGCTTGGCGGTCAGCCCGCGCAGATCGCCGGTGCCGTCGCCGTTGCTGTCGAAGAACGAGCGCACCAGTACTTCGTAGAAGACGGCGCGCTTGAACCAGTCCGCCTCCACCGGAAGGGGCCGCGCCGTCTCGAAGTCGGCGGCGTCCGGGAGCAGGATGCCGTCACGGCCGGGTGCTTCAGTCATGGCTCACCACGGACAGGATCTGGGCGACCGCGGCACGCGGATCGATCGTGACGTGCTTGGCATCACTCCATTCGGCCAGGTCTCCGCTGATCTCGTCGCGCAGGATCAGCCGGGTGTCCGGGGCCAGGCCGAATGCCGCGGGGGCATCGTGCACGGTTCCCTCCTCCAGGGCGTGGGGGCTCAGGCTGACGATGCACAGCACCGTCTCGCCGGATGCCGGATCGGTCTTCGTGTAGGCGAGCAGCGCATCGTTGTCGACCTCCAGGAAGCGCACCTGGCGCAGCTGCTGCAGGGCGGGGTGGGCTCTCCTGATGCGGTTCAGACGGGTGATCCAGGGCGCGAGACTGCGTCCCTGGGCCTCGGCGGCGGCGAAGTCCCGCGGGCGCAGCTGGTACTTCTCCGAGTCCAGGTACTCCTCGGTGCCATGACGTACCGGCCGGTGCTCGTACAGCTCGTAGCCCGAGTACATCCCCCAGGTGGGGGAGAGGGTCGCGGCCAGGGCGGCGCGCAGCGCGAACATCGCCGGTCCGCCGTGCTGCAGGGTGGCGTGCAGGATGTCGGGGGTGTTCACGAAGAGGTTGGGCCGCAGGAAATGCGCACCGTCGGCCAGCTCGGTGGCGTACGCCGTCAGGTCCTCCTTGGACGTCCGCCAGGTGAAGTAGGTGTAGGACTGCGTGAAGCCCGCCTTGGCGAGCCCTTGCAGCACCGCCGGCCGGGTGAAGGCCTCGGCGAGGAAGAGGACGTCGGGGTGGCTCTCCTTCACCCGCCAGATCAGGAAGTCCCAGAACGCCAGGGGCTTGGTGTGCGGGTTGTCCACCCGGAAGATCCGCACGCCGTGGTCCGCCCAGAACAGCACGATGCGCAGCAACTCCGCGTACAGGCCCTCGGGGTCGTTGTCGAAGTTCAGCGGATAGATGTCCTGATATGCCTTGGGCGGATTCTCCGCGTACGCGATGCTGCCGTCCGGCCGGGTGGTGAACCACTCCGGGTGCTCGCGCACCCAGGGGTGGTCCGGCGAGCACTGGAAAGCCAGGTCGAGGGCGACTTCCAGGTCCAGCCGCCGGGCCGCGGCGACGAACGCGTCGAAGTCCTCCACCGTGCCCAGCCGAGGGTGCACCGCGTCGTGCCCGCCCTCCTCCGCTCCCACGGCCCACGGCGACCCGACGTCGTGGGGACCGGCCGTCAGTACGTTGTTGGGCCCCTTGCGGTGGGTGCGCCCGATGGGGTGGACGGGCGGCAGGTACACCACGTCGAAGCCCATCGCGGCGACCCGCGGCAACTCGGCGGCCGCGGATCCCAACGTGCCGTGCAGCGCGGACCCGTCGGGGGCGGCCCCGCCGGTGGAGCGGGGGAACATCTCGTACCAGGCGCCGTACAGCGCCCGGCGCCGGTCCACCCAGATGCGGTGCTCCGGGCCGGGTGTCAGCAGTTCCCGCAGCGGAAAGCGGCACACCAGGTCCTGGACCGGCTCACCGAGCGCCGGTTCGAGGCGCTGGCCGAGCGGCAGGTCACGGCGGCGCAGCCGGGCCGCGGCCCGCAGGGGCAGCCGCGGTTCGCCGCTCTCGGCAGCCAGCCGCTCCAGCAGCCGGGCCCCGGCCTCCAGGTCAGCGGCCAGCGACGCGCCGGAGTGACCGGCGCCCGCTTTGGCCCGGACGGCGTGCAGCCACGTCGCCCACGGGTCGCCCCACGCCTCGATCCGGTACGTCCACAGGCCGTCCCGATCCGGCACGACCAGGGCCTCCCACCGGTCAAGACCCGGATCCCGCAGCACCATCGGTACGACGACAGGGGGCGTCGTACCGTCCGAATGCGCCAGAACGACTGCGGCGGCGACGGCCTCGTGCCCCTCGCGCCACACCGTTGCGTGAATGGGGACGTGTTCCCCGACCACTGCCTTCGCCGGATATGAACCGTCGCCGACCACCGGCGCGACTTCTGATATGGCCAATCTGCCGCTCATTGCTTCCACTCCCTCTGTGAAGGGTTCTGGGCAATAGTGCGGAAGAGGTGCTCACTTTCCGAAGTCCTCCCGAGTGGAATGTCCTCACTGCGTCAACTCCGGCAAGTGGCGCCGCGGACCGGCCTGTTGCGCGGTGGGCGGCAGCGAGTGCGGGGCCGCGGATTGGGTTAACTTCCGCAAGTTGTTCTGCTCCACGGCCCACTCCTTGCCGCGCGCCGAGCCACCGGGCTCTACTCGGAGCGTCCGTCTGGAGAAAGGCTTTCCAGATCTTCGGCGCACCCTGGGTGAAACCTCGGCGTGCGCAAAATCGTGGAGGAATTCGTGTCCAAGCGGATACTCGTCGTCCTGTCGGAGTACGGATACTGGGGGGAGGAACTCGTAGGCCCCGTCGAGGCATTCGACAGCCGCGGCTACCAGGTCACGTTCATCACCCCGACCGGCAAGCGCGCCCAGGCGCTGCCGCCGAGCCTGGACGCGGAATACATCGACCCGCCCCTCGGACGGTCGGTCACCACCCGGGACATGGCCCGCAAGGCCGCCGAACTCGACGCATCGGACCGGCTCGACAACCCCCTCAGCCTCCAGGAGCTGGTCCCCGAGCGCCCCTACTACAGCGCCCTGAACCACCTGAGGGAGCTCGAGGACTACCACCGTCGGCTCGACTCCGCGCTGACCGATCTCGTCTCCGGATTCGACGCCCTGGTCATCGTCGGCGGCAGCGGCCCCATCGTCGACCTGGCCAACAACGAGCGCCTTCATGAGGTCGCCATGGCTTTCGTCGCGGCGGACAAGCCCATCCTCGCCGAGTGCTACGGCGTCGCCGTGCTGGCGTTCGCCCGAGACCTCGAAAGCCGGGCCAGCCTGCTGTGGGGCAAGCACGTCACCGGTCACCCCAAGGAGTACGACTACAAGGACGGCACCGGCTTCATCGGCGTCGACTTCAACATGGGTCCGCCGCCGTACCCGCTGGAGTACATCCTGCGCGACGCCACCGGCCCCGAAGGGGCCTTCCACGGAAACGTCGGCAAGGAGACCTCCGTCATCGTCGACTTCCCCTTCATCACGGCCCGCTCCACGCCCGACTCCGTGCTCGGCGGGCAGAAGCTGGTCGAGGCCCTTGAGGACGGCCTGCGCCGGTTCGGCTGGTAGTCCCCCCTCCCCTCCGCAGCCAGGAAAGGACCCCGCATGCCCGCCAGGCCCGGGAAGGCAGCAATCTTCGAGCAGTTCGCTGCCGACGGCATCTCCCACATGTTCGGCAACCCAGGAACAGTGGAGCAGGGCTTCCTCGACGAGGTGGACCGCCACGACCTCTCGTACGTCCTCGCACTGCACGAAGGCGCGGCGGTCGCCATCGCCGACGGCTACGCGCGCGCCGGCCGGCGCCCTGGTCTGGTTCAGCTCCACAGCGGCGTGGGACTGGGCAACGGCATCGGGATGCTCTACCAGGCCAAGCGCGGCGGTTCGCCGCTGGTCGTGCTCGTCGGCGAGGCCGGTGTGCGATACGACGCCATGGACGGCCAGATGGCGGCGGACTTGGTGGCCATGGCCGAACCGGTCACCAAGTTCGCCACCCGCGTGATCGACCCCGCGTCGACCCTGCGCGTCCTGCGCCGAGCGATCAAGATCGCCATGACCCCGCCGCGCGGCCCCGTCGTCGTCGTCCTGCCGGCCGACGTCATGGACGAACTCACCTCCGAGCCCGCGGTGGCGACATCCATACCCGACACCCGCTCCGTCCCGTCCCCGGAAGCACTGCGCCAGGCCGCCGAGCTCCTGAGGACCGCCCGCAACCCGTTGATCCTGATGGGCGACGGCATTGCCGCCAGCGACGCGCAGCGGGAACTCACCGCGGTCGCCGAGCGGCTGGGAGCGCGGGTGTGGGGGGTGAACTGCTCGGAGGTCAACTTCGACACCACGCACCCCCTTTACGGCGGGCAGACCGGCCACATGTTCGGGAAGGACAGCGCGCGCGTCGTCGCCGGCGCCGACGCCGTCCTGATCGTGGGCACGTACGTGTTCCCCGAGGTCTTCCCGGACCTGGCGAGCCCCTTCGACAAGGACGCCCGCCTCGTCCACATCGATCTCGACGCATACGAGATAGCGAAGAACCACCCCGTCGACATCGGTCTCGTCGCCGATCCCGCGCGGGCGCTCGCGGGACTCGCGGACGCTCTCGGCCCCGGGCCCGGCATCCGTTGGCCCGAACCGGTCCCGCGCCCCGGTCCGGCGGTGGCCGACGAGCCGCTGATGGACACCTTCGCCCGTACGCTGGCCGACCGTGCCCCGCGGAACCTGACGGTCTTCGACGAGGCCCTCACCGCCTCGGCGCCACTCGCCCGGTACCTGCCGCCCCGTGAGCCCGGCCGCTTCTTCCAGACCCGCGGCGGATCGCTCGGCGTCGGCATCCCCGGAGCGCTCGGCATCAAGCTGGCCCGCCCGGACCTCCCGGTGATCGCCTTCACGGGGGACGGCGGCAGCATGTACACCTTCCAAGCGCTCTGGACAGCCGCCCGCGAAGGCATCGACGCCAAGTTCGTGATCTGCAACAACGGCCGCTACCGGCTCCTGGACCTCAACATCGCGCAGTACTGGAGCGAGCAGGGCATCGAACCCCACGCCGCTCCGCAGTCCTTCGACCTCACCAAGCCCGACATCGGTTTCAGCGAACTCAGCCGCGCGCTCGGGGTGCCCGCGCAGCGGGTCGACAAGGCCGACCAGGTCGAGTCCGCGATCGAGGCCATGTGGGCCCACCCCGGGCCCTACCTGATCGATCTCGCCGTCGACTGAGGCGGCCCGGCCCGGTCGCCCAGAAGGGAAGAACACGCATGACCTCAAACCCCGGTACCCGCACGCTCACCGCCGCATCGGCCGAAGCATTCGTCCGCGACTGGCACGGCAGCCTGCTGCAGGGCGTGCCCGTCGAGGACCTGCTGCCGCAGCTGGCCAACGGACTGCGCCTGGAGCTTCCGGCCCAAGTGGTGCGCGGCGCGGGCGAATTCCGGACCTGGCACGCGGCGGGCCCGCACGTTCCGGTGGCCGACCGGCGGCTGGCGGCGGCGCGCCTGGACGTACGTCTCTCCTCACCGGTCCACGCCGAGGTCAGCTGTGTGCTGCCCGCCGACGCGGACCGTCCCGAGACCCGCCAGCAGTGGTCACTGGTGCTGCGGGACGGCCGGCTGCGCATCCGTACCCTCGCTGTCCGGCTCCGGCCCGAGTCCGCTCCCGCCCTCGTCCCGGCGGCCGCCGAGCCCGCGCTGGCCGGCGCCTGACGAAGACCGGGCAGGTCCGGTGCCCCCTCCCCCCGGGTACCGGACCTGCCCCATTTTCCTGTCCGCCTCCACGCAAGGAATGAACCGATGAGCACGAACCATCCGCTGTCGCGCAGGCGCCTGATCGGCCGCCGCATAGGGATCCTCACCGAGAGCGACTACGTCGAGGAGGAAATCGCCTACTACCAGCGGCGGTTCGCCGAGGAAGGCGCGGAGGTCGTCCTGCTGACCCGGCTGTGGGGTCAGGACTCCCTGACGTTCACGGGGCACGAACTGCGTGCCCCGCTGACGGTCAGCGACGACATCGACCAGCTCGACTACTCCGGCCTCGCGGGCTATTCCGCGCTCATCGTGCCGTCCGGCCAGGTCGCCGACCGGCTGCGCTACAGCGAGGACGTGGACAAGCCGGCCCCGGCCCTCGACCTGATGCGCCGCGCGTTCCGGCTGCCCAACCTGATCAAGGCGTTCTCCTGCCATGCGCTGTGGCTGGTCTCGGCGGCCCCCGAGCTGGTCCGCGGCCGCGACGTCACCTGCCACAACAACCTGGTCGGCGACGTCCGCAACATGGGCGCCGTCTACACCAACCAGGACGTGGTGGTCGACCACGACCTCGTGACGAGCCGCACGGTCGCCGAGTGCCACCTGCTGGCCCGCACGGTCATCGATCTGCTCGACCCGCCCGTCGCGGCCGCCGCATGACACCACACGGACCCCACCCCGGAATCCAGGAGACCCACGGTGGCCACTGAGCTCCCCTTCACCCTGTCCGACAGCGTTGCCGGCTACGTCACCGAGAGACGAGGAGGCAGCTTCGTCCTGCGGACCCTGGACGAGCGGCATGTCACGATCCATCTCACCGAGACCACCAATGGCCAGCAGGTACGCAACCTCGGCGAGCCATACCACGACGTCACGGGGCAGATCCGGGAGCTGCTGGCACCCGGCCGGTTCGTGTTCTGCTACGGCCCGGTCTACTCCGAACCCGACGGACTGCACCACCAGGCGGCACAGCTGGTGTTCATCAACGACGAACACGACGCCTGGCCGTTCGAGCGACCCGGCTGGTGGACGGAACAGCTCCGTGAACTGGCCACGTTCTACCGCCGTTCACAGTTCGGGCAGGGCCCCATCGACTTCGGCGACTACCGGACCGTGATCAGCGGCAGCGGAGGCAAGACCGCACAGCACGTCCAGGAGACCGACACCATCTCCCGCATGGTGTACGGCATGGCCAGCGCCTACATGCTCACCGGTGACGAGGACGCCCTGGCCGTCGCCGACGCGGGTTCCCAATACCTCCACGACCACATGCGTTTCGTCGACACGGACGACGACGTCGTCTACTGGTACCACGGCGTGGAGATCGCCAACGGCCGCGAACACCAGCTGTTCGCCTCGGAGTTCGGCGACGACTACCGCGCCATCCCCGCCTACGAGCAGATCTACGCGCTGGTCGGACTCACCCAGACGTACCGGGTCACCGGCAACCCCGACCTCCTCGCCGACATCGAGGGGACGGTGCGGCTGTTCGAGAAGTACTTCCACGACCCGAGGCTCGGCGGCTACTACTCGCACATCGACCCCGTGACCCTCAGCCCCTACCACGAGAGCCTCGGCCCCAACCGGGCCCGCAAGAACTGGAACTCGGTGGGTGACCACGCCCCCGCCTACCTCCTCAACCTGTTTCTGGCGACTGGCGAAGACCGCTACCGCCGGATGCTCGAGCACACCTTCGACATGATCGTCACGCACATGCCGGACCGGTCGACCCCCTTCGTCCAGGAGCGTTTCCACGCGGACTGGACACCCGACCGGGAATGGGGATGGCAGCAGGACCGGGCGGTCGTCGGCCACAACCTCAAGATCGCCTGGAATTTGATGCGGATGCAGGGCATCGTGCCCAAGCGCGAATACCGCGCCCTGGCCGAGAGCCTGGGCACCACCATGCCCGACGTCGGCCGCGACGCCCAGCGCGGCGGCTGGTACGACGTCCTGCAGCGGGTGGCCGAGAACGGCCGGCACCGCTTCGTCTGGCACGACCGCAAGACCTGGTGGCAGCAGGAACAGGCGATCCTCGCCTACCTCATTCTGGCCGGGAACACTCACCGGGACGACTTCCTCAAGAACGCCCGGGAGTCCTCCGCCTTCTACAACGCCTTCTTCCTCGACCACGACGAGGGCGGCGTCTTCTTCACCGTCCTGGCCCAGGGGCTGCCCTACCTCGTGGGCAACGAACGCCTCAAGGGCAGCCACGCGATGGCGATGTACCACAAGGCCGAACTGTGCTACCTCGCCGAGGTCTACACCCAGCTGCTCATCAACAAGGAACCGCTCGACCTCTACTTCCGCCCCCAGTCCGGGGCCGCCTATCCCGGCGGCCTGCTGCGAGTGGCCCCCGACGTCTTCCCCCACGGGCACATCGTTCTCGACCGGGTACTGATCGACGGCGCGCCCTACAGCGACTTCGACCCGGAGACCATGAGCATCCGGCTCCCCGACTCCGCCGAGCAACTGCGCGTGCGGGCACGCGTACGGCCGGCCGGCCGGTAACCGCCATGGCCCCCTCCACCCTGCAACTCGCCGCCCCCGCACCGGAGACAGCCCCGGGCCTGCCCCACCCGCTGGGCGCCACCGCCGTGCCCGACGGCATCAACTTCGCCGTCGCCTCGTCGACCGCGGCCGGTCTGCGCCTGGTGCTGCTGGATCCGGACGACGGCACCGTCCTGACCGAGATCGCGTTTCCCGCCGAGCACCGCATCGGTGCTGTGTTCACCATGACCGTGCGCGGCCTCGATCCGCGGCGCTGCCACTACGGCTACCGCGTACAGGACGCGCAGGGCCGCCTCTCACCGGTGATCCTCGACCCCTACGCCCGAAGTCTGGCCGGCGCCGGTTCCTGGGGCGAACGCCCCCAGTACCGCTCCGCGGTCCTTGAGGACACCTTCGACTGGACGGGCGACCGGCACCCCCGCATCCCGCACAGTGAACTCGTCATCTACGAAACGCATGTGCGGGGCTACACACACCACCCGTCGTCCGGGGTCACCCACCCGGGCACCTACGCCGGACTGATCGAGAAGATCCCCCACCTGCAACGGCTCGGCGTCAACTGCGTCGAGCTGCTGCCCGTGTTCGCGTTCGACGAGACCGACAACACCTACACCTCGCCGGACACCGGCCTGCCGCTGCGCAACTTCTGGGGATACAACAGCGTCGGCTTCTTCGCCCCCACCCCCGGCTACGCCACGGACAGCTCCCCCGCCCGCGCTCCCCGCGAACTGAAGCAGCTCATCAAGTCCCTGCACCGGGCGGGCATCGAGGTCGTTCTGGACGTCGTCTTCAACCACACGGCCGAGGGCGACCGGCGGGGCCCGACCCTGTCGTTCCGCGCCCTGGACGAAGCGGCGTACTACCGGATCGGCCCGGACGGCCAGTACGTCAACCTCACGGCCACCGGCAACACCGTCAACTGCAACCACCCGCTGACCCGCGCGTTCATCCTCGACTGCCTGCGCTACTGGGCCACCGAGTACCGCGTCGACGGCTTCCGGTTCGACATGGCGTCCATCCTGGCCCGCGGCACCGACGGCGCGCTGCTGCCCAACCCGCCCCTGCTCGAGGCCATTGCCCACGACCCCGTACTCGCCCACTGCAAGCTCATCGCCGAGGCCACCGACGCGGCCGGCAGCTACCAGGTCGGCTCCTTCCCCGGCTACCACCGCTGGGCGGAGTGGAACATGCGCTACCGGGACGCGATCCGGCGGCTCCTGCTCGCCCGACCGGGCTCGGCCGCCGCGTTCGCTCCCCGCCTGATCGGATCCCCCGACCTCTACCCCGGCCGCGGCGCCGCCCCGTCCGTCAACTACATCACCTGCCACGACGGCCTCACCCTCGCGGACTGGACCGCGTACGACCGTCGCCACAACGAAGCCAACGGAGAAGGCGGACACGACGGCATCCCGGACGAGGACAGCTGGAACTGCGGGCACGAGGGACCCACCGACGACCCCGCCGTGCTGCGCCTGCGGCATCGCATGGCCACCACCGCCCTGCTGCTCCTCTTCGCCAGCCAGGGAGTTCCGATGCTGCTCGCCGGTGACGAGTTCGGCCGCACCCAGGGCGGCAACAACAACACCTACTGCCAGGACAGCGCGCTGAGCTGGGTCGACTGGAACCATCGGCAGAGCCATGCGGGCCTGCTGGAGTTCACCCGCCGCTGCCTGGCCTTCCGCCGGGCCCATCCGGCGCTGCACCGCCTCACCCACGCCGACAGCGCCCCCCGCCCCGGACACTGCTACCCGCCGGTGAGCTGGCACGGCACCGCGCCGTGGCAGCCCGACTGGTCCGAGTCCTCCACCCTGGTGGCCGCGGTGCTCTACGAACACGCCGCCGTACCGGACTGCGTCTACCTGGCCGTCAACACCGGCGACGCGGACCGCGAAGTACAGCTTCCGCCCCCACCACCCGGCACCGGCTGGCACCTGTTCGCCGACACGGCCCGGACGCCGGACTCAGCGGCCCACGAGCCGGGTGACGAACCCCGCCTCAGCAGCGACCACCACACCCTCGGCGCCCACTGCGCCCTCCTCGTCACCGCCAAACCGCTCGCCCAGCCGCACCGGGACCGCCGCCGGTCTGCCTCAGGCAGCCGCAGCGCGCGTCCCCTGCGTGACGATGGTCATCGAACGGTCCAGGCCGGCCAGCCGGAGCCGCGCCTGCAGGGCCGGTGACGCACCCTCGACGACGATCTCGGAACTGGCCGGCAGGTGCTGCTGGGCGAACGCCAGGCACCGCAGCGCCGCCGGCACCAGGGACGCAAGGGCATGGACATCGACGACCAGGCGCCGCGGCGACCACCCGGCCGCCTCGTCCACCACGCGGCGCAGAGCCGCCACATCACGGTCGGCGAGGTCTCCCGACAGCCGGACGACGGTGGTGGAACCGGTGTTGCCGAGGGAGATGTCGAAAGACATGAGAACCAGTCCTTTTCCGGGCTTCCGATGAATTCGGCCGACGTGCTGCCGTGCTTTCTGCTCAGTGACAACACTCTCTCCACTGCCCATGGACCGTCCAATACCTGCTTCCATAGCCTGCCGTCATGGATATCGACACAAGACTCCTGCGCTACTTCACCGTCGTCGCCGAAGAAGGAAACCTCACCAGGGCCGCGCAGCGCCTGTTCGTCGCCCAGCCCTCGCTCACCAAGCAGATCAAGCAGCTGGAGGCCCAGTTGGGTCTCGAACTCTTCACCCGCAGCCGCGCCGGAATGGAACTGACCGCAGCCGGAAAAGCACTCGCCGCCGACGCGGCCGGGCTGCTGGAACAGTGGGAGGAACTGCTGCGCTCCGTACGCAGCGCGGGCACCTCCGCGTCGCGCGTACTGCGGATCGGCTTCGTGGCCAGCGCGGCGAACGAGAACACCCAGCGGATCATCGCGGAGTTCGCGCGCCGCCGTCCCGGTTGGCGGGTGGAGCTGCGGCAGACGGAGTGGTCGGATCCCACCGCCGGTCTGGCGGCCGGCGACTCGGACGCCGCGCTGCTGCGCCTGCCTTTCCCCGGCCAGGACGGCCTCCACATCAAAATACTGATCACCGAGCCCCGGTGGATCGCCCTGCCCGCCCACCACCGCCTGGCCCACCAGGAAGTCGTCGAATTCCAGGACCTGTTCGACGAGCCGTTCGTCGCCACCCCGGAGGCCTCCGGATGGTGGCGGGACTACTGGCTGGCCACGGACGAACGCGACGGAACCCCCGTACGGATCGGTGCGGTCGCCCACAACCCCGACGAGTGGCTCAACGCCGTGGCGAACGGCTACGGCATCAGCCTCACCCCCGAGGCCACCGCGCGCTTCTACCAGCGCCCCGACGTCGTCTACCGGCCGGTGCAAGGGGTCAGCCCCAGCCAAGTGGGCGTGGCCTGGCCCCGCGAGGGGGCACCGGGTTCCGCGCTGGAGGACTTCGTCCAAAGCTGTCTTGCCGTCTGCACGGACGATTAGCCAGACAGCACAACCGTGCAACAAGGCAACTCGGCGAAGTCGCACAGCATTTGTTTGAACGGACGCCCCGGCGCGAACGGAGCATGGTATTCCGCGCGTATGTCACAGGTCACTCCCCGCCCGCAACGACTTAGTGCAGTCTGCGTTGCAGACGCTCGACAAGGCCTCTGATACTTACGGGCGTCCGCCGAATTCGGCTGGCACAGAACACGCATTGCATCAGTTGCCTCCGTATGCGGACACGGGTTCTCGGGAAGTGCGGGACCCCCACAGGTGCGGGGGCTCGCCGCTGCCCGATCCTGGAGTACAGCATGCCGAATTCCCGGGGTAGTTCGCCCCTGCCGAGCACCACGGACGTCCTGATCGTGGGGGCGGGTCCGACCGGCCTCGCACTGGCCGGCGCCCTGCGCGCCCAAGGCGTGGATCACGTCATCATCGACCGGGCGGCCGGCACCGCGGTGCACTCGCGGGCCGCGGCGGTCCACGCCCGCACCCTGGAGTCCCTCGCCACCATCGGGGCGGCCCAACCACTGGTCGAACGCGGCCGTCCGGGCAACTCCTTCACGGTGCGCGACGGCGAACGCCAGGTGCTGACCACGCCGTTCGACGAGCTGGACACCCCCTACCCCTTCGTCCTCGCGATACCGCAGCAGACCACGGAGGAAGTCCTCGAAGCACGCCTGGAAGCCCTCGGCGGCCATGTGCACCGCCGGCACACCCTGCTCGACCTCGGCGAACTGTTCCCGGGGATGAACGCCCTGGTGAGCAACGACGAGACCGGCGAGGTCCGCGCCGTCCAGGCCCGCTACGTGGTCGGCTGCGACGGCCTGCACAGTACGGTGCGCCAGCAGATGGGCATCCCCTTCGTCGGCCACGACCGCCCGCAGAACTTCGCGCTCATCGAGTTCTCCATGGAGTGGTCGGGCCCCGAGGGGGAGATCTCCTTCTTCTTCTCCCCGGCCGGCCTGCTGGCGGTCTCCCACCTCCAGGGCGACACCTACCGCATCGTGGCCCTGGTCGACGACGACACACCTACGCCCGACCTCGCGGCAGTGCAGCGCCTGCTGGACACCCGCGGCCCCTCAGCGGCCGGAGCCAAGGTCAAGCAGCTCGAAATGGCCTCCACCTGGCGCGTCCTGCACCGCCTCGCCGACACCTTCGGAGAGGGTCCCGTCTTCCTGGTCGGCGACGCTGCCCACGTCCACAGCCCGGTCGGCGCCCAGGGCATGAACACCGGACTCCAGGACGCCTTCAACCTGGCATGGAAGCTGGGCGCCGTCATCAACGGCACGGCCGCGCCCGCCCTCCTGAACACCTACAACGCCGAGCGGCGCCCGATGGCCCAGGGCCTGCTGGCCTTCGCCGCCCAGCTCCACGACATCTCCACCATGAGCGACCCCGACAGCATGCGGCTGCGCAACGAAGTCCTGTCCGCGGTCGGCAAGATCCCCGAAGCCCGCACCTGGCTGGCTCGGCGGCTCGCCCAGCTCGCCGTCGCCTACGGCAACCCGCAGGGCCTCAAGCCGGCCGTCGGCGAGCGCATGCCCCCGCGCCCCGGCATGGCCCAGGGGATCGGCTGGTCGCTGCTCCTGCCGTCCGACGCGGACGCCGTCGCCGTCAAGGAGGCGGCCGAGGCGAGCCCCACCCCGCTGGCCGTTGCCACGGTCGACGACCTTCCCCATGCCGTCCTCGTCCGCCCCGACGGACACATCGCCCTCACCGCCTCAGCGGCCGAGGCCCCCGGCCTCCCCGCGCGCCTGACGGACTGGCTCCACCAGGCCTGGCCCTCGGCCGTCTGACCCCGCATTCCACAGGAGACCCACCATGGCACCGCACTACACCCGCCCCCCGGGCGCCGCCACGCTCATGCACGTCGCCATCACCTGCCCGGATGTCGACGCAGCCCTGCGCTTCTACAGCGAGGGCCTCGGCTTCGACCGCACGTACGAGTGGACCAAGTCCTCGAAGGCGAGCTGCCCCTGCCAGGCCGTGTACTCCGGCCGGGGCGTCTACATCGAGCTCAACGGCGACACGTACATCGAACTGTTCCCCGGCGGCACCGCCGGCGCGGACTCCTCGTCCGGACCGCTGCAGCACATCGCCCTCACCGTGCCCGACGTCGACGCGGCCTACGCATCCTGCCTCGCTGCCGGAGGCCAGGCATTCCCCCTGGACGACTGGGCGGGCGACCCCACCACCGTCGTACTCAACGGCGAGCCCGAAGTGCAGGTCCGGGTGGCCTTCGTCAAGGGCACCGGCGGCGAACTCATCGAACTCTACGAACAGCACAGCCCCGTCATCGCCCGCTAGTGCCGTCTGCAGCCAGCTCACCGCCCGTCCACGGAGGACCCATGCGTTACACAGTGCTCGGCAAGACAGGTCTGCGCGTGTCCGAACTCGCCCTGGGAACCGTCACGTTCGGCGAGGACTGGGGCTGGGGCGCGCCCAAGGAGACCAGCGCCCAGATCCTCGACCTGTACGCCGAGGCCGGCGGCAACCTCATCGACACCGCCGACCACTACACCGGCGGCACCTCCGAGGAGTTCCTCGGCGAGCTCCTCAAGGGCCGCCGCGACAGGTTCGTCCTGACCACGAAGTACACCCTGCAGACGGACACCGCCGACATCAACTCCGCGGGCAACCACCGAAAGAACCTCGTCTCGTCCATCGAGGCAAGCCTGCGCCGGCTGCAGACCGACTACATCGACCTGCTGTGGGTGCACGCCCACGACACCCTCACCCCCGTCCCCGAGATCATGCGTACCCTCGACGACCAGGTCCGCGCCGGAAAGATCCACTACGTGGGCATCGCCAACTGGCCGGCCTGGGAGGTCGCTCAGGCCAACACGCTCGCCGAACTGCGCGGCTGGTCCCCCTTCGCCGCCCTGCAGATCCGCTACAACCTGCTGGAGCGCGGCCCCGAGCGGGACCTGCTGCCCATGGCCCGCCAATTCGACCTCCCGGTGCTGGCCTGGGGAGCGCTGTCCGAGGGACTGCTCACCGGCAAGTACCTCACCGGCGGCACCGGCCGCCTCACCGTCGCCCCGCGCGACCACAACAGCGCACCCGGTACCGACACCCTGGTGCGCGAGGTCGTCGCCATCGCGGAACAGGGTGGCTGGACGCCGGCCCAAGTCGCCCTGGCGTGGCTCCGCAGCCGGCCCGGCGTCGTCATCCCGATCCTCGGCGCCACCAAGGAGCACCAGATCAAGGACACCCTCGGCAGCGTCGACGTGTCCCTCACCGACGAGCACCTCGACCGTCTCGACACCCTCAGCCGGATCGACCTCGGCTACCCGCACGACCTCCTGAGGGATCCGGTGACCGTCACCGACATGTACGGCAAGAACTGGGCGGACATCGAGGACCGGCGCACCACCACGCGCCGGGGCGTCAGCGACGACGCATTCGTGCCGATGCCCCGAACCAGCATCTAGGGGGTGTCCGGTGGGTCATGGCCGGGGTCGCGGCGGCTGGCACGGCACCTCGCCGCGTTGCCGAACCGTCCCCATAGCTCCTCCCTCAAGGCCTCAAGGGCCAGGGGGGACCCCATTGAAGACGCTCCGGCGCCTTGCGATGCACCGCACCAGCCGCCGCGCCCTGTCCGACCCTGACCCACCGGACACCCCCTAGCAACCGGCCCGGCGGTCCGGCCCGCCGGCCCGGTTCTCCCCGGGCCTCCACAGCCCTGCCACGACTCCGCCGCCACGCGGCACGTACCAGATCCGTCAGGTCAAGTTCTTCTTCACGAGCAAGGAAGACGCGCTCCTCTCCATCGGTTCGAACAGTCTCAACGGGGGTCCGGATGTCTGTGTCGTCAACTGCTGCCCTTTTTACCCGGGACGCCATCGCCCAGTTCGCCGGCGACGTGTTCGCCTCCATGCCACGGGTGGACCAACGCCGCTGGGCCGAGGTCTACGTCAGAGGCCTCCTGCTGGTGGAGGGCAAGAAGTCGGTGCGCCGGATCTCCGAGGACATACTCGTCCAGCCGGCCCACCAGTCGCTGCAGCAGTTCATCAACCAGAGCCCCTGGGAATGGGAACCCGTCCGGGCCCGGCTGGTCCAGTACATCGAGTCCCTCAGCAGCCCGCAGGCCTGGGTGCTCGGCCGCACCGTCATCCCCAAGCGCGGACAGCGGTCGGTGGGTGTGGAGCGCCGCTTCCTGCCCGAAGCGGGCCGCGTGGTCAACTGCCAGATCGGATCCTCGGTCTCGCTGGCCACCCAGGGGGGCAACATCCCCGTCAACTGGCGTCTGCTGCTGCCCGAACGGTGGCTCGCCGACCCGGCACTCACCCAGTCCGCCTACATCCCCGACGGCATCGTCGCCCACCCCGAGTGGCGCGAACTGCTGGCGATGCTCATCGAGATGCAGTTCCGGTGGGGAGCGGCTCCGGTCCCCGTCATCGGCGACCTGAGGTACCTGGAAGACGCAGGACGGTTGATCCGGGCACTGGCCGACCGGGGGATGGACTTCGCACTGGAAGTCAACGGATCACTGGAGATACTGGACGGAATGCCGGTGCGGGACGCCTCCGCAGGCCGCTCCGGCCGGTGCGCCTTCGACCGGGCCGCCACAGCACTGGAGCACTTCCGTGTGTTGTGCGCACGCCGTCTGAGGTCCCCCGCCGCCCCCGACCGCCATCACCCCAAAGTCGTCTCCTCCACCGTGCGCCTGCCCGCCGGGAACCCGGCCTCGGACAGGGTCAGACTGCTGAGCGAGCTGTCGTCGCGCGGCGTGCCCACCCGCTTCTGGGTCACCAGTCTCACCGAGCAGAGCATCGCCGACGTCATGAACCGCATCCGTCTGCAGCACGGCAGCCAGGCCGATCTGCGGGTCCTGGAAGAGGACTTCGGGCTGCGGGACTTCGAGGGACGCTCCTTCCGCGGCTGGCACCACCACATGACGATGGTCTCCGCCGCCTACACCTTCAACCGAATCGGTGTCGAGCCTGCCATCCGTTCGGCCTGAAGCGGCCCCCGCCCCTGCGGCCGACGTCGCAAACAGGCAGGCAAGACCCACCGGGGCAGTCGCGGACACTCCGTCGAGTTGCACAGAACTCCCCGGGCCCGGCCGATTTTCTGGGCCCGCCCCGCAGAACTGGGTTAACTCGGATACGAGCCACCCGGTCGGCGGTGGCGGCGGACGCAGCGCCGCCGGAGTGCCCGACACATCCCGACGCCCGTCCAATCCGACAACTCCCGGAAGGCTTCCCGTGGTCAGCTCTGATCGCACACGTGCAATCGTCACGAAACTGTTCGCCGACGTCGCCGGTGGAAACGTGCAAGGCGTACTCGACGCCATCGCACCGGACATCGTCTTCGACCTGCCGTCGAACGAATTCACCTCGGCGATCCCCAACCTCGGCGTCTGGCGCGGAAAGGAAGGAGTGACCGAGGCGTTCCGACTGCGTGGCGCCTTCGCCGATGTGACCGAGTTCGAACAGCGCGAGATGATAGTCGAGGAAGACCGGGCGTTCGTCGTCAACTTCCAGCGAATCCGCCACAAGGCAACGGGATTCGAGGTCTCCTTCGAATTCTCCATGCTGCTCACTGTTGGCGACGACGACCTCATCCACCACTGGAAAGCCTTCTTCGACGCCTCGGCCGAGGTGGCGATGTTCCGGTCGGACATCAACGAGCGCCTGCTGGCCGCTGTGCAGCGCAAGGTGACCGATGAGGTGCGCACACTCCTGCTGGACGGAGCCAACCCCAACCACCGGGACACGGCCACCGGCCTGACCGTCCTGCAGACGGCCGCCGGACTGGGCGACGCCGAGACGGTACGGGCCCTGATCGCCGCCGGTGGCGACCTGTACTCCACCGACAGCCGCGCCGGCGGTACGGCCCTGCACAAGGCGGTGCAGAACGGGGACCTCGCCACGGTCCGGGCCCTCGTCGAGGCCGGCGCCTTCGTGGACGCCGTCGCGCCCACCACCGGCCACACTCCGCTGATGGACGCGCTCTGGTACAAGTGGCCCGACATCGTCGGCTACTTGCTCGACCACCACGCCGGCCTCAATCTGACCACCCACTACGGCTTCTCCCTGCGCGAGCACTTCGAGTACGAGCTCAACGTCAACACGCTCGGCAAGGACAAGATGCTCGCCGCCGAACAGCTGCTCAAGCAGCGCACCCAGGACGACGACGAGCGCAGGACCCGGCACCGGCTGATCGCCGCCACGGCCGAGGGTGACACGTCCGAGGTCCGCGGCCTCATCGCTTCCGGCGCCGACATCGAGGAGCGCTTCCCCGTCGTCAACGGCTTCAACGACGCCCACACCGCACTGCTGGTGGCCGCCCGTGACGGCCACACCGAGATCGTGCGCGCACTGCTCGCGGCCGGCGCCGACGTCAACGCGACCGAGCCGACCTTCGGGGCTGTCCCGCTGCACAAGGCGGTCTACAACGGGCACGCCGACATCACCCGGATCCTGGTGGAGGCCCCGGGCGTCGACCTCGACTACCAGGGGGCGACCAACGGCTACACGGCCCTCCACGACGCCCTGTGGCACGGCTACGAGGAATGCGCCCGCGTCCTGATCGCCGCCGGTGCCCGGACCGACCTGGCGGGCCACGACGGCAAGACCGCCCACGACATCGCCTCCGACGTCTTCGGCGCGGACCACGCCCTGCCCCGGGAACTGGCCCGTGACAACTGACGGCCCCGGCCACTGAACTGGAGACGACGATGCTCTTCTACGTCCAGATGAAATGGAAGCACGAGGGCCGGATCACGCTCGACGAATTGTGGGAGATCGAGCAGGAAGAGGCCGAGCACGCCCAGGAAACGGTCGACTCCGGTTTCTGCGTGGGGATCTGGAAGGTGGCGGCACAGAAGCGGGTGATCGCCATCATCGAATCGCCGGATGCGGAGGAACTCGACCGGACCGCGCTGGGACGCCTGCCGATGCGTGAGTACCTCGAGTTCGAGACGGTGTGGCCACTGCGGGACTACCTCGGATTCGCCGAAGACGTCAAGGCTCGCTACCGCGTGTGAACCATCCAGACGCTTCTATGAAAGGACACCGATCGCTGTGATACACCAGCTGATTTTCGCGGCCCCCAAGCCCGGGATGACCCGGGAGGAGTTCCACCGCTACTGGGTGGAGGAGCACGCAGTCCGGTACGCCAGCAAGATTCCCCAGATCAAGAAGTACGCGGTCGACACCACGGTGGCGCTCAGCAGCGGCGAGCCGCCGCTGTGGGACGGGATCGCCGAGATCTGGCTGGAGAACGAGGACGAGCAGCTCGCTTCGCTGCAGACGCCCGAGTTCCTTGAGGGTGCCCGCCTGGACGAGCCCCGCTGGGCCGCCTTCTGGCGCTCCGTCGTGCTGGACACCGACACCGAGATCGTCGTGCCCGGCAGCGGGCAGGACACCGTCCAGCCCGGCGTGAAGCTGGTCGTCCTGGCCAAGCGCAAGGAAGGCGTCACCCGCGACGAGTTCCGCCGCCACAACCGTGAGGTCCACGCCGCTCTCGTCACCCAGGTGCCCGGTGTGACGCGCTACTACCAGTCCTTCACCCGCGATTCCTGGTACGGGATCAGCGAGCCCCCCTTCGACGCCGCGTACCACATCTGGTTCGACAGCTCCCAAGCGTTGGAAGCCGCCCTGCGCTCCCCGCAACAGGCAGCCGTCGAGGCCGACTACAAGAACTTCGTCAACGAGTCGTACCTGCACACCGTCCCGGTCCGGGAGAACTGGATCATCGGTCCGCAGCCCCGCTGACGACCACAGCCACGGCCCCCGCGCCCCGCCTCGGGGCGCCGGGGCCCCGGCCTGCGCCACCCACACCCTTGCCTTCAGAGCCTGACAGGTCGCGCCCCACCCCCACACCGGGCGACCTCGCTGAATAAGGAGCCCGCGCCGTGAAAGCCGTCGTGATGGCCGGCGGCGAAGGCACACGCCTTCGCCCCATGACCTCCAGCATGCCCAAGCCCCTCGTGCCCGTGGCGGACCGCCCCGTCATGGAGCACGTCCTGAACCTGCTCAAGCGCCACGGCATCGACGACGTCGTCGTGACCGTCCAGTTCCTCGCGTCCCTGATCAAGAACCATTTCGCCGATGGCAGCGAACTCGGCATGCGCCTCGCCTACGCCCACGAGGACCAGCCGCTGGGCACGGCGGGCAGCGTCAAGAACGCCGTCGACGAGCTGGGGCGGGAGCCGTTCCTGGTCATCTCCGGCGACGCGCTGACCGACTTCGACCTCGGCGAGGCCATCCGGTTCCACCAGGACAAGGATGCCCTGGTCACCGTCTGCCTCACCCGGGTTCCCGACCCGCTGGAGTTCGGCATCACCGTCCTCGACGAGGACGGCAGGGTCGAGCGTTTCCTGGAGAAGCCCACCTGGGGGCAAGTGTTCACCGACACCGTCAACACCGGCATCTACATCATGGAGCCCGAAGTCCTCGACTACGTCGCCGAAGGCGTCCCGGTCGACTGGTCCGGTGACGTGTTCCCGAAACTGCTCGCCGAAGGCCTGCCGGTGTACGGATTCGTCGCCGACGGCTACTGGGAAGACATCGGCAGCCACGACAGCTACATCAAGGCGCAGGCCGATGTCCTCAACGGCACCGTCCGCACCGAACCGTCGGGCTTCGAGATCGCCCCGGGCATCCGGGTGGGAGAAGGCGCGGAGATCCACCCCGACGCCGTCCTCACCCCGCCGCTGCAGATCGGCCCGTACGCACGCATCGAAGCCAAAGCCGAGATTCGCAGCCACTCCGTCATCGGCCGGGGCGCGGTCGTCGGCGCCCGTGCGGTCATCGACCAGGCAGTCCTCCACGAGAACGTGTACGTCGGACCGGACGCCGCGCTGCACGCCTGCGTCGTGGGGCGCGGCAGCGACATCATGCGGGCGGCCCGTCTCGAACCCGGTGTCGTGATCGGCGAGAGCTGCACCATCGGGGCGCAAGCCATCATCACCGCAGGGGTGCGCGTCTATCCCAGCAAGACCGTGGAGGACGCTGCCTGTGTCAACACCTCGGTCGTGTGGGAAACCCGAGGCCAGGCCCAGCTGTTCGGGCGCCGCGGCGTGGAAGGCATCCTCAACGTCGACATCACGCCCGAACTCGCCGTACGTCTCACCGCCGCCTACGCCACCACCCTCAAGAAGGGCGACGTCGTCGCGCTGGGCAGCGACCACTCACGCGGAGCGCGGGCGCTGGCACACGGCATCGCCTCCGCCCTCCAGGCAGCAGCCATCAACGTCCGCGACCTGGACAACGTCGCGATGCCGGCCCTGCGCCAGCAGACCCGGCTCGCCGCGGTCGGCGGCATCTACGTGCGCACGACCCTCGGCGAACCCGACTCGGTCGAGATCCTCTTCCTGGACCAGCACGGAGCCGATCTCACCGAGGCCGCCAAACGCAAACTGGACCGCGTCTACGCCCGCCAGGAGTACCGCCGGGCCTTCCCCGGTGAGATCGGGACGTCCACCCACCCCGCCGGAGTCCTCGACACCTACGCCGACTCGCTCACCGCGCACATCGACCGCCGGCGGGTGGCCCGATCCGGGCTCAAAGTCGTCATCGACGCCGCCCACGGCACGGCCGGCCACGTGCTGCCCGAGCTGATCGGGCGACTGTCCCTGGACGCCCTCATCGTGAACGCGGGCATCGACGAGGCACACCCCACCGAAACGGCGGAAGACCGCAGCGGAGCACTGGTCCGCCTGGGCGCGATGGTCCGCGCGGCCGACGCCGACCTGGGCGTCCGCTTCGACCCGGTCGGCGAACGCCTCTCCCTCGTCAACGACAAGGGCGAGATCGTCGACGACAGCCGAGCCGTCCTCATCCACCTCTGCCTGGCAGCGCGCCACCACGCAGGCGGGCGCATCGCGCTGCCCGTCACCATCTCCCGCACGGCGGAGGACCTTGCTTCCCACTACGGCGCCCGCGTGCACTGGGTGGGTACATCGCCCGCGGCGCTCGCCGACGCGGCGACGGCCCCCGACACGATCCTCGCCGGCGACGGACTCGGCGGCTACATCATCCCTGGCGTCGGCGCCCCGTTCGACGCGGCGGCCGCCTTCGCGAGCCTGGTCGGACACCTCGCCGACTCCTCGTACCGGCTCAGCCAGCTCGAGGCACGGATCCCCGAGGACCGAGTGCTGCAACGGGAGATACCCACACCCTGGTCGGTCAAGGGCACCGTCATGCGCAGCGTGGCTGAAGCCGGCGGCGAGCACGCCCTGGACACCACGTCCGACGGCGTACGCATCGTCGAACCCGACGGCAGCTGGGCACTGGTCCTGCCCGACTCCGTACAAGCAGTCACCCGCATCTGGGCCGAGGGGGGCACACGCGCCAACTCCCAGGCCATTTTGGACAAGTGGTCCGCCCGGGTGGCGGAGGCCGTTGCCTGACCTCCCTTCACCTGCGGCCGCGTGCGTCGGCCCGCCGGTTGCACCGCCCAGCGCCGGTCCGGGCACTGGGCGGTAACTGGGGGCCGACGCGGAGTCGTCACGCGGACGGCGCCCCGGCCGGCTCGACGACCTGGCCCTGCGCCTTGCCTTCGACGAGGTCCACGTAGGCACGCGCCACATCGCAGACGGGGACACCTCCGGAGCCCGGCAGGCCCATCCTCACCAGCGTCTCCGAAACCCAGCCCGGACTCACGGAGTTCACCCGGATCTGCCGGGGCATCTCCGGTGCCGCCGCGGCGACGAAGCCCGCGAGTCCGGCGTTGACCAACGCCCCGAATGCCATGCCGGGGGCGGAAACCCGGGAGGTCCCGTTCGTGAGCGTGATCGACCCGCCGTCGCGCAGATGCCCGATCGCCCGGCGGACCAGGTGTACCTGACCCAGCAGTTTGCCTTGCAGGCCACAGAGGAACCGCTCGTCCGACGGATCATCGAGCCGGGTGAGCCGGCCGCTCGCGGCGCAGCAGACAACGGCGTCCACGTCGGGGGTGGCCGCGAAGAGTGAATCGATCGACGCGGGGTCGTCCATGTCGACCTGCACCGGTCCGCGCCGTGAGGCACGCACGACGTCATGGCCGACTGCCAGCGCGTCGGCAACGGCCCCGCCGATGGTGCCCGTTGCCCCGATCACGATGATCCTCATCCCCGGATCCTAGGCACGCCGCGCGACGTCGGGCCCGTACGTCACCCCACTCCCGTAGCCGTTGTCCGGGCGTTCGAATAGGCGAAGCGGCTGCGGGTGCGCGAGGCGGCGGGCATGTGGCGCCCGTCGCGGTCAGGCTGCGGCGGCGAAGGGACCAGGGACAGCGGGAATCAGCCGCACAGACCGCTCCAGCCCGGCCATCCGCAGCCTCTCCGTCACCTTCTGGGATGCGCCGTCGACCGTCATCTGCGCTCCCGACGGCAGCAGTTGCTGGGCGAAGGCCAGGCAGCGCAGAGCGGCCGGCACCAGACTCGTCAGTTCGACGACGTCCACGACGAGGTGACGAGGTGCGACGCGTACGGCTTCGTCGATCAGCGAACGGACCTCCGCGACCTCCGCGTCGGTCAGATCACCGGCCAGGCGGACGATCGCGGACGTGCCGGAGAAACCCAGAGAGGCATGGAACGACATGACTATTGCGTCCTTTCGGAAAGGGATCGAAATCCAGAAGTGAGCGAGGGGGTGAAGCGTTCTCAATCGGTCATCGCGGGCGCAGCCGCATAGATGTCGCAGAAGAACTCATCGGCGTGGCCGTGGTCGGACACGAAATGCTGTGCCTGCACTATCCGCCCGTCGTCGATGCGGTACACGGTGACCCAGGTGGTGTCGAGTCCGCCGGACCGGTCCGACCAGCTGCGGCAGACCTCCACGACGCGCTGGTCGTCGGCGGTCAGATACAGCGGCTCGTTTCGGAGGTCGGCCAGGGCGAGCCGGCGGTAGAAGGAGACGATGTCGTCGACTCCGCGATGGCAGCCGGCAAGAGGATGCCGGCCCGGTACGCACCAGGCGGCGTCCGGGGCGAGAACCTCGGTGCGGAGCAGGGTGAGGTTGTCGGTGGCGTAGGACTCGAAGAACCGGCGCACCAATGAAAGGTTCGCCTCCGCCGCATTCCCCACCGTAACCACCGGCATCCCCTTCGCCTCAGTCGGCCTTTCCTCTGATGCCTCCAAGAGTCGCCCCCACCGGGACGGGCGTCCAATACCTGCACCCATAGGCAGGCGGCATGACGGCCCCGTGCCGGTGGGCGATCAGCGGACTGCCGTGGTCGACGCACGCGGCCGTACGGGGCGCGGCAGGGAGCCCCATCTCTGTTGGTCGGCGTCGACTCAGGGACGGGTGATGGCTTGCTCGAGCAGGTTGTGAAGGTCGCGCTGTTGCTGAGTGGTGAGGCCGGCCAGTGGTGAGTCCCGGGCGAGGAGTTCGAGGAGCTGTTCGCGGAGGGCATTGCCCTCAGAGGTCAGGACAAGGTGCTTGGCGCGGCGGTCGGTGGGGTGCGCGCGGCGCTGGACCAGGCCCTGCTTCTCGAGCTTGTCGACGACGAAGGTGGTGTTGGAGGGCTCGCAGCTCATGCGTTCGGCGAGTTCCCGCATGGTCATCGGCCCGGTCAACTCCCGCAGCGCGGTCGCCTGGGCCGCGGTCAGATCCAGGGTGACAGCGCGCTCGCGTACGTGATCGGCGATCTGCTGGGCCAGTCCGTTCACGCTCCGGCGAGGCGCGGCAACGACCTGGCACCAGGGGTGAAGTGGGAGGGACCATGGCGAACTTCGCGATTGGCCGGAACGAGCGGCTGCGGCGGCCGGCGGGAATCCGCTCGTTGCGGCTGAGCGACACGAGGGTCTCGTTCGTGCCGGACGGCGATGTGCGGCTCAGGCCGCGCGATCTGCTCCAGGACACGACCGATGAGGTGTGGGCCGCCCACCCGGAGTATCTGGACGCTTCCGGCAACCTGGTGGCGAGCATCGGCAGTCTGCTGGTGGAGCACGGCGACCGCGCGCTGCTGATCGACGCGGGCTTCGGACCGCAGACAATCCCGGCGGCACCGGACGGCCCGCGCGGCGTGATCCACGGGGGCTCGCTCCTGGACAGTCTGGCCGAGCTCGGCCGCAGTCCGGAAGAGATCGAGGCGGTGGCCTTCACCCACCTGCACCCCGATCACCTCGGCTGGGCTTGGCACCCTGCCCCGGGCCGCGACGGGGCCGTGTTCGCCCACGCCGACTACCTGGTGTCCGAGCAGGAATGGGCCCAGCGCGACCAGTTGGCGGCGCAGGGCATGACCGAGGAGGTCACAGCCATGGCGCCGCACGTGCGTACGGTGACGGACGGGCAGGAGATCTTCCCGGGCGTGCGCATGCGGATCACAGCCGGTCACACCCCAGGGCACGCCGAGTACGTCATTTCCTCGGGCGGACAGCGACTGATCGCCTTCGGCGACGCCCTGCACTCGCCGATCCAGGTCGACCACCCCGAATGGTCCTCCGCCTTCGACCACGATCCTGTGCGGTCCGCCGGCCACCGCCGCCGCCTCGTCGCCGAGTTGGCGGAGCCCGGCACGATCGGCTTCGGCAACCACTTCGCCGACGTGGTGTTCGGGCAGGTCCGCCGAGACGCCGGCGGCCCCGCCCGGCGCCCCTTGTAGGAAGCCCCTCTCAGGAGCGTTGCCCCGGCGCCGAGGAAACCGATCGTGCCGAACGCCGCGCAGAACGTGTGGGCGCTGACCGCCGCGAGCCGCGGGTCGCTCAACATCCTTACGCCCACCAGCGGATGCGCCGCGCGCCGCACCACCGCGACCCATGCGGCGAGTACGGCCACCGCGAGCGCCGCGATCCCCAAGGAGCGCACCGACGCCCAGCCCCACTCCAGACCGCCCGTCAACAGGGCAGCCGCGCCGGAGTGGAAGCGGCCGCCACGCGGCCCGTCACGTCCGGCAGGACCGCCACCGGCACCGCCGTCAACACCCGCGACGGCGTGCCGCTCGCTGAGCACACCCGCCACCATCGCGAGCGCCACGCGCAGCGGCCGCCGTGTCCGTACAGGTCGCCGAGCCGGGACAGCAGCGGTGTCAGCACGGTGAGCGCGCACTACGTGGAGGGCAGCCGCTGGCGGCCCGTGGCGCTGGACAGCCGCGCACATCGACGAGTGGATGACCGATCTCGTCGTCAGCCACAACCGTGCTCCGTCGACGCTCCGGGCCTACCAGGGCGCCGTGGGGTTGTTCATGGACTACCTGTTCAACCCGGTTTACGGCTGGGTGGACGTCTGCTGGACCGGTTCGGTACGCACCCGACGCCGATCCTGCACGACGGCAACCGGCGGTAACACCTGGCGGACTACGAGGGTGACCCGGGCCGCAGGCCGAAACTGGTTCCGGTCCGTGCTGGTTGCGGCGGGCATCCTGCCCGTCCGCGACGAGTACCTCGCCACATCGCACACAGCCACGAGCACGCGATCAACAGCAACGAGACGAACGCACCCTGGCTGCTCCCGACCCGACGTCCCGGACGAGCACTGACCAGCAGCCGGCTCGCGACCCGTCTGCGGAACATCGGCCTCCCGTCCGAAGCCGGACGATGCGCTGCCCTGCTCGACCTCTGCACACAGATGCCACCGGCCGTGCTGCAAACGGCTGCTCGGCATCAGCCCTATGGCGGCCGAACGATGGTCTGCCGGCGCGGTCAGAATGGCCTACGCAGCCGAGGTGGCCCGTCGATCATGAGCTGCACGCCTTCGGCTGCTATCAGTCTTCGATTCTCAGCCCAGCCAGTTGGCCGCAGCTGGGTCGATTTCACCATCTTCACCGGACGTGGGCCACCAAGGTGCGCAGGACGGCCTCGGCGTGTGTCCAGAGCAAGGATCCCGCGACGGCGGGAAGCAGGTGGCGTGTCGCCGTCGGGATCATCTGGGCGAGCGATTCACCCAGATCCGGAGAGTGGACCGGGCTGGTGTCCTGCTGTCCGTACCAAAGGTCGGCCGGGACGGCGATGTCGGCGGGGTCAAATGGCCAGCGGTCCATCGCCAGGACGGTGTCGCGGGCATAGCCTGCTGGGCTCTGGCTGAATGCCTCGTCCATCGCGCGCCGGAAGGCGTGCTGGAAGACCGGTTCGGTGTACACCGCGCGATCGGCCTCGGGGCTCGTCGTGGTGATCAGATCCCACAGTGTGTCGGCGCGGCCGAAGCTGGCGAAGGAGGCCTCAGCAGCGTCGGGGTCGGCCGCGACGGCGTCCACCATGTCCCTCACCTGCGGGGTCAGGGTGTAAGTGAAGCGAGGATGGGCGAGTTCGTCGCTGCCGGACACCACGGCCACTGCGTTCACCAGGCCGTTGGCTGCCAGGGCTAGGGCGAACGGTGCCCCCTGCGAGAACCCCACCGCCGACGGCGCTCGCAGGGCCCGGTCTTGGATGAGGTGCCGGATGTCGGCGGCCCAACTGGTCAGGGTCCGGCCGGGGGCTGGGTCAGAGGCGCCGAGACCGGGCCGGTCCACGCTGATGAGCCGGATCCCGGTCGAGTCGACGACACCACCGCCGAAACCGAGCCACCTGCTGGTGGCCGCCCCCGGGCAGAGCAGCACCGGGGTGCCGTCGGCCGGCCCCCACTCCGCCCAGCCCAGGCGCCTGCCGTCCAACAACTGGGTCCGTCCGAGCCGAGCTGGTTCCCTCACGCCGTAGTCCATGATCCGTATTGTCCCCCGCCCGCGTCCCGGCTGCCGTACCCCACCTGCCGCGGCAGCAGGGGAGAGAGCAGCGCTCGGCGCTGCGAAGTGGTGAACACCTGCTGTCCCTTCCGGTGGACAAGGCCAGAGTTGATGCCAGAACCAGGCACCACGCCTGCGAAGCCAGACTGCCCAGCGGCGAGCTCACGAGCGCTATTCCGCACAGTCGAATATCCGAACCTGCCGATACTCGCCCCCACCCAGCTCACCGCCATCGGCCCCCCGGGCGCGGGCGCGCCCGACTCGACACCCACCGTCGAACTCGAAACCGTGGACCGGGCGTTGCTCGACGCACTCGTACGCGCCGGCCGCCGAGGCCCGGCCGCGCTCGCCGACCACACGGGCAGCAGCCCCGCCACCGTCCGCCGCGGACTGCGCCGCCTCACCGACTCCGGCGACGCCGACCATGACCCACCGCATCGTCGGCCTGCACACTGTCAAGCGCATCGGCCACCTCCTCGACAAGGACGGCCGGCGCACCGGGGTGCGGCCGATCCGGCCCTGGTAGAGGCGGGGCCCTGCGGCCTCTCCCTGAAGAACAGAATCACGGTGAACTTTTCTCGGATGTGGTCGCAACCTCACGGGGTGCCGCACGTCTGGTGGGTTGAAGGCGCCCTTCACCAGTTGTTCCAGACCGTTTTCGCCACCTCCTCGGGAGAGTCCCATGTCTGTGCACGCCAAGCGGAACTACCGCCCCCGCCCCCGGGTCCTGGGTGCCGTCACCGGTATCACGCTGCTGCTGGGCGGTGCCTTCGCCGCCCAGGCCGTCGCCGACTCCGGCCCCGCCGCGCCGAAGGTCGCCACGGCCGGGGACACGGCCCCGCAGGCCCCGGCCAAGCCCGGCGTCTCGACGCCCGCCGGCACCCCGAAGGTCGAGGCGGGCAAGTCGGCCGGCGCGGCCAAGCC
This sequence comes from Streptomyces sp. NPDC094147, assembly GCF_044764265.1. Classification (NCBI taxonomy): domain Bacteria; kingdom Bacillati; phylum Actinomycetota; class Actinomycetes; order Kitasatosporales; family Streptomycetaceae; genus Streptomyces; species Streptomyces sp. NPDC094147. Next base: position 5,506 of record NZ_JBIWHT010000018.1, on the reverse strand, counting down.
CGCCGCCGGCTCCGCCGCGTCCGCAGACGCGCCCAAGGTGATCCACCCGGGCAGCGGAGTCAAGAAGTAGCAGCAGCACCACGGGGCGGGCGGGCCTGTGCGCAGGCCCGCCCGCCCTCCCGCAACGGATCGAGGCCCATGCAGTACGCCATCCCCGCAGCGCAGCCCTGGTGGTCCAGGCTGCTCGCCCGCATGCCCCGGACCGAGGACAGGCCGGTACGGGGCCGGCATCTGCGGGCCCTCGACACGCCGTACGACGACGAACCGCCCACGCTGACCGAGCTGTACCGGGCACGGCGGCTCGACATGGTGCGGCTCGCGCTCTTCCTGGTGGACGACCTGCCCACCGCCGAGGACGTCGTCCAGGACGCCTTCGCCGCCGTCTGCCGCATGTACGGAACCTCGCTCGACGGACTCCAGGACCCCGGCGCGTACCTGCGCACCGCCGTGGTCAACGCGGCCCGCTCCGTGCTGCGCAGACGCCGCACCTCGCGCGCCTACATCCCGCCCCACCAGGGCTACGGACCGCCCGTGGACGAGGGACTGCTGCTCGCCGAGGAGCACCGCCAAGTCCTGGACGCCCTGGCACAATTGACGCAGCGTCAGCGCGAGGTACTGGTGCTGCGCTACTGGTCGGAGCTGTCCGAGGCGCAGATCGCGCAGACACTCGGTCTCTCGCGCGGCACGGTGAAGTCCACCGCGAGCCGCGCGCTGGACGTGCTGGAGAAGAAGCTGGGGGCGGGCCGATGAACCCGAACGCCGAGGACCGCCGGTTCGCGACCGACGACCGGGTGCGCGCCGCCCTGGCCGCCCGCGGCGCACTCGTCACACACAGCGATCTGCGCCGCGACGACCCCCCGCAGGGCCGCAGTTGGGGAGTGCGCCGGGTGCGCAGGGTCGCCTTCGCCGCGCTCGGTGTGGCTGCGACCGCGGTGGCCGTGTGCCTGCTGCTGCCCGGCAGCCCGCTGGACCCGACTCCGGCACCGCCCGCCCACGCCCCGGGCATCAACGAACCAACCCCGTCCTCACCGAGCCCGGCCGACCCGTCCCCCCGGGTGATCAACCACCGATAGACCGACGGGGGCAGTCGAGGCCAGAGCTGAAGGACCCGCCATACTCGCCAGAGCGCGGACCCAAACGCCTTGCCGAATACGCCTGTTGCCGTCCGTCAACCAAATGAGTGGCGCACGCCGTGATCCCGGCGGTCCGCATCCCCGCCTCCAGCACACTGACCTGTCACCGGCCCATGGAGGGCGGTGTTCGGTCGGCCCCTGGAGTATTCGTGTCACTTGTGCCTGAGCTGCCGTGCGACGCCCGAGCGGGCAGGGATGTGCAGGTGCTGGTGGTCGGTGCGGGGTTCTCCGGCATCGGTGCGGCCATCCGGCTGCGCCAGGAAGGCGTCCGTGACGTTCTGGTGCTGGAGAAGGCTCCCCAAGTCGGGGGCACCTGGCGGGAGAACACCTATCCCGGGTGTGCGTGTGATGTGCCGTCCTCGCTGTATTCGTACTCGTTCGCCCCGAACCCGGACTGGAGCAGAACCTTCGCCGGGCAGCGGGAGATCCACGACTACCTCCGGGCAACCGCGGTCCGGTACGGAATCGGCGAAGTGCTGCGCTGCGGTGTCCACGTCCTGCGGGCCCGGTGGGACCAGAGCGGGGGACGCTGGCAGCTGGAGACCAGCGACGGCGCCTACAGCGCCAAGGCGTTGGTCCTGGCCACCGGGCCGTGGCACGAGCCGCGGCGGCTCGACGTGCCGGGGCTCGACGAGTTCCCCGGACCCGTGTTCCACACCGCCGAGTGGGACCATTCCGTGGACCTCACCGGCCGGCGCGTGGCCGTGGTCGGCAGCGGCGCCTCCGCCGTTCAGGTCATCCCGGCGATCCAGGCCCAGGCGGCAGCCGTGCACCTCTTCCAGCGCACCGCCCAGTGGCTGCTGCCCCGACCCGACCTTCCGGTTCCCCCCGCCCTGCACTGGTGCCTGTCCCATCTTCCCGGCGTACAACGCACCATCCGGGCCTGCCAGTACGGGCTGCAGGAGGGCTTCGGCTACGCCTTCCGCCACCCACGGCTCGTCGGCCCGGTCCAGGCCGCGGCCCGCGCTCATCTGCGCCTGACGGTCCGTGACCCGGCGCTGCGCCGGGCGCTGACGCCCGATTACCGTCTGGGCTGCAAGCGCCTGCTGACTTCCAGCACGTTCTACCCGGCGCTGGCCCGGCCCCACGTCCATCTCCACCCCACCGCCGTCTGCGCGGTCCGCGGCAGGCATGTCATCGGCGCCGACGGCACCGCGACCGAGGCCGACGTGGTGATCACTGCCACGGGCTTCCGCATCGGCGAGCTGCCGCTCGCCCGCGACGTGCACGGCGCGAACGGCCGCACGCTGCACGAGACGTGGGACGAGGAGGGACCCCAGGCCTACCTCGGCACCAGCATCAGCGGATTTCCCAACCTCTTCCTCCTCCTGGGCCCCAACCTCCTGGCCGGCTCAACCTCCGCCATCAGCGTCCTCGAAGCCCAACTCACCTACATGTGCGCCGCGTTGAAGCACCTGAGGCTCGGCGGCTACACCTCCATGGACGTGAGACCGGCCGCCCAGGACGCGTACAACGCCGCGGTGCAGGAGGCGCTCAGGACCACCGTGTACAACGCGGGCGGCTGCTCCAGCTACTACTTCACCCCCAGCGGGCGGAACACCTTCTGCTGGCCCTGGTCCACCGGCCGGCTCGTCCGCAGGCTCAGCCGCTTCGACGCCACGGCCTACACCTGCCACGCCCCGCCCGCCCCGGTGCCGGCGCCCCGGGCCGCCGCGGACGAAAGCTGTCCGACGGGTGAGGAAGGAATCACCGCATGACGCGGGGGCGGCGCCCACGGCCGCAGCGATACGACCGGGAGCTCGACAGCCCGTACACGACCGGTGCGGGCGGACAGCAGGAGCCCTGCCCCACCGGCTGGTACTTCGCCCGCTTCAGCAAACACCTCCGCCGCGGCCAGGTGGTCCCGGTCACCTGCATGGACCGGCGGTACGCGCTGTTCCGCACGCGCGGCGGACGCCTGGGGATGGTCGACAGCCAGTGCTGCCACATGGGCGCCGACCTCAGCCGGTGCGGTCACGTCCGCGAGGAGAGTCTGGTCTGCGGCTTCCACGCCTGGGAGTTCGACACAGAAGGGACGTGCCGGAAGATCCCCGGCGCGAACAGGATCCCCTCCCGGGCCGTGCAGCGCACCGTCGCCGTGACCGAACGGGCGGGCATCATCTGGTTCTGGCACGGATCTCCGACACCGGAGCCCATGGACCAGCTGGACTTCGCCGAGGACCGCCGCCGCTACCTCCGTCTGGCGGGCAAGGTCCTCGTGTGCCACACGGACCTCCTCCCCATCAGTGAACACGTCACCGACGCCTCGCACTGGCCGTACGCGCACAGCAGGGGGCACCCGATGGTCTCCGTCCCGGTACGCGACGAGGGGCGCCACTTCTCGTTCCGGATTCAGCCCGCCGACTCGGACGGCATCCGCATCCACCACTTCCGCCCGCACGTCCTGGTCTCGATGGCGAATCCGACCACCGCGCTGGTCACGCCGCTGCCGGTCTCACCGCCGGACGGCAAACCACCCCGGATGGCCTTCGTCGCCGCCGTGAGCCCGGTGCGGCCCGGTGTCACGATCGCGACGTGGTGCCTGATCGTCCGCAAGCTCGGCCCCGACTGGCTGCTGTGGCCGGCCAGCCGTCTCTGGGCGGCCTTCCTGTGGCGCCTGGTCAGGCGCAATCACGATGCCGACCGCGACATCCTGCGCTGGATGCGCCCGGTGGCCAAGGACCTCTGGTCGGCGGCGGACGGCCCCACCGTCCGCGCCTACCGCCGCTTCTACCGCCGCAACCTCCCCCCGGCCACGGAGGAACCCGCATCAGCGGGCACCTGACACACCGCGGAACCCACTGCGCCTCCCGCTGAGTTGCCAGCGGGAGGCGCGCGGAATCCGTCGGGGCCGCCGCACGTGGCGGCCCCTTGGATCAGCCGGTGAAGGCTGCCGTGCCGTTGGGGGTGCCGAGGCCGGTCGGGCCGTCGTAACCGGTGCCCGCGGTGCACAGGTAGCTCGGGCTGCAGCTGCCGTTGGCTCCGCTGGTGACGTCGTTCAGAGCCGAGGTGTTGGCGTAGGGGAAGGACGCGGGGGTCGAGTTCGCGGAGGGGGTGCCGGCCAGCGCGTACACGCCCGCGATGATCGGCGAGGAGGCGCTGGTTCCGCCGTACACGTTCCACCCGCTGGCCTGGTAGGTGTCGTAGACCGCGAGGCCGGTGGCGGGGTCGGCGACGGCGGAGACGTCGGCGACGGTGCGGTTGGTGCAGCCGGTGTCGGTCTGCCAGGACGGCTTCGGGTCGTACGCGGAGCAGCCCGAGCCCGCGCCGTTGCCACCAGCGCTGGAGCCCCAGACCGACTCGGACCAGCCGCGCGAGCTGCTGTCCCGGCTGAGCGAGGTGCCGCCGACGGCGGTGACGTACTGGGAGGCGGCCGGGTACTCGACGCCGTAGCCGCTGTCACCGGAGGAGACGGTGATGGCGACGCCCGGGTGGTTGAAGTAGGCGGAGTCCGACTGCAGGTCGGTGGAGTCCTCGCTGCCGCCGTAGCTGTTGGACACGTACTTGGCGCCCATGCTGACGGCCTGGTTCACGGCGGCGCCGAGGTCGGACATGTTCGCGGAGTTGGCCTCGACGAGCAGGATGTGGCACTGCGGGCAGACGGCGCTGACCATGTCGACGTCGAGCGAGATCTCGCCGGCCCAGCCCGAGTCTGCGGTCGGGTAGTTGCTGCCGCCGTTCTGGTCGACCTTGCTGAAGCAGCCGTTGGCCGTCGAGCACTCCGGCAGGCCGTACGTCTGCCGGTAAGTGGCCAGGTCCGACTCGGCGTTGGGGTCGTCCTGAGCGTCGATGATCGCGACCGTGGCGCCGGATCCGGCGTTGGCCGGAAGGTTGTACGCGCTCTGCAGATCGGCGGGGCCGTAGCCGGAGGGGGCGGCGGCGTCGGCGGATATGCCGCGGTGCTGCTTGACGTCCGTACGGGCCAGCGCGAGGCAGTGCATCATGCCGGGCTTGGCCGGCTTCGCGCACAACTGCTTGACGTGGGAGGCCGAGGGCGACTGCTGGGCGGCGACGGACGGGGTCGCGGCGAGCAGGCCGCCTGTGACGAGCGCGAGAAGGGACACCAGCGCAGATGCGGTGCCGGCGGAACGATGTCCGAACCTGAAGGTTCGTTTTTGTCGCACGGTTCTTCCTCCATGGGGGGTGCGCCCTGCCCTGGGGATGGACAGAACGCGAAGAAACATCAGGTGCATGACAACTTGACGTCGGGGAACTGCCACCCCAACAAGTGGTGGCAGCCACGAAAGTACCGACACACATGCCTAGTTGACAGGGGCACTAACTGATCGTTTCAGAATGAGGTTCTGAGTCGTCTCAAGCAGATGATGCTGCAGGCGAGTTGGAGGAGTGCAAGGTGGAGGTCGCCGTGTATC
>NZ_JBIWHT010000017.1:0-141612 GCF_044764265.1 Streptomyces sp. NPDC094147 | reverse complement strand
CTCTCGGGCTTTCCTCCGGGCGCTTCCCTTCGGTATTTCGTGTTTCCAGCTTAGCAGATCCGATTTCCGTTTCCGCCACCCGCTGGAGCGGGCTTTTCGCTTTCCGGCCTTTCGGCTTTCCGGCGATTCAAACTCTAGCAAGCCTTTTCCGTCTTCCTGACCACCGTCTCCGCGAACACGCAGAGCCAGAGATCCGGGTTAGGATCGGGACTTGGTAGGTGCCGCCGACCGCCGAATCACAGTGTCGTGATGGGGTCAGGCAGGAGTACGACAGTACATGCCACCGGGAGTTGAGGCAAATCGTTTCCGGTGCGCACCTAGGGCCGCCAACTGGCACCTGTCGTGCGGAACTAGGACTTCTTATGACTTACCCTTCTGAACAGTACGCCGTCCAGGACAGGTAGTGACGGCGACACTAGAAGCTCCGCCCCTGGGAGGCTCCCCATGACTAGCGTGACGTCCCCACTTGCCGGACAGGCCATCGGGCTCGCTGCGGTGCCCGACCCCGTCTTCTCCGGCGCGATGGTGGGCCCCGGCACCGCTATTGATCCCGTTCGTGAGCCGTCGGCGGCCGTGGCGCCCGTGGACGGCGTCGTTGTGTCCCTGCACCCGCACGCCTTCGTCGTCGTCGACGACCAGGGCCACGGTGTGCTGACGCACCTCGGAATCGACACCGTTCAGCTCAACGGCGAGGGCTTCGAGCTCCTCGTCAACAAGGGCGACACCGTAACGCGCGGTCAGGAGATCGTGCGTTGGGACCCGGCCGCCGTCGAGGCCGCCGGAAAGTCGGCCATTTGTCCCATCGTGGCTCTGGAAGCCACCACTGACTCCCTCTCCGGTGTCGTCGAAAGCGGCGACGTGAAGGCCGGCGACGCGCTGTTCGGCTGGCAGTGACGTTTGCGCCGCTGCGCGGCGCGCTGGACGGACAACCACTGCGGCGGCACTGACCGCCGCGACTATCGGAGACGGTGAGATGGAGACAACGCTGCGAGGCGTCGGCGTGAGCCACGGTGTGGCGATCGGCGAGGTTCGGCACATGGGCACGGCGGTTCTGGAGCCGCCTGCCAAGCAGATTCCGGCGTCGGAGCACGAGCGCGAACAGGGGCGCGCTCGCCAGGCCGTGGAAGCTGTGGCGGCCGACCTGATGGCGCGTGGCAATCTGGCCGGCGGTGAGGCCCAGGCCGTGCTGGAGGCCCAGGCGATGATCGCCCAGGACCCGGAGCTCATGGCCGATGTCGACCGGCGCATCGTCGTCGGCAGCACCGCGGAGCGGGCCGTGTACGACGCGTTCTCGCACTACCGCGAGCTGCTCGCGGGCGCCGGCGAGTACATGGCGGGACGCGTCGCCGACCTCGATGACGTGCGGAACCGGATCGTGGCGCGCCTGCTGGGCGTGCCCATGCCGGGTGTGCCGGACAGCGACGAGCCGTACGTGCTGATCGCGCGGGACCTCGCGCCGGCCGACACCGCGCTGCTCGACCCGACCCTGGTGCTCGGTTTCGTGACCGAGGAGGGCGGGCCCACCAGCCACAGCGCCATTCTGGCGCGGGCGCTGGGAGTGCCGGCGATCGTGGCGCTGCCGGGCGCCGGTGAGCTGGCCGAAGGCACGCTGATCGCGGTGGACGGCAGCACGGGCGAGATCTTCGTGGACCCGAGCGAGGAGAAGCAGGCCGAGCTGGAGCGGGCCGCCGCCGAGCGCAAGGCCGCGCTGTCCGCGTCGTCCGGTCCGGGTGCGACCTCGGACGGGCACAAGGTTCCGCTGCTGGCCAATGTCGGCGGTCCCGCCGACGTTCCGGCCGCGGTGGATGCCGGCGCCGAGGGTGTCGGTCTCTTCCGTACCGAGTTCCTCTTCCTTGACGACTCCGCGAAGGCGCCGTCGGAGGAGAAGCAGGTCGAGGCGTACCGCAAGGTGCTGGAGGCGTTCCCCGAGGGGCGTGTCGTGGTGCGGGTCCTGGACGCGGGCGCCGACAAGCCGCTCGACTTCCTGACCCCGGCCGACGAGCCCAACCCGGCGCTGGGCGTGCGCGGTCTGCGCTCGCTGCTCGACCACCCCGAGGTGCTGCGTACGCAGCTGACCGCGCTGGCCAAGGCCGCCGAGGGTCTGCCCGTGTACCTCGAGGTCATGGCGCCGATGGTGGCCGACCGTACCGACGCCAAGGCGTTCGCCGACGCGTGCCGGGCGGCCGGGCTGCAGGCGAAGTTCGGCGCGATGGTGGAGATTCCCTCCGCCGCGCTGCGGGCCCGTTCGATCCTGCAGGAGGTCGAGTTCCTGTCGCTGGGCACCAACGACCTGGCGCAGTACGCCTTCGCCGCCGACCGTCAGGTGGGCGCGGTGTCCCGGCTTCAGGACCCGTGGCAGCCCGCGCTGCTCGACCTGATCGCCATGTCCGCCGAGGCCGCCAAGGCCGAGGGCAAGAGCTGTGGTGTGTGTGGCGAGGCTGCCTCCGATCCGCTGCTGGCCTGTGTCCTGACGGGGCTGGGTGTGACCAGCCTGTCGATGGGTGCGGCTTCCATTCCTTATGTTCGTGCGACGCTCGCGAAGTACACGCTGGCCCAGTGCGAGCGTGCGGCTTCCGCGGCGCGTGCCGCGGACACTGCCGAGGATGCGCGCAAGGCCGCTCAGGCGGTGCTGTCCGGCGAGTGATCGCAGGTCGTGAGACCGGTGTGAGAGGGGCTTCCCGTCGCGGTGCGGCGGGAAGCCCCTCTCTCTTTCCCGTCCTTCTGCCGCTCCCCCTTCTTCTGTGATGGCTGTCCGGTCTTCAGTGGTGGCTGTCCGGCTGCTCGATGGGGAATCCGGGGCGGTATTCCACGTCCGGTTCCGGGGCGAGGGGATCGCCGGTCTCGGCGTCCGTGCAGTAGGCGCTGAAGACCTCGCCCTCGGTCAGCGGATCGAGGCGGCCCCGTTGCAGACGCCAGCCGTGCAGCCGGTCCGGGACGCCCGGTTCCGTCGTACGGAGTACCAGCCCGCCGGTGCTGTTCAGGGCGATGCCCGCCGCGAGGACGGTGGCGAACTCCGCCGCGTCGGTCTCGTCCAGGCGCGCCGGGTCGAACCCGTCCCGATGGGCGTGCAGGACCGCGATGAGCTGATCGTCCTGTGCGGGGATGCTGCAGACCAGGTGGTGGGTGCCCGGACCGGCCGTCTCCAGGAGGCTCAGCAGGAGGTGCGAAGCGCTGTCGAATGCTGCCCGGCCGATGTCCTGGCCGCATTCGGCGCACTCCCCCGCCTCGGCCAGGAGCATGGTCGCGTACTCCCAAGTGGCTTTGCGGACAGCCTTGTTGATGAGCTGCGGGACGAGGCTGTCGATGGGCTGGCCCGTGTAGGCCACGCGGGCGCCGCCCGCCGCGAGTTCGGCGGTGAAGCGGGTGCGGCTGTCCGCGGTGTCCGGGTCGAGGCCCGTCGACGTACAGAACTCGCTGAACTCGTCCGGGTCGAAGAGGGCGACCGTGGTGTGCGTGCCCTGGGCGGCGAGCGAGCGCAGGAGCCCTTCCACCTGTCGCAGGTAGGCCGTGTGGTCGTCGAAGACGAAGGATCGGTATCTCGTCATGGCCGTGAAGTCGTGCGCGTCGGCGATGAGGCCGACGGTGCTCGGCATTTCACGGCGGAGTGTGCGCCGGATGGCCCGGATGTGATTGGCGTGCGCCATGTTTCCCCCTGAGCACGGTGTCGATCAATGCTCACTCACCGTAACCGACGCCACTGACAGCGGGGCCCGGCACAGCCTCGGCCCCACCAGGCGGTGCTGGATCAGGCAGGTTGCTGCGATGACGGTTCCGAAGGTGAGCCATCCGGCCGGACCGGTCGCGATGGCCGCGGTGACCGCGAGGGGGCCCACGCTGCGCTGAGCGGACTGGGCGAGGCCGTGCACTCCGAGGTAGGCCCCTTGGGCGTCGTCGGGTGCGAGGGCGATCGAGAGTTCCCAGGAAATGGTCGCGTGGATGATTTCGGCGAGCGTGAAGCCGGCCGTCGAGGCCACGAGGAAGACGGTGGCCAGCGCCGCGCCGTGGGCCGCGGAGGCCGCGATGGCCACGCCTGCCAGCGCGAAGACCCCCGAGAGCGGCAAGAGGAGTCGGCGGGCCGCGGGGGTGGTGGCGCCCCATCGGGCGAGCGGGACCTGAAGGCCCACCACCATCACGTTGTTGAGCACCATGAGCAGGGGGACGAGACCGTGTGGGGCGTCGGTGGCGTGCACGGTCCAGAGGGGGAGGCCGATCTTGAACACCGCGTCGTCCAGGAAGAGCACGGTTTCGGTGGCGACGAACGCCAGGTAGCGGCGGTCGCGCCAGGGGCTGGCGGGTTTCGACCGGGCCGCGGGGTCACCGGACTTGGCGATCGTGCGTGACGGCGCCGAGGGTTCCGCGCAGAGGGCTGTGATGAGGGCGGAGCCCAGGAAGGAGACGGCGTTGCCCGCCAGCAGCCACTGGTAGGCGGAGGCCGAGCCGATGGCGAGGGCGCCTGCTGCGGCGAGACCGCCGACGGCCCAGCCCGCGTTCGCCACGGTCCGGCTGACGGCCTGGTAGCGGACCCGGTCGGCGCCGGCGATCCGGGCCGCGTACAGCTTGGTGAGGACGTTGGCCGAGCGGTCGCCGAAGCTGCCCATGGACGCGAACAGGAGCAGCAGTGCGAAGTGGTCGGTGGTCAGGAGGGCGAACGCCGCGATGGCGCGCAGTACTTGGAAGCCGACCAGTACGCGGGTGAGGGGCAGCCGGTCGGCGATGCGGCCGCCGATGGGGGCGCCGGCGATGCCGACGGCTCCGGACGCGGCGACCAGGGTGCCGATCTGGGCGAGGGAGAGCCCGGCCACGTACGTGAAGTAGAGGACGGAGACGGCCTCCCACAGGCCGCTGCCGGTTCTGTCGACAAAGGCGACCGAGAGCATCCGGCGGCCGTCGAGACCTCCTGGAACGCGTTCCCACAGTGCGGCACGCCGGCCTCTCCAGTTCATTGCTCCCCCTTGACGAGACTTATGTATTGATACATAATTCAGAACGTGGCAACACAATATTCGATCGCTGGTACGACAGCCAAGGGAATTGCCGCGTCCGTCGAACGCGCCGTCGCCGACGGGGGCTTGGGGCCCGGCGACGCGCTCCCTCCGGTGCGCAGGCTCGCGGATGAGCTGATGGTGAGCCCCGGCACGGTGGCCACCGCCTACAAGGAGCTGCGGCAGCGCGGTGTGGTCGTCACTCGCGGACGCGGCGGAACCGTGGTGGCCGCGGCGCCGGCCGTCGCCTCCCGGCGGCCGCCCAAGGTGCCCGAGGGGCTGCGCGATCTGGCGGGCGGCCACCCGGACTCCGCTTTCCTGCCGGAGCTGCCGGGGCTCGTCGCACCTTCGACCGGCCCCCGCTCGCACCGGTCCACGCCCCGGCTGCCGGAGCTGGAGGAGCGGGTGCGGGCCTGGTTCGACGGTGACGGGGTGCCGTCCGATGCCGTGACGTTCGCGCATGGCGCGCTCGACTGCGTCGCACGGCTGCTGACGACGGAGCTGCGGCCCGGGGACGCGGTGGCCATGGAGGATCCCGGGTACCACCATCTGCTCGATCTGCTCCAGGCGATGGGGCTGCGCACCATCGCGGTCGCCGTGGACGACGAGGGGATGCGGCCGCAGCCCCTTCGGGAGGCGCTCCGCGCTGGAGCGCGGGCCGTCGTCTACAGCCCGCGGGCACAGAATCCGTACGGAGGCTGCTTCTCCGAGCGGCGGCGCGATGAGCTGGTCGAGGTGCTGAGGCAGGCACCCGAGGTGCTGGTGATCGAGAACGACCATGCCGCCGAGATCGCGGGTGTACCGCTCAACTCCCTTACGGATGGCGGGCTTTCGCGGTGGGCCCAGGTGCGGACCGTCACCAAATATCTGGGGACGGATCTGCGGTGGGCGGCCGCGGCATGCGATCCGGTGACCCTGGCGCGGCACGACGGGCGGCTGCTGCTCACCTCCGGATGGGTGAGTCATCTGCTGCAGGCGGCCGTGCTGACGCTGATGGACGACCCCTCGGCTCAGCTATTGGTGACGCGGGCCGAAGACTCTTATGGGGAACGGCGCGCGGCATTCGTCAAGGAGCTGAAGCAGCGCGGGATCACGGCCCATGGGGCGAGCGGGATGAACGTGTGGGTGCCGGTGGGTGACGAGTCGGCCGTCGTCAACGGGCTGCGTACGCGCGGCTGGTGGGTGGCCGCCGGGGCCCGGTTCCGGATGGCCGCGGCGCCCGGCGTACGCATCACCGTGGCCGGTCTGGAGACTGCGGAGGCGGTGCGGCTGGCCTCGGACTTCGCCGCTGTGCTGGGCGAGTCCGAGGCCACCTACGGGGGCTGAGAGGCCGTGTCCGGACCCCGCCCGTGATCAGCCGCGCTTGCGGGCGATGTCCTCGTAGAAGCGCAGCAGGTCGAGGTTGTCGACCGAGCCGGGGTTGACGGCCTTGTCGAGGGCCGTGCCCTGGAGGAGGCGCTTGACCGGGACCTCGATGCGCTTGCCGGTGAGGGTGTGCGGGACGCCCGGGGCCTCGATGATCTCGTCGGGGACATGACGGGGCGAGAGCTGTTCCCGGATGGCCCGCTGGATCTTCGTACGGAGGGCGTCGTCCAGGACGGCGCCCTCGGCGAGGTGGACGAAGAGCGGCATCCAGTAGCCGCCGTCCGGCTCTTCGAGGCCGATGACGAGGGATTCGCGGATCTCGGGGAGACGTTCGACGACCTCGTAGATGTCGGCCGAACCCATGCGCACGCCTTGGCGGTTGAGAGTGGAGTCGGAACGGCCGTGGATGATCACCGAGCCGTGGTCGGTGAGTGTGATCCAGTCGCCGTGCCGCCACACGCCGGGGAACATGTCGAAGTAGCTGTCGCGGTAGCGGCTGCCGTCGGGGTCGTTCCAGAAGCGGATCGGCATCGACGGCATGGGGTTGGTGACGACGAGTTCGCCGACCTCGCCGGTGACGGGCCTGCCCTGTGCGTCCCAGGCCTGGAGGTCGGTGCCGAGGCAGGGGGCCTGGAGCTCGCCGATGTGCACGGGAAGCGTCGGGACCGCTCCTGCGAAGCAGGAGCAGACGTCGGTGCCGCCGCTGACCGAGGCGATCCACAGGTCCTCGCGCACCTCGTCGTGGAGCCAGCGGAACCCGTCGGGCGGCAGGGGCGAGCCGGTGGTGGCCACGCACTTGACGCGGGACAGGTCGTGTTCGCGGGCCGGGTGGACCTCGGCCTTGCGGCAGGCCATGACGTACGCGGCCGACGTGCCGAACAGGGTGGCGCCGGTGCGCTCGGCGACGCCCCACTGGGCGCCCGTGTCGGGGAAGCCCGGACTGCCGTCGTACAGCACGACCGTGGTGCCGGTGAGCAGGCCGGAGACGAGGAAGTTCCACATCATCCAGCCGGTGGACGTGTACCAGAAGAAACGGTCCTCGGGGCCGAGGTCGCAGTGCAGTCCGAGCTGCTTGAAGTGCTCCAGGAGGATGCCGCCCTGGGACTGGACGATCGCCTTCGGCAGGCCCGTCGTACCGGAGGAGTAGAGCACCCACAGAGGGTGGTCGAAGGGCACCTGCTCGAAGACCGGCTCCGCGTCGCCTGCTGTGAGGGCGGACCATTCGAGGGCGCCTTCGGGGGCCGGCGTGCCGAGCAGGGGGATGTGCACCACGGCGCGCAGGGTGGGCAGTTCGCGGCGGAGCTCGGCGACCACGTCGCTGCGGTTGTGCTCCTTGCCGCCGTAGCGGTAGCCGTCGACGGTGAACAGGACTACCGGCTCGACCTGCTGGAAGCGGTCGAGGACGCTGCGGGCGCCGAAGTCGGGGGCGCAGGAGGTCCAGACGGCGCCGACGGCGGCGGAGGCGAGCAGCGCGGTCACGGCCTGCGGGACGTTGGGCAGATAGCCGCTCACCCGGTCGCCGGGGCGGACTCCGAGGGCGCGCAGTTCGGCGGCCAGCGAGCCGACCTGGCGGCGGAGTTCGGCCCAGCTGATCTCCACGGGTTCATGGGTCTCGTCGACGTGGAGCAGTGCCGGGCCACCGGCCCTGGAAGGGTCCTCGGCGGTGCGCAGGGCGTGTTCCGCGTAGTTCAGCGTGGCGCCCGGGAACCACTGGGCTCCGGGCATCGTTCGATCAGCAAGGACAGCTTCGTAGGGGGAGGAGAAGCGGATGTCGAACCAGTCGGCGACGGCTTGCCAGAAGGTGTCGAGTTCGGCGACGGACCAGCGGTGGAGAGCCGGGTACCCGCCCTCGGCCGGTGCCCCGTAGCGCTCGGCGGCCCAGGCCTGGAAGCGGGTGATCCGCGCGGCGGCGATGCGGGCGGAGTCCGGCTGCCACAGGGGCGCGGGCTGTGGAGCGGGGTTCGCTGCTGAGGTCATGGGTCGGCTCCCGGGCTGTAACGCGTGGTGTGCGTGTTTCCCGCGCACACGCGAAGGGGTGTGCGCGTGAGGCGGCTGACAGGGACGATGCCATGTGATCGTCTTCCGCACCAGGGTCTGCCACCCATACTCGGATGCCCGGAAGTGTGGCGCCACCACGGGTGAACGGCAGTTGAACGGACCGCACGCAGGGCCGTCCGAGTGGCAGGGTGAGCTGCATGAACGGCGATGACCTGGTGCGCTCGGTGAAGGCGGTCGGCACAGTGCAGGGGCTGCGGGCGGTGCGCTCGGCGCTGCGGCGGCGCCGAGCGGACGCTCGGGAGCTGCCCCCGCGCGGTCCGGAGCGGGCCCGGGTTCCGGGGGCGGTCACCGGCGCCGAGCCCCGGCCGGGCGGCGGGGTCGTCCGGTTCGCGCGCTCCGAGCTCGACGTGCGGGTCGCTGCGGGCGGCGCGGTCTTCTGGGGCTGGGACGGAGCCGGGCCCGAGCCGTCGTACGCCCTGGGCGGCAGCGCGCCCGAGCCGGATCCGAGGGCGTCACTGGAGCCGGACAAGGACGGCGGCTGGCGGGTCGTGTCCGAGCGGCTGACGGTGGTCATCTCCCGGCACGGTGCGGTGGACGTGTGCACGCCGGGCGGGGTCGTGCTGCGGCGGGAGCTGCCGCCGCGCTGGTGGGAGCCGGTCTCGGGCGGCACTGCCCGCTGGCAGCAGCGGTCCGAAGTGGCCGCCGACGCCCGCTTCTTCGGGCTCGGCGGGCGTGCTGACGGGCCCCGGCTGCGTGACGGGACGTACCGACTGTGGAACACCGATCCGCGCGGCGGTTTCGGCCCGGGTGACGACCCGCTGTACATCACCATGCCGGTGCAGCTGGTCGTGGCCGACGCGGGGACGCATCTGGCGTTCTACGACAACCCCTGGGACGGCCGGGTGGTGCTGCGCGAAGGAGAGGAGGGTGCGGGGTCGGGGCACGACCGGCCGGGCGCGAGCGAGCTGCGCATGGAGGGCGGCCCGCTGCGCTGCTGGGTGATGGCGGGTACACCGGCGCGGGTGTTGCGGGGCTGGGCCGCGCTCACCGGCACGCCCGCGCTGCCGCCGTCGTGGGCGCTCGGGTACCAGCACGCGCGCTGGGGCTTCGGGAGCGAGCGGGAGGTGCGGCGGGTCGTCGCCGGGTACACCGAGCGCGGGCTGCCGCTGTCCGCGCTGCATCTGGACATCGACCACTACGACGCGCACCAGGTGTTCACGGTCGATCGTGATGCCTTCCCGGACCTTCCGCAGCTGGCCAAGGATCTGGCGGAGGACGGGGTGCGGCTGGTCTCGATCGTCGATCCGGCGGTGAAGGCGGAGCGCGGGAATCCGGTGTATGAGAGCGGCCTCGCGGCCGACGCCTTCGTCAAGGACGCCCGCGGGCGCGAGGTGCGCGGGGAGGTGTGGCCCGGGGAGTGCGCCTATCCGGACTTCACGGATCCGCAGGCGCGCGCGTGGTGGGGCGGGCTCTACCAGGATCGCCTCGACCAGGGCTTCGCCGGGGTGTGGCACGACATGAACGAGCCGGTGTCCTTCGCGCCCTTCGGGGACCCGACGCTGCCCCGGTCCGCGCGCCACGACCTGGACGGCCGGGGCGGCGACCACCGCGAGGCCCACAATGTGTACGGCCTCTCCATGGCCCGCGCCGGGTACGAGGGGCTGCGCCGGCTGCGTCCCGCCGAGCGGCCGTTCCTCTTCTCGCGCTCCGGCTGGGCCGGGATGCAGCGCTACGGCGGCACCTGGTCCGGCGATGTGACGACCGGCTGGCCCGGACTGCGTGCCTCGCTCTCCCTGGTGCTCGGCCTCGGCCTGTGCGGCGTGCCGTACTCGGGGCCGGATGTGGGCGGCTTCAACGGCAGCCCCTCGCCCGAGCTGTATCTGCGCTGGTTCCAGCTCGGCGCCTGGCTGCCGCTCTTCCGTACGCACGCGGCGATCTGGGCGGGGCGGCGGGAGCCCTGGGAGTTCGGCCCGAAGGTCCTTGAGCATGCGCGGGCCGCGCTGTCCGAACGGGAGCGGCTGCTCCCGTACTTCGTGACGCTGGCCCAGCTGGCCCGGCTGAGCGGAGCGCCCTATGTACGCCCCATGTGGTGGAGCGCGCCGGCCGACCGACAGCTGCGGGACTGCGAGGACGCCTTCTTCCTCGGCGACGCGTTCCTCGTGGCCCCGGTCCTGGAGCGGGGTACCGACCGGCGGGCGGTGCGGCTGCCGCGCGGGCGCTGGTACGACACCGCGACCGGCGAGGCCCATGACGGCCCCGGCCAGGTGCTGTTGAAGGCCCCCTTGTCCCGGATCCCGGTGCTCGCACGGGCGGGTTCGGTGATCCCGGTGCGCGGTGAGGACGGCGGCCTGGAGCTGGAGGTATGGGCGCCGGCCGCCGGACGTACCGGGGGCGGGATCGTCGTACGGGACGCGGGGGACGGATGGGGGACGGCGAGGGTGGAGCGGTTCGTCACCCGGGTGGTCAACGGCCGGGTCGTGGTGGAGCGGGCCGACGGCGGCGCGGACAGCGAGGTCGGCTACCCGGTCCGGGTGCGGGGGACGGTGCGCTGAAAGGGCGCTCCCCAGGGGGTGTCCGGTGGGGCATGACCGCAGTCGCGGCCCTGGCCCACCGCCCCCTAGCCGTACTCCCCCGCGAACCACCTCCGCACCGCCTCCGTATGCAGCGGGAAGGTCAACTCGGCTGGCTCACGCAGCAGTTCCCAGCCTTCGGTCTCGTCGGTCGGGAGCGATGGCGTCAGGGTGTCGACGGGGCGGGGCGGCAACAGGCCGAACAGCAGCAGGTGTTCGGGGGAGCTCAGCGCGTCGGCCAGGCGGACCTCGGCGGCCGGGACCTCGATGCCGGTCTCCTCCTTGAGTTCGCGTACGACCGCGTCCTGCCAGGTCTCGCCGAGGTCCATGAAGCCGCCGGGCAGGGCGGTGCCGCCCCGCTGCGGTTCGATGGTGCGGGTGATCACGACGAGCCCGGTGCCGCGCGCGTCGACGGCGGGCAGCAGCGCGATGGCGACGGGGAGCGGATTGCGGTAGGCGACGGTGCCGCAGCGCGCGCAGACGCGGGGCCAGCCGCCGTCCGCGGCGGGGTACGGTGCTCCGCACGCACCGCAGTGGGAGTCCATGACGGGCTGCTTCGGGGTTGCGCTCACGCGCGGACTTTAGCCGATGCGCCTTCCCCGCCGACCAGTTGAGCTGATAGATGGTGTGCGCATGACACGACGCCGTACGACACCACCGAAAGCGGGACTGCGCGGCCTTGTCGCCGCCGCTGCCGCGCTGCTCGCCGTCGCCCTCCTCGCCCCCACCGCGCAGGCGGCACCGGAACCGAAGGCGCCCAGGGAGTTCGTGGCGCTGAGTTCCGTCGACCGCTCGATCATCCAGGAGATGCGTTACATCACCCCGCACGACTTCGTGGGCGGGCCGGTCGACGGATACCGGCAGCCGTTGTGCATCCTGACCCGGCCGGCCGCCGAGGCGCTGCACCGGGCACAGCTGAAGCTGCTGCGGCAGGGCTACTCCCTGAAGGTGTACGACTGCTATCGCCCGCAGCGCGCCGTCGACCACTTCGTCCGCTGGGCGAAGGATCTGGACGACGAGAGGATGAAGGCGGAGTTCTATCCGCACGTCGACAAGTCGAGGCTCTTCGCGGACGGTTACATCGCGGCGAAGTCCGGGCACAGCCGGGGCAGCACGATGGATCTGACGATCGTGAAGCTGCCCGCGCTGCCCACCCCTCCGTACCGCCCCGGGCAGCCCCTCGTGCCGTGTTACGCGCCGCAGAGCCAGCGGTTCCCCGACAACTCCATCGACATGGGCACCGGTTTCGACTGCTTCGACACCCTGGCGCACACCGACGACCCGCGCATCCAGGGCGTACAGCGGGCGAACCGCCAGTTCCTGAAGAGCGCCATGGAGGCGCAGGGCTTCGTCAACCTCCCCGAGGAGTGGTGGCACTTCACGTACCAGCCGGAGCCCTTCCCCGACACCTACTTCGACTTCCCGGTGGCCCGGCGGTCCGTGGCCGGGCATTGAAGGCCTGCCTTCTCGGACGCGGAGCAGCCGTATCCGGTGCCGCGTTGAACGATTAGGTTCTGCCCCATGACGCAGCCGACGTTCGATTCGTACGAGGAATTCTGGCCCTACTACGTGGCGATGCACTCCAGGGCCGCCACCCGCTGGGTGCATCTGACGGGCACCCTCACCGGACTCGCCGTCAGCGCGTACGGACTCGTGCGCGGGCGGAAGCGGTACGCACTGGCGCTGCCGCTCATCGGATACGGGACCGCCTGGCCCGCGCACTGGTTCATCGAGAAGAACAACCCGGCCTCCTTCGGGCACCCCGGCTGGTCGCTGCGCGGGGACCGTCGGATGATCCGGATGATGCTGGCCGGGCGCGACCGCGAGCTCGGGGAGATCGCCGCCAAGTGGCTCGCCGAGCACCGCTGAGCGCACGGCCGTCACCCAAGGCCCTCCCCAACCCCGCTCGCCCGTGGCACACTTCTGATGTTCCGTCAGAAGTGAGTGCCGGGAGGGGTCTTGACAGACGCACGCACACGCACGCCTGTGGTCGCGGGCTGGTTCAGGGGCGCACAGGGGGAGGAGTTCCGCCTGCTCGGCACACGGTGCTCCGCCTGCGCCTGCGTGTTCTTCCCGCGCGAGGACTCCTTCTGCCGCAACCCCGCCTGCCGGGGCGGCGAGCTGCCGGAGGTGCCGCTCTCCCAGCGGGGGCGCGTGTGGTCGTACACCGACGGGCGCTACCGGCCCCCCGCGCCCTATGTCTCGGATCCGGCGGCGGAGTGGCAGCCGTACACCCTGGTCGCCGTCGAGCTGGCCGCCGAGCGGATGGTGGTGCTCGGCCAGGCGGCGCCCGGCGTGAGCACCGCCGATCTGGCGGTCGGGATGGAGGTCGAGGTGGTGCCCGGGGTGCTCAACGAGGACGCGGAGACCACCTGGACGACCTGGCACTGGCGGCCCGTGGAGGCGACGGCATGAGCGGCGACATCGCGGTCCTGGGTGCGGGGATGCACCCCTGGGGCAAGTGGGGACGGAGTTTCGTCGAGTACGGGACCATCGCGGCGCGGGCCGCGCTCGCCGACGCCGGGATCGACTGGACGGATGTGCAGTCGGTGGTCGGCGCCGACACCGTGCGCTGCGGCTACCCGGGCTATGTGGCGGGGGCGACCTTCGCGCAGGCGCTCGGCTGGCAGGGTGCGCGGGTGACCAGCGTGTACGCGGCCTGCGCCTCGGGCGCCCAGGCGGTCGGCACGGCGCGGGCGCAGATCCTGGCCGGGATGGCGGACGTGGTGCTCGTGGTGGGGGCCGATGCCGCGCCGAAGGGGTTCTTCGCGCCGGCCGGCGGCGACCGGCCCGATGATCCGGACTGGCTCCGGTTCCGGGTGCTCGGTGCGACGAACCCGGCCTACTTCGGGCTGTACGCCCGCCGCCGCATCGCCCTGTACGGGGACACCGTGGAGGACTTCGCGCAGGTGAAGGTGAAGAACGCGGCGGCCGGGGCGCTCAACGCGAACGCCCGCTACCGCAAGGCGGTCACCGCCGAGGAGGTCGCCGCGTCCGCGGTGGTCGCGGACCCGCTGCGGCTGCTCGACATCTGCGCCACCTCGGACGGCGCCGCGGCCCTCGTGCTGAGCAGCCTGGACTTCGCCCGTCGGCGCGGCGCCGCCGACCCGGTCCGCATCCGCGCGGTCTCCACGGTCACGCCCACCTACCCCAGGGCGGTGCTCGATCTGCCGGACATCGCGACCGACTCGGCGGCCGCCGTGGCACCGGCCCCGCACTCCTTCCGGGCGTCCATAGCGCGGGCCGCGTACGAGGAGGCGGGCATCGGTCCGGACGAGCTGTCGCTGGCCGAGGTGTACGACCTGTCGACCGCCCTGGAACTGGAGTGGTACGAGGACCTCGGGCTGTGCGGCACGGGCGAGGGGGCCAAGCTCGTACGGGAGGGGGCGACCGCTCTCGGGGGGCGGATCCCGGTCAACGCCAGTGGCGGCCTCGCGTCGTTCGGGGAGGCGGTTCCCGCTCAGGCCATCGCCCAAGTATGCGAGCTCACCTGGCAGTTGAGGGGTACCGCAGGCCCCCGCCAGGTCGCCGGGGCCCGGGTCGGAATCACCGCGAACCAGGGCCTGTTCGGACACGGCTCCGCCGTGGTGGCGGTGCGCTGAACCGACATGCGGGGTGCCCCGTGCAGGTACCGAACATCCGGAACATATCCGTCCGCAGCCGATGGGCGGAACGTCAACCACCCATGCAGTCAGCAACCTTGACGCTCCGTCATGTCCGGTGAAAACTTCCCGTTGTCGCTCGGCATCGCCGTTCTTCCGGCCTTCGGAACCAGGGGTAGCCATGACGGACAAGTTCGTCGCCGCGATCGACCAGGGCACCACCTCCAGCCGTTGCATCATCTTCAACCAGGACGGTGCGATCGTCGCCGTCGACCAGCGCGAGCACCGGCAGATCTTCCCCAGACCCGGCTGGGTGGAGCACGACGCCACCGAGATCTGGTCCAAGGTGCAGGCCGTGGTGGCGGGCGCGCTCGCCAGGGCGGGACTGCGCGCGGAGCGGCTGAGCGCGCTCGGGATCACCAACCAGCGGGAAACGACAGTCCTTTGGGACCGGGCGACCGGCAAACCCGTGCACAACGCGATCGTCTGGCAGGACACCCGGACAGCCGCGCTCTGCGCCGAACTCGCCGGGAGCGACGGGCAGGACCGGTTCCGCGAGGCCACCGGACTGCCCCTGGCCAGCTACTTCTCCGGGCCCAAGGCGGCCTGGCTGCTCGACAACGTGCCCGGCCTTCGGACCCGCGCCGAGCGCGGCGAGATCGCGTTCGGGACCGTCGACTCCTGGCTGATCTGGAATCTGACCGGCGGCACGGCGGGCGGCGTCCACGTCACCGACGTCACCAACGCCTCACGCACGATGCTCATGAACCTGGAGACCCTCCAGTGGGACCCCGAGATCCTCGCGGCGATGAACGTGCCCCGGACCATGCTTCCCGAGATCAGGTCCTCGGCCGAGGTGTACGGCAGCGCCGTCGGCCAACTCGCGGGCGTACCGGTCGCTTCTGCGCTCGGCGATCAGCAAGCGGCGATTTTCGGCCAGGCCTGCTTCGACACGGGCACCGCGAAGAACACGTACGGGACGGGGAGCTTCCTCCTTCTCAACACCGGCAGCAGGCCCGTCCCCTCGAAGAGCGGGCTGATCACCACCGTGGGCTACCGGATCGGCGAACAGGCGCCGGTCTACTGCCTGGAGGGCTCGATCGCGGTCACCGGGGCGCTGGTCCAGTGGTTCCGGGACCAGCTCGGCATCATCCGTACCGCCGGTGAGATCGAAACCCTCGCGTCGAGCGTCGACGACAACGGCGGGGCCTACATCGTGCCCGCCTTCTCCGGGCTCTTCGCGCCCTACTGGCGCTCCGATGCGCGGGGCGTCATCACGGGGTTGACGCGGTACGTGACCAAGGCCCACCTCGCCCGCGCGGTCCTGGAGGCGACGAGCTGGCAGACCCGCGAGGTCGTGGACGCCATGTTCCAGGACTCGGGAGTGCCGATCACCACGCTCAAGGTGGACGGCGGCATGACCGCCAACCATCTGCTGATGCAGCATCAGGCAGACGTGCTGGACGTCCCGGTGATCCGCCCGAAAGTGTCCGAGACGACGTGCCTCGGGGCGGCGTACGCGGCCGGGCTCGCCACCGGAGTGTGGTCGGACCTCGGCGAACTCAAGGCGCACTGGCAGCGCGATGTGCAATGGTCTCCGCGTATGGAGGCACAGGTCCGCGAGCGCGAGTACGCCAACTGGCGCAAGGCGGTGGAGCGGAGCCTGGGCTGGCACGAGGAAAGCGACCGGTAGGCGCCCACGGACGCACGGCCCGTACCCCAGTCGGTGGGGGTACGGGCCGTGCCGCACCTCGTCACATCACGTCGCGGCGGGCTGGCGGGCCTTCGCCGACATCGCCATGGCGTGCTCGACCACGCCGACGAGGATCTCCTTGACGGACTCGCGGACCCGGGCGTCGCACATGAAGAGCGGCACCTCGGGGTCGAGGTCGAGAGCGGAGCGCACGGTGTCGGCGGGGTAACGCGTGGCGTCGTCGAAGCAGTTGACGGCGACCGTGAACGGGATGCCGCGCCGTTCGAAGTAGTCGATGCCGGCGAAGCAGTCCTCCAGACGGCGGGTGTCGGCGAGGACGACCGCGCCGAGCGCGCCCTGCGCCAGCTCGTCCCACAGGAACCAGAACCGGTCCTGGCCCGGGGTGCCGAAGAGGTAGAGCACCAGGTCCTCGCGGAGCGTGATGCGCCCGAAGTCCATGGCGACCGTGGTGGTGCTCTTGCCCTCCACACCCGCGAGGTCGTCCACCGGTCGGCCCGCCTCACTGAGGCGTTCCTCGGTGCGCAGTGGCCGGATCTCGCTCACCGCGCCGACCAGGGTGGTCTTGCCGACGCCGAAGCCACCCGCGACGAGGATCTTGAGCGTCACCGGATCGACATGCCGCTTCCTGCGGCTAGAGCGCCCGAAGGCCATTGATCACCTCGCGGAGAAGGGACTCGTCCGGCAGCTCGGCCGGCGGTACGGGACGGGTTACGTGCACCAGGGCATCGGCGACGAGATCGCCGACCAGGACCCGGACCACCCCGACGGGAAGGTCGAGTCCGGCCGCGAGTTCTGCGATCGACTGCGGCGCGTCGCCGCAGCGTTCGACTATCTCCACGTGCTCCGGGGAGAGCGTCTGGTCGCGGCCCGGGTCGTCGGCGGCAGGTTCGGGGACGACGACGGCGATCAGGTCGAGGCGGTGCTGGCCCACGCTGGTGGTGCGGCCCCGCGTCATGGCGTACGGACGCACCACCGGGCCCGCGTCGGCGTCGAACCAGTGCTGCGGCCGCGCCTGGGCGGCCGCCGACCGCTCCGGCGCCCGCTGGTCTGCGTCACTCATCGCGTCCCCCGCTCATGACGTACCCCCCTCACCCTCCGGTGTGCAGGCCGGTCCGTGGTGCGGTGGTCAGATGGACGCCGACCCGCTTGACCATCAGGGTCATCTCGTACGCGACCTGGCCGACGTCGGAGTCGGCGTCGGACAGCACGGCCAGACAGCTGCCGTCGCCGGCGGCCGTAACGAACAGGAAGGCGTCGTCGAGTTCGACCACGGTCTGGCGGACCTTGCCCGCCTCGAAGTGACGGCCGACGCCCTTGGCGAGGCTGTGGAAGCCGGAGGCGACGGCGGCCAGGTGCTCGCCGTCCTCGCGGGTGAGGTCGCGGGAGGTTCCGGTGGCGAGGCCGTCGCTGGAGAGCACCAGGGCCTTGCGGATGGAGCCGACGCGGTCGACCAACTCGTCCAGGAGCCAGTTGAGTTCGCCGGAACCGCTCCCTGCTGCGTTGCGTGCTGCGGCTGAGTCCTGTGGCGCGGTCATCGACCGTCCCCCTCCGGTGTGGTTCGTCGTGCGGTGGTGCCTCGGGCGGGTGCGGACGGTCCTTCCGCGGTGTCCGACGCGGCGTTCTGCCGGCGGCCGCGCTGCCAGCCGCGCTGCAGTGCGGCCATGCGGTCGCGCACCTCGTCGGCGTCGCGTTCCGGCTCGGGCCCGTGGTCGGGCTCGGGCTGGGTGTGGCGGCCCTCGGGGGCGTCCTTGAGCTGGGGGGCCAGGCTGGCCTGGCGGACCCGGCGGGGAAGGCCGCCGAGCGGCGCCTCGGGGACGGTGCCCCACGAGGGCGCGGAGCTGGGCGGGCCCGGCAGGTCGGCGGGGTTGGCGGGCGGGGCCGCGGACGGGTCGGTGAGGCCCGTGGGCTTCACGGGCTGGAGCCCGGAGGGCCGCGCGGGCCGCAGGGGGTGCGAGGCCAAACGCGCGGCCTCGGGCGCGGCGGGACGCGGCGGCTGGGGCGCGAGGCCTCCGGCCGCACGGCGATCGGAGGCGGGGCCGTCCGCGGCGCGGATCTCTTGCGGGTCCGGGTCCGGTTCGGGGGCCGGATGGCCGCGGCCGGGGCCGTCGACGCGGCGGCCGTTGTCGCTGACCAGGGTCGGCACCCGGTGGCGGCGCGGCAGCGGAACGGGGCCGCGCTCGTCACCCTCGTCGGCGGTCTGCTGGTGCTGCTGCCGGTCGGCGGCGGCCTCGGAGACCAGTCGGGCGGAGCGCAGCAGCCCGCCGCGGCCCGCCTCGATCTCGTCCAGGCCGGCCGGCGCTTCGAGCACGCTGGGCACATCGAGCCCCAACGGGTCGAGCGGGGGCTCCAGTTCGACCGGGCCGTCCAGGACGGACTCGCCGGGGACGCCGACGGGCAGCGGGGAGAGCGCGCGCCGGGGGGCTTCGGGGATGCTCTTGCCGTCGCCCTTGGCGGACTTGCGGTCCAGGCGGAACCCGGTGCCCTCGGTGTCGGGCGCGTCGGTGAGCAGCGTCGCCGGAAGGAACACGATCGCGGTGGTGCCTCCGTACGGAGACGGCTGGAGCGAGACGCGGACGTTCTGGCGCTGGGCTAGCCGGCTGACCACGAACAGGCCGAGCCGGTCGGTGTCGGAGAGCTCGAACTCGGGGGTCTCGGCGAGCCGCAGGTTCGCGTCGAGCAGCATCTCGGGGGCCATGCCGAGGCCGCGGTCGTGGATCTCCAGGGTGAAGCCGTTGGCGACGCGCTCGCCGTGCACCTGGACGGCGGTGTGCGGGGGCGAGAACACCGTGGCGTTCTCCAGGAGTTCGGCGATGAGGTGGGTGAGGTCGGCGACGGCCGGTCCGCCGACGCCCAGGCGCGGCAGCCTGCGCACCTCGATGCGCTCGTAGTCCTCGACCTCGGCGACCGCGGCCCGTACGACGTCCATCAGCTGGACCGGCTTGCGCCACTGGCGGGAGGGGGCGGCGCCCGACAGGATCACCAGGCCCTCGGCGTGCCGGCGCATGCGGGTGGTGAGGTGGTCCAGGCGGAAGAGGTCGGCGAGTTCGTCGGTGTCCTCGGTACGCCGCTCCATGGTGTCCAGGAGCGTCAACTGGCGGTGCAGGAGTACCTGGTTGCGGCGGGCGAGGTTGACGAACACCTCGGAGACGCCGCGGCGCATGTCGGCCTGCTTGACGGCGGCCTCCACGGCGGCGCGTTGCAGGGTGTTGAGGGCCTGGCCGACCTGGCCGACCTCGTCGCGTTCGTAGTCGAGGCGCGGGGCCTCGGTCTCCACGTCGACCTGTTCACCGGCGGCGAGGCGCCGCATCACGCTGGGCAGCCGGACGCCGGAGACTTCGTGGGCCTCCTTGCGGAGCCGGGTGAGGTCGCGGATCAGTTCGCGGCCGATGCGTACGGACATGAACAGCGAGATCACCAGGGCGAGGAAGCCCAGCACGCCGGCCAGTCCGGCCTTGATCAGGACGTTGAAGGCGACGGGTTCCACCCGGTCCTGGTAGCGGTTGCCGGCCTCGGTGCCCATCTGGGCGAGGCGGTCGAGCACCGGTGTCGCGACCTGCTGCCAGCGGGCGGCGTCGATGTGACGGGGTTCCTTGGCGGGGCCCGCGTCGATGACGGCCGCCTCGGCGGTGCGCAGCGCTTCGGTGTCGGGGCCGCGCCAGTACTGGTCGAACACGGCGCGCTCGGCGGCGGGCATGGCCTCCAGGTTGGTGTCGTAGAGCAGCTGCCGGTCGGCCACCAGGTCGGAGATGCTGCGCAGTTCGGGCGCCGTCGTCTTCGGGGTGATCAGGGAGGAGGCGACCAGGGCGTCCTCGCGCGAGAGCATCTCGCGGGCCCGGGTGATGCCGACGAGGGCGCGGCCCTGCTTGTCCATCTCCACGTTCTCCAGGGCGTGGAGATTGGTGAGGAAGCTGTAGCAGGGGTCGATGAGGCGGTTGTAGAACTCCAGCGCCTGCGTCCGGTCGACGCCGCCCTGCTCAACGGACCGGCGCAGCGCGGCTATGGAGTCGAAGCCGTCGAGCACGGCCTTGAGGCGGGCCTTCGCGACGGGCTGGAGGTCGCTGCGGACCTGTGAATCCTGGGCGGCGGTCCGGATCTTCGCCATCTCGGTGTCGGTGGCCGAGCGGCGGTCGCGCAGCGAGGTGAGCGCTTCGGCGGGGCGTTCGTCGGCGAGATAGACCAGGGTCTGGCGGCGCTCCTGCTGGATGACGCGGACCGTGTCCTCGATGGGGTAGCCGACCTTCTTGACGATGTTGGCCACATCCATCAGCCCGTTGGCCTGGCGGCCGGTGAGATAGGTGGCGAACCCCCACAGCGCGGTGAGGGAGACGAGCGGCACGAGCAACAACGCCACGATCTTCCTGCGGATGGACTTCCCGCGAAAGCGCATGGCCTCCCCCAGATCAACCGTCAGCAAACGGCGTGAGCCTACTACTGACACACAGACAACTCGAAGGCACGTCCGGACGATTTTCAGCCGCCGTTCCCAGAGTTGATCATGCGTTGTCCTGGTATTCCGGGAGATGAAGACGTCGACTGTGGCCGGGGACACCCGTCATGGCGCCTTTTCGACCCCCGCGGCAGATGGCTGGAACTCTGCCTTCCGGCCATCTCCCGGGAATCTTCGGGGACTTCTGTTCGTCTCCGGGTGGGGAGGTATGAAGGCATGAGCGTTGAACAGCAGCCGTTGTGGGTGGAGGAGGTCGCGGTGCGGCCCCGGCTGCCCGATCCGATCCGTACCGCGGCCGTGCGCGCCGTCATCATCGTCGCGGCGACCCTGATGCAGGCGGTGGTCGCCTTCCTGTGCACGGTCGCGGGCTCCTGGCTGGCCTTCCCGATGGTGATGAGCAGTGTCGGGAGCACGGTCCTCGCCACGTGGGGGGTCCTGGACGTCTGGGTCACCCGCCAGGTGTGGAACCAGCGCAACGGCGTGGTGTCCATGCCGAACAGTACGGCCCGGCGGCTGCGCAGGGAGCGGCGCCGGGCCCGGCGGAGCCCCCGCGCGGCCGAGCGGGCGGGGGCCCGAATACCGCACGGGGGCAGCCCCGACCAGCGGCTCTCCCAGGCCTGAACCCGCCCGGTCCGTGTCGTGCGGGCCTCAACTGCCAGGTCAGGCGGGCCTCTTGAACATGCGCGTCGCGGAGATCTCGCCGTGCACGGTCTCGCCCGTCGTCGCCTGCTCGGGGAGGCCGGGCCGCAGGTGTTCCTCGACGCTGATGTACTTCAGGCCCGCCCGCAGGTCCGCGTCGTTGCGCAGCCGGATGACGAGGGGGAACTCGGCGAGCGCGGTCGTGTCGAACAGGCCGGTGGTGTAGAGCAGTTGGACACCGAGCGCGTCGGACACGGCCCGCTGGAGCTCCAGGAGGTACGTCGCGTTGGCGCGGCCGATCGGGTTGTCGAGGAAGAGCGTGCCGGCGTGGCGGTGCTTGTCGCGGCCCCGGTCGTTGCTGCGCAGCGCCGCCATCGTGCAGTAGAGGGCGATCGCGGCGGTGAGCAGCTGGCCGCCGGAGAACACGTCGCCCATCTGCCCGACGGGTACGCGCTCGGCGCGCAGCACCGCGTCCGGCTTGAGGATCTCGACGGCGATGCCGCGCGGTTCGAGCGCGGCCTGCACTCCGCGCAGCAGCAGCGACATGCCGTCCCTGCGCAGATCGGAGTTCTTGCGCACGGCGGCCCGGGTGGCCTCGTCGATGACCTCGCCGAGCCGTTCGGTGAGGGTGGCCTGGTCCGGCTCCTCGAAGCGGATCCGCAGGAACTCCTGTCCGGACCACTCGCCGAGGCCCTCGGGCAGCTGGGAGAGGCGCTGGGCGGAGCGGAGCGTGGCGAGCGCCGACTCCACCAGGCCGCGCAGCCGGTCGACGATCGAGTCGCGGTTGCGCTCCAGCTGCTCCAGTTCGTCGGTCAGGACGCGCAGCCGGGGTTCGAAGGCCGCGGCCCAGGCAGCGGCGTGCTCGGGCAGGGCGGCCGCGGGCAGCTCCCGGATCTGCTGGCGGGCTGGGGTGCGGACCTGCTCGTACCGGGTGGCGTTGGCGTGGCGCACCAGGATGTCGCAGGCCTCGCGGACCGCGGACTCGGCGGCCGAGAGGTCGCCGGAGCAGCCGCGCAGTGAGCGGCGGGCCTCGGCGGCGGACTGCCGGGCCTCCTCCAGGCTGCCCGGGTACGGCTCGGGGGCGGTGTCCTCCTCCGGCCCCTGGCTGTTGTCCCGCAGCAGGTCGCGCAGCAGCGCGGCCGTCTCGTCGAAGCCGCCTGCCGCGTCCTCGGCGGCGCGGTGGGCGCCGAGCAGTTCGGCGTGGGCCGCGCGGGAAGTCTCCAACTCGTCGGTGCGGGCGGCCAGTTCGGCGGTGGCGGTACGCAGCAGCGCCTGGGCCTGCTCGGCGTCGCCGGGCACCTGGCCCTCGGAGAGCTCGGTGTGCGCGTCGCCGTCGGCGGGGGCCAGCCGTTCGGCCTCGCCGCGCAGCCGGCCGAGCTGCTCGCTCGCCGCGGACGCCCGGGTCTCCAGCATCTGTACGAGCGATTCGGCGCGCGCGGCCGCGGCCTGGCGGGACGGGCCGTCCGCGCCGTCGGTGCCTTCGAGGAGGGTGGCGGCGCGGGTGCGCACCTTGTTGGTGAGCCGGTCCAGTTCGGCGAGCGCGGCGCTCTCGTCGCTCTCGGCGCGGGCCTGCTCGGCGCGCAGATCGGCGCCGACGCCGACCTTCTCGTACAGCTGGGACGCGGCCCGGTAGGCCTCGCGCAGGGCGGGCAGGGCGGCACGCGGGGCGTCGGCGTCGGGCTCCGGCAGGTTTTCCGGGGCGCCCGCGATCTCGGCGCGTTCGGCGCGCAGCGCGCGTGCGGTGCGGTGGGCGTCGTCGGCGGCGCGCTGGGCGGCGCGGCGGTCCTCGTCGGCGGCCTTGGCGCGCTCCAGGAACGTCTGGGCGCGGGCCTCCGACTCGGCTGCCTCGTCGGCGAGTTCGCGGAGCTTGACCTGCCAGCCGGCGCGTTCGCGCAGCCGGAAGGCGAGTCCGGCGAGCGCGTCGGCGGCGCGCCGGGCGCGCTGGGCGGTCTCCTGGCGTTCGTCGCGTACCCGTGCCGTGTCGGCGGCCGCCTCGTCCGCCTCGGCCCGTGCGGTGCGGGCCTCGGTCAGTTCCTGGGCGGCCTCCTTGGCGGCCTCGCGGGCGCCGCGGGCGGCGGTGGCGAGTTCCGCGAGCATGCCGGGCGGGCAGTCGGCGCGCCAGGATCCGATCCGGGCGGCGAGCGAACGGTCCCCGGCGAGCCGGGCGGCGAGCGAGCGGATCTCCTCGTCGCGGGCGGTGGCGCGGGCGCGCAGCGTCTGGCGCTCCTCGTCGGCGGCGTGCTCGTCGTGCATGGCCGGGTTGGGCGGCACCAGGAAGATCCCGCTGTCGGTGCCCGAGTCCGCGGCGGGAACGGGGGCGAGCAGCGCGGCGGTCGTGCCGACGGCGACGGCGGAGCGCGGCAGCAGTGCGGCGCCGGCGAGCGCCTCGCGGGCCCGGGTGTGCGAGGCCGGGTCGGTGATCACCACGCCGTCGACGAGCTCGGGACGGGCCGCGAGCACGGCGGCGTGGTCGGCGGGGGCCACGGCCTGGGCGAGGTAGCGCCAGCCGGGCAGCGCGGGGATGCCGTGCTCGCCGAGGTATTCGACGGTGGCCAGCACGTCGGGGCTGGGCGGAAGGAGCCCGCCGTCGCCGAGCGCGCCGAGGATGCGCGCGTCGTCGGCGGCGGCGGTGCGCAGTTCGAAGAGCTGGCGCTCGGCGGCGGCGACGCCCTGGTCGAGGAGGCCGCGCAGCTCGTCGGCACAGCGGTCCAACTCCTCGGCGGTGAGGGGACCTTGGGCGCCCTCGCCGTCGGGCTTGCGCGGTCCGGGCACTGCGACGGGGGCCCCGGGCAGGCTGAGGAGTTCGGCGAGGCGTTCCTCCGCCGCGATGGATGCGGCGGCCCGGCGCTCGGCGTCGTGGGCGTTCTCGGCGGCGCGGGCGGCGTCCTCGGCGCGGGCCGCGGCCAGTTCGGCGCGGGCCTCCACGGAACCTGCCTCGCGGGCCCGCTCGGCGGCGGTGCGGGCGGCCTCGCGGGCCTCGTCCCAGCCGGCGACCGCGGTCTTCTCGGCATCGCTGGCGGCGAGTGCGGCCCGCGCGGGGTCGGCGTCCGGCGCGCTGTCGTCCAGCCATCCGGCGCGTACGGCCTCGGCGGTCTCCTGCTCGACCTCGGCGAGGCGCTGGCGCAGGTGCCCGGCCTCGCTGCGGGCCCGCTGGGCCTCGGTCGCAGCGGCGGTGGCATCGCGGTGGGCGCATTCGCCCGCCTCCTGGAGTGCGGCGGAGCGTTCCTCCTCCTCGGCCGCGACGCGCTCGCCGCCCTCGGCGGCCGTGTGCAGGGCCCGTACGAGATCGGCGGCGGCTCGGGCGCGGGCCGCGAGGGCGGGGGCCGCGTCGCGTTCGGCATCGCGGATCGCGGCGGCGACGCGCGCCGAGCGGTCGGCCGCGGCGCGGTGGCGGAGCACCGCTTCGGCGGCCTGCCAGGCGGAGTGCAGCGTCCGGGCGTCGGCCAGTTCGCGGCGCTGTGCGGCGGCCGCCTTCTCGGCGACGGCGAGCGCCAACGAGGCGTGCCGGTAGGCGAGTTCGGAGGCGATCAGGGAGCTGGTGCCGCGCGCCTGCTCGGCGAGGGTGACGTGGTGGGCGGCGGCGGTGACCCGCTGGGCGAGGTCGGTGGCGCGGCCGCGCTCCTCGGCGGCGCGCGCGGAGAGCCTGCGGGCGAGCACACGGGTGCGGCGCTCGGCACCGGCGTGGACGTCGCGGGCCCGCGCCCGTGTCTCGGCCGCTTCGACGATCCGGCCGAGGAGGTCCACCGAACCGGCGGTGAAGTCGCGTTCGGCGGTGAGTTCGGCACGTCGGCCGAGCTTGTTGCCAAAGCCGCTGACCAGGTCGGCGAGGCCGTCGGTGTCGCGGGTGTCGGTGACGGCGCGCAGTAGCAGGTCGGTGAAGTCGGAGTCCTTCTTGACCGCGAAGAGGCCGGCGGCCTCACCCTCGTCGGCGTTCATCTCCCGCTGGTAGCGGAAGAGTTCGGGGTCGAGGCCCAGGTCGCCGAGGTGTTCGTTCCAGCGGTCGTGGATCTCCTCCCAGTAGACCTCCAGGTGCGGATACGCCTTGGTCGCCTCGGTGACGGCGTCGCGGAAGCCCTTCATGGTGCGGCGGCGTCCCTGGGCGCCCGAGGCGCCTTCCGAGGACGGCCGCATCGCGCTGGACTCGGCGACCGGCAGCGAGTCCAGGCTGAGACCCGGGCCCGGCCGGAAGGAGTACCAGGCCTCGGCGAACTTCCGCGGGTCGTTGGAGACTTGGCGTCCGCGCCACTCACTGACCTTGCCCACGACGACGAGCTCGCCGGTGAGGGTGTGCTGCCACTCCAGGGCGACGTGTCCGCAGTCGTCGGCGAGCAGGAACTTGCGCAGCACTCCGGAGCTGGCGCCGCCCAGGGTGTTGCGGTGGCCGGGCAGCATCACCGAGAAGATCAGCTTCAGCAGTACGGACTTGCCGCCGCCGTTCTCCAGGAAGAGCACGCCCGCGGGCGCCGGGCGGCGCGGCGGGCCGACCGGCTCGTCCTCGAAGAACTCGGCCTGCGTGGGGGCCGGGTTGGGCACGGGTGCGCCGACTCCCCGCAGGTCAAGCACGGTGTCGGCGTAGCGCGCACCGGCGGGCCCGATGGAGTAGAGGCGGACCCGGGACAGCTCGTACATGTCGGCGGACTCTCGTGGTGGTGGGGGGCGGGAGGCGGGGTCAGGAGTGGAACGGCAGTCCGGCGTCGGCCACCAGCTCCAGGTCGTCGGCGTCGGGCGGCGGCAGCAGGGTGGCGCTGCCGTCGGTGACCGCCACCACGCCGAGCTCGATCAGCTCGGCCATGGCGGCGCTGCCCGCCATGTCGCGGACCTGCAACTGGTAGCGGGCGGTGGTGCGGTAGGCACCGCCCGCGTCGTCCCCGGTCCGCTGGAGGAAGCCGGATTCGGTGAGGAAGGCGACGGCCTTGGCGACGATGCCGGTGGTCGAACCGGCGAGCCGGCGGGCGTCCTTGGTGGCTCCGGTGGAGCTGCGCCGGGCATAGATCCGCCAGGCGGCCTCCAGGCCGGGGGCGGTGGTCTCGGGGTCGGTGTTCTCGCCCTGTTCCTCGGCCCGCTCCTCCAGGCGGCGGCAGACCTGCCGCACGAAGGCGTCCACGCCGTTGACGGTGATCCGGCCGATGTAGCCGTCGTCGGCGAGGTCCTCGGGCCGGGGGAACGCCATGGCGGCGACGGCGAGATGGGCCAGGCCGTGCAGGAAGCGGTCGGCGGAGTCGGGGGCGGCGGCGCGGCGCGCGTAGTCGCCCATGCGGACGGCGAAGACGGAGTCCTCGGCGGCCGTCACGGCCATGCCGGCGCGGGGCGACACCTCCAGGACGATCAGACCGAGTCCGGCGGCGACCGCGTCGGCGAGCCGCGCGAACGCCGGGTCCTCGCGGTGCCGCCGGAGCAGCTCGCCGTACTCGGCGTCCCTGGCGGGCAGCAGTTTGGGCTGGAGGCCGAAGGCGACGAGCCGTGCGGCGTCGGCGGCGTCGGCGGGGGTGATCCGGCCTTCGCCGCCGGTGCCGGTGGCGGCGGGCGCCGGTTCGGCCTCGTCGCCGAAGGCGACGTACTCGGTGGGGTGGTCGGTCACGGGTGCTCCATGGTGCGGTGGTGGTGATGTGCGGGTCGCGGGTGGGTGCGGGCGCCTGCGGCGGGCCTCTTCCCCGCCCCGCGGCTGGGGGCGGCCCGGCGGGGAAGGCTCACGCCGCCTCCGTCCGGCCCGCCGCCATGCCCGCCGCGTCCAGCAGTGCCGTGCCCACGATCAGGTCCGCGCCGCCGAACTCGGGGTCGTCCAGCTGGGTGCCGTCGTCCACGGCGAACAGGAGGCGCTCCTCGCCCTGGCGGTAGGCCGTGCCGACCGGCGGGCTGGCCGCGTGGACCGCCAACAGGGCGACCAGGTACGGCAGTTCGGGATCCAGGCGGCGGGCTTCGGCCAGCAGGCCCGAGAGCCGGCGCGGTGCGTCGTGCTCCAGGTCGAGCAGTTCGATGGCGGCGGCGAGCTGCTCGTCGCTGAAGCGGCTGTCGTCGGGGGTGGCGATGAGATCGGGCTCGGGCATCTCCGCCCCGAGGTGCTCGCGCTCCATGGGCGGCGTCAGCAGTATGTCCACCAGGTCGCCGACCCGTACGGAAACAGGGGTGCGCAGGCCGGTGCCGCGGGCGAAGAAGGCGTCCGTGACGCGGATCGCCTGCTCCACCGGGAGCGGCAGCAGGGGGGCGACCAGCTGGCCGTACAGGTCGAGGCCCGAGCGGGCGGCCGGGCGGGCGAAGGCCTGGCGGTCCTGTTCGGCGCGGAAGAGCGGGCCCGCCTCCAGGAGGCGGGACTGGAGCTGGGTGTGGCGGCGGATGCAGTCCTTGACGATGTCGACGAGCTCGGCGGCGCGCCGCTTGTTGTCGGGGTCCTCCGCCTCGTCGCGCGCCTTGCGGATGTTGGTGAGGATCGCGTTCTCGTGCCGGTAGCGGTCGGCGACGTGGTCGAGGGCTTCGGCGATCATGTCCGGCACCGCGTTGAGCCAGTCGACCGCGCGCACGTTGCGGCGGGTCGCCTCCAGGGTGCGCCGGAGCGTCTCGGCGTACTGCACGGTGCGGTAGCGGGCCTGTTCGGCGGCGAGCTGGGCGTCGGCGAGGCGGCCGCGGTTGATCAGGACCTCCAGCTTCACCTCGGCGGCGATCTGGGCGCTGGTCACGTCGGTGTCGAGGGCGCCCACCAGGACGTTGACGGCCTCGTCGGTGGTCCGCAGATAGACGGCGCCGCCGTATCCGGCGACCTCTTCGAGGAGCTTGAAGTCGTAGTCCCTGCGGACGTAGACGCCGTCCGTGTTGAACGTGCCGTACACCGCGCGGAAGCCGCGGTCCACGCTGCCCACGTTGATCAGGTTCTCCAGGACCCAGCGGGCCACCCGCTCGTGCTCGGCGGCGGGCCGGTGCGGTGCCTGGGCTGCGACGCGCGGGATGAGCCGGGCCACGATCTGCTCGTGGTCGGCTCCGGTGTCGAAGTCCATGTTCAGCGTGACGAGGTCGATGGAGGCGAGGGCCACCTCGGCCATGGCGTACACCGAGTACTCCCCCGCGAGATTGGCCTTGCGCACGTCGAGGTCGTGCAGCGGGGCCGTGCACGCCAGCGCGCGCAGACGCCGCGCGAGCCCTTCGTCGGCGGCCGGGCCCGGTGCGGGGCGCGGCGCCGCGCTGAGCTGGGGCGGAACGGGTTCCGTCGAGGCAGGCGAAGTCACGGTGGACAGATTAGGTCCTCGCACTGACAACGGTCGAAACGGCGCAGATCCGCCCGCGCCCGCCCCGCTAGCCGGGCTCGCCGTCGACCAGTTTCCCGTACGCCTCGACGAGCTGGGCGCGTGAGTCGTCGAGGTATCCGGCGAGCAGCCGCTGCGCCGCCGCCCGCTCCCCCGCGCGCAGCGCTTCCAGGATCTCCCGGTTGCGTACGAGGTAGGGCTGGTGGAGGCCGCGCGGATCGTCCACCACGTGGAAGGCGAGGCGGAGTTCGGCCAGGACGCCGCGCATCAGCTCGTCGGTGCGGGCGCTGCCCGCGAGGCCGACGAGCTCCCGGTGGAAGTGGATGTTGGCGGTGGACACGCCCTTCCAGTCGCCCTGTTCGGCGGCCCGTTCGCCGCCCGCGACGGCGGCGTCGAGGCCTTCGAGGCGGTAGGGCGGCTCGCCGAGCCCCTGGACGACGGCGCATTCGACCAGGCGCCGGGTGCGGTAGATGTCCGCGACGTCCTCGACGGCGAGCACCCGGACGAAGACCCCGCGGTTCAGTTCATGGACGAGGAGCCGCTCGTGGGTGAGCAGCCGGAACGCCTCGCGCAGGGTGTTGCGCGAGACCCCGAGGGCCTTGCCGATGGCGTCCTCCGCGAGGCGCTCCCCGGGCGGGAAGTAGCCCTCCGCGATGCGGGTGCGCAGGATGTCCGCGACCCGCTCCGCGGTGCTGGTGCGGCCCAGCAGCGCGCGGTCCTGGGCAAGACCGCCGGTCTCGGAGTCCGTCGTGGCCACAGCACCCCCTCTTCTCGCCGGCCGCTCCGGCCGACGCGTGGCCCCATCGTAGAAGCTTCGCGAGGAAGCAGGAACGTCCCTACATGAGTCTTGTCGGATCGTTCAACGATCCCCTACGTTGAGGGAACCGCACTCGGGAACCCCGCTCCGGACCCGCACTCCGGACCCGCGTTCCACTGCGCACCGCACCGCCCGCACACTCTCGGCAGCCCTCTCATCCCCTCCTGCGAGGTGCACATGAGCACGACCCAGGCAGCGCAGCAACACGGTCAACACCCGCACGACAACGGCCCGTTCGGCTGGCTGCGCGCGCTCGGCCCCGGTGGCCGCCGCGCCTTCGGGGGCGCCTTCGGCGGATACGCCCTCGACTCGTACGACTTCTTCACGCTCCCGCTCACCATGGTCGCGATCTCGGCGTACTTCGGCCTCGACACCGGCCAGACCGGGCTGCTGACCACGGTGACGCTGGTGGTCTCGGCCGTGGGCGGCGCCTTCGCCGGGGTGCTCGCCGACCGCATAGGCCGGGTCAGGGCGCTGATGATCACCGTCGGCACCTACGCGGTCTTCACCGTGCTGTGCGGATTCGCGCCCGACTACCAGACGCTGCTGGTCCTGCGGGGCCTCCAGGGCCTGGGCTTCGGCGGCGAGTGGGCGGTCGGCGCGATCCTGGTCGCCGAGTACGCCTCGGCCAGGCACCGCGGGCGCACCCTGGGCGCCGTCCAGAGCGCGTGGGCGGCCGGCTGGGCGCTCGCCGTCATCGTGTACACGCTGGTCTTCCAGTACGTGGACGCGGACACCGCCTGGCGCGTGATGTTCTGGACCGGTGCGCTCCCGGCCCTGCTGCTCGTCTACGTGCGCCGCAATGTCAGCGACGCGCCGCAGGCCACCGAGCAGCGGCTCGCCACCGCCCGCACCACGAGCGGCGGCGCCACCTTCGCCGCCATCTTCCGGGGCCCGCTGCTGCGCACCACCCTGTTCGCGGTGCTGCTCTCCACCGGTGTCCAGGGCGGCTACTACACGCTCGCCACCTGGGTGCCGACCTTCCTCAAGAGCGAGCGCCACCTCACCGTCGTCGGTACCGGCGGCTATCTGACGTTCCTGATCTCCGGCGCCTTCATCGGCTATCTGACCGGCGGATACCTCACCGACCGCATCGGCCGGAAGAGGAACATCGCCCTGTTCGCGTTCTTGTCGGCCGTCTGCATCCTCGTCTATACGCACCTCCCCTCGGGGGCGAACACCCTTCTTCTGGTGCTCGGCTTCCCGCTCGGCTTCTGCATGTCGGCGATCTTCAGCGGCTTCGGCTCGTTCCTGAGCGAGCTGTACCCGACCGCCGTGCGCGGCAGCGGGCAGGGGTTCACGTACAACACCGGGCGCGCGGTGGGCGCGTTCTTCCCCACCCTGGTCGGCTACCTCGCCGACAGCTGGGGCGTCGGCGGCGCCCTGGTGTTCGGCGCCGTCGGCTACGCCATCGCCGTCCTCGCCCTCCTCGGCCTGCCCGAGACCCGCGGACAGGAGCTGCTGTGAGCGCCGTCGAACCCACCGTGCCGGCACCTTCGGCCGTCTCCCCGCGCCAGGCCCGCGCCCACTTCCGTTCGGGTGCGGACGTACCCACCGCGGGCTGGGCGCCCGGCCGCACCCAGGTGAACCTGATCTCCGTACCGGCCGACTGGGCCGAGGACGTCCGGCTGTTCTGCGAGCGCAATCCGCAGCCCTGCCCGGTCCTCGACGTCACGGAGCCGGGCTCCTGGCAGACGCGGCTCGCCCCCAACGCCGATCTGCGCACGGAAGTTCCCCGCTACCGGGTGTGGGAGAACGGCGAACTGGTCGCCGAGCCCACCGATGTCGTGTCCTGTTGGCGGGACGACCTGGTGACCTTCCTCATCGGGTGCAGCTTCACCTTCGAGTCGCGGCTGGCCGCCGAGGGCGTACCGCTGCGCCACATCGAGCAGGGCCGCAACGTCTCGATGTACGTGACGAACCGGACCTGCCGGCCCGCGGGGCGGCTCAGCGGCCCGCTCGTGGTGTCGATGCGGCCGGTCCCGGCCCGGCTGGTGGGCACGGCCTGCCGGGTGACCCGGGCGATGCCCGCGGTGCACGGCGCGCCCGTGCACGCGGGCGATCCCGCAGCGCTCGGCATCCGCGACCTGTCCCGGCCGGACTTCGGGGACCCGGTGGAGGCGCTGCCCGGCGACGTGCCGGTGTTCTGGGCCTGCGGGGTCACTCCGCAGGCCGCGGTGATGGCGTCCCGGCCGCCGTTCGTGCTCACCCACGCACCGGGCCGGATGTTCATCACCGACATCCCAGACGAGCACTGACGAGCACTGACGAGCACCACCGAGCGCCCTGAGCCCGCCCGGGGCAGACTGCACAACAGCGCCACGCACCATCTGGAACAGGAGATCCCGCATCCATGACCCGGCCCGCGACGACGTCGATCGATCTCAACGCCGACCTCGGCGAGGGGTTCGGTCACTGGCGATTGACTGATGACGAACAACTTCTGTCTGTTGTCACCAGCGCCAATGTGGCCTGCGGCTTCCACGCCGGCGATCCGGCCATCATGCGGCGGGTCTGCGCGCTGGCGGCGGAGCGCGGCGTACGCATCGGCGCGCAGGTCTCCTACCGCGACCTGGCGGGCTTCGGCCGCCGCTCCATGGACGTGCCGCCCGCCGAGCTCGCGGCCGAAGTCGCCTACCAGATCGGCGCGTTGGAGGTCTTCGCACGCGCCGCGGGCAGCCGGGTCGCGTACGTCAAACCGCACGGCGCGCTCTACAACCGGGTCGTGCACGACGAGGAGCAGGCGGCCGCCGTCGTGGCCGGGGTGCTGCTCGCGGGCGAGGGGCTCGCGGTACTCGGCCTGCCGGGCTCCCGGCTGCTCGCGACGGCCGAGCAGGCCCGACTGCCCGTCATCACCGAGGCGTTCGCGGACCGCGCCTACACCGCCGAGGGCACGCTGGTGCCGCGCGGCCAGGACGGCGCGGTCGTCAGCGACCCCGATGCGGTGGTCGAGCGCTCCGTCGCGATGGCCCTGCACGGCACGGTCGTAGCAGCGACCGGGGAAGTCGTCGGCGTCGGTGCGCGCTCGCTGTGCGTGCACGGCGACACCCCGGGCGCGGTGGGACTGGCCCGCCGGGTGCGGGCCGCTCTCGAATCGGCGGGCGTCCGCGTGGCGGCCTTCGCATGACCAGCGACGCCCTGCGCACCCTCCCGGTCGGCGACCGCGCCCTCCTGGTCGAACTCGACAGCGGCGAGGCGGCCGAGGCGCTGCACGCCGAGCTGCTGCGCCGCCGCGCCGCCGGCACGCTTCCCCCGGTGCGCGAGATCGTGCCCGCGGCCCGCACCGTGCTCCTTGACGGCGTACGGGACCCCCAGGCGCTCGCCGCCCTCTTGACAACCTGGGAGATCCCTCCTCTGAAGGCGGGCGCCCAGGAGACGGTCGAGATCGCCGTGCGCTACGACGGCCCCGATCTCGCGGAGGTCGCGGCCCTGTGGCGGGTCTCGCCGCAAGAGGCGGTACGCATCCACTCCTCGGCCGAATTCCGGGTCGCCTTCTGCGGGTTCGCGCCCGGCTTCGGCTACCTCACCGGCCTTCCCGAGCGGTACGCGGTGGCGCGCCGGGCCACTCCGCGCACCACGGTCCCAGCGGGTTCGGTGGCCCTCGCCGGCCCGTACACCGGCATCTATCCGCGCTCCTCCCCCGGCGGCTGGCAGCTGATCGGCAGCACGGACGCCGCACTGTGGGACCCGCACCGCGAGCCCGCCGCCCTCCTCTCCCCCGGCACCCGGGTCCGCTTCGTCGAGCGGGAGGCGCGATGACCGACCGCGCCCTGTCCGTCGTACGGGCCGGCGCGCTCACCTCCGTACAGGACGAGGGACGGCCTGGGCACGCGCACCTCGGGGTGCCGCGCTCGGGCGCGCTCGACCTGCCCGCGAGCCGCCTTGCCAACCGGCTGGTCGGCAACGCAATGGGGGCGGCCGTCCTCGAAACGACCCTCAACGGGTGTGCGGTACGCCCTCGTTGTGCGGTCACCGTGGCGGTGACCGGCGCGCCCTGCCCGGTCACGGTCGACGGCCGCCCGGTGGCGTGGGGCGCGCCGGTGCGGGTGCCCTCGGGGGCCGTGGTCGAGGTGGGCGCGGCGACGCGCGGGGTGCGCTCCTATCTGGCGTTCGCGGGCGGCGTCACCGTCGAGCCGGTGCTCGGCAGCCGCTCCACCGACCTCCTGTCGGGCCTCGGCCCGGCCCTGCTGAGGGACGGCGCGGTACTGCCGCTGGGCTCCCCGTCGGCCACCTGCCCGCCGGTGGACGCGGCGCCCGCGCCGGGGCCGCCGGAGGAACTGGTGCTGCGCGTGCTGCCGGGGCCCCGCGCGGACTGGTTCACCGCGGACGCGCCCGCCGTCCTGGCGGGCGGCCGCTACCGGGTGTCCTCGGCGAGCAACCGCATCGGGCTGCGCACCGAGGGGCCCGCGCTGGCGCGCGCCGTCGAGGGTGAACTCCCCAGCGAGGGAATGGTGTTGGGCGCGGTCCAGGTGCCGCCGGACGGCCGCCCGGTGGTCTTCCTCGCCGACCACCCGACGACCGGCGGCTACCCGGTGATCGGCGTCGTCCCCGAAACCGACCTGGCGGCCGCGGCGCAGGCCGCGCCGGGCACACCCGTGCGGTTCGTGCCGGTGGGACGGTTCCGGTCCTCGTGAGCGCCTTCGGCCGGGACCGGTGAGACGGCCGCCAGCGCGGACGACAGGGCCTCGGCGGCGTGCAGATCGAGGCGGGCCGCGGTTCCTCGCGCCGCGTGGCGCAGTTCGTCACCGGCCAGCCGGAGCAGTTGGGGCAGCAGGTCGGTGGAGCGGCGGGCCAGCCAGGCGGTGCCGGAGGTGGCCAGCCAGAACAGGGAGGCGGCCGCGCCCGGTGGCGGCTGCTCCGGTTCGCGCGAGGGCGGCGCGCCCGGCGCGAGGCCCCGCTCGGCGAGCAGCGCGTGGCAGCGGGCCGCGATCAGCCGGTGCCCGCGCTCGCCCGGATGCAGCCGGTCCGCGCTCCACAGGGCGCGGTCGGCGACCCATTCGCGGTCGGCGAGGTGCAGATGGATCGCGCCGTAACGGGCGGACAGGGTGTGCACCACCGTGTTGACCGCCCGCTGCCGCCTGGCGAGCGGCCGGGCGAGCGGCCCCGGCAGTCCCAGCATGGCGCCCGGGTCGGGCAGACAGGCGGTGAACAGCACCGCTCCCTGTCCGGCGAGGCCGCCGTACACCGTGTCGAGCCCTACGGCGATCCGGTGGATGTCGAAGGAGCGGCGCAGCGTGTCGTTGACGCCGACGACGACCGCGGCGAGGTCGGGCGCGAACTCCCTTGCCAGCGGCGCCTGTTCCTCCGCGACATCACGGGTGAGCGCACCGCTGGCGGCGAAGTTCCGGAACTCCCAGCCCTGCTGGTGACCGGCGAGCAGCGCCGCCCAGCCGCGCCAGCCGCCTGCCACCGGGTCCCCGATGCCTTCGGTGAGCGAGTCCCCGAGGGCCGCGAACCGCAGCCTCTCAAGCGGTGGCGGGGGCGCCTGTTCGGCGGCGAAGGCCATGGCGGTCACGCGGCCACCCCCGGTCCCGCGCCGGACCTCGCCCGCCGCACCACCGGAGCCTCGTGTGCGGCGAGGAAGGCCGTCACCGACGCGTCCCAGCCGAACAGCCCGGCCCGCGCCCGCGCGGCGGCCCGGCGCTGCTCCTCCGGCCTGGCGAGCAACTCCCTTGCCGCCGCGGCGAATTCCCCGGCCGTTCCCCCGGCCGCGAGACCGGCGTCGCCGACGACTTCCGGCAGGGCGGAGGAGGCGCTGCACACGACGGGGGTCCCGCAGGCCAGGGCTTCGAGGGCCGAGAGGCCGAACGTCTCGGCCGGACCCGGCGCCAGGCACAGGTCGGCGGCTGCCTGCAGGTCGGCCAGCACCTCACGGTCGGCGACATGCCCCAGGAACTCCACCGGCAACCGCTCGGCGGCCGCCCGGCGCTCCAGGCTCCCCGCCAGCGGGCCGTCCCCCGCGACCACCAGCGCCGCCGCCACACCCGCGCGGCGCAGCGCCGCGAGCGCGTCCAGGGCGAGCCCGGGGCGCTTCTCGACCGAGAGCCGCGAGCACATCAGGAGCAGCACGTGGGCCCCCCGCGCGTGGCGGGCCCGCAGCACGGTCGAGCGCCGGCCCGGCCGGCACTGCGCCAGATCGACACCGAGCGGCGCCCTGGCCACGTTCCGCGCCCCGATCCGTACGAACTCGCGCTCCGCCCACTCGGTGGTGCACACGATCCGCGAATAGGCCCACGCGGTACGCCTGTTGAGCCGGTCGGCGGCGCCGCGGGCCAGGGCTTCGGGCAGGCCCCAGGTGCGCAGCACCCCGTCCGCCGTCTCGTGCGAGACCATCACGGAGGGGACCCGGGCCCGGCGCGCCCACTCGCCGGTCCAGCGCAGCGTGGTGCGGTCGGACACCTCGATGCGGTCGGGGGCGAGGTCTTCGAGGACCCGGCGCAGACGGCGCCGGTCGGCGAGCACCCGGTAGCCGCCGGTGCCCGGCAGCACAAGGCCCGGCAGGGTGATCACCCGTCCCTGCTCGGTGAGTTCGTCGCGGGCCCGCTCTCCCGGCACGACGAGCACGGGTTCGTGTCCGGCGGCCAGATAGCCCCGGCCGAGCTCGCGCAGCGCGGTGCGCAGCCCGCCGGACGCGGGGGTGACGAAGTTGGCGAGCCGCACGATCCTGAGGCCGCTCATGCCGCCACCGCCGCCCGCGCGCCGAGCACCTCGCCGTAGTGGTCGAGCAGCAGATCGCCCACGGCGGCCCAGGTCCGTCCCTCGACGGCGGCCCGCCCGGCGCGCCCGCAGGCCGCCCCGACGGCAGGATCGGCGAGCCGCAGCACGGCGTCGCGCACGGCCCCCGCGTCCCTCGGGGGGACCAGCAGCCCGGTCGTCCCATGGCGTACGAGATCGAGCGGACCGCCCGCCGCGGGGGCCACCACGGGCACTCCGCTCGCCATTGCCTCCTGCACGGTCTGGCAGAACGTTTCGTACGGTCCGGTGTGCGCGAAGACGTCCAACGAGGCGAAGATCCGCGCGAGTTCGTCGCCGGTGCGGCGGCCGAGGAAGACGGCGCCGGGCAGCGCGCCGCGCAGCGCGGGCGCGCTCGGCCCGTCGCCGGTGATGACGACGCGTACGCCGTCGAGGGCGCAGACGTCCGCGAGGAGCTCCACCTGCTTCTCCGGGGCGAGCCGGCCGACGTAGCCGACGAGCAGTTCGCCGTGCGGGGCGAGTTCGCGGCGCAGTGCCTCGTCGCGCCGCTCGGGGCGGAAGCGGTCGGTGTCGACGCCGCGCGGCCACAGCCGCACCCGCTGGACGCCGTGCTCCGTCAGGTCGCGCATGGCCGAGGTGGACGGTGCGAGGGTCCGGTCGGCGGCGCCGTGCACGGCTCGGAGCCGGCGCCACGCGGTGCCTTCGCCGGTGCCCATGTAGGTGCGGGCGTACCCGGCCAGATCGGTCTGGTAGACGGCGACGGCGGGGACGTCGAGGCGGG
This sequence comes from Streptomyces sp. NPDC094147, assembly GCF_044764265.1. Lineage (NCBI taxonomy): Bacteria > Bacillati > Actinomycetota > Actinomycetes > Kitasatosporales > Streptomycetaceae > Streptomyces > Streptomyces sp. NPDC094147. Next base: position 104,772 of record NZ_JBIWHT010000017.1, on the reverse strand, counting down.
CGGCGGCGGCCATGCCGCGCACGCCGAGGACGAAGGGGCTCGCCAGGTGGACGAGGTCGGCCCGGTGGGCGGCGATCGTGGCGGCGACGCGGCGGCTCGGCAGGGCGAGGCGGACCTGCGGATAGCCGGGCAGCGGCAGCGAGGGCACTCGTATGACGGGGCACGGCGCGTCAGAGCCCTCCCCCGTGGCCGTGGCCGGGGCTATGACGAGCGGTTGGTGACCGCGTACGGCGAGATGCCGGGCGGTCTGCAGGGCGCAGTGGGCAACGCCGTTGACGTCGGGCGGGAAGGATTCGGTGACGATGACGACACGCATACCCGTGTTGTCGTCGCGTCGGGAGTGGCCCGGCCGACTTGGATCTTTCCGCCCGGGGAACGTCCCATGAGCGTTGTCTCACCCGGGTCCGGCCGTGGATCGCACGGCGCTGCTCCCGGGCGGCCATGGGTCACACGGCCGTGGCGTCCGGGCCGAGGCGGTCGTGGATGACGCTCTGCACCTCGGCCTCCTCGGCCGGGTCCGCGGCGAGCCTGCGCAGCCGCTCGGCCACCCGGGCGTCGACGAGCTCCGCGTACTGGGCGGCCACTTCCCGCGTGGTCTCCTCGCAGTCCCACAGGCATTCGACGGCGAACCCGGTGGCGAAGGAGGGGTCGGTGGCGGCGAGCGCGCGGGCGGTGCGGCCGCGCAGTTCGGAGGAGGCCGTCTCCCGGTAGACGTGTCTGAGGACGGGGGCGGCGCAGCAGATGCCGAGCCGTCCCGCCCCGTCGACGAGCGCCCGCAGCAGCGGGGCGTCGGGGCCCTGGGACCGTACGGTCTCGCGGAGCGCGCCGAGCACCAGCTTCTCGTCGCCGGTCCCGCCTCTGGCGGCGAGCACGCTGGCGGCGGAGGCGCCGAGTTCGTCGGGGCGCTGGACCCAGCCGCGGGCCCGGTCGACGGCCTCGGGGCCGCACATCCGCTCGAAGGCGTGGACGGCGGCCTCGGCGACGGTGTGCGAGCCGGCCGAGACGGCGGATTCGATGAGGTCGAGCACGCGGGGGTCGCGCGATTCGGCGAGATAGTGCAGGGCGGCGCCGCGGGCGCCGTCGGTGCCGGATCCGGCCGCCTCGATGATGGCGCCGCGGTCCTCGGGACCGGCGACCGCGCCGAGGCACCTGGCCGCGGGCAGGTGCAGGACCGCGCCGCGCTCCAGACCTTCCTCGGCCCAGTCGAAGACGGCCTGGACGCTCCAGCCGGGGCGGGGCCCGGCGGGCCGCATCTGCCGCTGCCAGCGGTCGAAGGAGCCGTTCTCCCGGGCGGCCCGCACCCGGGCGCCCACGCCGTCCCGCGGATCCTCGGCCCACAGCCGCCAGGGACGCGGCTCATAGGCGTCACGCACGGTGGCGGCGAGCTCCGCCTCTCCCTCCGCGGTGGCGGGGAAACGGCCGAGCACGGACGTGGCGAGGCCGCGCAGGCCCGCGTCGTCGTCGCGCAGCGCCAGCTCGTCCAGGGCCCAGGCCCAGTTCGAGCCGGACGAGGCGTACCGGCGCAGCAGCGCCAGCGCGTCCGCCCGGCCGTACGAGGCGAGGTGGCCGAGGACGGCGAGGGCGAGTCCGGTCCTGGAGTCCTCGGTGTCGAGGATGTCCTCGGCGCCGAAGAGGTGGCGCTCGATCTGGTCGAGCCCGCCGTCGAGATCCAGGAAGAGGCGCGCGTAGTACAGGGAGCGGTTCTCGACCTGCCAGTCGTGGCGGGGGTCGCTCAGTACGCAGTGGTTGAGGGCCGCCAGGGCCTCGTCGCGCGGGGCGGCCAGCGCGTGCAGGGTGCCGTCGCCGCGGCCCCGCTGCAGCAGGCCGAGCAACGTGCCGCTCGGCGCTATGACTGGATCGAACATGGAAATAGCCTCACATCAAGCTGTCGACGCAACCGGGATTCGTGCCTTGCCCTAGGCCGCGCAGCAACATGTTCGGCCGCCCGCCGTCTTCTGCTTGGTGTAGACCATCTTGCTGCCCTCTCGTCGTGGTCCCCGATGTAGGGACCCTGCCCCCGATGCAGGGGTTCGACGTCATGATGACCCAGTCATTTCGCCATCGCGACCACATTTACGGCGCCCCTCTCCGCGGGCTCTTCGGTGGATCCCCCGTAAACGCTTCGTGGACGCTCAGTTGGCCCCGAACAGGGCTAGCAGCTCCGTCTTGCCGAACATCCGGGCGGTGTCGACCGCGGAGGGCGTCCCTGCGGAAGGATCGGCTCCGCCGGCGAGCAGGGCCTTGATCACCGCGTCCTCGCCCTTGAAGACGGCTCCGGAGAGCGGGGTCTGGCCTCGGTCGTTGGCGCGGTTGGCGTCGGCGCCCCGGGCGAGCAGGGCGCTCACACAGGCCGCGTGCCCGTGGTAGGCGGCGAGCATGACGAGGGAGTCGCCGCGGTCGTTGGTGAGGTTCGCGGGCACCCCGGCGTCGACGTGCGCGGCGAGCGCGTCGGCGTCTCCCTGGCGGGCCAGATCGAAGACCTTGGACGCCAGCTCGACCACCTCGGGATCGAGTTCCTCGCTCATCGCAAACTCCTTTACGGCAGCGGAACAGACCCGCACGGCCACAGCGCCGTACGAGTGAATCGACAGGGTACTGGCTGGCGGCCCACATGAGGCGGCCCATCGGCGGCAAAGATCACCGGGAGTGACGACGACAGAGGTGGCGGCCGCACAGTGTGCCGCTCCGAGCGGTTTTTCATATCCGCCACTCCAGTGAAATTGCGGGAATTTCACCCATTCGCACCTTTTATCCCATAGATACTTCCTGTGAGCCTGGAAGAACTCATGGTGACTGTCCCCATCAACCAGGAGATCCCGAAATGATCCTTTCCATCTCAGGTGTGGTGCTGCTCGGAATCATCGTCTTCCTCTTCTTCCGGAAGGACGGGCTCAAGGCCTCGCACGCATTCGTCTGCGCCCTCTTCGGCTTCTACCTCGCGGGCACCGCCATCGCCCCGAGCATCACGGCCGGAGGCGCGAGCCTGGCCAGCCTGCTGGGCGGGATCAAGTTCTGAACTCCCGCTGTCCTGCGTACAACTGCACAATCGACACCAGGAGAACGACGTGGCCCGGCGACCGCTCCCCCGCATTCTGAGCAGCTACAGCGCACCGATCGTTCGCAGCCGCGAGATCGCGCGTACGGCCGCCGACAGCGCCACCGACGTCCTCCATCCGCTCATCACGATCACCCGCGGCCTGCGACTGATCGCCGCCGCCCTGCGCGGCAAGTGGGCCGCCACCCCCAAGGAACGGCGTGGCCCCGCACTGTTCCTGACCGCGGCCGTGGTCCTGGTCGTCGCGCTCATCCCGTACGGGCCGCTGCTCGCCCTGATCACGGTGATGGGCGCGGCCGCCTGGAAGGGCCGCGAGAAACCGGCCGTCAAGACCGGCCCCGACGAGGCGGAGCTCACCCGGCTCCAGGCCCTCTACGAGGCGCTCGTGCCGTACTTCTCCGTCCCGGAGGACCCGGACCCGCTCTTCGCCCACGGCGGCGAGTGGGACAAGGCCTTCAGCGAGTACGAGTTCGACGACAGCGGCCGCCCGACCCGGCTCCGGGTGCGCTACCCGGCGTACTTCACCGACGGCGAGGCCGCCTCCCGCGCCCGGATCGAACAGCTCCTGCACGTCAAGTCGGGACGTGGCCGCGAATACCACTTCGCCTGGGACGAGGAGGGCAACCAGCTCGTCATGAGCGTCCTGGAGGCGCTGCCCACCTCGATCGCCGCCCAGCGCTTCGTGACCTCCCCGGGCGAGACGGTCCTCGGCTTCACCGACGCGGACGCCGTCCAGCGCACCGTTCCGGTGACCGCGGGCGAGGAGAGCCACGACGCCCCGCCGGTCGTCTGGCGCACCGGCCCCCGCTCCACCGAACCCCACCTCCTGGCCGTCGGCCAGCCCGGCTCGGGCACCACGACCCTGCTCCGCTCCATCGCCCTGCAGGCCCTCCAGCACGGCGACCTGCTGGTCATCGAGGGCAGCGGCACCGGCGAGTACGCCTGCCTGACGGGCCGCTCGGGCGTCCTGGCCGTCGAATGCGGGCTCGCCGGGGCGCTGGCCCTCCTGGAATGGGCCTCGCACGAGACCGAGCGGCGCCTGATCTCCGCCAACCGGGCCCGCCAGGCCGGCCAACCGGCCCCCGAGGACACCAAGCGGCCGCTGTGGATCCTGCTCGACCGCCCCAGCGTCCTCACCGACCTGGCCGCGGCCGACGGCCGCACCGACCCGCAGCACCTGCTCCAGGTGCCGCTGCGACACGGCCGGGCCGCCGGGGTCACGGTGGTCGTCGCCGAACAGTTCGACACCCTGGACGACCTGACCGAGCCCGTACGCTCCCACACCCGGGCCCGCGTGGTCCTCGGCCCCGCCTCCCGGGGCCAGGTCGAGTCGGTGCTCGGCGTCCCGCCGCACACCACCCCCACCCCCGACGTCCCCCCGGGCCGCGGCTACGCCCGCCTGGGTGCGGGAGAGGTCCTGCGCCTCCAGGTCCCCGCGACCCCGGACCCCTACGACGACGCGACGTCGGCGGCCCACCGGCAGGCGGTCCAGGACCTCCTGCCGGCCCACGACGGACCGGTGGAGGCGGCTCCACCGGGGACGGCGCACGAGGCGGTTCCGACGGAGAGGTGACGGATGGCAGGGTCCGTCAGGCCACAAACGTCCGGGGCGGCTCCGCACCCCCCGACCCGCCCCCCGTCTCCACCAGCCGGGCCGCAGCCGCGAGACGTACCGCGGCCTCCTCGGCGACCGGGCCGCCCACCGTGAACGGCAGGCGGACATAGCCCTCGAAGGCTCCGTCGACTCCGAAGCGGGGACCGGAGGGCACGCGCACCCCGACCCGTTCGCCGACCTCGGCCAGGCGGGATCCCGAGAGGCCGCCCGTGCGGACCCACAGGGTGAGGCCGCCGCGCGGCACGTGGAACTCCCAGTCGGGGAGTTCCCGGCGCACCGCCGCGACCAGCGCGTCGCGGTTCTCGCGGGCCTGGGCGCGGCGGAGTTCGACGGCCTGTTCCCAACCACCCGTCGCCATCAGCCAGTTGACGGCGAGCTGTTCGAGCACCGGGGTGCCGAGATCGGCGTACGCGCGGGCCGCGACGAGGGAGCGGATGACGTCGGGGGCGGCCCGCACCCAGCCGATGCGCATGCCCGCCCAGAACGCCTTGCTCGCCGAGCCGACCGTGAGCACCGTGGCCCCGGCCGGGTCGAAGGCGCAGACGGGGCGCGGCATGTCCAGGTCCTCGTCGAGCCACAGCTCGCTCATCGTCTCGTCGACGACGAGCACGGTGCCGGCCGAGCGCGCGGCGTCCACGAGCTGGCGCCGCTGGTCCTCGTCGGCGAGTGCGCCGGTGGGGTTGTGGAAGTCGGCGACGACATAGGCGAGCCGGGGCGCGGCGTCCCTCAGCACCTGGCGCCAGCGCGGCAGGTCCCAGCCGGTCAGCCCCTCGGCCATGGCGATCGGCACCAGCCGGGCGCCCGCCTCGCGCATGAGCTGGAGGATGTTGGCGTACGAAGGCGATTCGACGGCGATGCGTTCACCACGTCCGGCGAACAGATGGCAGATGGCGTCCATCGCGCCCATCGCCCCCGTCGTCACCATGATCTGCTCGGGCATCGTCGGGATGCCGCGCGCGGTGTAGCGCTCGGCGAGCATCTGGCGCAGCGCGGGCAGACCGGCCGGGTAGTCGCCGTGGGTGTGGGCGTACGGCGGGAGCTCTTCGAGCGCGCCCTGCACTCCCCGGGTCAGCCAGGGTTCGGGGGCGGGCAGCGCCGCGCAGCCCAGGTCGATCATGGAGCCGAGCTGTTCGGGCGGGAGCGGTTCGAGGCCGCGGCCGGGCAGCGGATGCCCGGCGGGCACGGAGGTCCAGCTGCCGGCGCCGCGCCTCGATTCGAGGAAGCCCTCGCCGCGCAGCGCCTCGTAGGCGGCGGCGACGGTCGTGCGGCTCACCGACAGGGCGACGGCCAGTTCGCGCTCGGCGGGCAGCCGGGCGGCGGCCGGGACCCGGCCTTCGAGGACGAGCAGCCGGATGCCGTCGGCCAGTGCCCGGTAGGCGGGCGGTTTGCGCAGTCCCGCACCGGCCGGGCGGGGCTGCTGCGCCTTGAGCTGACGGGCGAGCTGGGCGGGCCCGATCGCCGAGGTCCACTGAGCCATGGAAGTCAGTCCACCTTCCTCGAATTGGCCATGGTTGGAGTCCATTTCCCCGCACAGAGTGTCATGAGTCAGTCCACCAGCACCACACAGGGGGGAACCACCTTGTCCACGCACCTCACGCGGAGGCTGCTGCAGCTCTACGTCGGTCTCGCGTTGTACGGCGTCAGCTCGGGGCTGCTGGTCCGCGCCGGGCTCGGTCTCGAACCGTGGGGGGTGCTGCACCAGGGTCTCGCCAAGCACACCGGCCTCTCCATAGGCGTCGTCTCCATCATCGTCGGCGCGGCGGTCCTGCTGCTGTGGATCCCCATCCGGCAGCGGCCGGGGCTCGGCACCGTCTCCAACGTCTTCGCGATCGGCATCTTCATGGACGGGACGCTCGCCGTGGTCCCCGATGTGCACGGCCTGCTCGCCCAGGTTCCGCTGACGGCGGCCGCCATCGTCTGCAACGGCGTGGCGACCGGCCTCTACATCTCGGCCCGCTTCGGCCCCGGTCCGCGCGACGGCCTGATGACGGGCCTGCACAAGGTGACCGGACGCTCAATCCGGGTCGTACGCACGGGACTTGAGGTGATCGTCGTGGCCACCGGCTTCCTGCTCGGCGGCTCGCTCGGTGTCGGCACGGTCCTCTACGCGCTGGCGATCGGGCCGCTCGCCCAGTTCTTCCTCCGTATCTTCGCGATCCCCGAGGCCCCCGCCCAGGAGGCGGCCCCCGAAGCCACGTCCCCGGTACCCGCCGGAAGCACCGCCGTCGCCGCGCCGACACCGGAGCGCGCCATACTTCCCGGGTGACTCGCGTACGCCACCCCTATCTGGACCATCCGACGCCGATCCCGTTCGCCCATCGCGGCGGGGCGGCGGACGGCGTCGAGAACACCGCCGCCGCCTTCGAGCGGGCGGCCGAGGCGGGCTACCGGTACTTCGAGACCGATGTGCACACCACGGCGGACGGGCGTCTGGTCGCCTTCCACGACCCGACGCTCGACCGCGTCACCGACTCCGGGGGAAGGATCGCCGAGCTGCCCTGGGCCGTGGTGAAGCGGGCCCGGGTGGCAGGCCGTGAGCCGCTGCCCCTGTTCGAGGAGCTCCTGGAGGCCTTCCCCGAGGCCCGCTGGAACGTCGACCTCAAGGCCGAGTCCGCGCTCGTCCCGCTGATCGACCTGATCCGCCGCACGGACGCCTGGGACCGGGTCTGCGTGGGCTCGTTCTCGGAGGCCCGGGTCGCGCGGGCGCACCGGCTCGCGGGACCGCGCCTGGCCACGTCGTACGGCGTGCGGGGCGTCGCCGCGCTCCGGCTGCGCTCCTACGGGATCCCGGTGCCGCTGCGGCCGGGCGCCGTCAGCGCGCAGGTGCCCGTGAGCCAGAGCGGCATCCCGGTCGTGGACCGCCGCTTCGTGCGGACCGCGCACGCGCTCGGCCTGCAGGTACATGTCTGGACGATCAATGATCCCGATCGGATGAGGGCTCTCCTCGACCTCGGTGTGGATGGCATCATGACCGATCATCTGGAGACACTGCGCACGGTACTGACCGACCGGGGAGTCTGGCACTGACCACCCGGCAGCCACCGCTCGCGTACGAGGACGAGCGAGGGGGCGCGGGTTGAGCGCTGGAACCGTTGACCGGGCGGATCAGCCGGTGAGCACGGCCGACCGCAAGCGGGAGCAACACGGCTGGTACTTCTACGACTTCGCCTGCTCGGTGTATTCGACGAGCGTGCTCACCGTGTTCGTCGGCCCCTATCTGACCTCGATCGCCAAGTCGGCGGCGGACCCCGACGGGTTCGTGCACCCACTGGGCGTCCCGGTGCGCGCGGGCTCGCTCTTCGCGTACGCCGTGTCCGCCTCGGTGATCCTCGCGGTGGTCCTCATGCCGATCGTGGGCGCGGCCGCGGACCGCAGCGGCCGCAAGAAGCCGCTCCTGGCGGCCGCCGCCTACACGGGTGCGACCGCTACGGCCGGGATGTTCTTCCTGGACGGGCACCGCTATCTGCTCGGCGCGGTCCTGCTGATCGTGGCGAACGCCTCGCTCTCGGTGTCGATGGTCCTCTACAACGCCTATCTGCCGCAGATCGCGGGGCCCGAGGAGCGCGACCGGGTCTCCTCGCGCGGCTGGGCCTTCGGCTACACCTCGGGGGCCGGGGTCCTGGTCCTCAACCTGATCCTCTACTCGGGGCACGACGGCTTCGGCCTGTCGGAGTCGGCCGCGGTACGGATCTGTCTGGCGTCGGCCGGGGTCTGGTGGGGCGCGTTCACCCTCGTACCGCTCCGGCGGCTGCGTGACCGCAAGGTGGCGGTGGCGGCGGCCGAGGGGAAGGTCGGGGCGGGCTGGCGGCAGCTGATCGCGACCCTGCGGGACATGCGCGCCCGCCCGCTGACGCTCGCCTTCCTGCTGGCGTACCTCATCTACAACGACGGTGTGCAGACGGTGATCTCGCAGGCTTCGATCTACGGGTCCGAGGAGCTCGGCCTGGATCAGAACACGCTCATCGTCGCCGTGCTGCTCGTGCAGGTCCTGGCGGTGGCCGGTGCCCTCACGATGGGGCGGATGGCGCAGACGTACGGTGCGAAGCGCACCATTCTGGGCTCGCTCGCCGTCTGGGCGGTGATCCTCGGGGTCGGCTACTTCCTGCCGGCCCGGCAGCCGGTCCTCTTCTTCGTGCTCGCGGCGGCGATCGGGACGGTACTCGGCGGCAGCCAGGCCCTGTCGAGGTCGCTTTTCTCACACATGGTGCCGAGCGGCAAGGAGGCCGAGTACTTCTCGGCCTACGAGATGAGCGACCGGGGCCTGAGCTGGCTGGGGCCATTGGTGTTCGGTCTCGCGTATCAGCTGACCGGGAGCTACCGGGATGCCATCATCTCGCTGGTGGTGTTCTTCGCGGCCGGATTCGTGCTGCTCGCGCGGGTGCCGGTACGGGCCGCCGTGGCGGCCGCCGGGAACCCTGTTCCGGCACGGATTTAGACGTTGAAGTGAAAGGCCGGTAGTGTACGCCTTTGGCCTGCCAGGCGGACCGTTACTGCGTGCTCAAGTAGTGAAGACGCTGGGTGACATCTGCTGTCAGATGTGACAAACCGGTCACTGGTGGGTACAACAAGGGGCGGCACGACGGCGACGCATGACCCAGAACGGGAATCTTTACCGCCGACCGGACGTTGACCGGATGACGACGACAGTGACACCTGTCCTGTGGGCGACAAGCCCGGGAGGCACGATTCATGAGTGAGCGAGCTCTTCGCGGCACGCGCCTCGTGGTGACCAGCTACGAGACCGACCGCGGCATCGATCTGGCCCCGCGCCAGGCCGTGGAGTACGCATGCGAGAAGGGACATCGCTTTGAGATGCCCTTCTCGGTGGAGGCGGAGATCCCGCCGGAGTGGGAGTGCAAGGTCTGCGGGGCCCCCGCACTCCTGGTGGACGGCGACGGCCCTGAAGAGAAGAAGGGCAAGCCTGCGCGTACGCACTGGGACATGCTCATGGAGCGGCGCACCCGCGAGGAGCTGGAGGAGGTTCTGGCCGAGAGGCTGGAGGTCCTTCGTTCCGGCACCATGAACATTGCCGTGCATCCGCGCGACAGCCGCAAGTCCGCCTAGTCGCGCAGTTCGGCGACACAGCGCACAAAAGCTGAGGGCCGGTCACACCATCTGGTGTGACCGGCCCTCAGCTTTTGCTGTGGTCAGGGAGTCAGCGGCGGACGGGGGCCCCGGTCGTCGCGCGCGGGGTACGAGGGCGGGGCGTCGTCCCGGATGACCTCGCCCTGCACGACCTTGCCGTCCGGGTAGTGGATGCGGGCCTGCTGGAAGGCGTCGCCGAAGCTGCCGGGCGGGGCGGTGCGCATCCTCTTCTGCAGCGAGCGCTCGGCAAAGCGGGCCGCGAACTTCCGGACCGGCGGGAGCAGGCAGAGCAGCCCCACCGCGTCCGACACGAACCCGGGGATGATCAGCAGAAGGCCGCCCAGCATGGTCAGGGCGTTGCCCTCGCCGCCGTTCTGGGCGGCGGACGGGGCGGCCCCGGACTGCTGCTGCTGGAACGTCTCCGTGAGAGTGCGGAAGGCGCGCCGCCCGGCCCGCTTGATGACATACGAGCCGAGCGCGAAGCCGCCGATGAGCAGCAGCAGAACGGTGAGGCCGCTGGTGGCGCCGGCCACCACGGTGAGCAGCCAGATCTCCAGGACCAGCCAGGCGGCGATCCCCAGGGGTACGAAGGTGCGTGCGCGCGAGCGCTTGGGAACTGTCGGAGGCGGAGTGCCGGTCGTCATGCTCCCAGTGTGCCTGGGAGCCGATCCGTACGGCGTAAGGAGGAGATCAGTACGCGCTGGTCACGAGGGCTTGCGGCCCAGGAGTTTGCCGGCGCGGGAGCCGACTCCCCAGGCGGTGACCCGCCAGAGCGCCTCGATCAGGATGTCGTTGCTCATCTTGGAGTCGCCGCGTTCGCGCTCGATGAACGTGATGGGGACCTCCACGACGTGGAAGCCCGCGCCGACCGCGCGCCGGGCCAGGTCGACCTGGAAGCAGTAGCCGGCGGAGGCGACCTCGTCCAGGCCGAGGCCTTCGAGGGTCTCCCGGCGGAAGGCCCGGTAGCCACCGGTGACGTCCCGGATCGGAACGCCGAGCAGCAGCCGCGAGTACGTGGAGCCGCCGCGCGAGATGAACTCGCGGTACTTGGGCCAGTTCACGATCCGCCCGCCCGGCACCCAGCGCGATCCCAGCACCAGGTCGGCGCCCTTGAGGGCGGTGAGCAGCCGGGGCAGTTCCTCGGGCTGGTGGGAGCCGTCGGCGTCCATTTCGACGAGTACGCCGTAGTCGTGCTCGATGCCCCAGCGGAAACCGGCCAGATAGGCGGCGCCGAGGCCTTCCTTGCCCTTGCGGTGCAGGACGTGCACCTGGTCGTCATCGGCGGCGATCTCGTCCGCGAACTTGCCCGTGCCGTCGGGGCTGTTGTCGTCGGCGACCAGAATGTGGGCCTCGGGGACCGCCGCTCTGACGCGGGCGACGATCGGCTTGATGTTCTCCGCCTCGTTGTAGGTCGGAATGATCACCAAGGTCCTGCCCAGCGGGCCGTACCGCCTCTGACCGCCGTCGTTCACTACTGCCCCTTATTGTCCGTACGCAGGTGACCACCATAGCGAGCGGTCGCGGTCCGGCCGCACCGCGAGGGTGGGTGGTGTCGGATGCGCCCGGATGGCGGTGGGGATCCGCCGGAATGCCGGATGTCGCGGGAAGTGTCGGTACGGGGGCCCGGCGCCCTTCGGGCCGACCTGGGACCCGCTGGCTGCGGGTCGACGAAAGCCGTTGTCTACTGAGCGTCCGGGCCCCACCCGGGTCGCACCGTCCCCTGGGCCCGCAGCCGGGCAGGGGGGACGCCCGCACGGCTGAAACCTTCCCTCGCCCCCGAGGCGCGGGCGCTGAACCTGGCTCCCAGTGGTGGTGTGCCGGTGCGGCACACCACCCCATGACCCAGCGGCGTTCGACGACTGCGTGGAGGTTTAACCGGTCGGACGTCCTGTGGTGGACTCGGCCGAACCTACCGGCCCCCGGCCGCTTTCTGTCAACAGCCGTTTGAGCTGCGACGTTTTTGCAATTCACCAGGTCAGCGACGAAGATCCGCAGGTCGTGGCGATGCCGTGACGGCCGTCCGCCAACGGTACGAAATATCCCTATGTCACTCGTTCGGCTGCGCGAATACCGTTTGTCCGAACACCACGGTGCGCAGACAGACCGGCAGCGCGGTGCCCGGAGTGAGGTCCGGCAGGCCCGGGGTGCCCGAGCGGGGGTCGGTGGACCAGCGGGCCACCCGGTCGTCCGGGGCCTGGACCACGAGCTCCTCGGTGCGCCAGACCGCGTAGTCGGCCGGAGCACCGGGCACCAGCGTGCCCGCGTCGTCCCGGCCGAGCGCGCGCCAGCCGCCCCGGGTGTGGGCGGTGAAGGCGGCCCGCGCCGAGATCCGGTGCCCGGGGGTGCGGTGGAAGGCGGCCGCGCGGACGGTCCCCCAGGGGTCCAGCGGGGTCACCGGTGAGTCGGAGCCGAACGCGAGCGGCACCCCGGCCCGCAGCAGGGCGGCGTACGGGTTGAGGGTGCGGGCCCGCTCGACGCCGAGCCGCTCGGCGTACATGCCCTCGTCGCCGCCCCACAGCGCGTCGAACGCGGGCTGCACGGAGGCGGTGAGGCCGAGCTCGGCGAAGGCGGCGATGGTCGCGGGGGTGAGCATCTCGGCGTGCTCGACGCGGTGCCGCGCGGCCCTGATCCGGGCGAGGCCCACCCGCTCGGCGGCGGCCCGGACGCCCTCCACGACCGCGCTGACGGCGCCGTCGCCGATGGCGTGGAAACCGGCCTGGAGCCCGGCCTCGGTGCAGGCGGCCACATGGGCGGCCACGTCGGCGGCGTCCAGGTGACCGGTGCCGGTGTGCGGGGCGTCGGCGTAGGGGGCGTGCAGGCAGGCGGTGTGGGAGCCGAGGGAGCCGTCCACGAAGAGGTCACCGGCCGCCCCGAGCGCACCGAGTTCGCGGATGCGATCGGCGTCCTTGGCACCCGCCACGCGCTCGGCCCAGTAGCCGAAGACCCGCGGCCCGGATTCCTCGCGGGCCAGGCGGAGCAGCGAGGTGAAGTCGTCCGCGTCGGAGATGTCGGGGCCGCCGCATTCGTGGAGGGTGCCGATGCCGAGCGATGCGGCGTGGCGGCGGGCCGCGCGCTGGGCCTCGGTGCGCTGGTGCGGGGTGATCGCGCCGTGGGCGGCGGCCCGCACCGCGTGGTGCGCGCCCCCGATGAGGGGCTCGCCGTCGCGGTATCCGGCCAGGTCGCGGACGCCGGGCACCAGGTCGAGCAGGGCGGTGGTGACGACGGCCGAATGGACGTCGATGCGCGTCAGGTAGAGCGGGCGGCCGCCGGTGGCCGCGTCGAGTTCGGCCCGCGAGGGGTGGCGCCGCTCGGGCCAGCGGGCGGCGTCCCAGCCGTGGCCGAGCAGCACCCGGTCCTCGGGGCGGGCGGCCGCGTGGGCGCGTACCGCGTCGAGGGCTTCGGCGAGGGTGCGGGCCGAGGAGAGGTCGAGGCCGGTCAGCGCGAGGCCGGTGGCGGTGGTGTGCACGTGTGCGTCGGTGAACGCGGGGGTGACCAGCGCGCCTTCGAGGTCCACGACCTCGTCGACACCGGAGGCGAAGGCGTCAGCGGCGCCTTCCGAGCCCACCCAGGCGACGTGTCCGCGTTCGACGACCATCGCGGTGGCGAAGGGGTCGGCGGGGCTGTGCACGTCGCCGCCGCGCAGCAGGACGGTGCGGTGGGCGGTCTCTTCGGTCGCGGAACTCATGGAGGACAGCCTAGATACGCGGCGGCCGTGCCTCGTACGCGGTGGACAGGACGACGGTCGTACGGGTCGAGACACCGGCCAGCGTGCGGATGCGGGTCAGCAGGTGCTCCAGCTCCAGCGGCGTCGCCACCCGCACCTTGAGGATGTAGTTCTCGTCGCCGGCCACGCTGTGGCAGGCCTCCAGCTCCGGCACGCCCGCCAGGCGCTCCGCGATGTCGTCGGGGGCGCTGGGGTCGAAGGGCTTCACCGAGATGAACGCGGTCAGCGGCAGGCCCACCGCCTCGGGGTCCACGACGGCGGCGTATCCGCGGATGACCCCGCGCTGTTCGAGACGGCGTACCCGCTGGTGCACCGCCGAGGTGGACAGGCCCGTGGCCTTGCCCAGGTCGGTGTAGCTCATCCGCCCGTCCTTGACGAGCAGATCCACGATCTGACGGTCCAGCTCCTCCATGGCGATCAACCTATTGCCCCAGGTCGCTTCCGGCACAGTCGGACGGCGCCGGAATCGGCACCTGCGGGCGGCATGTGACGAACGCCACAGGTTTGCGGACGGGTCGCGGGGGCCCGCGCGGTTACCTCTCGCACGTGGCGGGAAGTGCTTGCTTTGGTCGCGGCCACGGCGCACATGCCGGCCCACCCGAGGGGGAGTGTCCCAATGCAGAATCCCAAGCGCACCGGACGTACGGAACGTGAACGCAGCGAACCGGAGCCTGTCGATATCGGCGAGTTCATCGAGGAGGAGGACTCGCTCGACGCGTACGACACCTTCGAGATGTACCGGGTGATCTGCCCGGACTGCGTGCAGCCGATCGCCCTGCTCGCCGACGAGGACGAGCTGCCCGAGCACGCGCTGTGCCCCAGCCCGTGGAACCCGTTCGTGCTGACCGTGTGCGCCGGGACCGGCCGCGCCGCGGGGGACGCCCAGGCGGCGGACGAGTCGCCCGGCGTCCAGGAGCAGGACACCGCGCTGCTGCTCACGCTCCCCCAGGGGCTCGACTGGCGCACCCAGCCCTTCTCGCACGTCGGCGGTCCGGGCTCGCGCCCGATGCGCGTGCCGCAGATGCGCCGCGCCGCCTGAGCGCGCGAGGCCGCCGGTGGGCCGGGCGCCGCCGAGGCGCGTCCGGCCTTGAGCCGCAGAAAGCCTCCACCTCAACGGAATCCTCAACTCCAGTACGTACCGCGCACCATGGCCTCCAGACTGGCCCGGTGCAGGATCAGTGCGTCCGGGTCCGGGGGCGGTTCGGCCTCGCCGAAGTGCAGTTGCCGGTGGGCGATCCGCAGCATGACGACGGCGTGCCGCAGCGCCGCGTAGAGGGTGTGGAACTCCATGTCGCGCGGGGTGTGGCCGGTGAGTTGGGCATAGCGGCGCTCGATGTCGTCGCGCCGCAGGAAGCCGGGGAGGCCCGGCTGGCCGAAACTCACCGTCAAGTCCTGGAAGAAACGGTGCAGATAGACGGTCCAGCCGAGGTCGAGTTCGCGCGGGCCGCAGGCGGCCATCTCCCAGTCGAGCACCGCCACGGGGTCGAATCCGTCGTAGACGATGTTTCCGATGCGGGCGTCGCCCCAGGTGAGCACCGAGGGGCCTTCGTCCTCGGGCCAGTGCGCGTCGAGCCAGTCGAAGGCCGACTCTATGAGCGGTGATCGCGGAAGGCCGTCAACCACCCATTCGTAGTAATCCCGTTGGGCGCCCACATGACGGCTCAGGGCCGATCCCTTGCCGTCGGGGAGCAGAAACTCGGCTTCCCCGGGCGGGAATTGGCCGTGCAGCCGGGCCAGTACGGACACAGTGGCGTCCTGGAGGCGGGCGCGTTCCGCGTCGGTGGCCGAGTGCAGCCAATTGCCTTCGTACGTATAGGGCATGACGTCCGGCGGTACGCGCCCCTCGGCCCGGTCCATCACGAAGAACGGCGCCCCGAGCGGCGCGAGGTCTTCCTCCAGCCAGCGAACCCGGGGCACGGGAACATCGGTGTGCTCGGCCACCAGGCGCATCACCCGGTGCTGGCGGGCCATGTCGTACACCGGGAAGACGGTGTACGCGGCCGGGTCGGCGGCGAGCCGCAGGGCGCAGGCCCGGACGGGGGTTTCGGGGTGCTCGATGTCGAAGAGGAGGGTCTCGCTCGACATGCCGTTGGAGGACGGCACCCGGATGTCCGCGACCCGGGCGCCGGGCAGCCGGGCGTCGAGCCAGAGGGTGAGCCGGCGGCCGACTTCCTCGGGATCGCGGGTGGAGGTGCGGGGGCGGGGCGCGGTGGCCAAGGCGGTGCTCCCTTCACGGCGAAATGGCGGAGGCGACGACTCACAGCGAGATGACAGCGGCGGACGACGGGATCGGGGCGACGGATCAGGGCGGCGGATCAGGGTGCAACGGAGGCGTAGTCGGTGAAGCCGCTGGGGTCGTGGCGGCCGAAGCTGCCGTGTTCGAAGATCCCGTAGCCGGTCTGCCCGTCGAGGGTGAAGCGGGCCGCGTGGTCGGTGACGCCGAACGCGGCCATCGGGTGGGCGGCCGGGTCGGCAAGGTCGTAGGTCTGCCGGTCGGTCCAGCCGCGCCCCTGCCAGGTGCCGTGCTGCCAGCCGTCGGCGGGCGGGTAGCCGGCGCCGACCGCGAGGGGCGAGGAGGCGAGGATCTCGACGCCGAGTTCGAGGGGTTTGCGGGACTGGTCGGTGAGGTGGATGACGGCGCGCTCGGGGTGACGGGTGCCGGGGCGGTAGGTGATGTCGGCCTGGGGCCAGCCGAGTTGGGCGTCGGGGTGGCCGTCGCGGACGAGCACCGCCTCGTTGAGGGTGCGGTAGCCGTCGGCGTCCTCCTGGGCGATCACCATGACGAACCGGTCGTCGAAACGGGCCGGCACCCACAGCCAGTGGAACCCCTCCGGCCGGTACTCGTCGCCGCGCCCGGCCTCCTCGCCGGGGATCGGCCGCACCCCCCAGCTGCGGTCGCGCGTCCCGGTCCACTCCCCCGCCGTGACGGGAATCTCCTCGCCGGCGACGCGGATCACGCCGGTGCAGTGCCCCGCCTGCACGAACCGTCGCCCCTCCAGCGTGAGCCGGTCGCCCTTGCGCTGCGTGTGATGGGGCTCCCACAGCGCGGGGAAATCCGCGTTCCAGACGATTTCGTACGAGAGTGAATCCGGGTCGTCCGGATCGGGAGCGCAGTGCAGTGCGAGGCGGCGCAACGGGGTGTCGACGGTGATCCGCAGAGGGCCGACGGAAAGGTTCATGCGGTCGTCGGTGAGGGCGTCGGAGGCTCTGACGGCGTGCAGCCGGTCGCCCACGCGGAGGGTGGCGTAGGCGTCGATCACCCCGGCGTTGGGGTAGACCCCGAGGCCCGCGACGAGCAGGGCGCGGCCCTGGTGGTCGAAGGCGTGGAAGATGCAGCGGTCGTAGGCGTTGCGGTCGCCGGTGACGAGGTGCTTCATCGAGAGCGGGGCCTGGTGGACGGGGTACTCGTCGAGGGGGACGGGGCGGTCCTGCGGCATGGCCAACCTCCTGCCGAGCGGGGAGAGTTGACGGTACGTCAGGCTGGCGGAGCTCGCCATACCCAGGGCTCCGGATCCCCCCCAGCACCGCTGGGGCTGCGCCCCAGACCCCGGGGGTTTCCCACCAACCCCGCCCGTTCGGCGGGGTTGAGAAACCTGAGCGCTGGGGCAGCGCCCCAGACCCCCGCGGGGCTCCGCCCCCTGCACCCCCATCGGGGGCTGCGCCCCTCGACCCCAGGGGCAGCCGCCCCCTCCGGACCCCGAGGAGAGGCGCCCCGCCGACGCCCAGGGGGAGGGGACCCCCGCCTGACCCCAGGGAAAGGGAGCCTGCCGCCCCCCCCTCGGGCGGGCCACACCTCACCCCCGGAGGGGGCGCATGCAGCCCCCTCCGGAAGGGGATCCCTCCCCTCCCTGGAGCGCGACCCTTGCCCCCCTTCGAGGGTCCCCCGCCCCCTCGGGCGGGGCGGGGCGGCACCTCGGGCTTCTTGGCGGGTACGCCCCCCCGGAGCCCAACTCCCCGCCGGGCGCCCCCCGCACGCACAGGCGAATCCCATGAGCGGTGACCAGCCCGTGGCAGGGCGCGTTGGGTCGGCATGAGTTTGCTTTACTCGATTGGCCCCGGGCATGGTCGGCGTCGCCTCGTCGGGCCCGCTTCCGCATCCGAAGAATCGGTTCCGCGCCCGGCCGACCCACCCATCTACCGGGCCCTCCTGCACCACTGGGCGAGCAGTGGGCGGGCCCTGCCGGGATGCCGCGATCAGGAGTGGTCCCGGCTCGCGGCGGCCCCGGTGTGGCCGGGGTGGGGGGTCAGCGCGTCTCTGGACCCGCGAGGTGGCGGGCGATGACCATGCGCTGGATCTGGTTGGTGCCCTCGACGATCTGCAGCACCTTGGCCTCGCGCATGTACCGCTCGACCGGGAAGTCGGCGGTGTAACCGTAGCCGCCCAGGACCTGGACCGCGTCCGTGGTCACCTTCATCGCCGCGTCCGTGCAGAACAGCTTGGCCATCGCGGCCTGCCGGGAGAAGGGGCGCCCGGCGTCGCGGAGCCGGGCGGCGGCCAGGTACAGCGCGCGGCCCGCCTCGATCTGGGTCGCCATGTCTGCGAGCATGAAGCGCAGGCCCTGGAAGTCGGCGATGGGCCGGCCGAACTGCTGCCGCCCGGTGGCGTACGCGAGCGCCTCGTCCAATGCCGCCTGGGCCACCCCGATCGCACAGGCCGCGATCCCGAGCCGCCCCGAGTCGAGTGCCGAGAGGGCGATCGCGAAGCCCTGGCCCTCTTCGCCGATGCGGCGCGCGTCGGCAACGCGTACGCCGTCGAAGTGGAGCTGGGCGGTGGGCGAGCCCTTCATGCCCATCTTCTTCTCGGGGGCGGCCGGGGCCAGCCCCTCGGCGTCGCCCGGGACGAGGAAGGCCGTGATGCCGCGGGCACCCTCGCCTCCGGTGCGGGCCAGAACGGTGTAGAAGTCGGCGATCCCGCCGTGGGTGATCCAGGCCTTGGTGCCGGTGATGACCCAGTCGTCGCCGTCCCGTACGGCCTTGGTGCGCAGCGATGCCGCATCGGATCCCGACGAGGGCTCCGAGAGGCAGTACGCGCCGAGCAGGCCGCCGCCGAGCATGGCGGGCAGGTGCTCGGTCTGCTGCTCCTTGGTGCCGTAGCCGGCGAGGGCGTGGCAGGCGAGCGAGTGGACGCTGACGCCGAGGCCGACCGTGAGGCGGGCCGCGGCGAGCTCCTCCAGCACCTGGAGGTAGACCTCGTAGGGCTGGTCGCCCCCGCCGAACTCGGAGTCGTACGGCAGGCCGAGCAGTCCGGATTCGGAGAGCAGGGTGAAGATCTCGCGCGGGAAGTGCCCGGCGTCCTCCTGCTCGGCGGCCTGGGGCGCGATCTCCCGCTGGACGATGTCGCGCACCAGCGCTACAAGGTCCCGGGCCTCCTCGGTGGGCAGCTGTCGTTCCACCGGCTGCGGGGCACGGTCGGGCATGGCGGCGCTCTCCTCCCTGTCGGGCGCTTCGGCGGACGCGCGCGCAGGGTGTGGCCGCGCCGCCGGTGACTCTGCTCTACAGCCGTTGCCTTCCCCTCCGGGTCACGGAAGTAGCAGGCGGGCGGCTGTGGCGCTGTGAGTATGCCCGATCGGACGCGTCCCGTCACTGGCCCCAAGATCACGATTTCCCCGGGCTCCGCGCCGGACAGCGCCCTGGAATTGAGCCCTCCGGAATTGGTCCGAACCATTGACCGAACTGGTCTAGTCCTCCTAGCGTTCCCCTCGGCGCCTTAGTGCGTTCATGTCAAAGCACCCGTGACCGGCCCCCACCCTCCCCTCCCCACGAGGAGATCACGATGCTCGGACCCCACCGCCCCCGCTCCCCCAGGCTCTCAACTCCCCGTCGAGCGGGGGGTACCCCCATCCGGGCGCTGATCGCCGCCGCGTGTACCGCCGCGCTCGGTGTCACCCTGCTCACCGGCGCGGGCAGCGCGACCGCCTCCCCCGAGAAGGCCCCCCGGCCCGCCGCGGCGGCCGGCTCCAAGGTCGTCGGGTACTTCACCGACTGGGGCGTCTACCAGCGCAACTACCACGTCAAGAACATCGAGACCTCCGGCTCGGCGGACCGACTGACCCACATCAACTACGCGTTCGGCAATGTCACCGGCGGCAAGTGCGCCATCGGCGACGCCTACGCCGACTACCAGAAGACGTACGACGCCGCCTCCAGCGTCGACGGCACCGCCGACACGTGGGACCAGCCGGTCGCGGGCAGCTTCAACCAGTTGAGGGAGCTCAGGAAGAAGCATCCCGGGCTCAAGGTCCTCTGGTCGTTCGGCGGTTGGACGTGGTCGGGCGGATTCGGCGAGGCCGCGAAGGACCCGGCCGCGTTCGCCGACTCCTGCTACTCGCTGGTCAAGGACCCGCGCTGGGCCGATGTCTTCGACGGCATCGACATCGACTGGGAGTACCCCAACGCCTGCGGCCTCACCTGTGACACCAGCGGGCGCGAGGCCTTCACGAACCTGCTGGCGGCGCTGCGTTCGAAGTTCGGCGGATCGAGTCTGGTGACCGCCGCCATCACCGCGGACGCTTCGGCCAACGGCAAGATGGACGCCACCGACTACGCGGGCGCCGCGCAGTACGTCGACTGGTACAACCCGATGACGTACGACTTCTTCGGCGCCTGGGCGGCCCAGGGCCCGACCGCCCCGCACTCCCCGCTGACCTCCTACAGCGGGATCCCCACGCAGGGCTTCACCACGGACGCGGCCATCCAGAAGCTGAAGGGCCTCGGCATTCCGTCGGGCAAACTGCTGCTCGGCATCGGCTTCTACGGACGCGGCTGGACGGGCGTGACGCAGCAGGCGCCGGGCGGCACCGCGACGGGGCCGGCGGCGGGAACGTACGAGCAGGGCATCGACGACTACAAGGTGCTCAAGACCAAGTGCCCCGCCAACGGGACGGTCGCGGGGACCGCGTACGCCTACTGCGGCAACGACTGGTGGAGTTACGACACCCCGTCCACCATCGCCGGGAAGACGGCCTACAAAAACGACCAGGGCCTCGGCGGGACCTTCTTTTGGGAGCTGAGCGGCGACACCGGCGACGGTGAGCTCATCAAGTCGATCGGCTAGCAAGGGAGTTGGAGGGGCGGACGGCGGCGGCCGTCCGCCCCTTCGGCATGGGCTCCCTAGGGAGTGTCGGGCGAGGGGCAGGACGGTTCGAACTCCTCGATGGTGTCGAGGGTGTGCCGCAGCATCCGTACGAGCAGTTCGCGCACCGTGTCGCGCGGCGGCTCCAGGGTGCCGAGCCAGTCCAGGGTGACGCTCTCCACGCTGCCCAGCCAGCCGAGCAGCGCGAGCCGGGCGAGCGGCGGTATCTCCCGGGTGCCGTAGGCGCCCTCGGCGATGGTGGCGATCAGCTCCTCGCGCACGGCGTCCCGGATGGCCTGCACCTCGGTGTCGAAGCCGACGCCGCCGGTGACGATCGTCCGGTACGCCGCCTGGTGGTGCTCCGCGTAGCGGAGATAGCCGTCGACGGTGCGGTGGACGCGTTCGGCGCGGGGCAGATCGGTGTCGCTCCCGGCGCGGGACACGAGGTCGGCGACGGAGTCCTCGACGATGGCCAGGTAGTAGCCCCGTTTGGACTTGAAGTAGTAGTAGATCAGGCCCTTCGCGACCCCGGCGTGCTGGGCGATGTCGTCCATCGACAGCGCGTCGTACGAGGTGTCCGCGAACAACTTCCGGCCGGTTGCGATGAGTTCAGAGCGGCGGACCTGGGATCTCTCGGTCGTACCGCGCTGTTGACTATTATTCAAATTCGGCCCTAGTCTCCAACTGCCACAGGATGCCCGCAGTATGGCAGACCTGCATTCGCACTCCCCCTGCACCGCTGGACCACGGACCGTACGGGAGGATCAAGTGAGCGCAGCTGGAAGGCCGTTGGCCGAAGGCAGAACAGCCTGGAAGAAGACCGCGGTCGTCGCCCTGCCGGCGGTCGTCGCGGTCGGGATCATGGCCAATGTGATGGCCGAGGGCGCGCTGGCCGCGTCGTTCGCGGTCTCGGGTACGAGTTTCCAGGTCGCGTCGGGGAAGCTGACCAGTTCGGGTCTCGCCTCGTTCGTGCAGACCGACAGGTCGGTCGACGGCAAGGGCCACCCGGTGGCGCTGCTCGGCATCGGCGACGCGAGGCTCAGCGACATCTGCCAGTCGGCGGAGGTCAACACCCCTGTCGGGACCGTGGTGTTCAAGCTGACGGCGGGCGGTGACGCGGGCGAGGTGACGGCCAGCAACCTGGTCATCGACGGCGCGGACCTGGTCGGCGACGCCCGCTTCGGCACGGCGCAGATCGGCCGGGACGCCTCGACGCTGGACGCGGTGAAGGGCGTCCAGGGCGAGCAGGGCAAGTTCGGCCTGCAGGCCGGGGACATCGAGGTCAACGGCGTGAAGTCGCATGCCTGGTCGGCGACCGGCGGCAACTTCCGGCTGAAGGGGATGAAGGTCGATGTGAGCATCGGCGGCAAGAAGTGCTTCTGAGACGAGTGGGGTTGCTCCGGCTCCCCCGGGCCGGGGCGGACACCCCCGCGAGGCATACGGCGGGCGGGGCCGCGCCGGCCGGTCAGGCCGGGGGCGCGGGCGCGCGGGGCGGCCCGCGACCCGGGGGCCGGGGCGCGAAGGGCGACCCACCGGTCCGGGTGCAGGGCGGCCCGCGACCCGGCGGGCCCGACGCCTCGGACACCGACGCCGGACTGCTCGCGGGCCTCGGGTTCGGCGGCGGGACCGGCCAAGGTGCGGGGCCCCGAACCAGCGAGGGGGCGGGGCCCCGCACCGGCGAAGGGGCAGGGGCCCGGAGCGGCGAGGGCGCGGGACCCCGTACTAGCGAAGGGACGGGGGCCCACACCGGCGCAGGCGCGGGGGCCCGGAGGGGCCGGAGTGTGGCGTCCTCCGCTCGTGGACCCGGCCGGGCCTCCTGGGGTACGGCTTCGTACGGCTCGGCCGGTGCGGGGCCCGGGGCATGGCTCGATGCGCGGCTGCCACTGCCCGAGGCCCGGCGCGTGTTCCGGGGGTGGCGGCGGACGCGGCCCTTCTGGGCGGGGCTCTTCCTCCTGCTCGGCGGCATCGAACTGCTCGTCGTGCCGCTGTCGCCGCTGACCATCCTGGTCAGCCTCGGGCTCGGCGGCATCGCCGCGATCGGCATCGGGCTCGCCCTGGCCGTCGCCGGGCTCTTCCTGTGGTTCCTGCCGCACACCCGGCACTACGTGTCCGTCAACGCCCTGATCCTGTCCGTGCTGTCGTTCGCGGCCACCAACCTCGGCGGGTTCCTGGTCGGGATGGCGCTGGGGATCGCGGGCAGCGCGATGGGCTTCGGCTGGACCCCGAAGGAGGAACCCGCGGCGCACCCGCCGAACGCCCGCACCCAGCGCACCCTCGCCGCGGCCCTGCCCGTCGCCCTGCTCATCACCCTCGGCGGCCGGCCCCTCGCGCAGGCGCCCGAGCCCGGCACGGCAGCCCGGACGGCAATCGCCCAAGCTGCACAGCCCCGCTCGGTCTCCGCGCCGGCGGTTCCGCCGACCATCACCACCACCCGCTTCGCCCCCGACGGCTTCCTGCTCGCCGGGGTGACGACCGTGCCCACCGCGCACGGCCCTCTCAAGGCCATGGTCCTCAGGATGAAGTCGGCCTCACTCACCGACTACCGGCTCAGGACCCACGACGGCCACGACGAACTCGCCCTCGGTGCAAGCTCGTTGGACCTCAGCGGTGATGTGACGCTCTACCTCACCAAGTTCAGCGGCTGCCTCGAAGGGCTGCTCTGTCTGACCTTCGATCCCAACACCTTGCCGGTGCCGCCGATCGTCCCGCCGTTCGTCTTCATGACCGACGTCACGGCCGAACAGGCCCTGGTCACCTCGGACTTGATCGTCGCGAACGGACTGACCCTGGGGGCATCGTGATCCAGATCCAGGCCGCGCTCTTCTGGGCGTACGGAACCGGCGCGACCTTCGCCGTCTCGGCGGCCCGCCAACTCCAGTGGTGGCAGCGCTCGGTGCACGAGGAGGGCGTGCGCACCCGCAGCCGCGCCGCCAACCCGTACCTGATGCTGACCGTGCTGTTCGCGGCCGTGCTCCTGGTGCCCACCGGACTCTTCATGATGTGGCAGAACCCGTCGTGGGCGACCATGCAGGTGGCCCGCGACCAGCACGGGATCTGGGCCGGGTTCGTGCTGTTCTACGCCGGTGGCACCGTCGTCGCCGCACTGCTCGGCTTCCTCGTGGCACAGTCGCTCGTGCTCGTGGGGGCGGGCTACTGGGCGTACCTCCAGTGCGTGGGCGCGCACTTCCTGCTGTTCGGGGTGCTCGTCCACGGCTGGGACGGGAGTGGCTACCGCCGGCTGCTGACCACGAGCCAGGGGGCCTACCGGGACTGGGCGAAGGACAGCGTGGTCAACCATCTGCTGCACTTCCTGACCTCGGGGACGTTCCTCGCCCTGCTCGTCCTCGGGGCCGCGGTGATCGGCACGATGCTGATCACGGAGATCGGCTGGCTGATGGAGGGCTGGGAGCTGCCGGGCGCGGACGAGGACCGGGGGGTGGCGAGGGTGCTCGCGGTCGCCATCGCGGCGGCCGGGGTCTACGGGCTGCCGTTCGCCGGCGCCCTCGGGGCGAGCCTGCTGATCCACCTCGCGGGGTGGCCGCTGGGCCTCGCGGTCTTCGCCGCGGTGGCGGGCTGCGCCCTGCTGGCCCGGCGTTCACCGGTGCGGCTGCTCTACGGTCTGGTCGGCGTCCCCAAGCGGCACTGGAAGGCCGAGCTCGACCTGGAGCCCACGTACTGAGCGCTCCTCGGGACGTGGCATGCGTCGGCGGTGGGCCGGCCGTGGCTGGTCGCGCGGTTCCCCGCGCCCCTTGACCGCACCGGTCAACCGCACCGGACTTTCACGCGACCGCTCAGAGCAGGCCCGACTGCGTGACCAGCATCGCGAGCACCACCACGAGGGTCCAGCCGAGGACGTGCTCCAGGATCTTGGGACCGGTGTCCTTGGGGCCGCCGGTGCGGGCGCGGAGCTCGGCCAGCGCTCGGGGGTCGTCGGCGGTGGTGGCAGGCAGGGTCATGGGAACTCACTCGGTCGTGTGGCGGTGCACGGTCCCCCCGGGTGACCTCTCCACAGTGCCAGCGGATCGGTCCCCCGGGGGAGAGACGTTCGTCACTGCCCCCGGGGCCGGTGGCCGCTCAGCCGATGCCCACGGCGGCGAGCGCCTTGCGCTGCCCGGCCGTCGGGCGCGCGGGCCAGTACAGGTAGCAGACGCCCCCTGTGCCGGACACCACCTTCCCGCTCGCGTTGTGGCGCTTGGTCCGCAGCCAGATGTTCTCGAACTCGCGCCTCTTGTAGACGCGGCGCACGGCGGCGTCGTCCGCCGAGGCCGGGTCGTTGGCGATCACGTCGCCGTCGTCGGTGAAGCCGATCACCGTCATCAGGTGCCCCGAGGTGCCGTAGCCCGCGCCGGTCAGCTCGGTCTTCAGGAAGGACTGGGACGTTATGGCGGGGATGCCGGCGCGGATCAGCGTCTCCAGGTCGGTGAGCGACCGCAGCCGGGTCACCACCGAGCTCATGTCCTGGTACGTGGCGGCGTACGCGGCGTTGAAGGGCCAGTTGCCGCAGCCCGCGTACTGGTAGTCGTAGGTGCGCCGGGCGGCCTGGCAGACCTGCGGGTCGGCGTAGGACGGATCGACCCAGGCGAGGTCGGCCGCGCCGGGCTTGCGCCCCCAGTACTCGACGATCATCTCCGAGGAGGTGGGGCTGCACCAGGCCTCGCCGCCGTTGTCGTACTGCGGGTACTGGCCCTTGTGGATCTCCTGCGAATAGCGCGGCACCTCCAGTTCGCCCGCGAATCCCGGGGTCGAGGCGTCCACCGTGAACCGGTCCGGGATGTCGGAGGCCATGGCCCCGAGCCGCCACACGGTGGGCGTGAGGCCGCTGCCCGGGAGGCGGTAGAGGGTGACCCGCAGCTGGTAGGCGGCCAGGCGCAGGCCCCCGGCCGGGGTGTCGATCGCGAAGGTGTCGGTGGAGATGGAGCTCCTGCCGTCGCTCTGGCCGTCGACGGAGGTGCGCCGGATGTCGCTGTCGCCGTCGCCCGCCGTCCAGCGGCCCATGACGTACGCCGGGGTGGCGGTGCCGTCCGTATAGGTGCCGAGCAGTTCGACCTGGAGCCAGGTGCCGGGCGGGGTGTGCGCGTTCCAGTGGGCGACGGCCTCGGTGGCGGGGACGGTCGAGCGGTGCACCGGCGAGGTCCAGCTCGCGTACTCCCAGGTGGCGGTCTTGTGGGTGTGCGGGTCGGTGTAGGCGGTGCTTCCGGCGGGCGCGTCGATGACGATGCCGGGACGGCGGCCCCTTTCGGCGCGCACCCCGTCGGCGCTGCCCGAGCACCACTGGGCGTGCGAGGTCCAGGCACGGTTGTCCACGAGCTTCGGGGCCGGCCTCGGCCGGGACGCGCCGCCGGAGGCCGCCGCCGGACCGACCGAGGCGGTCACGGCGGCACCGGCCGCGATGGCGACGGCTGCGGCGAGGACGGTTCTGCGCGGGGTGGAGCTGGTCACGGTGGGACCCCCAGTCGGTCACGGATGGGGCGGCGGGCGCACGTCGGCGGGCCAACTATCGCGGGTCCGGGGGCCCTTCGGCCAGTGATTCGCCCCGCGTCCCGCCGCCAATATTGGTCTCGACCACTGACATGACCTGCGGGGCTGCCGATGACCCGCGCCCTCGCACCCGGACCCGAAGCGGCACACCGGCTCCGCACCGGCCACCGGGTACGGTCAAAGTCCCATGGGCCGACCTGCGGGTACGCAGGCGCCGCCCCGCACCGATCCGCACCGGCCACCGCAGAATCAGGAAGCACGCATGAACGGCACCCCGCACCCCGAGACCGATCTTTGCGAACTGGCCGTCCGCATCCGCGCGTTGACTCCGTCCTGCGGCCCGGTGCGGCTGGTCGGCGTCGACGGGCACGCGGGCTCCGGGAAGTCCACGTTCGCGGCGCGGCTCGCGGAGGCACTGGACGGGGCGCCGGTGCTGCACCTCGACGATCTGGCCACCCACGAGGAGTTCTTCGGCTGGACGGACCGGTTCCGCCGGCAGGTGCTCGTCCCCTTCGAGCGCGGCGAGGCCGCGCGCTACGACCCGTACGACTGGAACCTCCGGCGCTTCGGGGCGGCCCGCACCCTGGAGCCCGCGCCCGTGGTGCTGATCGAGGGGGTGGGGGCCGGCCGCCGGGCGCTGCGGCCCTCGCTGGCCCTGCTGCTGTGGATGGAGCTCGACGCGGAAGCCTCCTGGGTACGGGGTCGCCAACGCGACGGAATCGGACTCTCCGCTTTCTGGGACGACTGGACGCAGGCGGAGATGCGCCATTTCACCGAGGACCCGTCGAGACCCTTCGCCGACGCCTTGGTACGTCAGGGACGGGAGGGGTACGAGTGGCTCCCGGGACCCGATTCGGCAGCACGCGCGAACCGCGCCATCACCGAGCGTGACGAGCTCACCCCACCACTCTGAACCGGCGCAAAACAGCCTCGAGAGTGCCTCAACTCCGCTTGACCCGGGGGCCATACAGGTCTTACGTTCTCAATGTGCGGCTTTCCGAAGCCGCCGCAGACGCGAAGCCCCCGGTTGTTCCCCCGTGATCGGGGGCTTCGTTCTGCCCCAAATTTCCGCATCGGGCCCGTCACGCAGGGCACTGTGCTCACCCTGGGTCACCACCAGAGCGCCCCGCGCACCCCCTTCGGCAGCAGGCCTTCCCGCAGGTACGATGCACATCGGTGCGGTCAACTCCCGTCAATTCCCTTGTATGAATTGGCGGTTCAGCACGGGGCACGGTGGTGGGGGACGTGATGGACTTCGGCACTACGGGCGCGCACGCCCCGGCCGATCTCGCCTGGCTGCGCGGTGTGGATGCGTACACCATGGGCGCCTATCCGCAGGCCGAGGAGGAGTTCCGCACGGCCGTGCGCCTCGATCCCGCCATGGCGGACGGCTGGCTGGGACTGCACGCGCTGCGCGTGGACACCACGACCGCGCTGCTTCGCATGTACCGCCACCGTGCCCGCTTCGGTGAACAGCGGGCCGGGCACCGAAGGACCCTCAACTCCTGGTACTGGCTGGGCTGGTGGGTGCAGCCGGTCCTGGAGAGCCCGCGCGATCTGCTGCTCGCCCACGCCTCGCACTGGCTGGACGGACGCCATGTCCCGGAGCTGGACCGGGCGTTGGCGGGTCTGCCGCCCGTAGACGCCGATCCGCAGGTGCGCTTCCTGCACGCCTGCCGCGCCTATCTCGTCAAGGACTGGGAGCAACTCGTCCGCCACACCGAGCCGTTGGTGGACGATCCGCTGCTCGGCATCGAGGCCGGGCTGTTCGGCGGGATGGCCCGGGTCCGCCTGGAGATGTTCGGCCAGGCCGAGCCGCTGCTCTCGGCCGCGCTGATGCGCTGCCGCAGTGAACAGCCCCAGCGCAAGGAGCTGCGCTACTGGCTGGCCCGCGCCCACGAGGGCACCGGGCGCTCGGCCGCGGCGCTCCCCCTGTACCGGGCTGTGCACCGGGTCGACCCGGCGTTCATGGACACCGCGGCACGGCTCACCGCGATCACCGAGAACGACGGGTTCGACGGCTCCGAGGACTCCCCCGATCTAGCCGCGGTCGCCCTGTCCGGCTTCGGCGACACCGTGGAGGCGGACGCCGAAGCCGCCCTCGGCCTCGATCCACCCGAGGGCCGCGAGCTCAGACCCGGCGGGGAGCCGCAATTGCCGCCGCCCGGGGCGCCCCGGGCCCTGCCCGACGGCGTACGGGAGAAGCCGGGCGTGCCGGCGCAGCCCGGCCCTCCGCAGTTCCCGGCCGGGCCCACCGACGCCGTGCTGCTCGCCGAAGCGCTCGCCGAGCTGGAGCGGATGGTCGGCCTCGAACCGGTCAAGCGTCAGGTAAAGGCGCTCTCCGCGCAGCTCAACATGGCGCGGCTCAGGGCCAGTCAGGGGCTGCCGGTGCAGCCGCCGAAACGTCACTTTGTCTTCTCCGGCCCCTCCGGCACCGGCAAGACCACCGTGGCCCGCATCCTGGGCCGGGTCTTCTACGCGCTCGGACTGCTCGGCGGCGATCATCTGGTGGAGGCCCAACGAGCCGATCTGGTCGGCGAGTTCCTCGGTCAGACGGCCGTCAAGGCCAATGAGCTGATCGACTCGGCGCTGGGCGGCGTCCTCTTCGTGGACGAAGCGTACTCGCTCTCCAACTCCGGTTACAGCAAGGGCGATGCGTACGGCGACGAGGCGCTCCAGGTGCTCCTCAAGCGCGCCGAGGACAACCGCGACCACCTGGTGGTCATCCTCGCGGGCTACCCCGAGGGGATGGACCGGCTGCTCGCCGCCAACCCCGGCCTGTCCTCCCGCTTCACCACCCGCGTCGACTTCCCCTCCTACCGGCCGCTCGAACTCACCTCGATCGGCGAGGTGCTCGCGGGTGAGAACGGGGACGTCTGGGACGAGGAGGCGCTGGAGGAGCTGCGCTCGATCAGCGGGCACGTGGTCGACCAGGGCTGGATCGACGAGCTCGGCAACGGCCGCTTCCTGCGCACCCTGTACGAGAAGAGCTGCGCCTACCGCGACTTGAGGCTGTCGATGTACCCGTCGACACCCACCCGGGACGATCTGTCCACCCTGCGGCTGCCCGACCTGATGCAGGCGTACGGAGAGGTCCTGTCGGGTCGCGGCCCCACGCGCCGCGACCCGCAGGAACCGCTCTAGGGCCTGTCCGGTGGGTCTTGCCTGGGCCGCGGGGGCGTGGCACGCCCATCTGCGGCGTTGTCGTCGGTTGCCGACTCCCCCAAGCTCTTGACGAGCAGGGGGGGACCCCCATCGCGTCGCCGCCCTCCTCCGCCTTGCAGCTGCACGTGCCACGCCCCCGCTCACCAGCGCCGAAAGGGCGGCCCGGACCGAAGGCGGCCAGACCCACCGGACAGGCCCTAGCGAGCCAGCGCCTGTTCCGCCTGTTCGCTGCGGGGTTCGGCGAAGCGCGTCAGGGGGGTGGGCTCCTCGCGGTGGGCGGGGTCGCGGACCTCGCCCACCAGCATTTCCAGGACGTCCTCCAGGGCGACCAGGCCGAGCACCCGGCCCGAGCCGTCCGCGACCTGGGCGAGGTGGGCGGCCGCGCGGCGCATCACCGTCAGGGCGTCGTCCAGGGGCAGTTCGGCGCGCAGCACGGCGAGCGGCCGCCACAGCTGCTGCGGCACCGCGCGCTCCCGGTCCTCCACGTCGAGTACGTCCTTGACGTGCAGGAAGCCCATGAAGGCGCCGCCCTCCGCGCACACCGGGAAGCGGGAGTATCCGGTGCGTACCGTCAGCTCCTCCAGCTCCCGGGGCGTGACCGAGCAGCCGACCGTGATGAGCGAGGCCCGGTCGAGCAGGACGTCCGTCACCGGGCGGCTGCCCAGCTCCAGGGCGTCCTCCAGGCGTTCCTGGGCCTCGGGCGCGAGCAGCCCGGCCTGGCCGGAGTCCTCGACGAGCCGGCCGAGCTGGACGCTGGTGAAGACGGCCTCCACCTCGTCCTTCGGCTCGACCCGGAAGAGCTTCAGGATCAGCCGTGCGCAGGCGCCGAGCGCGATCGTCACGGGCTTGCAGACCCGCGCGAAGGCGACCAGGCCCGGACTGAACCAGAGCGCGGTCTTCTCGGGCGCCGCCATCGCCAGGTTCTTCGGGACCATCTCGCCGATGACGAGGTGGAGGGAGACCACCAGGGCGAGGGCGATGACGTAGCCGAGCGGGTGGACCAGGCCCTCGGGCAGCCGGGCCGCCTGGAAGACGGGTTCGAGGAGCCGGGCCACGGTCGGCTCGGCGACCGCGCCGAGCGTCAACGAGCAGACGGTGATGCCGAATTGGGCGGCCGCCATCATCTGCGGCAGGTTCTCCAGGCCGTGCAGCACCTGGCGGGCCCGCGCGGATTCACCGGCGAGCGGTTCGATCTGGCTGCGGCGTACGGAGACGAGTGCGAACTCGGCGCCGACGAAGAAGCCGTTGGCGAGCACGAGGAGCAGCGCGAACAGGAGTTGGAGCAGGCTCATCGGACGGCCTCCGCCACCGGCACGTCGGCCGCCCGCACGAAGCGGACCCGTTCCGCGCGGTACCGCTCCACCTGGCGGACCTGGATCCGCCAGCCGGGCAGCTCGACCCGGTCGCCCGGTACCGGGATCCGGCCGAGCAGGTCGGCGACCAGTCCGGCGACGGTCTCGTACGGGCCCTCGGGTGCGGCGAGGCCTATCCGGCTCAGCGAGAGGATCCGGCAGCTGCCGTCGGCCTCCCAGGCGGGGCGGCCGTCCTCGCCGGCCACCACGGCCAGTTCGGGGCGGGCGGCGTCCGCGCGGTCGTGTTCGTCGCGCACCTCGCCGACCAGTTCCTCGACGATGTCTTCGAGGGTGACCACGCCGGCCGTGCCGCCGTACTCGTCCACGACGACGGCTATGGGCTGTTCGCTGCGCAGCCGTTCGAGGAGCTGCTGCACCGGCAGGGTCTCCGGGACGAGCAGCGGCGGCACGGCGATCAGGCCGACCGGGGTGCGCAGCCGCTCCGGCGGACGCACCGCGAGTGCGTCCTTGAGGTGGACCATGCCGACGACCTCGTCGATCCGGTCCCGGTAGACCGGGAAGCGGGAGAGTCCGGTGGCCCGGGTGAGGTTGAGGACGTCGGCGGCGGTCGCGGTGGTCTGCAGGGCGCTGACCTTGACGCGCGGGGTCATCACGTTCTCGGCGGTGAGGTGGCCGAGCGAGAGGGTCCGTACGAAGAGGTCGGCGGTGTCCTGTTCCAGCGCGCCGGCCAGCGCCGAGTGCTTGACCAGGGAGGCCAGTTCGCCGGGGGTGCGGGCGGAGGCCAGCTCGTCGGCGGGTTCCACCCCGAGCGCCCGCACCAGGCGGTTGGCCACGGCGTTGAGCAGGGCGATCACCGGGCGGAAGAGCCGCGAGAAGCGGTTCTGCGGTCCGGCGACGAAGCGGGCCACCTGGAGCGGCCGGGAGACCGCCCAGTTCTTCGGGACGAGCTCGCCGATCACCATCTGGACGGCGGCGGCGAGCAGCATGCCGAGGACGACGCTGATGCCGGAGGCGGCGCCGGCCGGGAGGCCGGTGGCGCCGATCGGCCCGTCGAGCAGGTCGGCGAGTGCCGGCTCGGCGAGCATGCCGACGACCAGCGAGGTGATGGTGATGCCGAGCTGGGTGCCGGAGAGCTGGAAGGACAGCTCGCGCAGGGCCTCCACCACGGTGCGGGCCCGGCGGTCGCCCTCGGCGGCGGCGCGCTCGGCGTCCGGCCGGTCGACGGTGACCAGGCCGAATTCGGCCGCCACGAAGAAGCCGTTGGCGAGGATCAGCAGGAATGCCGCGGCGAGCAGCAGAAGCGTGATGGTCATGCCGCCGCCTCCTGGGAGGGGGCGGCGCAGGTACTACCGGACGATCCGTCCATTGCTGGAGGGAGTCACTCCTCGGGTCGCTGGTGCCCCGCGGCCGATGATGCAGGCCCGTGTGCGGGACGGGGCGCACTCGGCGCCGCCGACATCAGAGTAATCAAGATGGTGCCAGGTGGGGCAGGGGGCTCAGCCGTTGTCGTGAGCCGCGCCGGGTGAATCGGCGTGCGTCCCGTGGACTTCGGCGAGCGCGCGCAGCGCCTTGGCGTCGCGGATCGCCTGGGCCTTGCCGATTCCGGGCTGGATGCCGAGCGCGGGCAGGCTGGTGCCGTCGCTGAGGTCGAGGAAGACCCAGGGGTCGCCCGGACGGAGGTTCACCCGGAGGATCTCCGCCCAGGCGAGCCGGCGCCTGGCGGTGAGGTTGACGACCGTGACGCCCGCGTCGTCTGCGACGACCTTGGGCCTGCTGAGCAGTACGAGCACCCCGAGGAACAGGGCGGCCATGAGGATGAAGCTGCCCCGCTCGCCCCCGCTCAGGCCCTCCAGGAGCAGCGACATCGCCGTCATGGCGACGAACATGGCGGCTCCGCTGATCAGCAGGACTGCCCGGGTGCGGGTCGGCCTGAACGTGACCGGCAGGACGGGCGGTTGGGGCGCGGGGGCGGACACGGTGTCGTTCGCTTTCGTTGCTGTCGCGGGCCGGGCGTCGGAGCCCGTGTCCGAACCCCGGGGTCCGGACACGGAGCGGGCTCTCAGAGGCGGCAGGCGTGGATGGCCGTGGTGAGGATCGCGCGGGCGCCCAGCTCGTACAGGTCGTCCATGACCCGCTGGGAGTCCTTGGCGGGGACCATCGAGCGGACCGCCACCCAGCCCTCGTTGTGCAGCGGGGAGATCGTCGGCGACTCCAGGCCCGGGGTGAGGGCGACGGCGCGCTCCAAGTGCTCGGCGCGGCAGTCGTAGTCCATCATCACGTAGCTGCGGGCCACCAGGACGCCCTGGAGGCGGCGCAGGAACTGCTGGACCTTCGGGTCGTCGGCGGTGGCGCCGGTGCGGCGGATGACGACCGCCTCGGACTTCATGATCGGCTCGCCGATGACTTCGAGGCCCGCGTTGCGCAGCGAGGTGCCGGTCTCCACGACGTCCGCGATGACCTGGGCGACGCCCAGCTCGATGGCGGTCTCGACGGCGCCGTCGAGGTGGACGACAGCGGCGTCGACGCCGCTGTCCGCGAGGTGCTTGGCGACGATGCCCTCGTAGGAGGTCGCGATCGTCATGCCGCCGAAGTCGGCGATGCCGCTCGCGGTGCCGGGCTTGGTGGCGTAGCGGAAGGTGGAGCGGGCGAAGCCGAGCGGCAGGATCACCTCGGCGTTCGCACCGGAGTCGACCAGGAGGTCCTGGCCGGTGATGCCGATGTCGAGCCTGCCCGCGGACACGTAGATCGCGATGTCCTTGGGGCGCAGGTAGAAGAACTCGACCTCGTTCTCGGGGTCGACGAGGACGAGCTCCTTCGACTCCTTGCGCATCTGGTAGCCGGCCTCATGGAGCATCGCCGACGCAGGTCCGGACAGTGAACCCTTGTTGGGGACGGCGATGCGCAGCATGAGGTCAGCTTCCTTAGTTCGGTGATGTGGGAAGTGCGGGCGTGCTCAGAGGTGGGCGTAGACGTCGTCGAGGGAGATCCCGCGCGCGACCATCATCACCTGGACGTGGTACAGCAGCTGCGAGATCTCCTCGGCGGCGGCTTCCTTGCCCTCGTACTCGGCGGCCATCCAGACTTCGGCGGCCTCCTCGACGACCTTCTTGCCGATGGCATGCACGCCCTTGTCCACCAGCTCGGCGGTGCGGGAGGTGGACGGGTCGCCATGGGCGGCCTTGAGCTGGAGCTCCGTGAAGAGCTCTTCGAAGCTCTTGGAGGGTTTGTTCGCCATGATGCTTCTTAGGGTAAGGGGTGGGGTTGCTCGCTCAGCGCCAGGGTTCGCTGACGGTGCGCAGCGTGGTCGCGGTGGCCACGGCGGCGGTGACCGCTTCATGCCCCTTGTCCTCGTTCGACCCTTCGAGGCCGGCCCGGTCCAGGGCCTGCTCCTCGGTGTCGCAGGTCAGCACGCCGAAACCGACGGGTACGCCGGTGTCGACGCTGACCTGGGTGAGTCCGTTGGTGACACCCTGGCACACATACTCGAAGTGCGGGGTGCCGCCCCTGATGACGACGCCGAGCGCGACGATGGCATCGTAGCCGCGGCCCGCGAGCACCTTCGCCACGACCGGCAGTTCGAAGCTGCCGGGGACGCGCAGCAGCGTCGGCTCGTCGATGCCGAGTTCGTGCAGGGCGCGCAGCGCGCCGTCGACGAGTCCGTCCATCACCTTTTCGTGCCACTGTGCCGCGATCACGGCGACACGGAGGTCTCCGCAGTTGCGTACGGACAGTTCGGGTGCGCCCTTGCCACTCACGTGCTCTCCTCAGGTGTTTCTCGGGTGTGCTTCTACTGGTTGCCGCAGGCGGACATCGACGTCGGGTCGGTGTCCAGCCACGGCAGGTCGTGACCCATCCGGTCCCGCTTGGTCCGCAGGTACCGCAGGTTGTGCTCGCCCGCCTGGACGGGCATGGCCTCGCGTCCCGACACCTTCAGGCCGTGCCGTACGAGCGCGGTGATCTTGTCGGGGTTGTTGGTCATGAGCCGCAGGCTGTGCACGCCGAGGTCGGCGAGGATCTGGGCGCCCGCCGCGTAGTCGCGGGCGTCGGCGGGCAGGCCGAGCTCCAGGTTGGCGTCCAGGGTGTCGCGGCCGCGCTCCTGGAGTTCGTACGCCCGCAGCTTGGACAGGAGGCCGATGCCGCGCCCCTCGTGGCCGCGCAGGTAGACCACCACGCCGCGGCCGGCTTCGGTGATGCGTTCCATGGAGGCCTGGAGCTGGGGGCCGCAGTCGCAGCGCAGGGAGGAGAAGATGTCGCCGGTCAGGCACTCGGAGTGGACCCGGACCAGGATGTCCTCGCCGTCGCCGAGCTCGCCGTGGACGAGGGCGACGTGCTCGACGCCGTCGACGGTGGAGCGGTAGCCGTACGCCGTGAACTCACCGGAGGCGGTGGGCAGATGGACCTCGGCCTCGCGGCGGACGGTCGGTTCCGAGGAGCGCCGGTAGGCGATCAGGTCCTCGATGGAGATGATCGACAGTCCGTGCTTGCGGGCAAACGGGACGAGCTCGGGAAGCCGCAGCATCACGCCGTCCTCGCCCGCGATCTCGACGATGGCGCCGGCCGGGGCGAGCCCGGCGAGCCGGGCGAGGTCGACCGCGGCCTCGGTGTGGCCGTTGCGGACGAGCACGCCGCCGGGCTTGGCGCGCAGCGGGAAGACGTGGCCGGGGCGTACGAAGTCGTCGGCGCCGGACCGGCCGTCGGCGAGCAGGCGCAGCGTGGTGGCGCGGTCGGCGGCGGAGATGCCGGTGCTCACGCCGTGCGCGGCGCTCGCGTCGACGGAGACGGTGAAGGCCGTCTTCATCGACTCGGTGTTGTGGTCGACCATCTGCGGCAATTGGAGCCGGTCGAGCGCCTCGCCCTCCATGGGCGCGCAGATCAGGCCGCGGCACTCGCTCATCATGAAGGCGACGATCTCGGGAGTGGCCTTCTCGGCGGCGATGACGAGGTCGCCCTCGTTCTCGCGGTCCTCGTCGTCCACGACGACCACGGGCCGGCCGGCCGCGATGTCGCGGATGGCCTGCTCGACGGGGTCGAGGGCGAGGTCCTCGCGGTTGTCGGTGGAGTACCAGGTGGGTGCGTGCGTGGTCATGCCGTCGCTCCTTCCAGGACGGGCTTGACGCTCGTGCGCGAGCGCAGCCACCAGTCGCGCATGCCCCACAGGACGAGCGCGCCGTAAATGACGTAGACGAAACCGGAGAAGGCGTAGCCGTTGGCGAAGTTGAGGGGCACGCCCACGAGGTCGACGAGCAGCCAGGCGAACCAGAACTCGACCATGCCCCGGGCCTGGGCGAACATGGCGACGACGGTGCCGACGAAGACGTAGGCGTCGGGCCACGGGTCCCAGGACAGCGACGGGTAGGCGGTGAAGAGGCCCGCGACGGCCACCGTGCCGAGGGCGGCGCCGCCGAGCAGGAAGGCCCGCTCCCGCCAGGTGGCGAACCGTACGGCGATGGTGCCGTCCTGCGCCTGCTGCCTGCCGCGGCTCCAGGCGAGCCAGCCGCCGGCGGCCACGGCCATCACCACGACCTGCTTGCCCGCGCTGCCGGAGAGGTGTCCGGCGGCGAAGGCCACGAACAGGATGAGGCCCGACACGAACTGGGCGGGCCAGGTCCATATGGAGCGCCGCCAGCCGAGCGCGAGGGCGACGAGCCCGATCGTGTTGCCGATCATGTCCGACCACTTGATGTGCTGCCCGAAGACCGTGAAGGCCTCACCGTTCAGCCAGTTCACTGCGCTCACTTGGCGTTCCCCCCGTGGCTCGCGCCGAGCAGCCGCTCGACGTACTTGGCGATGACGTCGACCTCCAGGTTGACCGGGTCGCCGGGCTGCTTGATGCCGAGCGTGGTCAGCGCGAGGGTGGTCGGGATGAGGCTGATGGTGAAGTAGTCGGCGGCGGCCTCCACGACGGTGAGACTGACGCCGTCCACGGTGATGGAGCCCTTCTCCACGACGTACCGGGAGAGGTCACCGGGAAGCGAGATCTTGACGATCTCCCAGTTCTCGGAGGGCGTGCGCGCCACGACCGTGCCGGTGCCGTCGACGTGGCCCTGCACGATGTGCCCGCCGAGCCGGCCGCCGACGGCCATGGGCCGCTCCAGGTTGACCCGGGAGCCGACTTCGAGGGCGCCGAGGCTGGAGCGCTTCAGCGTCTCGTCCATCACGTCCGCGGTGAACTCGCCGCCCCCGAACTCCACGACGGTCAGACACACGCCGTTGACGGCGATCGAGTCGCCGTGGCCGGCGCCCTCGGTGACGACGGGGCCGCGCAGACGGAAGCGGGAGGCGTCACCGAGGTTCTCGATGGCGGTGACCTCACCCAGCTCTTCGACGATTCCGGTGAACACGCTCAACGCTCCTTGACGGAAGGGGTGGCAGTAATGCGCAGATCGGGGCCGATGCGCACGGTCTCGCTGATGTCGAGACGCAACGCCTCGGCGATGGTGGAGATTCCGGCGTCGGCGAGGGCAGCGGGCCCGGCGCCGAGCAGGACGGGCGCGAGGTAGCCGACGACCTTGTCGACGGCGCCCGCGGCGACGAAGGCGCCGGCCAGTGCCGGGCCGCCTTCGAGGAGTACGGAGCGCACGCCCCGCGCGTGCAGGGCGGCGAGCAGGGCCGCGACGTCCAGTCCGGCGGCGGCGCGCGGGATGCGCACGACCGCTTCTTCGGGCAGGTGGGCCGCGTCGGCGTCCTCGGCGACCGCGATCAGGGTGGGCGCGGCGCCGTCGAGGATGCGGGCGCCCGCCTTGACGGCGGTGGCATTGGTGTCAACTGCCAGCCGAAGGGGCTGAGTTGCTCCTTCGATGCCGCGGACCGCGAGGTGCGGGTCGTCGGTGCGGGCGGTGCCGGAGCCGACGACCACGGCGTCGGACTCGGCGCGCAGCCGGTGGACGTCGGCGCGGGACTCGGGGGAGGTGATCCAGCGGCTGGTGCCGTCGGCGGCGGCGATCCGGCCGTCGAGCGTCGCCGCGTACTTCCAGGTGACGTGGGGGCGGCCGAGCCGTACGGAGGTGAGCCAGGCGGTGTTGACCGCCTCGGCCTCGGCGGCGAGGAGGCCCCGCTCGACCTGGACGCCGGCCGCGCGCAGCGTGTCGGCGCCGCCGGTGGCCTGGGGGTTTGGATCGCCGACCGCGTAGAAGACGCGGGTGACGCCGGCCTCGATGAGCGCCTGGACACAGGGGCCGGTGCGGCCGGTGTGGTTGCAGGGTTCGAGGGTGACGTAGGCGGTGCCGCCGCGGGCCTTGCCGCCTGCGGCTTCGAGGGCGTGGACCTCGGCGTGCGGGCCGCCGGCCCGCTGGTGGAAGCCCTCGCCGACGAGTGCGCCCGAGGCGTCGGTGATGACGCATCCGACGACCGGGTTGGGGCTGGTGGAGCCGAGTCCGCGCGCGGCGAGCTCAATGGCCCGTCGCATGGCGTCTGCGTCGGCTGCGGTGTCCACCGGGTCCTCCTGCCTCTTCGGGCACGGACTCCGGGGCCTGTCGATGACGACAGAGAGCGGGAAACGGGACCATCGCGCACAGCTCACGCCATGGCCGAAAGAGACCGGTGCCCTGGATGGCGACCGGTAACAGACGGCCGACGCGACCGTGGAACGGTCCGCCCGCCGCGCACTGCCTCCCATCCGGACTTTCACCGTCGGTCCAGGAATTTCACCTGATCAACCGGCCGCTGGATGCGGACGGGTCGCGGACTATTACCGCCGGTTCGGAATTACACCGACCCCGGAGTGCGCTGCTGCTGGTACACGGCCAGTGTGCCACGCCCGATCGAGGGCCATGCGAGTGAACGGTTGTGGCCTGGCTCACAAGGTGCCGGATTCGAGCGAGTCTCAAGCCGGACGCCGGGAAGAGGCCCCTCCCCTTCCGGTACGGGCCCGGCGACGCGTCCGGTCCCACCTCTTGACGCAATGGTCTAGTCCTCTTAATCTCTGCGTCACCTCCCAGGAGAGGCCCTGCCGGTGTGCGCGGCCCCTGACGCCCGGCGGCGGTCTCCCGGCCCTTGGCCGCCGTCGGGCTCGTACTCCCGGAGTTCTCCTACGGCTTGGGAGCGAAGAGCTCGTCCTGGGCCGCGTCCCGCGCGGTCAGCAGGGCGCCGCACAGCACCGCGCGGTCGCCGAGCCCACTGGGTCTGACCTCGGTGGCGAGCGGAGTGAGACCGGCGAGCCGGTGCTGCACCCGGGCGGCGAGCAACTCCCCGCCCGCGTGGCCCAGTTCACCGCCCAGGACGATCAGACCGGGGTCGAGGACCGCGACCACGCTCGCCGCCCCGATGGCGATCCGTTCGGCCAGCGCGTCGAGGAACGGTCCGTCGGCGTCGCGTACCGCCGCCTGCCCGCCGCCCGTCCGGCCGTGTTCGGCAGCGAGCCGGGTGACCGCGCCCGCGTGCACCAGTTCATGGAAGCCCCCGTCGCAGCCGGTCGCCGACGGCAGTGCGCCGGTGCCGGGCACCGGCAGGAAGCCGATCTCCCCCGCCCCGCCCGAGGCGCCCCGGCGCAGCTTCCCGTCCAGGACGACGGCGGCGCCGACGCCCTGCCCGAGCCAGAGCAGCACGAAGGTGTCCTGCCCGCGGGCCGCGCCGAGCCGCTGCTCGGCCACGGCGGCCAGATTGGTCTCGTTCTCGACCAGGACGGCGGCGCTCAGGCGGCGCGCGAGTACGGAGGCGAGTTCGCGGTGCCAGCCGGGCAGCCCGCCGGTGTCGCGCAGTTCGCCGCTCGCCGGGTCGATCAGGCCGGGGGCGCCGATGCCCACGCTGTGCAGCCGCTCCGCGCCCGCCTCCTTGGCCGTGCGCTCAAGCAGCGCGACGGCCTGCTCGACGACGGGCCCCGTGCCGGCGTCCGGCTCGATCGGCAGCGTCGCCTCGGCCAGCGTCCGGCCCAGCAGATCGGCGACGACGAGGGAGACGCTGCGGGTGCGGACGTCCAGGGCCGCGAGATGGGCCCGGTCGGCGACGATGGAGTACAGCCGGGCGTTGGGGCCGCGCCGCTCGGCGCCGGACTCCCCCACGACATGGACCAGACCCGCATCCTGGAGGCGTTCCACGAGGTCGGCGACGGTGGGCCGGGACAGTCCGGTGAGCTTCTTCAACTGGCCTGCCGTCAACGGGCCCTCGTCCTGCAGGAGGCGCAGGGCGAGCTGGTCGTTGATGACCCGTGCGGTGCTCGGAGATGCGGGCATGCCGGGAATCCTTCCAGATCGCCGAAAGCCGGTTGCCGCCC
Source organism: Streptomyces sp. NPDC094147 (assembly GCF_044764265.1). NCBI lineage: Bacteria > Bacillati > Actinomycetota > Actinomycetes > Kitasatosporales > Streptomycetaceae > Streptomyces > Streptomyces sp. NPDC094147. Next base: position 65,057 of record NZ_JBIWHT010000017.1, on the reverse strand, counting down.
GTTCTATTTATCAGGCAGGGTTCCTGATAGTTTACGGCGCGGCGGCGGGGAGGCCGCCCCGGGGGAGGGGGAATGCGGCCGATGACAGCCGAACCGGCTCTGGATCAACGGCAGTTGAGGCGGGCGAGGATCGCGGTCGCCGCAGTCTTCTGTGTGCACGGCGCGGTCACCGGCAACTTCGCCACCCGGGTCCCCTGGATCCAGGAGCACGCCGGGGTGTCCACCGGCCGGCTAGGCATCGCACTCGCCTTCCCGGCGATCGGCTCGTCCCTGCTGATGCCGCTGTCCGGCGCCGTCACCCACCGGTTCGGCGCCCGCACCGCGCTGCGCGGGCTGCTCGCCCTGTGGACGCTGGCCCTGGCGCTGCCCGCGCTCGCCCCGAACGTCTACACATTGTGCGCGGCGCTCTTCGTGTACGGCGCGACCGCGGGCATGGCGGACGTGGCGATGAACGCGCTGGGCGTGGAGACCGAGAACCGCCTCGGCCGTTCGATCATGTCGGGTCTGCACGGCATGTGGAGCGCGGGGGCGCTGATCGGCTCGGCGGCCGGCACGCTGGCCGCGCACCTGGGGGCCGACGCGCGGCTGCACCACGTGGTCGCCGCCGCCACGCTCACCCTGCTCGGCCTCGCCGCCTGCCGGGGCGTGCTCGATCTGCGCAGCTCGCCCGGTGCGGCACCGCCGCCGCGGTTCACGCTGCCGCCCAGGTCGGCGCTGGTCATCGGCCTGGTGGGGTTCTGCGCGGTGTTCGCGGAGGGCGCCAGCCTGGACTGGTCGGCGGTCTATCTGCGTGACGAGCTCGGCAGTTCGGCCGGGGCGGCGGCGGCCTGCACCACCGCGTTCACCCTGACCATGGCGGTGGCGCGGATCGCCGGTGACAAGGTGGTCGACCGTTTCGGCGCGGTGCGGACGGTGCGCGGCGGAGGTGTTCTGGCCACGCTCGGCGGGCTGCTCGTGGTGGTCGCGCCGGGCCCCGCGGCGGCGATGAGCGGATTCGCGCTGCTGGGCCTGGGCGTGGCGGTCGTCGTGCCGCTCGCCTTCGCGGCGGCGGGGCGCAGCGGTCCCAACCCGAGTCAGGCCATCGCGGGCGTCGCGACCATCACGTACACCTCGGGCCTGGTCGCGCCGTCCGCGATCGGTTCGATCGCGGATCTGACCTCGCTCGTGGTGTCGTTCGGCCTGGTGACGGTGCTCGGTCTCGGACTCGTCGCGGGGGCCCGGGTCCTGCGGGCGGGTGCCCGCCCGCAGACGGCGGTCAGCTCCGCGGACGCAGCAGCGCCTGCCCGTCGGCCCTGAACCGGTCGCTCCAGGGCGTGGGGCGCAGTTCGGCCGGGTCGAGGCGGACGAGCACCCGGGTGCCGTGGGCGTACGTCCGCGAACCGTCGGCCGAGCAGAAGCGGAAGCCGTACGTCAGGCCGGTCCTGCCGAGTCGCTCCAGCCAGAGGTGGACGGCGTACCCGCCGGGGCGGCTGACCGGCGCCTCGTAGCCGATGCGCAGTTCCTTGACGGCGTTGCACGAGTCCCCGGCCGCCACCCAGTCCCCGTCGAAGCCGTAGCCGCGCTCGTTCCAGTAGCCGGTCCAGGCGCGCTCGACCAGCACCGGGTAGCGGGCGTTGTGCAGCAGTCCGAGCGCGTCGAGATCGTCGAAGTGGACGGCGACGGGGACCAGGCAGCCATAGGAGACGGGCAGGGTTTCGGCGGTCACGGGCGGGGCTCCTGAGCTGCTGGTCCGAGGCCGGCGGCGAGATGCCGACGAGGCGATTTCCAGCCATCCTAAGCAAACGCTCATACACCCTGCCCGGGTGGGGCCGCCGGGTTGGAGCGCGGGCGTCGGCCCGCGAAAGGAGCGCCCCCTCGGTCCGGCATTAACATTTGGCCTGGACTTTTCGAATCAACCTTGCCGAATCACCCTGTCGAATCACCGACACCTACGGACGAACTGGAGCGACCCCATGCGTCTCGGCGTGCGCTGGACCTTGCACGGCGACGGGCGGACCCCCGCTCCAGGAGCCGTCGTACGCCCCGACGAACGGCTCTCCTGGCCGCGCACCATCGGCCTCGGCGCCCAGCATGTGGTGGCGATGTTCGGTGCCTCCTTCGTGGCCCCCGTCCTCATGGGCCTCGACCCGAACCTCGCGATCATGATGTCCGGCATCGCGACGGTCATCTTCCTGCTCGCCACCAAGGGGCGGGTGCCCAGCTATCTCGGCTGCTCGCTGTCCTTCGTCGGCGTCGCCGCCGCGATCCGGGCGACCGGCGGCACCAGCGCCACCGTCACCGGCGCGGTCTTCGTCGTCGGCGTGGTGCTCTTCTTCGCGGGTGTCGCCGTGCAGCGGTTCGGCGCGCGGATCATCCATGCCGCGATGCCGCCGATCGTCACGGGCGCCGTCGTCATGCTGATCGGCTTCAACCTGGCGCCGGTCACCGCGTCCACGTACTGGCCGCAGGACCAGTGGACGGCGCTCATGGTGATGCTGTTCACCGGTCTGGCCGTGGTGTGCCTGCGCGGCTTCTTCTCCCGGATCGCGATCTTCCTCGGGCTGATCTTCGGGTACGCCGTCTCCTGGCTCCTCGACCGGGTCTTCGGGAAGATCCACTCGGTGCACGGCGGCCCGGCGGCCGTGGACCACTGGCGCCTCGACCTCTCGGGCGTCGGCAAGGCCGACTGGATCGGACTGCCGGCCTTCCACGCCCCGAGCTTCGAATGGTCCGCGATCCTCGTCGCGCTGCCCGTCGTCATCGCCCTGATCGCGGAGAACGCCGGACACGTCAAGGCCGTCGGCGAGATGACCGGCGCCGACCTCGACGACCAGCTGGGCACCGCGATCGCCGCCGACGGCGCCGCGTCCATGCTGTCGACCGCGGTCGGCGGCCCGCCCAACACCACGTACTCCGAGAACATCGGCGTCATGGCCGCCACCCGCGTCTACTCGACCGCCGCCTACTGGGCCGCCGCCGGATTCGCGCTGCTCTTCGGTCTGTGCCCCAAGTTCGGCGCGGTCGTCGCGGCCATCCCCGGCGGCGTCCTCGGCGGCATCACCGTCATCCTGTACGGCATGATCGGCCTGCTCGGCGCGCAGATCTGGATCAACGCCAAGGTCGATCTGCGCAATCCGCTGAACCTGGTGCCGGCCGCCGCGGGCATCATCATCGGCGTCGGCGGCGTCACCCTGAAGTTCACCGAGAACTTCCAGCTCAGCGGCATCGCACTCGGCACGATCGTGGTCATCACCGGCTACCACGTGCTGCGCGCACTGGCCCCGGCCCACCTCAAGCAGCAGGAGCCGCTGCTCGATTCGGGCACATCGTCGTACGAGACGAACGAGGCGTAGGAAGCCGACGGGCCGCCCACCGGCCGCGTATTCATCCGTTCCGGTCAAGCCCGGGTCCGGCGGCGCTCGGCGCGGCGGCGGGCTGGGACGCTGCCCCCATGACGCAGACCGGACACCTTCCGCACGCCGACCGGTTCGCCGCGCCGCTCGGCCCCGTGGTGCGGCGGATGCGCGCGCTGCGGGCCGATCTGCCGGCCCGGGACGGCATCGCGGTCTTCAACCGGGTCTATCTGGAAGTCACCGAGGAGATCGCCCGGCTCCTCGGACGCGGCGCGTTCGGCGATCCACGGGCCGCGGCCACCCTCGACGTGCTGTTCGCGGCGCGCTATCTCGCGGCCGTGGACGCGGCGTCGGCCGGGCGGCGCCCGCCGGACTGCTGGCGCCCGCTGTTCCAGTACCGGCGCCATCCCGGCGTCCATCCCCTGCAGTTCGCGCTGGCCGGGATCAACGCGCACATCGGGCACGACCTGGCGCTCGCCGTGATGGACAGCTGCCGCCGGCTCGGCGTCGAACCCGCCGCTCTGGAACGGGACTTCGACCGCGTGGGCGACACGCTCGCGGCCCTGGAGGAGCGGATCCGCGAGGAACTCATGCCGGGGCCCGACCTGTTGGAGGTGGCCCATCCTCTGACCCACCTCCTCGCGTCCTGGAGCCTGGAGCGGGCCCGGGAAGCCTCCTGGTCCGCGGCGAGAGTGCTGTGGCAACTGCGGGAACTTCCGGGCCTCGTCCAGGAGTTCACAGATCGGTTGGACTCGGGCGTCGGCCTTGTGAACCGGTGCCTGCTCACACCGCTTTCTCGTTCCGACTGAGGAGTGACCATGACGATCCGGCTCGGACTCGGCCTTCCGCAGATGAAGCAGTACGACATCGGCCGCGATGTGCCCGCGGTGGCACGGGCGGCCGAGGACATGGGTTTCGAGAGCCTGTGGGTCTTCGAGCGGGTGCTGTTCCCCGAGCCCGCCACCCAGGGTCTGTACGGCGTTCCGGGCCTGCCCTGGCCCGACGTCTACCGCTCGGTCGCCGACCCGCTGGTCACGCTGACGCTGGCGGCCGCGGCGACCGAGCGGGCCCGGCTCGGCTCCAGCGTGCTGATCGCTCCGCTGCACGTGCCGTTCCAGCTGGCCCGCTCGCTCGCCTCGCTGGACGCGGCGAGCGGCGGCCGGGTCCTCGCCGGGTTCGGCACGGGCTGGTCGCACGACGAGTTCGCGGCGGCGTCGGTGGCGCCCTTCGAGAAGCGGGGCAAGGTCCTGGACGAGCTCCTCGACGTGTGCGCCGCGGTGTGGGGCCCCGATCCGGTCGCGTATCAGGGCGAGTTGACGACCATCGCCCCGTCCGAGGTCGGCCCCAAGCCGGCCCGCCCCATCCCGGTCTACCTCCCGGCGATGGGCCCGCGCGCGGCCCGCCGCCTGGTGGACCGCGCGGACGGCTGGCTGCCCGTGGCCCAGGGCGCCGCCCAGCTCGCCGAGGCGTGGACCGGGCTCAGGGACCTGGCCGCCGAGCGCGGCAGGACCCGGCCCATCGAGGTCTGCGTCCGCGTCAACACCCGGTACACCGCGAAGCCGTACGAGGGTGCTCAGCGGCCTCCGTTCACGGGCAGCGCGGCCCAGATCGTGGAGGACCTCGCCGCACACGCCGTCGAAGGGGTCGGCGAGTTCCTGATAGACCTCCAGGGCTCCACGCGGGACGCCGAGGAGCTGAAGGACGTGGCCGAGGAGGTGTACGGCCTGGCCCGCGCGGCGGGCCTGTAACCGGGCCCCGGTCGGCAAAAACCAAACCGCTCCGGCGCTTGAGGAGCGGGGTTGCTGGAGGGGCGGCGCCCCCAGCAACCCCGCCCGCCGGAGGGGGCTCTCAGTCCTCGGGGAGCTCGACGGGCGCGATCTCCTCGTACAGGTCACCCGGCCCCGGGTTGGCCGCATCGGTCGCACCGCCGAAGTGGTGCATAACCCCCCACACCGCGTTCAGCGCGGTCTGCACCGCGCCCTCCGCCCAGCCCGCCGTCCACGAGATGTCGTCGCCCGCGAGGAAGATGCCCCGCTTGTCCTCGGGCAGCGAGTCCTGCATGAAGTGGGTGAACAGCCGCCGCTGGTAGCGGTAGTGGCCCGGCAGGTTCGCCTTGAACGCGCCCATGAAGTACGGCTCGTTCTCCCAGGAGACCGTCACCGGGTTGCCGATGATGTGGCCCCGGATGTCGACCTTCGGGTAGATCTCGCCGAGCGACTTGAGCATGACCTCCATGCGCTCGCCCGCCGAGAGCGGCAGCCACTTCAGGCTGTCGTCGCACCAGGTGTAGGAGAGGCAGATGACGGCGGGCTTGTCCGGCCCGTTGTCGAGCAGGTAGGTCCCGCGCGTCATGCGGTCGGTGAGCGTCATCGACATGACGTCACGGCCCGTCTCCTCATCCTTGTCCAGCCAGAACGGCCGGTCGACCGGGACGAAGAGCTTGGAGGACTCCATGTAGTGGGTGCGCTCGATCGCCGTCCAGTGGTCGATCGGGAAGAGCGAGTCGTCACAGGCGATCTTGGAGAGCAGCATCCAGGACTGCGCGGTGAAGATCGCCGCACGGTAGGTGCGGATGTCGCCGTCCGCGTCGGTCACCGTGATGCGGTTGCCCGCGGTGCGGTGCAACCGGGTCACTGCGGGCTTGGGGGCGCCGTCGTGCAGCGAGCTCAGCGAGGTGCCCGGCGTCCAGTGCACGAGCTTCTGCGGCTCGCGCTCCCACAGGCGCTGCGGCAGCTGCTGGGAGCCGCCGACTATGCCGCGGTGGTGGTCGTCGGCCTCGGTGTAGACAACGCGGAGGATCTCCAGGATGGAGTTCGGGAAGTCGGTGTCCCAGCCGCCGGTGCCGAAGCCGACCTGGCCGAAGATCTCGCGGTGCCGGAAGGACTTGAAGGCCTCCGACTCGCAGAGGAAGCCGTAGAAGGTCTGGTTGTCGAGCTTCTCCACCAGCTCGGCCCAGATCTCGCGGATGCGCGGGATGTCCCGCTCGCGGATCGCCTGGTTCATGTCGGAGAAGTCGGCGCCCTCTTCGAGGCAGGCGTTCCACGCGTCCATGACCTCGCGGTACACGGCCGGCAGCTCATCCACCGAAGTGGCGTAGTGGGACTCGCCCTTGAGGTCGACCACGGTCGAGGGGGTGTCGGGCGCGAGCGGGTTGGGGAACGGCTTGGTCTCCAGGCCCACCAGATCGATGTAGTGCTGGAGCGCGGTGGAGCACGGGGGGAACCGCATCGCGCCCATCTCGGCGGTCAGCTCGGGGTCGCAGCCCGGGAAGCCGACCGTGCGCAGCCGGCCGCCGATCTGGTCGGCCTCGTACACGACGGGCTTGAGGCCCATCTTCATCAGCTCGTACGCGGCGACGATGCCGGAGAGGCCGCCACCGATGACCGCCACCTCCGCGCCGTGCTCGGTCGCGGGTATCTGGCCGAGCCCGGCCGGGTGCGCGAGGAAGTCGTCGTACGCGTAGGGGAAGTCCGGCCCGAACATCGTGACGGGCGGCTGCTCGTCGATGTGCTGGACGGCGGTGGGCACCGTGGACGTCATGGGGTACGGACTCCTTGCACAGTACGGAAGTTGAGGGAGCTGGGGGCTCAGACGAGGGAGGCGTAGAGGCCGGGGCGGCGGTCGCGCAGATACGGGTTGCCGGCGCGCGAGGCGGCCAGGAACTCGGGGTCGACGTCGCCCACGACCAGTTCGGTGCCCCGGCCCGCGCGGGCCCGCGCCGCGCCGTCGGGACCGGCCAGACAGCTCAGCCCGACGAACTCGAACTCGCCTTCCGGCCCGGTCCGGTTGACGTACGCGATGTACAGCTGGTTCTCGAAGGCGCGCACCGGCACGACGGACTCGGCGACGAACTGGAAGGGGTGCATCTGCGCGGTGGGCACCAGGAGGAGGTCGGTGCCGGCCAGCGCGTGCGCCCGCACGTTCTCCGGGAACTCCACGTCGTAGCAGATCATCAGGCCGATGCGGAGGCCGTTCAGCTCGGCCTGGACGACCGGCTGCTCGCCCGGCGTGAACGCCTCCTGCTCGAAGCAGCCGAAGAGGTGGGTCTTGCGGTAGTTCGCGAGGCGGCCGCCGTCGGGGCCGATGAGCTGGACCGCGTTGTAGACGGTCTCGCCGTCGCGCTCGGGGTAGCCGTAGGCGACGGCCAGGCCGTGCCGTACGGCGATGTCGGCGATCGCCCGCGCACAGGGGCCGTCGGCGGCCTCGGCCAGCTTCGCCACGTTGTCGCCGATGGCGTACCCGGTGAGGAACAGTTCGGGGCAGACGAGCAGCCCGGCGCCGGTCGCGGCCGCCCGCCCGGCCGCTTCGTCCAGCGCCGTCAGGTTCGCGGCGACGTCCGAGAGCCGGCCGGAGCTCTGGAGCAGGGCGGTGCGCAACGGCGGCATGGGCAGTCCTCGGCAGGGGCGGAAGTGCATTGTGGGGTCGGATAGACGGTACGTTCCGCCGTTCGGCCCGGACAAGGCGCCACCGTTGCGCGCATCCGCATGATTCATTGCGCGTCCTGGCCGGTCGGCGGCGATTTGTTGCGTCGTCTTGACGCGGCCCTTACGACTTCGGGCCGGCTCTCCTCCCCCGTGCGGCGGAGCAGGCCCGGCCCACGGTGCGATGTGCGCGGCCGCGGGGCACGGAAGGCTGATGCTGCCCGGAACGACCGGGCACGCCACCTCGTGACCGTACGAAGGGTCCTGCCATGTCTCGCATCGCTTCCGTCCCCGCCCGCACCCGCGTCCTGGCCGTGGGCGCGGCCCTCCTGATCGCCGCCGCAGCCGTCGGAGCCACCGGAGCGGCGTCGGGCGCCGGGAACGGCGGCGACGGCGGCAAGCCCCGGGAGGCGGCCGCGCTGACCGGCACCGCCAAGCTGTACCGGCCGGCCGGGGACGACATCACGTTCAGCTTCGACGCGCATCTGGCGGCCAAGGACAACATGGACCCGGAGGCGGCGTACGGCACGTTCAGCTTCCGGCACGTCTTCCCGAACGGGCAGTCGGGCTGGGCGAAGGCGAAGGTGGACTGCCTGCTCACGGGCGGGAAGGTCGCCGTGGTGACCGGGATCGTGACCGACTCGAACACCCCGTTCAAGGGCAAGCGGGTCGGTGTCACCGTGAACGACCTGGGCAAGCACGACCGGCTCGGCTACAGCTGGGTCGGCAAGGACGCGGAGACCCAGCAGCTGCCGAAGTGCGTGAGCTCGGCCCCCTTCGAGAAGGTCAAGGAGGGGAGCGGCGACTTCAAGGTGCTGCCGTGGCAGCCGGTGTACCCGCAGCCCAAGTAGGCCGGGTCAGGCGGGCGACCCCGAGGTGTAGCGGCGCAGCAGCGGGGAGAGGACCAGCACGGACTTCGTGCGCTCGACGTACGGCTCGCCCGCGATCCGCTCCAGGACCCGCTCGAAGTGCCGCATGTCGGAGGCGAAGACCTGGACGATCGCGTCCGCCTCACCGGTGACGGTGGAGGCGGACGCGACCTCGGGGTAGCGCTCCAGGCCACGCTTGATGGCGTCGGGCGAGGTGTTGCGACGGCAGTAGATCTCGATGAACCCCTCGGTCTCCCAGCCGAGGGCCGCCGGGTCCACGCGGACGGTGAACCCGGTGATGGCCCCCTCGGCCCGCAGCCGGTCGACGCGCCGCTTGACGGCGGGCGCGGACAGACCGATCAGCGAGCCGATGTCGGCGTAGGAGCGGCGGGCGTCTTCAGCGAGCGCGTGGACGATGCGTTCGTCGAGGTCATTGAGTCGCACTGCGGGTGGATCACTTCTGTGAGGCGGTGGCCAGCCTGGAACGGCGGTAGCCGTATCCGAAGTAGATCACGAGACCGGCGACCATCCAGCCTCCGAAGTACTCCCAGGTGATCAGGGAGAGGTGCCACATCAGGTAGGCGCAGCTCAGGAAGCCGAACACCGGGATGGTCCAGCCGAGCGGCACCCGGAAGGTGCGCGGCATGTCCGGGCGGGTGCGGCGCAGTACCACGACCGCGACGTTGACCAGCGCGAAGGCGAACAGCGTGCCGATGCTGGTGGCGTCGGCGAGGTTGCCGAGCGGCACCGCGGCGGCCAGCACGCCGCAGAACAGCGACACGACCACGGTGTTGGCGACGGGCGTTCCGCTGCGCGGGCTGACCTTGGCGAACACCTTGGGGACCAGACCGTCGCGGGACATCGCGAAGAGGATGCGCGTCTGGCCGTAGAGCACGGTCAGGACGACGCTGGCGATGGCGATCACGGCGCAGGCGGCGAGCAGCGTGGCCCAGAAGGAGTGCCCGGTGACGTCCTTCATGATGCCGGCGAGGGCCGCTTCCGAGCCCTGGAACTGCTTCCAGGGGCGGGCGCCGACGGCGACGAACGCGACCAGGACGTACAGCGCGGTCACGATGACCAGCGAGAGCATGATCGCGCGGGGCAGGTCCTTCTTGGGGTTCTTCGCCTCCTCGCCGGCCGTGGAGGCCGCGTCGAAGCCGATGTAGGAGAAGAACAGGGTCGAGGCGGCCCCGCTGACTCCGGCCGTGCCGAGCGGCATGAAGTTCGAGTAGTTCCCCGACTTGAAGCCCATGAAGCCGATCACGCAGAACAGGATCAGGGCGGCGATCTTCACGCCGACCATGATCGTGTTGGCGCGGGCGGACTCACGGGCGCCGCCGAGCAGCAGCCCCATCGCGAGTACGACGACGATCAGCGCGGGCAGGTTGAATATCCCGCCGTCGCCGGGCGGCGCGGACAGCGCGTCCGGGATGGTGACGCCGATCGTGCCGTCCAGGAACTCATTGAGGTACTGGCCCCAGCCGACGGCCACCGCGGCGACCGAGACGCCGTACTCCAGGATCAGGCACCAGCCGCAGACCCAGGCGATGAGTTCGCCAAGCGTTGCGTAAGCGTACGAATACGAAGAGCCCGCGACCGGGATCGAGCCCGCCAGTTCGGCGTAGGACAGGGCGGAGAAGAGCGCCGTGAGGCCGGCGAGCACGAAGGAGATCGTGACGGCGGGTCCGGCCTTGGGGACGGCCTCGCCGAGCACCACGAAAATACCGGTGCCGAGCGTCGCACCGATGCTGATCATGGTCAGCTGCCACATGCCGAGCGAGCGCTTCAGGGAGCCGCCCTCGCCCTGGCCGCCCTCCTCGACCAGCGCTTCCACCGGCTTGCGCCGCATGAGACCGCGGCCGGGGCGCGAGGGCCCGGCGGCGGGGGCGTCGGTCGAAGGTGGCGCTGCGCCGTGATCCAACACTGAGGTGGCTCCTTATCGCTGCCGATCGGGCGGTGGGTGACCGCGGCGGTCCGACCATCCCGCATACAGGGATGTTCCGGGCAGCATGGAGCCTTCCCGTGGCCGGTTCCGCCGAGCAGGCGGTCCCCGCCACTCCACGTACGGCGAGAACCTTATGGGTTTCTGCTTCCCAGTCGTAATGCAGCAACCTTGCGCATCGCCGGTTGATCATTGCGCACAAGGGCGACGGATGGGTGTTTGTTGCACATCAACGTTCGATCCGTGCGTCGCGCCCGTTCCCGGTCGTCCACCGGGCGCCATTGACACCTGGCCCGGCCCGTTGCAGGGTCCGGCCCCATGGAGCGGGATGTGCGGGGCGGGATGCGGGCGGCCGGGCAGGGCCCTCGGGCCGTTCCCGAGGGGCGCGGAGCCGCCGGTTCGCACTGGCTGGATCCCGCCCCCTTTCTGCGCGGGGTGGCGTGGCTGGACGCCGAGGGGCGGGCGGTGCGCGCTGACCCCAAGGACGCGATGCGGCTGCCGTGGGACACCTGGGAGCGGGCCGCGCTGCCCATCGGGATGCGGATCGAGTTCACCGCGCGGGGCGCCTCGGCCGTCGAGATCCGCTACCGCGCCCGGGTGCCGGAGCCCGCCGACGCGCTGCACGCGCTCGCGCACACCTTCGCGCTCTGGCAGGGCGACCGGTGCCTCGCCGAGACGGCCGCGGTGCCGCTGGAGGAAGGGCGCGTACGCCTCCAACTGCCGCGCTCCAAGGGGCCGTTCACCGTGCATCCGCCCGAGTCGCAGTGCCCGAGGATCGTCGCGGTGCGCGCGGTCGGGGGCGCCATCGCCCCGGCCCCGCGCGGGCCCCGCTGGGTGGTGCACGGCGACTCCATCACCGAGGGCTGGTGGTCGACCCGGCCCGCGCACGCCTGGCCGGCCGTAGCGGGCCGCGCACTCGGCCTGGACACGGTGAACCTCGGCTACGCGGGCGCGGCCCGCGCCGAACTCCCCACCGCCGAACAGCTCGCGAGGCTGCCGGCCGATGTCATCACGCTCGCCTTCGGCACCAACTGCTGGTCGCGGACGCCGTTTTCGGCCAACTTGCTGTACGAGACGACGCTGGCGTTCCTGCGGCTCGTACGCCTGGGGCATCCGGACCTTCCGATCCTGCTGCTCTCCCCCGTGCTGCGCCCGGAAGCCGAGTCGTCCCCGAACCAGCTGGGGGCCACGCTCGCCGAGTTGCGCAGGGCCATGGAGGCGGCGGGCCGGGACCTCATCGGGTGCGGCGACCGGCGGCTGCACGTGCTGCCCGGCCGGGATCTGCTCGGCCCCGACGACCTCGCGGACGGCCTGCACCCCGACGACTCGGGGCACGCCAGGATCGCGGCCGCGGTGACGACGGCCCTCCGCGGAATTCTCTGACGGTACGTCAACGGCCCCCGGAATCAAGGAGATTCACGGGGGCCGCCGAACGGTGCGTACTAGCTCCAGCTGGCGTGCAGCGGCTTGCCCTCGGCGTAACCGGCGGCGGACTGGATGCCGACGACGGCCTTCTCCTCGAACTCGGCGAGCGAGGAGGCACCGGCGTAGGTGCACGAGGAGCGGACGCCCGCGATGATCGAGTCGATCAGGTCCTCGACGCCCGGACGGGCCGGGTCGAGGAACATGCGCGAGGTGGAGATGCCCTCCTCGAACAGCGCCTTGCGGGCGCGGTCGTAGGCGGACTCGTCGCTGGTGCGGTTCCTGACGGCGCGGGCCGAGGCCATGCCGAAGGACTCCTTGTAGAGGTGGCCTTCGGCGGACGTGTGGAGGTCGCCCGGGGACTCGTAGGTGCCCGCGAACCAGGAGCCGATCATGACGTTGGAGGCACCGGCGGCGAGCGCCATGGCCACGTCGCGCGGGTGGCGAACGCCACCGTCGGCCCAGACGTGCTTGCCGAACTTCTTGGCCTCGGCGGCGCACTCCAGGACAGCGGAGAACTGCGGGCGGCCGACGCCGGTCATCATGCGGGTGGTGCACATGGCGCCGGGGCCCACACCGACCTTGATGATGTCCGCGCCGGCCTCGATGAGGTCGCGCACGCCCTCGGCGGCGACGATGTTGCCCGCGACGATCGGGACCTGCGGGTCGAGGCCGCGGACGGCCTTGATCGCGGCGATCATCGACTCCTGGTGGCCGTGCGCGGTGTCCACGACGATCGTGTCCGCGCCGGCGTCCAGGAGCTGCTTGGCCTTGCCGGCCACGTCGCCGTTGATGCCGACGGCGGCGGCGATGCGCAGCTTGCCGTTGGCGTCGGTGGCCGGGGTGTAGAGCGTCGCGCGCAGGGCGCCCTTGCGGGTCAGGATGCCGGCCAGGCGGCCGTCCCGGTCCACGGCGGGGGCGTAGCGGCGGTTGGCGCCGTCCAGCTTGTTGAAGGCCTCGCGCGGGTCGATGTCCGCGTCGAGCAGGAGCAGGTCCTTGGACATGACCTCGGACAGCTGGGTGAAGCGGTCCACGCCCGTCAGGTCGGCGTCGGTGACGACACCGACCGGCTTCTGGTCGGCGTCGACGACCACACCGGCGTTGTGCGCCCGCTTCGGCAGCAGGGCCAGCGCGTCGGCGACCGTCTGCGTCGGGGCGAGCACGATCGGGGTGTCGAGGACGTGGTGGCGGGTCTTGACCCAGGTGATGACGTCGGTGACGACCTCGATCGGGATGTCCTGGGGAATCACGACGATGCCGCCGCGACGGGCCACGGTCTCGGCCATGCGGCGGCCGGCGATCGCGGTCATGTTGGCGACGACGAGCGGGATGGTGGTGCCCGTGCCGTCGGGGGAGGCGAGGTCGACGCCCTGGCGGGAGCCCACCGCGGAGCGGCTCGGCACCATGAACACATCGTCGTACGTCAGGTCGTACGGCGGCTTGATGTCGTTGAGGAAACGCACGTGCTGAACATCCCAGTCGATCGAGGTGGCCCCAGGCATTTCAGCCAGGGGAAAAGCACGTAGTTCATTGTCCCATGTTCGTACGATTGCGCCGCCCCGGCCGAACGTCCAGGACCGGAACCCCGGCCCTAGTGCGATCCTCCGAGCGCGAGCAGAACGCACAGCTCGGGGCCGGTGGCGGCGTCCATGACCTCGCGGGCGATCGCCCACTCCTCGGGCCGCGTCTCGGCGTACCCCTGCCAGCCGGTGACGACCAGGAGCAGACCGCGCCCGTCGCCGGGGCGGGCCGGGAGGTCGCCGAGCGAGTCGGCGAGCGCGTCCCAGTTGCGGCCGAACCAGTCCGGCAGGTTCAGGGCGCGGACGAAGCGGTCCATGAGGGCGGCCTTGCCGGTGACCCCGGCGAGGTCGAGCACCTGGGTGGCCCAGCCCTCGGCGCGGGCACCGGCGAGCAGCCCGCCGAACGGGTCGGCCGTCATCGCAGCACCGCCTTGAACGTCTTGTAGTGGTCGTCGGTGTAGTAGGTCTCGCCACCCTGGCCGGTGACGAGGCGGCGGGCGCCGCGGTCACGGGAGTTGGGGGTGTCGACGGTGTACTCGTGGTAGTAGCCGCGCTTCTCCTGCGGCAGGGCCTTCTCGAAGTTGCCGAACACCACGCCGTCCTTGCTGTACGGGAACGGGCCGCCCTTGTCGATGAGCTGGAGGGTCCGCTGCGCCTCGGGCGGCAGCTGGGCGGCCGGGACGGTGGCCCTGCCCTTGGCCCAGGCGGGCGTGGAGGCGGGTGCGGAAGCGGGCGCGGAGGCGGTCGTGGAGGGCTTGGTACCCGCCGGTTTCGCGCTGTCCTTGCCGCCGCAGCCGACGAGCAGCACGGCGAGGCACGCCAGCACGGAGGCGAGGGCGACCCGGGCAAACCTGTTGATCATGCCCCGATGCTGCCATCGAACGGCGGCCCGAGCGAATGCGTCGGTGAATGTTTTCGGGCAACGATGGATCCATGCTGCTCGCCGACGTGGCCAGGACCTCGGCCGAGATCGCCGCCACCGCGTCGCGCTCGGAGAAGTCCGCGCTGCTCGCCCGGCTCTTCGGGGCCACCGAACCCGACGAGGCGCCGCTGGTGGTGACGTACCTCGCGGGGCGGCTGCCGCAGCGGCGCACCGGGCTCGGCTGGAACACCCTCAAGGACCGCCCGCCGCCCGCGGATTCGCCCCGGCTGACGGTCCGGGAGGTGGACGCGGCCCTGGACCGGATCTCGGCACTGGCCGGAAAGGGCGCGCAGAGCGAGCGCCGACGCCTCGCCGGGGAGCTGATGGCGGCGGCCACCGAGCAGGAGCAGGCCTTCCTCTTCGCGCTGATCACCGGCGAGGTGCGGCAGGGCGCGCTGGACGCGGCGGCCGCGGAGGGTCTCGCGGCGGCGGCCGGGGCGCCCGCGGACGAGGTGCGGCGGGCGGTGATGCTGGGCGGCTCGCTCGGCACGGTCGCCCGCGCGCTGCTCGCCCAGGGCCCGGCGGCCCTCGCCGCGTTCCGTCTGGACGTGGGCCGCCCCGTACTGCCGATGCTCGCGCAGAGCGCGAAGGACGTGGCCGAGGCGCTCGACCGGCTCGGCCCGTGCGCGGTCGAGGAGAAGCTCGACGGCATCCGCGCCCAGGTCCACAAGGACGGGGACGCGGTACGGGTCTTCACCCGCACCCTGGACGACATCACCGACCGGCTGCCCGAAGTGGTGGCCGCGGCAAGGGAGTTGATGGCCGAGCGGGCGGTGCTCGACGGGGAGGTGATCGCGCTGGACGCGGCCGGGCGGCCCCGCTCGTTCCAGGACATCGCCTCGCGCGTCGGCTCCCGGCTCGACGTCGCGGGCGCCCGGGACCGGCTGCCGCTCCTCCCCGTCTTCTTCGACCTCTTGTCGATGGACGGCCGGGACCTGCTCGATCTGCCCGTACGGGAGCGTCATGCGGAGCTCGCCCGCATCGCGCCCGAGCCCCGGCGGGTCCGGCGCGTGGTGGTGGAGGATCCGGCCGATCCCGAACTCCGGCGCGCGGCCGAGGAGTTCAACGCCGCCACCCTGGAGCGCGGGCACGAGGGGGTGGTCCTCAAGGCGCTGGACTCGACGTACGCGGCGGGGCGGCGCGGTGCCTCCTGGCTGAAGGTCAAACCCGTACGCACGCTGGACCTGGTGGTCCTCGCGGCCGAGTGGGGGCACGGCCGGCGCACCGGCACGCTCTCCAATCTGCACCTGGGGGCGCGCCGCCCCGACGGCACCTTCGCCATGCTCGGCAAGACGTTCAAGGGCCTGACGGACGCCGTGCTGGCCTGGCAGACCGAACGGCTGCGGGAGTTGGCGGTCGCCGAGGAGCCCTGGGGGGTGCGGGTGCGGCCGGAACTCGTCGTCGAGGTGGCCTTCGACGGCGTACAGAGATCATCGCGCTACCCGGAAGGGGTGACACTGCGCTTCGCGCGGGTAGTGCGCTATCGCGAGGACAAGAGGGCCTCGGATGCGGACACGGTCGCGACGGTGGTCGGTCCCCCAGGTTCTCGGCTTCGCGCGGACAGGGGGGACCCCCATCGCGACGGAAGGGACTGAACCGGTGGAGCAGGGTCACAGCACGGGACGGCAGGAGCAGGCGCAGCAGCGGGCGGGGGCGGCCAGGATCGAGGCCGCCCAGCTGACCGCCGAAGGGGTCCGGGCGGTCGCGCTGACCTGGGTGGATGTGGCGGGCCTCACCCGCGTCAAGGTGGTGCCGACCGCCCGGCTGCCGCACGTCGCGGCCCATGGCGTGGGCATGTCGCCGGTCTTCGACGTGTACCTGGTGGACGACTCGGTCACCAGCAGCCCGCACATCGGCGGCCCCGACGGCGATCTGCGGCTCGTCCCCGACCTGGACCGGCTCACCGTGCTCGCCGCCCAGCCCGGGTGGGCGTGGGCGCCGGCCGACCGCTTCGAACAGTCGGGGCAGCCGTACACCGCCTGCCAGCGGCAGTTCGCCCGCCGGATGGCGGAGCGCGCCGCCGGGCGCGGCATCGAGCTGCGGATGGGCTTCGAGACCGAGTGGATCGTGGACCCGCCGCTGGCGGGCCCCGCGTACGGGATGGCGCGGGTGGTCGAGCGCTCGCAGTACGTCGCCGATGTGCTCGGCGCCCTCGGGGCGCAGGGCGTCGAGGTGCTCCAGATCCACCCGGAGTACACGCCCGGCCAGTTCGAGGTCTCGGTCGCCCCGGCCGACCCGGTGGGCGCGGCGGACCTCGCGGTGCTGGTCCGCGAGACGATCCGGGCGGTGTCGCTCCAGCACGGCCTCACCGCCTGGTTCGGGCCGGTGGTCGATCCCGACGGCGTGGGCAACGGCGGCCATCTCCACCTCAGCCTCTGGCGGGACGGCCGCAATCTGTGCCGGGGCGGCGAGGGGCCCTTCGGGATGAGCGCGGCCAGCGAGGCCTTCCTCGCCGGGGTCCTGGACGCGCTGCCCGCGCTGCTCGCCATCGGCGCCCCCTCCCCCGCGAGCTACCTCCGCCTCGCGCCGTCGCGCTGGGCCGGTGCCTTCCAGTGCTGGGGCCTGGAGAACCGGGAGGCGGCGCTGCGCTTCATCGCCGGGCCGCCCGGCGCCGAGGACGCCGCGAACGCCGAGGTCAAGTGCTTCGACCCGGCCGCCAATCCCTACCTCGTGACCGGCGCGGTGATCGCCGCCGGGCTCGCCGGACTCGACGCGGGCCTGCGCCTGCCCGACCCGGTGTCGGGCGATCCCGTCCACTCCCACGGCCAGCGGCGGCTGCCCGCCTCGCTGCCGGAGGCGCTCGGCCACTTCACCGAATCGGCGGTGCTGCGCGAGGCGCTCGGTGATCCGCTCTTCGAGGCGATCACCGCGGTGCGCCAGGCCGAGACGAAGCTCTTCGACGGCCGTACGCCGCGGGAGATCGCCGAGGCCACCCGCGGGAGGTACTGAGTGCCGCCGCTGGTGGACCACCACTGTCACGGCGTGCTGCGCTCGGATCCCGACGACGCGGACTTCGCGTCGTTCCTGACCGAGTCGGACGCCCCGGCCGCGCCCGGCACCAGCTTCTTCGACACCCAGCTCGGCTTCGCGGTGCGCCGCTGGTGCCCGCCGCTGCTCGGCCTGGAACCGCACTGCCCGCCGGAGCGGTACCTCGCCCGCCGCCGCGAACTGGGCGCCCGGGAGGCCAACCGGCTGCTCCTGAGCGCCAGTGGCATCACCACGTTCCTGGTGGACACCGGGCTGCCGGGCGATCTGACGAGCCCGGCGGAGCTCGCCGAGCTGAGCGGGGGAACGGCGCGCGAGATCGTCCGCCTGGAACACCTCGCGGAGCGCACCGCCTCGGGGGTGAAGGATCCGGACGAGTTCGTGGCGGCCCTCGCCGATGCCGTGGGCGCCGCAGCCCGCACGGCGGCGGGCTTCAAGACGGTCGCCGGATACCGTCACGGCCTGGATCTCGCCCCCGAGCCGCCGGGCCCCGCCGAGCTCCGCGCGGCCACCGCCGGCTGGCTGGCGGCCGGGGCGGGCCGGCTCGCGGCACCCGTGCTGCTGCGCCATCTGCTGTGGTCGGCGGCGACGACGGGGCTGCCTCTCCAGTTCCACACCGGGTTCGGCGACCCCGACCTGCGGCTGCACCACTGCGATCCGCTGCTGCTCACCGATTTCATCCGGGCCGTGCGTCCGACGGGCTGCCGTCTGGTTCTGCTGCACGGTTACCCGTACCACCGCGGCGCGGGCTATCTGGCGCAGGTGTATCCGCATGTGTACGCCGATATGGGCCTCTCGCTCTCGTACACGGGGGCACGCTCCGAGGCGGTGCTCGCCGAGTTCCTCGAACTGACCCCGTTCGGCAAGCTGCTCTTCTCGACGGACGCGTACGGCCTCGCCGAGCTGTACGTGGTGGGTGCCCGCCTCTTCCAGGACGCCCTGGACAGGCTCCTCAACGGGTGGACGGCGTCGGGGAGTTGGTCGGCGCGGGACGCGCAGCGGGTGGCGGGGCTGGTGTCGGCGGGGAACGCGGAGCGTGTGTACTGACCCCGCGTCCCCAGGGCCCCCGGGGGTCTCAGACTCCGTCCGGGTCCGCGCGGTCGAGCGCGGGCCGGGGCTGGGGGCCCGTCTCGTTCAGGAGGAAGTCCGCCGCGGCCGTGTCCGTGACCAGGCTCGTCACGAGCCCGGACCGCAGCACCGCGTCGATGGCGGCCGCCTTGCGCTGGCCGCCCGCGATCGCCACGACCTCCGGGATCCGGCGCAGCCGGTCCGCCTCGACGGTGATGCAGCGCTCGCCCAGGTCGCGCCCGACCCGGCGCCCCTGCGCGTCGAAGAGGTGGGCGGACATCTCGGCGGCGACCCCGAGCGAGGCGTAGTGCGCCCGCTCCTCGTCGGTCAGCATGTCGTGGACGGTGGAGATGCCGGGCTCCCAGGAGCCGATGGACACCGCGGCGACGGTCACCTTGTCGAAGTACTCGAAGGCGCGGGCGATCCCGGTCTGGTTGCGCAGCGCGGCGGCCGTGGCCGGGTCGGGCAGCAGCATCGGGGCGTAGATGGGGTGGGCCTCGCCGCCGGAGACCTGGGCGGCCCGGCGGACGGCCTCGACGGAGCCGCGCTCGGCGGTGCCCGCGTCGTAGACGCCGGTCAGCTGGACGACGGTGCAGGGCGGCAGCCGGTCGAGGGCGGCGGCCATGTGGATGGTGGAGCGGCCCCAGGCGAGGCCGAGCACATCGCCCTCGCTGACGAGCTCGCCGAGCAGGTCGGCGGCGACCTCGCCGAGGTTCTCCGGGTCGGGCGAGGTCTCCTCGCCCTCGGCCGGGGACTCGACGACCACCGCGTGCCGCAGTCCGTACCGGGCCCGCAGCGCGTCGGAGCGCTCCGCGTCCAGTTCGGCGGGGACGCGGATCTCGATCCGTACGAGATCACGTTCCAGAGCGGTCTCCAGGACCCGGGCCACCTTGAAGCGGCTCACGCCGAACTCCTCGGCGATCTGGATCTTGGACTTCCCCTCCAGGTAGAAGCGGCGGGCCATGGCCGCCGCCTGCACCAGCTCCGCGGGTCCCATCCGCAGGGCTGACCGACCCGCCGACATTGCAGACACCGCGATCTCCTCACTGCTGTTCACAACTGCTGTTCACACACCGGACTCGCTGTTCATCCTGTCAGATCCAACGGTCCTTGATCAGCCCCGCAGGCTCCCGTTCACCGAGCCGTGGCTCAGTGTGCGCATGCCCAGGGTGCTCCCGCCGTCGCCAGTTCGGCCATGGAGCGCAGTGTGCGCACCGCCTCGGCCGGGTCGTGCGCCCCGTACACGGCCGAACCGGCCACGAACACATCGGCGCCCGCCTCGGCGCACCGCTCGATCGTGGAGGCCGAGACGCCGCCGTCGACCTGCAGCCAGAGTTCAAGTCCGTGTTTGCTGATCAGCTCCCGGGTCCGGCGGATCTTCGGCAGCATGATGTCGAGGAAGGACTGGCCGCCGAAGCCCGGCTCCACCGTCATGATCAGCAGCATGTCGAGCTCGGGGAGCAGGTCCTCGTACGGCTCGATCGGCGTGGCGGGCTTCAGGGCCATCGACGCGCGGGCGCCCTTGGCCCGGATCTCCCGGGCCAGCCGTACCGGGGCCGCCGCCGCCTCCACGTGGAAGGTGACCGATCCGGCCCCCGCCTCCACGTACTGCGGGGCCCAGCGGTCCGGGTCCTCGACCATCAGATGGCAGTCCAGCGGCGTGTCCGTCGCCCTGCTGAGGGATTCCACGACCGGTACGCCGAGCGTGAGGTTCGGCACGAAGTGGTTGTCCATCACATCGACGTGCAGCCAGTCGGCGCCTTTGACGGCCTGGGCCTCGTCGGCCAGCCTGGCGAAGTCCGCGGAGAGGATGCTGGGGTTGATCTGAGCCATGCCCCAAGCCTGCCATGCCCTGGGCAACTTGCCTGCCACGGTGCCGGGCGAACCCGTCCGGCATCCGCGCGCGGACAGCTGCCGAGCCCGGATTCACCGTGCGGGCGGCAGGCCGAGTTCGCGATCGCGACCGGCGCCGAGGAGGAGCGCCCGGGACCGGCGCCGTCCCCAACTCCCGCTCGGCGCCCCGGTGTTGGGTGCGGACCGGGGCGCCCGCCTGGGCGCCCCGCTCCCCACCGAGGGACTCAGGCCGTGCGCCTCAGCAGCGCGAGATACATCGCGTCCGTGCCGTGCAGATGGGGCCACAGCTGGACGTCGGGGCCCTCGCCCAGGCCCGCGACCGACGGCATCAGGGGGCGCACGTCGATCCAGTCGGCCTCGACCGGCTGGGCTCCGCCGCGGCCCTTCAGGACGTCCTCGACCACGATCCGCGTCTCGGCCAGGTGCGGTGAACACGTCGCGTACCCGACGACTCCGCCGACCCGCACCGCCGACAGCGCCTCGCGCAGCAGCGACCGCTGGAGCGGGGCGAAGCCCTCCAGGTCCTCCGGGCGGCGGCGCCAGCGGGCCTCCGGGCGACGGCGCAGCGCGCCGAGTCCGGAGCAGGGCACGTCGACCAGCACGCGGTCGAAGGACCCCGGCAGCCACGGCGGGCGCGTGCCGTCGGCCGCGATGACCTGGTACGGGCCCGGATTGCCGGCCAGCGCGCGCTCGACCAGGCGGGCCCGGTGCGGCTGCTTCTCGGAGGCGAGCAGCGCGGCGCCGCGCCCGGCGGCGAGCGCGGCGAGCAGCGCGGCCTTGCCGCCGGGGCCCGCGCAGCCGTCGAGCCAGCGCTCGTCGCGGCCCTCGATGGGCGCGTTCGCCAGAGCGGTGGCGACCAGCTGGCTGCCCTCGTCCTGAACGCCCGCCCGGCCGTCCCGTACGGCGTCGAGCGCTCCGGGTTCGCCGCCCTCGGCCATCCGCACGGCGTACGGCGACCAGCGGCCGGGCAGGCCGCCGTCCTCGCCCAGCGCTTCGAGGAGTTCGTCGGTGGTGGAGCGCCCGGGGCGGGCGACCAGGGTCACCTCCGGGCGCTCGTTGTCGGCCTCCAGGAGGTCCTCGATGCCGGCCCGGCCGCCGCCGAGGGCGTCCCAGAGCGCGGAGACGACCCAGCGCGGATGCGAGTGGACGACGGCGAGGTGGTCCTCGGCGTCCTCCTCGTAGGAGGGCGCCACCTTCTCCAGCCAGCCGTCGAGGTCGTCCGCCGAGATCTTCCGCAGGACGGCGTTGACGAACTTGGCGCGCCCGTCACCGAGCACCACCCGGGCCAGCTCGACGCTCGCCGAGACCGCGGCGTGCGTGGGGATCCGCGTCCCGAGCAGCTGGTGCGCGCCCAGCGCGAGCACGTCGAGCACCGGCGGGTCGACCTCGCGCAGCGGCCGGTCGATGCAGGCCGCGATGATCGCGTCGTACGTGCCCTGACGGCGCAGCGTCCCGTAGACGAGCTCGGTGGCGAGCGCCGCGTCCCGGGCGTCGAAGTTGCCGCCGTCGCGCGCCTTGCGCAGCAGCGGGGGCAGGACGAGGTTGGCGTAGGCGTCGCGCTCGTCGACCGCCCGCAGCGCCTCGAAGGCCAGGATGCGGACCGGGTCCTTCTTGGGGCGGCGGTAGGGCTTGCCGCCCTTGCCCGGGTTGTTGTTCGGGCTGCGAGGTGGCGAATCGTTCACGTGAAAGGTGCTCCGCGGATCAGATGGGGCGAACCCTCTCAGCGTACGTCCGCCGCCCCGAGCCGCTCACCCGGGGCGATCCGGACCCCGCGCGCCCAGTCCGCGCCGCGCATCGGCTTCTTGCCCTGGGGCTGGACCCAGAGCAGTTCCACGGCGTGCGAGCCGGTGCCGACGTACACGTTGTTCTTGGCGACGGAGAGCTCGCCGGGCGCGAGGTCGGCGCGGTCGGCGACGAGCGCGGCCTGGATGAGCTTGAGGCGCTCGCCGCGGAAGACACTCCAGGCGCCGGGCGCGGGCGTGCAGCCGCGCACCACCCGGTCGACCCGCAGCGCGGGGGCCGACCAGTCGATCAGCGCGTTCTCGACAGTGATCTTCGGGGCGAGCGAGATCCCCTCGGCGGGCTGCGGAACGGCCTTCAGGGAGCCGTCCTCGATGCCGTCCATGGTCGCGGCGAGCAGCCCGGCGCCCGCGAACGCGAGCCGGGTGAGCAGGTCGCCGCTGGTGTCCGTGGGCCTGACCTCCTCGGTGACCGTGCCGTAGACAGGACCCGAGTCGAGCCCCTGCTCGATCAGGAAGGTGGCGGCGCCGGTGATTTCGTCGCCCGCCATGACCGCGTGCTGCACGGGCGCGGCCCCGCGCCAGGCGGGCAGCAGCGAGAAGTGCAGGTTGACCCAGCCGTGCGCCGGGATGTCGAGGGCGACCTTGGGCAGCAGGGCCCCGTACGCGACGACCGGGCAGCAGTCCGGCGCGATCTCGCGCAGCCGGGCCAGGAACTGCTCGTCGCGCGGCTTCACGGGCTTGAGCACCTCGATGCCGGCCTCCTCGGCGCGCTCGGCGACGGGGCTGGCCACCAGGCGGCGGCCGCGTCCGGCGGGTGCGTCGGGCCGGGTGATCACCGCGGCGACCTCGTGCCGCCCGGAGGCGATCAGGGCGTCCAGGGCGGGTACGGCGACCTCGGGGGTGCCTGCGAAGACGAGCTTCACTGGGGGTTACCTCGCTTTGTCGAGAGCGGCGTCCCAGTCTATGGGCCCGTGGGAGGCGGGCGTACGCGCAGGTGCCGGGTGCCGCACGGAAGGGGCGTACGGGCACTTGTGCGCCCTGTGCATATGCCCGTACGCCCCCGGAGCGTGACCACAACAGCGGGTAGCGCGTTGGTCAAGAGAGATTGACCGAACCGGGCCGCTTGTGCGGCCCGCGCCTTTTCAGCACCCGCACGACCGTCAACGCAGTACCAGCACCACGCAGTCCCGACGTCAACGCAGTACCAGCACCACCCAGCAACAACACCGTCTTCACCATCCCTTTCATCGCCGGTTCGAGAGGCTTGTTCATGGCCGACCACGCAACCCACGACGCCCAAGCGCGGGCCAGCCTGCACCTGTTGGTGCGGGACATCGAGCGGGTCCGCCGGCAGGTGGACGCACTGCGCACCCTCACCGCGCAGTTGGGCAACGTCTACCGCCCGCGCCGCTCCGGCCCCTCCACGGGCTTCGTCGTGTACGGGCGCGCCCCGGCCCCGACCGTACGGCTCGCCCAGGAACTGCGGGACAGCGTCGAGACGCTGGTCACCGCGGCCGTGGACTTCGACCGCTCCCTCGGCTTCTCCTGGGACGCGGTGGGCTCGGCGCTCGGCGTCACCAAGCAGGCGGTGCACCGCCGTTACGGATCCCGCCGGGCCGGCGCCCAGAGTGCGGGCCAGGCCGACGCCGAGCGTCCGGCCGAGACCGCGGTGACCCGCACACTGCCGCCGCTGCCGCCCATGCCCGCGGTGCCCGCCGCCCGTTCGATGCCGCCGCAGCCGACGGCGAGCAGCCAGTCCCTGCGCGAGGAGGTCCGCACCAGCGCCTTCCCCGGCCCCCGCAACGGCTGACCACGCGCACGCCGCCGCCTTTCGTGCCCTCGCGTCCGGACGTTCCGCGGGGGCACACCCATGTCCCGGGCCTCAGCCGATGTCGGGCGGGTCGATCCTGATCCGCACCGGGTCGCCGCCGCCGCGGGCCAGCCGCCCGGCCTGGGCGGCCTTGAGCGCGGCGGCCAGCGCGGCCCCGCTGCCCGGCGGCACCCGCACCAGGGCCCGCTCCCACTGCTGCCCGACCGGTGGATCGCCGGGCCTGCGGGCCCGGCGAGGGTCGGCGACGGGCAGCGGAACCGGCCCCAACACCTGGGCGTCGGGCGGCAGTTGGGCCGATCGCAGGAAGGCCTCGACCGCCTCGGGGCCTCCGATGACCTCGGCCATCCGGGAGACCGGGGGGAAGCCGAGCTCGGCCCGCTCGGCCAGTTCGCGCAGGGCGTGCCCGACCGGGTCCCAGCGGACCAGGGCCTGCACGGGCCGCAGCGTCGGCTCGGCGACGACGACCACGGTTCCGCCCTCGTCCTGCCCGCGCACCAGCGAGGCGGCGCCGATCCAGCGCCGCAGCGCCTCCTCGCCGGCCCTCAGGTCGGGCCGGGTGAGCATCGCCCAGCCGTCGAGGAGCAGCGCCGCCGCGTAGCCGCCCTCGGCGACGGGCTCGGCGCCGGGGGTGGAGACGACGAGCGCGGGCTGTCCGGGCACGCTGTCCAGGACGTGGTCGCGCCCCGAGGTCCGCACGGGCACCGCGGGGAACGCCCGCCCGAGCTCCTCGGCCGTCCGGCGGGCGCCGACCACCTGGGCCCGCAGCCGGTTCGACCCGCACTCCGCGCAGTGCCACTCGTTCTCCGCCGTCCCGCACCAGGCGCAGCGCAGCTCGCGCTCGTCCGGTGCCTCCAGCGGGCCCGCACAGTGTCCGCACCGGGCAGGCGTACGGCAGCGGGCGCAGGCGAGCCGCGGCGCGTAGCCCCGTCTGGGGACCTGCACGAGGACGGGGCCGCTCTTGAGCCCCTCGCGGACGGCCTGCCAGGCCAGGCTCGGAAGCCGGGCCGCCCGCGCCGCCTCGTCGCGCGCCAACTCCCCGTCCCCGACGGTGCGTACGAGCGGCGCGGCGGCCCGCGCCACCGTCCGGTCGGCGACCAGCGGCGCGGCCCAGCCGCTCTGCACGAGCTGGGCGGCCTCGACCGTGCAGCTCGTACTGCCAAGCAGGAAGGCGCACTTGTCGTGCGTCGCACGCAGTTCGAGCACCTCCCGCACATGCGGGAACGGCGCGTTGTCGTCGCTGTGGCTGGAGTCCCCGTCCTCCCACACCACGACGAGCCCGAGGTCCTTCACTGGTGCGAACATCGCCGCGCGGGTGCCGACCACCGCCCGCACCGCGCCGCGCCGCACCGCGAGCCACTGCCGGTAGCGCCGCTCCGGGCCCAGCTCCGCGGTGAGCAGCGCATGCCGGCCCTCGCCGAGGAGCGAGGCCAGCGCCGCGTCCACCCGGCCCGCGCTGCGCCCGTCCGGTACGACGACGAGGGCGCCCCGCCCGGAGGCGAGCGTCGCCGCGACCGCCCGCGCGATCTCCTCGGCCCAGTGCGGTCCGGGCAGCGCGGTCCATACCGCCCGGGGTGCTCCGCCGCTGCCCAACGCCCTTAGGAACGCGGGCCCTTGCTGATATCTCTCCCAGGTCCCGGCATCCGGCTCGGCCGGTGGCGCGGGCGGCGCGGGCGAGGGCTTGGCCTCGGCCCTGGCGTTCCTGGGCGGGACGGCGAGCTGGAGCACATCGGCGAGGCTGCCCGCGTACCGGTCCGCGACGGCGCGGGCCAGGGACAGCATCTCCGCGCTGAGCACCCGCTCCGGTGAGACGACGCCGGCGAGCGCGGCCAGCGGACCGGAGTAGTCCGAATCGGCCCGCCGCTCGACGAGGAACCCGTCGATCAGCCCGCCGCCCTCCCGGCGCCCCTCCCGCACGTTGCGCGACCCGGCCCCGAAGCGCACCCGCACCCGCACGCCGGGCTGCGCGTCGGCGTCCAGCTCCTCGGGCACGGCGTAGTCGAAGTACTGATCAAGATGCAGCACCCCCTTGTTCACCACGACCCGCGCGACCGGCAGTTCCTTGGCCAGCGCCGCCCCCCGCCAGGTCCGCGGCTTGGCCTTGGGCACCTTGGCCCTGCGCACACTCTCCCGAATGAGCGCAAGCTGCTCCGGCACCCCACCCGGCCGTTCGTTCTCGCTGCTCACAGCCAAATTCCTACCAGACCCGACTGACAACGGCGCCGGGCGGACAGTCCTGGGCACACGAGGGCCCCGGACCGAATCGCGGTCCGGGGCCCTCGTGGCGTGCTGTTTTCGGTTACAGGCCCGCGGCCCTGCGCAGGGCGTCCACGCGGTCCGTGCGCTCCCAGGTGAAGTCGGGGAGCTCGCGGCCGAAGTGGCCGTAGGCGGCGGTCTGCGCGTAGATCGGGCGCAGCAGGTCGAGGTCGCGGATGATCGCGGCCGGGCGGAGGTCGAAGACCTCGGTGATCGCGGTCTCGATCTTCTCGTTGTCGACCGTGTTGGTGCCGAAGGTCTCCACGAACAGGCCGACCGGCTCGGCCTTGCCGATCGCGTACGCGACCTGGACCTCGCAGCGCGCGGCGAGGCCCGCGGCCACCACGTTCTTGGCGACCCAGCGCATCGCGTACGCGGCCGAGCGGTCCACCTTCGACGGGTCCTTGCCCGAGAACGCGCCGCCGCCGTGGCGGGCCATGCCGCCGTACGTGTCGATGATGATCTTGCGGCCGGTGAGGCCGGCGTCGCCCATCGGGCCGCCGATCTCGAAGCGGCCGGTCGGGTTCACCAGGAGGCGGTAGCCGTCCGTGTCCAGCTTGATGCCGTCGTCGACGAGCTGCTTGATGACGTGCTCGACCACGAACTCGCGGATGTCGGGGGCGAGCAGCGACTCCAGGTCGATGTCGCTCGCGTGCTGCGTGGAGACGACGACCGTGTCGAGGCGGACGGCCTTGTCGCCGTCGTACTCGATGGTGACCTGGGTCTTGCCGTCGGGGCGCAGGTAAGGAATGGTGCCGTTCTTGCGGACCTCGGTGAGGCGGCGCGAGAGCCGGTGCGCGATGTGGATCGGCAGCGGCATCAGCTCGGGGGTCTCGTCGGTGGCGTACCCGAACATCAGGCCCTGGTCGCCGGCGCCCTGCTTGTCCAGCTCGTCCTCATCGCCTTCGACCCGCTTCTCGTACGCGGTGTCGACGCCCTGCGCGATGTCCGGGGACTGCGCTCCGATGGACACCGAGACGCCGCAGGAGGCGCCGTCGAAGCCCTTCTTCGACGAGTCGTAGCCGATTTCGAGGATCTTGTCGCGGACGAGCTGCGCGATGGGCGCGTAGGCCTTGGTGGTGACCTCGCCGGCCACGTGCACGAGGCCCGTGGTGATGAGGGTCTCCACGGCGACGCGGGAGGTCGGGTCCTCGCGCAGGAGCGCGTCGAGGATCGTGTCGCTGATCTGGTCAGCGATCTTGTCGGGGTGACCCTCGGTCACGGACTCCGAGGTGAAGAGACGACGGGACACAACGCTCCCTGGGGTTGCAGCGGCTGCTGGCTGATCATGGTAGGTCGCGCCGGGAGCTGCGCCCGGCTGCGTTCCGAGACCAGTTTATCGGTCGGTTCTGCTCGTTGGACCACGTGTCTCGATCCGTGGAGTCCGGAGATCTCCGGAAGTGGTCGTATCGACACGCCGTAGAGGCCCGGGATGTCGCCCGAGTCACACGGTCCGACCGCATTACGACCGGGCGCCGGACGGGGTGCCGGTTTGTCCGAAACGCTGGCCCACGAGGTCCCACACGATGTCCGCGAGGGCCTCCTTGGGACCGTACGGCACCGGGGTCTCCGAGCCGTCGGCCCCGAGGACGACCGCCTCGTTCTCCTCGGAACCGAACGTCTTGCGCTCCCCGACCTCATTGACCACGAGCAGGTCACACCCCTTGCGTAGGAGCTTGAGGCGGCCGTTGGCGAGCACGTCGTCGGTCTCGGCGGCGAATCCGACGACCAGTTGCTCGGGCCGGGCCCGGTCGGCCGAGATCTCGGCGAGGATGTCCGGATTGCGGACCAGGGCGAGCGGCGCCGGCTCCTGGCCGTCCTTCTTCTTGATCTTCCCGGCGGCGTACGACTCGGGGCGGAAGTCGGCGACGGCGGCGGCCATGACCACGGCGTCGGCGTCCGCGGCCGCCTTCAGGACGGCTTCGCGCAGCTGTACCGCGGTGCCGACGCGGACCACGTCCGCGCCCGCCGGGTCCACAAGGCCGGTGTTGGCCTCGATCAGGGTGACCCTGGCCCCCCTGGCGACGGCGGTGCGGGCCAGCGCGTACCCCTGCTTGCCGGAGGAGCGGTTGCCGAGATAGCGCACCGGGTCGAGCGGCTCGCGCGTGCCGCCCGCGCTGATCACGACATGCCGCCCGGCCAGATCCCGCTCGGCACTCCCCCGCGCGAGCACCCGGCGGCACACCTCGAAGAGCTCGTCGGGGTCGGGCAGCCGCCCCTTGCCGGTGTCGACGCCGGTGAGGCGGCCGACGGCGGGCTCGATGACGACGGCGCCGCGGCGGCGCAGCGTCGCCACGTTCTCCTGGGTCGCGGGGTGCTCCCACATCTCGGTGTGCATCGCGGGCGCGAAGACGACCGGACAGCGCGCGGTGAGCAGGGTGTTGGTGAGCAGGTCGTCGGCGAGGCCATGGGCGGCCTTGGCCAGCATGTCGGCGGTGGCCGGAGCCACGATCACCAGGTCGGCGTTCTGCCCGATCCGCACGTGCGGGACCTCGTGGACGTCCGACCAGACCTCGGTCGAGACGGGGTGGCCGGAGAGCGCCGACCAGGTGGCCGCGCCCACGAAGTGCAGCGCCGACTCCGTCGGCACCACCCGGACGTCATGGCCCGATTCGGTCAGCCGCCGCAGCAGCTCGCACGCCTTGTAGGCGGCGATGCCACCGCTGACCCCCAGAACGACCTTCGGCTTGCCCATCGGAAAATTCGCCTCTCCCCGCGCCCTGCGACCTTCGGTCTGCGTGTACGTACCCATGACACACCACAGGCCCGGCAGTCGCGCTGCCGGGCCTGTGGTGGAACGTCTGGTGCCTACTGGGCGGGGCCCTCGATGGCCTCGGAGGTCAGCAGACCCGCGTTGATCTCGCGCAGCGCGATCGAGAGCGGCTTCTCGTGGACGTGGGTGTCCACCAGCGGGCCGACGTACTCAAGCAGGCCCTCACCGAGCTGCGAGTAGTACGCGTTGATCTGGCGGGCACGCTTGGCCGCGTAGATCACCAGGCTGTACTTCGAGTCGGTTGCTTCGAGGAGCTCATCAATCGGAGGGTTGATGATGCCCTCGGGCGCGGTCATGGAAGAGGACACTCTCTGCCTTCCGATGGGGATCGAAGATGCGAGTTGACCGATGTGAGCCGAATAACGTCACACGACTCGATCAAACAACTCGCACCAAGGCTAGCAGCTCACGCGCCACGTCCTCGACCGAGGTGTTGACCAGCGTCGTATCGAACTCGGCCTCGGCGGCCAGTTCGACCTTCGCGGCGGCCAGGCGGCGCTCGATGACCTCGGGCGCCTCGGTGCCGCGGCCGGTGAGCCGGCGGACCAGTTCGTCCCAGCTCGGCGGTGCGAGGAAGACGAGCTGGGCCTCGGGCATCGACTCTCGTACGAGCCGGGCGCCCTGGAGGTCGATCTCCAGCAGGACGGGCTCGCCCGCTTCGAGACGCTCCAGGACGGCCTTGCGCGGGGTGCCGTAGCGGTTGCCCGCGAACTCGGCCCATTCGAGCAGTTCGCCGTTGGCGACGAGCTTGTCGAACTCCTCGTCGTCCACGAAGAAGTACTGCACACCGTGCCGCTCGCCGGGACGCGGCTTGCGGGTGGTGGCCGACACCGAGAGCCAGACCTCGGGGTGAACCTTGCGCATATGGGCGACGACCGTGCTCTTGCCGACCCCGGAGGGGCCGGAGAGCACGGTCAGCCGCGGACGTGCGTCCGGGGGTACGGGGGTGGTCCCCCGGAGTGTTGCTGCCATGCGGCGATTATTCCAGCTTCTCGGGTATGCCCGAGACGTCAGGCCTGGGAGCCGCCGAACTCGCGCTCAAGGGACGCGATCTGGTTGGAGCCGAGCCCCCGCACGCGGCGGCTCTCGGAGATCCCGAGCCGCTCCATGATCTGCTTGGCGCGGACCTTGCCCACGCCGGGCAGGGACTCAAGGAGGGCGGAGACCTTCATCTTCCCGATGACGTCGTTCTCCTGGCCCTGCTTGATGACCTCGTGGAGGGAGGCGCCGGAGTGCTTGAGTCGATTCTTGACCTCGGCCCGCTCCCGGCGAGCCGCGGCGGCCTTTTCGAGCGCGGCTGCGCGCTGTTCAGGGGTAAGGGGCGGAAGAGCCACGCCTACGTCACCTCGGATGTCGAACTGTCGGATACGGGACCGGTGAGGAACCTAGTCGCCCCACACCAGGGCGAGCAACGAACAACGCACTCGCGCACGTGCTCGTCTGCTCTCGTCGGAGACTAGCGGCCAAGGCCGCTCCAGTCAGCGAGAACAGACGAAAAGTCCTGGTCAGCCTCAGCCGACCAGGACTTTCCGGACAAAACACCCGGGTTTTGAGTAAGGAAATTGTCAACGTTCCGTGTGGGCGCACCCCACGGCATCCCCGAACGAGGCGCTTTCCCGCTCCGGCGACCGGCCCGGCGGCGGTTCTGGTGCGCCGGAAGGACCGCAGCCCCGATGCGACGCATGTCACATCGGGGCTGCGCCACGTCTCACGCCTGCTGGACCGCCGCGCGGACCTCGTCCGCGTAGCGGGCCGCCGCCTCGCGCAGGGCGCTCACGTCGGGGCCGTGGCGCAGCACGCCTCGGCTCACGCTCGGGACCACGTTGCGCACGGCGGAGCCGAAGACCCCGGGAAGGTCGGCCGGGGTCGCGCCCTGGGCGCCGATGCCGGGGGCGAGCAGCGGGCCGTTGATGTCGAGGTCCACCCCGGCGTCGCCCAGCGTCGCGCCGACCACCGCGCCGACCGAGCCGAGCGGGGCGGCCCCGGCGTTCTCCGCCGCCATGTGGTCCAGCATCAGCTGGGCCAGGGACCGGCCGTCGGCCGCCGTGGAGCGCTGGACCTCGGCGCCCTCCGGGTTGGAGGTCAGGGCCAGCACGAAGACGCCCGAGCCGGACTTCGCCGCCAGGTCGAGCGCCGGGCGCAGCGAGCCGAAGCCCAGGTACGGCGAGACGGTCACGGCGTCCGAGAAGAGCGGCGAGGCGGGGTCCAGGTAGGTGGCCGCGTACGCCGCCATCGTGGAGCCGATGTCGCCGCGCTTGGCGTCCATCAGGACCAGCGTCCCGGCCGCCCGCGCCTCCTCGACCGCCTTCTCCAGGACGGCGATCCCGCGCGAGCCGAACCGCTCGAAGAACGCCGACTGCGGCTTGAGGACCGCCACCCGGTCCGCCAGCGCCTCCACGGTGGTGCGGGTGAAGCGCTCCAGGCCCGCGATGTCGTCGTTCAGGCCCCAGTCCGCGAGGAGGGAGGCGTGCGGGTCGATGCCCACACACAGCGGGCCGCGGGTGTCCATCGCCTCGCGCAGTCGGGTACCGAAGGGGATCATGCGGCGGCCTTCTTCCGGGTCTCGGCGCCGACGGCCTCGGCGAGGGTTGCGTACGGGGAGGCGGCGAGCCGGGCCGCGAGGCCCTTGTGGATCGCGCGGCCCCAGAAGGGGCCCTCGTAGATGAAGGCGCTGTAGCCCTGGACCAGGGTGGCGCCGGCGAGGATGCGCTGCCAGGCGTCCTCGGCGTTCTCGATGCCGCCGACGCCGATCAGGACCAGCCGGTCGCCGACGCGCGCGTACAGGCGGCTGAGAACCTCCAGGGAGCGCTCCTTGAGGGGGGCGCCGGACAGGCCGCCGGTCTCCTCGACGAGGTCCGCCGGGGACTTCAGGCCGAGCCCGTCCCTGGCGATCGTCGTGTTGGTGGCGATGATCCCGTCCAGGCCGAGCTCGACGGCGAGGTCGGCGACCGCGTCGACGTCCGCGTCGGCGAGGTCGGGTGCGATCTTGACGAGCAGCGGGACGCGGCGGCCGGTGACACTGCGGTCGGCGGCCTCGCGCACGGCGGTCAGCAGCGGCCGGAGCGACTCGGTGGCCTGGAGGTTGCGCAGGCCGGGCGTGTTCGGCGAGGACACGTTCACGACCAGGTAGTCGGCGTACGCGGCGAGGCGCTCGGTGGACTTCACGTAGTCGGCGGCGGCCTCGGCCTCCGGTACGACCTTGGTCTTGCCGATGTTGACGCCGACGGTCGTACGGAACACGGCCTTGCGCGCCGCCAGGCGCTCCGCGACGGCCGCCGAGCCCTCGTTGTTGAAGCCCATGCGGTTGATCAGCGCGCGGTCCGGCACGAGGCGGAACAGCCGCTTCTTCGGGTTGCCCGGCTGGGGCTCGCCGGTGACCGTGCCGATCTCGATGTGGTCGAAGCCCAGCATCGCCATGCCGTCGACGGCGACGGCGTTCTTGTCGAAGCCGGCCGCGAGGCCGAACGGGCCGTGCATGCGCAGGCCGAGCGCCTCGGTGCGCAGCTCCTCGTGGCGGGGGGCCAGCACGGCGGCGACGAAGGTACGCAGTACGGGGACGCGGGCCGCGAGCCGGATCCAGCGGAAGGCCAGGTAGTGGGCCCGCTCGGGGTCCATCCGCTTGAAGACGAGGTTGAAGAAGAGCTTGTACATAGGGGCTGTCCTCATGAAGCCTCATGAAGAGGGGGACACCGTTTCCGGTGTCCCCCTCTCCTCTGGTTCGTGGCTAGTCGCGGGCCGCGGTCAGGTGCTCCGCGTGTTCCTGGAGGGAACGGACGCCCACGTCACCGCGGTTGAGGGCGTCGATGCCCTGGACGGCGGCGGCGAGCGCCTGGACCGTGGTCAGACACGGTACGGACCGGGCGACGGCCGCCGTGCGGATCTCGTAGCCGTCGAGGCGGCCACCGGTGCCGTACGGCGTGTTGACGATGAGGTCGACCTCGCCGTCGTGGATCAGCTGGACGATCGTCTTCTCGCCGTTGGGGCCCTCGCCCTCGCTGAGCTTGCGGACGACCGTGGCGTTGATGCCGTTGCGGCGCAGCACCTCGGCGGTGCCGGAGGTGGCCATCAACTCGAAGCCGTGGGCGACCAGTTCGCGCGCCGGGAAGATCATCGTGCGCTTGTCCCGGTTGGCGACCGAGATGAACGCGCGGCCCTTCGTCGGCAGCGGACCGTAGGCGCCCGCCTGCGACTTGGCGTACGCGGTGCCGAACACCGAGTCGATGCCCATGACTTCACCGGTGGAGCGCATCTCCGGGCCGAGCACGGTGTCCACGCCACGTCCGTGGACGTCGCGGAAGCGGCTCCACGGCATCACGGCCTCCTTGACGGAGATCGGCGCGTCCAGCGGCAGCGTGCCGCCGTCGCCGTCCTTCGGGAGCATGCCCTCGGCGCGCAGTTCGGCGACGGTCGCGCCCAGCGAGATGCGGGCGGCGGCCTTCGCGAGCGGCACCGCGGTCGCCTTCGAGGTGAAGGGCACCGTGCGCGAGGCGCGCGGGTTGGCCTCCAGGACGTACAGGATGTCGCCCGCCATCGCGAACTGGATGTTGATCAGTCCGCGGACCCCAACTCCCTTGGCGATGGCCTCGGTTGACGCGCGCAGGCGCTTGATGTCGAAGCCGCCGAGGGTGATCGGGGGCAGCGCGCACGCCGAGTCGCCGGAGTGGATGCCGGCCTCCTCGATGTGCTCCATGACGCCGCCGAGGTAGAGCTCGGTGCCGTCGTAGAGGGCGTCCACGTCGATCTCGATGGCGTCGTCCAGGAAGCGGTCGACGAGCACGGGGCGGGTCGGGCTGATCTCGGTGGACTCCGCGATGTACGAGGACAGCCGCTCCTCGTCGTACACGATCTCCATGCCGCGGCCGCCGAGCACGTACGACGGACGCACCAGGACCGGGTAGCCGATCTCGTCGGCGATGGCCTTGGCGCCCGCGAAGGTGGTGGCGGTGCCGTGCTTGGGCGCGGGCAGACCGGCCTCGGCCAGGACCCGGCCGAAGGCGCCGCGGTCCTCGGCGGCGTGGATCGCCTCGGGCGACGTGCCCACCACCGGAACGCCGTTGTCCTTCAGCGCCTGCGCCAGGCCCAGCGGGGTCTGGCCGCCGAGCTGGACGATGACGCCCGCGACCGGGCCCGCGAGGGTCTCGGCGTGGACGATCTCCAGCACGTCTTCGAGCGTGAGCGGCTCGAAGTAGAGGCGGTCAGAGGTGTCGTAGTCCGTCGAGACGGTCTCCGGGTTGCAGTTGACCATCACGGTCTCGTAGCCCGCGTCGCTCAGCGCGAAGGAGGCGTGGACGCAGGAGTAGTCGAACTCGATGCCCTGGCCGATGCGGTTGGGACCCGAACCCAGGATGATCACGGCGGGCCTGGTGCGCGGCGCGACCTCGCTCTCCTCGTCGTACGAGGAGTAGAAGTACGGGGTCTTGGCGGCGAACTCGGCGGCGCAGGTGTCGACCGTCTTGTAGACCGGGCGTACCCCGAGCGCGTGCCGGACCTCGCGGACGACGTCCTCGCGCAGGCCGCGGATCTCGGCGATCTGGGCGTCGGAGAAGCCGTGCCGCTTGGCCTCGGCGAGCAGCTCGGGGCCGAGCTTGTCGGCGGCGGCCAGCTCGTCGGCGATCTCCTTGATGAGGAAGAGCTGGTCCACGAACCACGGGTCGATCTTCGTGGACTCGAAGACCTCCTCCTGGGTCGCGCCCGCCCGGATCGCGTACATGACGGTGTTGATGCGCCCGTCGGTCGGCCGCTTGGCCTCCTCCAGGAGCACTTCCTTGGTGCCGACCGGGCCCGTGAAGTCGAACTGCGAGCCCTTCTTCTCCAGGGAGCGCAGCGCCTTCTGGAGGGCCTCGGTGAAGTTGCGGCCGATCGCCATGGCCTCGCCCACCGACTTCATGGTGGTGGTGAGGGTGGAGTCGGCCGAGGGGAACTTCTCGAAGGCGAAGCGCGGGGCCTTCACCACGACGTAGTCGAGGGTCGGCTCGAAGGAGGCCGGGGTCTTCTCGGTGATGTCGTTGGGGACCTCGTCCAGCGTGTAGCCGATGGCGAGCTTGGCCGCGATCTTGGCGATCGGGAAGCCGGTGGCCTTCGACGCGAGCGCGGACGACCGGGAGACGCGCGGGTTCATCTCGATGACGATGACGCGGCCGTCGTCCGGGTCGATCGCGAACTGGATGTTGCAGCCGCCGGTGTCGACGCCGACCTCGCGGATGATCGCGATGCCGATGTCGCGCAGCCGCTGGTACTCGCGGTCGGTCAGCGTCATCGCCGGGGCGACGGTGATGGAGTCGCCGGTGTGCACGCCCATCGGGTCGAAGTTCTCGATGGAGCAGACGACCACGACGTTGTCGTTCTTGTCGCGCATCAGCTCCAGCTCGTACTCCTTCCAGCCGAGGATGGACTCCTCCAGGAGCACCTCGGTGGTCGGCGAGAGCGTGAGGCCCTGGCCCGCGATGCGGCGCAGCTCCTCCTCGTCGTGCGCGAAGCCGGAGCCGGCGCCGCCCATGGTGAAGGAGGGGCGGACGACGACGGGGTAGCCGCCGAGCGTGTCGACGCCCTTGAGGACGTCGTCCATGGAGTGGCAGATGACCGAGCGGGCGGACTCGCCGTAGCCGATCTTCTCCTTGACGGCTTCCACGACGCCCTTGAAGAGGTCGCGGTCCTCGCCCTTGTTGATGGCCTCGACGTTGGCGCCGATCAGCTCGACGCCGTACTTCTCCAGGACGCCCTGCTCGTGCATGGAGATCGCGGTGTTGAGCGCGGTCTGGCCGCCGAGGGTGGGCAGGAGCGCGTCGGGGCGCTCCTTGGCGATGATCTTCTCCACGAACTCCGGGGTGATCGGCTCGACGTACGTGGCGTCGGCGATCTCCGGGTCGGTCATGATCGTGGCCGGGTTGGAGTTGACCAGGATGACCCTGAGGCCCTCGGCCTTGAGGATGCGGCAGGCCTGGGTGCCGGAGTAGTCGAACTCGGCGGCCTGGCCGATGACGATCGGGCCGGAGCCGATGACCAGGACGGACTGGATGTCGGAGCGCTTAGGCACGCTGGCCCTCCATGAGCTCTACGAAGCGGTCGAAGAGGTACGCGGCGTCGTGCGGTCCCGCGGCGGCTTCGGGGTGGTACTGGACGCTGAAGGCCGGCTGGTCGAGCAGCTGGAGGCCTTCGACGACCTGGTCGTTCAGACAGACGTGGGAGACCTCGGCGCGCCCGTAGGGCGTCTCGGAGACCTTGTCGAGCGGCGCGTCGACGGCGAAGCCGTGGTTGTGCGCGGTGACCTCGACCTTGCCGGTCGTACGGTCCTGCACCGGCTGGTTGATGCCGCGGTGGCCGTACTTCAGCTTGTACGTGCCGAAGCCGAGCGCGCGGCCGAGGATCTGGTTGCCGAAGCAGATGCCGAACAGCGGCGTCCTGCGCTCCAGGACGGCCTTCATCACGGAGACCGGGCCGTCGGCGGTGGCCGGGTCGCCGGGGCCGTTGGAGAAGAACACGCCGTCGGGGTCGACCGCGTACACGTCCTCGGCCGTGGCGGTCGCGGGCAGCACGTGTACCTCGATGCCGCGCTCGGCCATGCGGTGCGGGGTCATGCCCTTGATGCCGAGGTCGACGGCGGCGACGGTGAAGCGCTTCTCGCCGATCGCGGGGACGACGTACGCCTCCTTGGTGGCGACCTCGGCGGAGAGGTTCGCGCCGACCATCTGGGGGGCTTCCTTGACCCGGGCGAGCAGCGCGGCGTCCTCGGCGAGCCAGGCGCCGGAGAAGATGCCGACGCGCATGGCGCCGCGCTCGCGCAGGTGGCGGGTGAGCGCGCGGGTGTCGATGCCGCAGATCCCGACGACGCCCTGCTTGACGAGCTCGTCGTCCAGGGAGCGGCGCGAGCGCCAGTTGGACGGGATGCGGGCGGGGTCGCGCACGACGTAGCCGGCCACCCAGATCTGCTGCGACTCGGGGTCCTCGTCGTTCACGCCGGTGTTGCCGACGTGCGGGGCGGTCATCACGACGACCTGGCGGTGGTACGACGGGTCGGTGAGGGTCTCCTGGTAGCCGGTCATGCCGGTGGAGAACACGGCCTCGCCGAAGGTCTCCCCCACGGCCCCGTAGGCACGGCCGCGGAAGATGCGGCCGTCCTCCAGGACGAGTACGGCGGGAGTTTTGGCGGCTCCCCGGGTGGAGGTCGTCATCGTGCGGCGCCTTCCGTCGTGTTGGTGGTGATCATGGAGTTGATGGCTTCGACCCAGGCGGTGTGCTGCTCCGCCCGGTCGGAGCGGAAGCCCGAGTCGATGAGCTTGTCGCCGTGGCTCCAGGTGACGACGAGCAGGCCGCCCTCGGTGAGGACCTTGCCCGCGATGCCCTTGTCGAGCCGGGCCTCGCGGAGCTGGGCGGCCGGGACGAAGAAGTCGTTCGCACCGGGGCGTACGACGTCCAGTCCCGCGTCCGTCAGCGTGAGCTCGGCCTTGCTGCGGACGCCGAGCCCGTGCGCGACGATCCGGTCGAGCCACTGACCGGCGGTGGTGGAGCCGTGGTAGCGGCCGCTCAGCTTCAGTTTCGCCTCGCCCGGCGTCTCGGGCACGGTGGGAAGGCCGGGCAGGTCGGCCTGGAGGCGGCCGCGCCACTGCCAGCCCTGGCGCATCAGCCAGTAGACGAGCGCCACGAAGAGCAGCAGTCCGACGACCCAGCCGATCCGCCCGCCCCAGTTGGTCACCTCGGCCGACTTCTCCTCGGCGGCCAGATTGATCAGTGATGCGTACGTCACGCCAGCTTCCCGTCCACGACCGTTGCCCGGCCCCGCAGGAAGGTGTGAGTGATGCGTCCGGGCAGCTCGCGGCCCTCGTAGGGGGTGTTGCGGCTGCGGGAGGCGAAGCCCGCGGGGTTCACCTGTCCACGGTATGCCGGATCGACCAGCGTCAGGTTGGCGGGTTCGCCTGCCGAGACGGGGCGTCCGTGGCCGGTGGCCTGGCCGATCCGGGCGGGCTTGTGGGACATGCGGTCGGCGACGCCGGCCCAGTCGAGCAGCCCGGTCTCGACCATCGTGTGCTGGACGACGGAGAGCGCGGTCTCCAGGCCCACCATGCCCATGGCGGCCGCGGCCCACTCGCAGTCCTTGTCCTCGTGCGGGTGCGGGGCGTGGTCGGTGGCGACGATGTCGATCGTGCCGTCGGCCAGGGCCTCGCGCAGCGCCAGCACGTCGCGCTCGGTGCGCAGCGGCGGGTTGACCTTGTAGACCGGGTTGTACGAGCGGACCAGCTCGTCGGTGAGGAGCAGGTGGTGCGGGGTGACCTCGGCGGTGACGTCGATGCCGCGCGACTTGGCCCACCGGACGATCTCGACCGAGCCGGCGGTCGACAGGTGGCAGATGTGCACGCGGGAGCCGACGTGCTCGGCGAGCAGCACATCGCGGGCGATGATCGACTCCTCGGCGACGGCGGGCCAGCCGCCGAGCCCGAGCTCCGCCGATACGACGCCCTCGTTCATCTGGGCGCCCTCGGTGAGGCGGGGCTCCTGGGCGTGCTGGGCGACGACGCCGCCGAAGGCCTTCACGTACTCCAGGGCGCGGCGCATGATCACCGCGTCGTCCACGCACTTGCCGTCGTCGGAGAAGACGGTGACTGCGGCCGCGGAGTCGTGCATGGCGCCGAGCTCGGAGAGCTGCTTGCCCTCCAGGCCGACGGTGACGGCGCCGATGGGCTGCACGTCGCAGTAGCCGGACTCCTTGCCGAGCCGCCAGACCTGCTCGACCACGCCGGCGGTGTCGGCGACGGGGAAGGTGTTGGCCATGGCGAACACCGAGGTGTAGCCGCCGCGCGCGGCGGCCTGGGTGCCGGTGAGGACGGTCTCGGAGTCCTCGCGGCCGGGCTCGCGCAGGTGGGTGTGCAGGTCGACGAGACCGGGCAGCAGGATCTGGCCCCCGGCGTCGATGACGGTCGCGTCCCCGGCTTCGAGGCCGCTGCCGACCGCGGCGATGGTCTCGCCGTCGATCAGGACGTCCTGGACCTCGCCGCCGAGCACCTTCGCACCACGGATAAGGATCTTGCTCATCTTTACTTGCTCTCCTCGGTACGGGTGTGGCCGGCGGCGGGCGCGGCCTCGTTGTCGAAGACGGCGCCGCCCAGAAGCAGGTACAGCACGGCCATCCGGGTCGAGACGCCATTGGCGACCTGCTCGACGGCGGTGCAGCGGTCGGAGTCGGCGACCTCGGCGGTGATCTCCATGCCGCGGTTCATCGGGCCCGGGTGCATCACGATGGCGTGCTCGGGCATCTTCGCCATGCGGTGGCCGTCCAGGCCGTAGCGGCGCGAATACTCGCGCTCGGTCGGGAAGAAGGCCGCGTTCATCCGCTCGCGCTGCACACGCAGCATCATCACCGCGTCGGACTTCGGCAGCACCTCGTCCAGGTCGTAGGAGACCTCGCAGGGCCAGGCCTCGACGCCGATCGGGACGAGGGTGGGCGGGGCCACCAGGGTGACCTGGGCGCCCAGGGTGTGCAGCAGCAGCACGTTGGAGCGGGCCACCCGGCTGTGCAGGACGTCGCCGACGATCGTGATGCGGCGGCCTTCCAGGTCGCGCCCGAGACCGGCGTCCTTGCCGACCAGGCGGCGGCGCATGGTGAAGGCGTCGAGCAGCGCCTGGGTGGGGTGCTCGTGGGTGCCGTCGCCCGCGTTGACGACGGCTCCTTCGATCCAGCCGGAGTTGGCGAGCCGGTAGGGCGCGCCGGAGGCGTGGTGGCGGATGACGACGGCGTCGGCGCCCATCGCCTCCAGGGTCAGCGCGGTGTCCTTCAGGGACTCGCCCTTGGAGACCGAGGAGCCCTTGGCGGAGAAGTTGATGACATCGGCGGAGAGGCGCTTGGCGGCGGCCTCGAAGGAGATCCGGGTCCGCGTCGAGTCCTCGAAGAAGAGGTTGACGACGGTGCGTCCGCGCAGGGTGGGGAGCTTCTTTATCGGCCGGTCGGCGACCCGGGCCATCTCCTCCGCGGTGTCGAGGATGAGTACGGCGTCGTCGCGGGTGAGGTCGGCGGCCGAGATGAGGTGACGCTTCATCTGGGGGTTCTCCAGGTGTGGTGGAGGTTTTCGGGCGTGCGGGCGCGCAGAAGCGGGCCGTACGGCGTGGTGCGGACCGTACGGAAGGGAAGGGCTACTGCTCGCCGGCCGGGGCGGTCTGCTTGACGCCGAGCAGCACGGCGTCGCGGCCGTCCTCCTCGGCGAGCTGGACCTTGACCGTCTCCCGCAGCGACGTGGGGAGGTTCTTGCCGACGTAGTCGGCGCGGATCGGAAGTTCGCGGTGGCCGCGGTCCACGAGGACGGCGAGCTGGACGGCGCGGGGGCGGCCGATGTCGCCGAGCGCGTCGAGGGCGGCGCGGATGGTGCGGCCGGAGAAGAGGACATCGTCCACGAGGACGACGAGGCGGCCGTCCACCCCGTCGCCGGGGATCTCGGTGCGGCCGAGCGCCCGCGCGGGCTTCAGACGCAGGTCGTCGCGGTACATGGTGATGTCGAGGGAGCCGACCGGGGTCTTGCGCCCGGTGATCTCCTGGAGCTTGACGGCGAGCCGCTCGGCGAGGAAGACGCCGCGGGTCGGGATGCCGAGGAGCACTACGTCATCGGCGCCCTTGGCGCGCTCGACGATCTCGTGGGCGATGCGGGTCAGGACGCGGGCGATGTCGGGGCCTTCGAGAACGGGCCGCGCCGCATCGGAGTGCGCCGGATCCTGCTGGTGGTGCGGGTGCTGCGTGTCCATATGAAACGGACCTCCTTCTCCGCCTCACGGGACGGACCTTAAAGGACGTCGGAATTGCTTTATCAACCGTACCAGGGGCCGACCGGCGCCCGGCACGGGACCCTCACTCGAACGGGTGAGTCTGCCGGAGGAAATCGCGGTGGCCTGCAAGGGCGTGCCCCGGGCGGAGTCCGTCACTCCTCTGGGGCGGGGGTGTGGACCATTCGGCTTGACGCGGCCAAGTAACGCTGCGTAACCTCACAGTGAGTTACAGCCGCGCGGCGGAGCCGCACGTTGTCACAGCGTCCGGGGAGCTATATGTCCAGCGAATACGCAAAACAGCTCGGGGCCAAGCTCCGCGCCATCCGCACCCAGCAGGGCCTCTCCCTCCACGGCGTGGAGGAGAAGTCCCAGGGCCGCTGGAAGGCCGTCGTGGTGGGCTCGTACGAGCGTGGCGACCGCGCCGTGACCGTACAGCGCCTTGCCGAGCTGGCGGACTTCTACGGAGTTCCGGTGCAGGAGCTACTGCCGGGCACCACGCCGGGCGGGGCCGCCGAGCCGCCGCCGAAGCTGGTCCTCGACCTTGAGCGCCTCGCGCACGTGCCGCCGGAGAAGGCGGGCCCGCTGCAGCGCTATGCCGCGACGATCCAGTCGCAGCGCGGCGACTACAACGGCAAGGTCCTCTCGATCCGCCAGGACGATCTGCGCACGCTTGCCGTGATCTACGACCAGTCGCCCTCGGTGCTGACCGAGCAGCTGATCAGCTGGGGCGTCCTGGACGCGGACGCGCGCCGTGCGGTCGCCCACGAAGAGAGCTGACACTTCTTCAGCAGAAACGTGCCGTCGGGGTGGTTGGGGAAGCATGCGCTTCCCCGACCACCCCTTCGGCGTTTTCGCGCACCCGCACGGGCGGGCGGGACAACGCCGAAGGGCCCGCAGCACTTAGTGCTGCGGGCCCTTCGTGGCCGGTGGTGCGACGGACGGCTAGGCGTCGTCGCGGCGCAGGCTCGGCTTGAGGTCCTTGAAACGGGCCAGCAGCCCGTTCACAAAGGCCGGTGAGTCGTCCGTGGAGAACTCCTTCGCCAGCTGCACGGCCTCGTCGATGACGACCGCGTCGGGCGTTTCGTCCTCCCAGACCAGCTCGTACGCGCCGAGGCGCAGGATGTTCCGGTCGACGACCGGCATCCGGTCGAGCGTCCAGCCCACCGCGTACGTGGAGATCAGGTCGTCGATGCGGGCGACGTGGCCCGCGTACCCCTCGACGAGCTGCATCGTGTACTCGGAGACCGGCGGCTGACGGTCGTCGGACCGCGAGTGCCGCACCCAGTCCGCGAGGACCGTCTGCACGGACTCACCGCGCTGGTCGGCCTCGAAGAGGATCTGGAAGGCGCGCTTGCGGGCCTTGTTCCGGGCAGCCACGGTTAGCTGTTCACCCGGCCGAGGTAGTCGCTGGTACGGGTGTCGACCTTGACCTTCTCACCGGTGGTGATGAAGAGCGGCACCTGGATCTGGTAACCGGTCTCCAGGATGGCGGGCTTGGTGCCACCGGTGGAGCGGTCGCCCTGGACGCCCGGCTCGGTCTCCTGGATGACCAGCTCGACGGCGGCCGGGAGCTCGACGTAGAGCACCTCGCCCTCGTGCTGGGCGACGGAGGCCGTGAAGCCCTCGATGAGGAAGTTGGCGGCGTCACCGACGGACTTGCGGTCGACCATCAGCTGGTCGTACGTGTCCATGTCCATGAAGACGAAGTACTCGCCGTCCATGTACGAGAACTGCATGTCGCGGCGGTCGATGGTGGCCGTCTCGACCTTCACACCGGCGTTGAAGGTCTTGTCGACCACCTTGCCGGAGAGCACGTTCTTGAGCTTGGTGCGCACGAAGGCCGGGCCCTTGCCGGGCTTGACGTGCTGGAACTCGACGACGGACCAGAGCTGGCCTCCGTCGAGCTTGAGCACCAGGCCGTTCTTGAGGTCGTTCGTGGAAGCCACGGTTGCGGAATCTCCTGGACTGAAAGCTGGTGGACGACCGAGGGTACGTACACGGGGGCACGTACGCGTGCTAGAGCGCTAGCAGCTCCTTGGTCGTGATGGTGAGTAGCTCGGGGCCGCCGTCCGCCTCGGGGCGTACGACGAGCGTGTCATCGATCCGGACGCCGCCCCGGCCCGGGAGGTGGACCCCCGGTTCGACGGTGACCGGCACGCAAGTGTCCAGTTTACCCATGGCTCCAGGTGCGAGCTGCGGCTCCTCGTCGATTTCGATCCCGACGCCGTGTCCGGTGAGCGGCCCGAAGGCCTCCGCGTGGCCCGCGGCGTCCAGCACCTGGCGGGCCGCGCGGTCCACCGCGCGGTACTCCGCGCCCGGCACGAGCGCCTCCCGGCCGGCCCGCTGGGCTGCGAAAACGGCGTCGTACAGCTCGATCTGCCAGTCGGCCGGGGTGGTGCCGATCACAAACGTACGGCCGATCTCGCAGCGGTATCCGCGGTACGAGGCGCCCAGGCAGACGGAGAGGAAGTCGCCCTCCTCGACCCGTCGGTCGGCCGGGCGGTGACCGGCCCGGCCGGAGTTCGGACCGGTGCCGACCGAGGTCATGAAGGCGGGCCCGTCGGCGCCGTGGTCGACCAGGCGGCGCTCCAGTTCCAGCGCGAGGTGCCGCTCGGTACGGCCCACGAGAATCGACTCCAGGAGTTCTCCGAGCGCCTGGTCGGTGATCTCCGCGGCGATGCGCAGGCAGGCGATCTCCTCCTCGTCCTTGACGAGGCGGCGCTGCTCGACGGCGCTGCCGAGGTCGCTCAGGAGCAGCCGGGGCGCCACCGAGCCGAGCGCGCGGTGCCGGGCCACCGAGAGGTGGTGCTCCTCCACGGCGAGCGAGTCTGCTCCGCTGGTCCGGGCGAGGTCGGCGGCCGCGACGGCGGGGTCGCCGCCGGGGGCGGGCAGCACGATGAGGCGCAGCTGCTCGTCCAGGTGCCCCTCGATGAGATCGCCCGACGGTGTGCCCGGACACAGCAGGACGTCCTCGGCGGGGCCGATCAGCAGGACCGCGCCGGGCGGGGCGCCGCCCGCCAGGTAGCGCACATTGGCCGGGCGGGAGACCAAAGCGGCCGCGCTGCCTGCGGCCGCGCAGCGGTCCCGCAGCCAGCCGCGGCGCACCGCGAACACCTCTGACATGCCTTGAGCGTATGAGCGGGGGCGGG
The DNA here is from genome assembly GCF_044764265.1 of Streptomyces sp. NPDC094147. Classification (NCBI taxonomy): domain Bacteria; kingdom Bacillati; phylum Actinomycetota; class Actinomycetes; order Kitasatosporales; family Streptomycetaceae; genus Streptomyces; species Streptomyces sp. NPDC094147. Next base: position 21,232 of record NZ_JBIWHT010000017.1, on the reverse strand, counting down.
GGTTGGCTGATTCTGCGCGTCCGACCGGGGGCCGCCCCGGTGGCCGGTCCGTTGTGGTCCTCACTCGCCGGACGGGCTCGGGGATGCTCCCCCGCGGGGCTGGGTGATGCCCGGCCCCCTCGTCCGGGCCACCGGTACTTCGTCCGCAATCGCCGGACGGGCTCCTTATCGCCGACCAGGCCCCGGGGGTTCCTGGCGGGACTACCAGTTCGGCGGGCTGGCGATGGTTCTTGCCAGGACGTCGTCCAGGAGGCGGGCCGTTGTGGGGACGTCGTACTGGGAGTTGTCGATGATCGGGAGGCCCGAGCCGTACCAGCCGGCCATCCGGCCGTGGATTTTGGCGACCTCCTCGTCCGAGAGGCGGCGGTTGCCGGTCCGCTCCGCGTTGCGCTCCAGGACGACTTCGAGGCCCGGCAGCAGCACGACCGGGAGCAGGCCCGGCCCCACGTGCCGCTTCCAGCCGCCGAGGCCCACGACCGGCCGGTCGGGGAACACCGCGTCGTCGAGGATGCACGAGATCCCGTTGGCGAGGAAGTTGCGCGCCGCGAAGCCGCAGGTGCGGCGGGCCAGCCGGTACTGGGCCTCGGAGTGGTCGTTCCAGCCCGCCTGCGGATCGGCGAACCCCGAGCACACCCATTCGCGTACGTCGTCAAGGCTGATGTGCGCGGTCGGTACCCGGCGGTGCTGCGCCCAGTACCGCGCCACGGTCGTCTTGCCCGCCCCGGCCGGGCCGATGAGCAGCACCGCGAGCGTGGTCGCCCCGGTCCCCTCGGGCGCCTGCGGCATCGGGACCGGGCCGCCGGGCGGCAGTGAGACGTGGCCGGTGGTGTCGCGGGACGGCGGCGCCGGAGCGTGCTGCGGCGCGGGCCCGCGCCATCCCGGTCCGGGCGCCTGCGGCGTCCCCGGATGGCTGCTGCGGCCCGGCGCGTGCGGAGCCCCGGGGTGGTGGGGAGCCTGCGGAAGCGGGGTGGTGGGGAGCTGTGCGGTCGTCGGCTCGGGCCGCGGCGGGGGGCCGGGCTGGTACGGCGGCGGCTCCGGTATCGGGGCGGGCGGGCCGGCCGGGGGCGCGCCCGGTCGCAGCGGGGCCGTCCGCTCGGGCTCGATGCCCTGGGCCCAGTCGTGCGGGGGCTGCCCCGGGGCGTGGGGCGGCGGCAGTGGAGCCCCCCCTGCGTGCTGCATCCGGTGCCACTCCGTCTCGTACAGGCAACTGGCGCTGGTCGGGCGCCCGTCGGCGTCGGACGGCCCGGTGCAGAACCGTACCTCTCCCGGCCGTCACAGTGTGAACGGCCGGGGAGCGGCAACAGTGCCCGTCAGCTGTCGATTTCGTCGGCGAGCGCGCGCAGCGCCAGGCGGTAGGAGCCGATGCCGAAGCCCGCGACGGTGCCGGTGGCGACCGGTGCGATCACCGAGGTGTGGCGGAATTCCTCACGGGCGTACGGGTTCGAGATGTGGACCTCGATGAGCGGTGCGGTGCGCTGGGCGGCCGCGTCGCGCATCGCGTACGAATAGTGGGTGAACGCGCCCGGGTTGATGACGACCGGGATCCGGCCGTCGGCGGCCTCGTGCAGCCAGCCGATCAGCTCGCCCTCGTCGTTGGTCTCGCGGACCGAGACGTCGAAGCCGAGCTCCTTGCCGAGCGTTTCGCAGACCTCGACCAGGCCCGCGTACGTGGTGGCGCCGTAGACGTCGGGCTCGCGGGAGCCGAGGCGGCCCAGGTTGGGGCCGTTGAGGACGAACACCCGTCGGCTCACGCGGAGACCTCTCCGTACGCGGCGAGCAGCACCGCCGGGTCCGGGCCCTCCAGGACGGTCGGCTTGGCGAGGCCGTCCAGGACGATGAAGCGGAGCAGGTTGCCGCGGGACTTCTTGTCCAGCTTCATGTTCTCCAGGAGCTTGGGCCACTGGTCGCCGCGGTAAGTGAGCGGCAGGCCGACGGACTCCAGGATGGCGCTGTGCCGGTCGGCGGTCGCGTCGTCCAACCGCCCTGCCAGGCGGCCGAGTTCGGCCGCGAAGACCATGCCGACGGAGACGGCCGCGCCGTGCCGCCACTTGTAGCGCTCGTTCTTCTCGATCGCGTGGGCGAGGGTGTGGCCGTAGTTGAGGATCTCGCGCAGACCCGATTCCTTGAGGTCGTTGGAGACCACCTCGGCCTTGACCCGGATGGAGCGCTCGATGAGCTCGGCGGTGTGCGGGCCCTCGGGGGTGCGGGCGCCGGCCGGGTCGGACTCGATGAGGTCGAGGATGACCGGGTCGGCGATGAAGCCGGTCTTGATGACCTCGGCCATGCCCGACACGTAGTCGTTCACCGGCAGCGAGTCCAGCGCGGCCAGGTCGCACAGGACGCCGACCGGCGGGTGGAAGGCGCCGACGAGGTTCTTGCCCTCGGCGGTGTTGATGCCGGTCTTGCCGCCGACGGCCGCGTCGACCATGCCGAGCACGGTGGTCGGCACCGAGATCCAGCGCACGCCGCGCAGCCAGGTCGCGGCGACGAAACCGGCCAGGTCGGTGGTGGCGCCGCCGCCCACGCCGATGACGGCGTCGGTGCGGGTGAAGCCGGACTGGCCGAGCGCCTTCCAGCAGTAGGCGGCGACCTCGGCGGTCTTGGCCTCCTCGGCGTTCGGCACCTGGATGGCGATGACCTCGTAGCCCTCGGCCGCGAGGTCCTCGCGGATCGCGTCACCGGTGCCGGCCAGGGCCTCCGGGTGGATGATCGCGATCCGCTTCGCCTTGTCGCCGATCAGTCCGGGCAGTTCGCCCAGCAGCTGCCGGCCGACGAGCACTTCGTACGGCTCCGTCCCGGCAGTGCCGCCGACCTGGATCCGGGTGGGTGCCTGCTCCGTCATGCGTCCTTCAACTCCAGTGCGTCGAGGACCGCCTGGGCGACCTCTTCGGGGGTGCGCTCGTCGGTCGCGACGACCGCACGGGCGACTTCGGTGTACAGATGGCGCCGCGCGTCCATCAGCTCGCGCCACTGCCGGCGCGGGTTGACGGCGAGCAGCGGCCGGGCGGTGTTCAGGCCGACGCGCCTGACCGCTTCCTCCACGTCCATCGACAGATAGACGACGGGGAGCGGCGCGAGCAGCGCGCGCGTCGACTCGTCGAGGATCGCGCCGCCGCCGAGGGACAGCACGCCCGTGTGCTCGGCGAGCGCGGCTCGTACCGCCTCCCGTTCGAGGTCGCGGAAGTGCGGCTCGCCGTCCTCGATGAAGATGTCCGAGATCTCCCGGCCCTGGGCGGCCACGATGTCGGCGTCGGTGTCCCGGTAGGGCGCGCCGAGCCGCTCGGCGAGCAGCGCGCCCACGGTGGACTTGCCGGAGCCCATCGGCCCGACCAGCACGACCAGCGGTCCGGTGCTCACCGGATCTGCAGGTTGTCGAGGTACGAGCGGACGTTGCGGCGGGTCTCGGGCACGCTGTCGCCGCCGAACTTCTCGGCGACCGCGTCCGCGAGGACGAGCGCGACCATGGCCTCGGCGACGATGCCGGCGGCCGGTACGGCGCACACGTCGGAGCGCTGGTGGTGCGCCTTGGCGGTCTCGCCGGTGGCGACGTCGATGGTGGCGAGCGCGCGGGGCACGGTCGCGATGGGCTTCATCGCGGCCCGTACGCGCAGCAGTTCACCGGTGGTGAGGCCGCCCTCGGTGCCGCCGGAGCGGCCGGAGGTGCGCTTGACGCCCTCGGGCGTCTGGACGATCTCGTCGTGGGCCTGCGAGCCGGGCACCCGGGCCAGGTCGAAGCCGTCGCCGACCTCGACACCCTTGATGGCCTGGATGCCCATGAGGGCGGCGGCGAGACGCGCGTCGAGACGGCGGTCCCAGTGCACGTGCGAACCGAGGCCGACCGGCACTCCGTACGCGAGCACCTCGACCACACCGCCGAGGGTGTCGCCGTCCTTGTGGGCCTGGTCGATCTCGGCGACCATCGCCTTCGACGCGTCCGCGTCCAGGCAGCGCACCGGGTCGGCGTCGAGCTTCTCGACGTCGGCGGGGGTCGGGTACACGCCGTACGGGGCCTTGGCGGCGGCCAGCTCCACGACGTGCGAGACGATCTCGATGCCGGCCGTCTCCTTGAGGTAGGAGCGGGCCACGGCGCCGAGTGCGACGCGGGCGGCGGTCTCCCGGGCGCTGGCGCGCTCCAGGATCGGCCGGGCCTCGTCGAAGCCGTACTTCTGCATGCCCGCGAGGTCGGCGTGGCCGGGGCGGGGCCGGGTCAGCGGGGCGTTGCGGGCCAGCTCGGCGAGGATCTCCGGGGCCACGGGATCGGCCGACATGACCTGCTCCCACTTGGGCCATTCGGTGTTCCCCACCATGACCGCGACGGGCGAGCCCATGGTGAGACCGTGCCGCACGCCGCCGAGGAAGGTCACCTCGTCGCGCTCGAACTTCATGCGGGCGCCGCGTCCATAGCCGAGCCGCCGCCGGGCCAGGTGGTCGGCCACCATCTCCGTGGTGATCGGCACGCCGGCGGGAAGACCCTCCAGCGTCGCGACAAGTGCGGGTCCGTGGGACTCCCCAGCGGTCAGCCAGCGCAACCTGCTCAACGGTGCTCCTCATGCTCGCGCCTGGAACTGCGACGGCGCGACCGGGTGCGCGGCCCTGGCCCGCCACCCCTGATCCTCCCATGTCCGGACCGATGACCCGGCCGGAGGTCCACCAGACGGACTCGAAAACGGCTCAGGAGTCGCTAACGGGCGGCCAGAGCCGCTTCGCCCGCCTTGCGCATGGCGTCGAGCGGGGCCGCCGCACAGCCCGTCATCTGCTCGACCTGGAGCACCGCCTGGTGCACCAGGAGGTCGAGGCCGCCGACGACGGCTCCCCCGCGCCCGGCCCAGGCGGCCGCGAGCGCGGTCGGCCACGGTTCGTACAGCACGTCGAAGAGGGTGCCGGGGTGTTCGGGTACGGCCGCGGCCAGGGCGTCGGTGGTGCCGGCCGGGGTGGTGGCGATGACGAGCGGCGCCTCGAAGGCTTCCGCCGCCCGCGACCAGTCGGCGGTGCGGACGTCGACTTCCAGCCGTTCGCCCCAGCCGCGCATCTCCTCGGCCCGCGCCTCGCTGCGCACGTACGCCGTGACCGGACCGGTGCAGATGCGCGCGAGCGCGGCGAGCGCCGAGGAGGCGGTCGCGCCCGCGCCGAGCACGGCGGCGGACCCGACCGTGCGCACGCCGCGTTCGCCCAGGGCCGCGATCATGCCGGGGATGTCGGTGTTGTCGCCGAGGCGACGGCCGTCGTCGGTGAAGACGACGGTGTTGACCGCCTCGACCGAGGCCGCGGTGGCGCTGATCCCGTCGAGCAGCGGGATGATCGCCCGCTTCAGCGGCATCGTGAGCGAGAGCCCCGCCCAGGACGCGTCGAGCTCCGCGACGAAGCCGGGGAGCCCGGCCTCGTCCACGTCGAAACGGTCGTACGACCAGTGGCCGAGGCCGAGTTCGGCATAGGCGGCCCGGTGCAGGACCGGGGAGAGCGAGTGCGCGATGGGCGAGCCGAGGACAGCCGCCCTGCGCGCCCCGCTACTGGCCGGTATGGCCATTGAACTTCCCCTTGAGCTGGAGGAACTCGCTGTAGGTCTTGGCGAATTCGGTCTTGTGCTCGCCGTCGACGGCCACGAAGTACAGCCAGCCGTCCGTGGTCGGGTTGAGCGTGGCGGCCAGCGCCTCGCTGCCCGGGTTGCCGATCGGCCCCGGGGTGAGGCCCCGCTGCCGGTAGGTGTTGTACGGGTCCGGGTTGCTGTTGATCTCGGACTCGCTGATCTTGATGTTGCTCTTGCCGGTGAGGTAGTTGTACGCCGAGTCGAACTGGAGCTTCTGGTTGGTCTGGGTGTTGGACGGCTTGAGGCGGTTGTAGACGACCTCGGCCATCTTCTGGAAGTCGTCGGGCGTCTTGCCCTCCGCCTGCACGAGGCTGGCGACGGTGATGACCTGCCAGGGGCCGTCCACACCGAGCTTCCTGGCCTCGGCGGCCAGGTCCTGCTTGCCGTACTCGGAGCTGGCCCGGTTGACCATCTTCGTCAGTACGTCCGCGGGCTTCATGCCCTTGGCGACGGGGTAGCTCGCCGGGTACAGGAAGCCTTCCAGCGGGTCCTTGACGTTCTTGTGGCCCTTGGCCCAGTCGGGCAGGCCCAGGCTGTCGGCGCTCTTGAACGCGACGTCCTTGGTCGTGCCGTCGGGGACGCCGAGCCGCTGGTCGATCTGCTGGTAGACCCAGGCGTTGCGTTTGCCTTCGGGAATGATGAGCGCGTTGCGGCTGCTCGGGTTGAGCATCAGGGCGACCGCGTTGGCGGCGGACATGCCCTTCTGCAGGGTGTAGGCGCCGGCCTGGATCGTCTTGCCCTTGGGGTTGTCGTTCTGGGCCTGGACGAAGGCGTCGATGCTCTTGACGACACCGGCCTGCTTGAGGAGCTGGCCGATCTCGGAGCCGCCCGCACCCGTCGGGATCTCTACGGTGACCGTCTCGCCGGTGCCCGCGCCCGCGTAGTCGGGGGCCGCGCCGAACTTGCTCTGGTAGAACTCGTAGCCGAAATAGCCGACCCCGCCCACACCGAGGGCGAAGATGACCGTCAGAACCAGGCAGGCGCGTCCGCTCTTGCCCTTCTTCTTGGTCTTGCCGCGCCGGTCGCGGCCGCCGCCGTCCCCGGTGCTGCCGCCGGAGCCCGGATCGCCGTCATCACGTTCGCTGTCGTCAACGCCGGTGAAGAACGGGTGGTTCTCCTCCTGCGGCTCCGGCTCCGCGTTCCACTCCTGGCCCTGCTCGGGGACCTCAGGCACGGTGGGCGCCTGCCGCTGGCCCGGCGGCTGCGGCGGCGGATAGGCCTCGGGCGTGCCGTAGAAGTCATGGCCCTCGCCCGCATAGCCGTTGGGGTAGGCATCGGGCTGCGGGCCCGCGTACGGCATGGCGGCCTGCTGGCCGGTGTCCCAGCCCCCGTTGTACTGCTGCTGGGGCTGCTGTTGCTGCTGTGCGTACCGGTCCGGGTACTGCTGCTGCGCCGGGTACTGCTGCTGCGGGTAGCCCTGCTGGGGCTGCTCGGCGTAGTGCGGCTGGGGAACGTACTGGCCCTGCGGATGCTGCGCGTACTGGTCCTGCGGCTGCTGCGGGTGGTACTGCTGCGGCGGTTGCTGCCCGCCGCCGTGCGGAGCCTGACCGGAGGCAGCCTGCTGCCCTCCCCACCCCTGGTCCCCGTAGAGGGGATCCTCTGGGTGCCACGGTTCGGAGCCTGCGCCCCGGCCATACTCAGTCATCGGTCCCCTAGAGCCGCGAGGCATCCGGACGGTCCGCCTCTTTTACTGTGCGGCGACTGTTCGAATGCCTCCGCATCGCGCGGAACGTTACCGTATCGCGATCAGATAACCACTTCGACGCCTTCGCCGGGGGCGTTGCCCGACACCCGTTCGGCCTCCAGCGCGTTCTGAAGGATGATCACTGCGGCGGCCTGGTCAATCACGGACCTGCCCTTCTTGGACTTCACGCCGGAGGCGCGCAGCCCCTGACTCGCCGTCACCGTCGTCATCCGTTCGTCCACGAGACGCACCCCGACCGGCGCGATGCCGCGCGCCAACTCCTGGGCGAACACGCGGACTTTGGCCGCCGCCGGGCCCTCGCCCCCGTTGAGGGAGCGGGGCAGCCCGACGACCACTTCGAGCGGTTCGTACTCCGCGACGAGCTGCCGCAGCCGCCGGTGGGCGGCCGGGACATCGCGTCCCGGCACGGTCTCCACCGGCGTGGCGAGCACCCCGTCGGGGTCGCACGAGGCGACCCCGATCCGGGCGTCGCCGACATCGATCGCCAGTCGGCGTCCTCGTCGCATCAGGCGGTCTCGGCGACCTGGCGCTCGACGGCGTCGATGGCGTCGCCGATCGCGTCCGCGTTCTGGCCGCCGCCCTGCGCGACGTCCGGCTTGCCGCCACCGCCGCCGCCGAGGGTCTTGGCGGCGGTACGGACCAGCTCACCGGCCTTGAGTCCGCGCTCGCGGGCGGCCTCGTTGGTGGCGATGACGGTCAGCGGGCGGCCGTTGGCCGTGGTGAACAGGGCCACCACCGCCGGGCGGTCCCCGGGGATCCGGCCGCGCACGTCGAGGACCAGCTTGCGCAGGTCGTCGGCGGAAGTGCCGTCCGGCACCTGGCCGGTGACCAGCGCCGTACCGCGTACGTCCCTGGCGGACTCCACGAGACCGGCGGCGGCCTGGAGCACCTTCTCGGCGCGGAACTTCTCGATCTCCTTCTCGGCGTCCTTCAGCTTGCCGAGCATGTTGGAGATCTTCTCCGGGAGCTCCTCGGGGCGGCCCTTGACCAGCTCCTGGAGCTGGGCGACGACCGTGTGCTCGCGGGCCAGGAAGTTGTACGCGTCGACGCCGACCAGGGCCTCGATGCGGCGCACGCCGGAGCCGATGGACGACTCGCCGAGCAGCTTCACCAGACCCAGCTGGGCGGTGTTGTGGACGTGGGTGCCGCCGCACAGCTCCTTGGAGAAGTCGCCGATGGTCACGACGCGGACCCGCTCGCCGTACTTCTCGCCGAACTCGGCGATGGCGCCCTGCTTCTTGGCCTCGTCGATCGACATGACCTCGGCCTGCACGTCCAGCTCGCGGGCCAGGACCTCGTTGATCTTCTGCTCGACGTCGGTGAGGACCGTGCCGGGAACGGCGGCGGGCGAACCGAAGTCGAAGCGGAAGCGGCCCGGCGAGTTCTCGGAGCCGGCCTGGGCGGCCGTCGGGCCGAGCGCGTCGCGCAGCGCCTGGTGGGTGAGGTGCGTGGCGGAGTGGGCGCGGGCGATGGCGCGGCGGCGCTTGGTGTCGATGGCGGCGTACGCGGACGCGCCGACCGTCACCTCGCCGACCTGCACGACACCCTTGTGGACGTGGACGCCGGGAACCGGCTTCTGCACGTCGCGGATCTCGATGACCGCGCCGGTGTCGAGCTTGATCCGGCCCTGGTCGGCGAGCTGGCCGCCGCCCTCGGCGTAGAACGGGGTGCGGTCGAGGACGACCTCCACCTCGTCGCCCTCGGTGGCGGCCGGCGAGGGCACGCCGTCGACCAGCAGGCCGACGATGGTCGACTCGTTCCCGGTGTGGGTGTAGCCGGTGAAGTCGGTCTCGCCGGACCGGTCGGCCACCTCGCGGTAGGCGGACACGTCGGCGTGACCGGTCTTCTTGGCCTTGGCGTCGGCCTTGGCCTGGTCGCGCTGCTGCTTCATCAGACGGCGGAAGCCGTCCTCGTCCACCGAGAGGCCCTGTTCGGCGGCCATCTCCAGGGTGAGGTCGATCGGGAAGCCCCAGGTGTCGTGGAGCAGGAACGCCTTGTCGCCGGCCAGCACCGTGCCACCGGTGGCCTTGGTCTCGGTGATGGCGGTGTCGAGGATGTTGGTGCCGCCGCGCAGGGCCTTGAGGAAGGCGGCCTCCTCGGCGCCGGCCACGGTCTCGATGCGCTTGCGGTCGGTGACGAGCTCCGGGTACTGCTGGCCCATCGTGTTGATCACGACGTCGACCAGGTCCTGGACGACCGGACCCGTGGCGCCCATCAGCCGCATGTTGCGGATGGCGCGGCGCATGATGCGGCGCAGCACGTAGCCGCGGCCCTCGTTGCCGGGGGTCACGCCGTCGCCGATGAGCATCACGGACGTACGGATGTGGTCGGCGACGACGCGCATCGAGACGTCGGACTCGTGCTTGTCGCCGTAGCGGACGCCCGTCAGCTCGGTGGCCTTGTCCATGACGACGCGCAGGGTGTCGGTCTCGTACATGTTCTGCACGCCCTGCAGGATCATCGCGAGGCGTTCGAGACCGAGACCCGTGTCGATGTTCTTCGACGGCAGGTCACCGAGGATCGGGAAGTCCTCCTTGCCCTCGCCGGCGCCGCGCTCGTACTGCATGAAGACCAGGTTCCAGATCTCCACGTACCGCTCGTCGTTGACGGCCGGGCCGCCCTCGACGCCGAACTCGGGGCCGCGGTCGTAGTTGATCTCGGAGCAGGGTCCGCACGGTCCGGGCACGCCCATGGACCAGAAGTTGTCCTTCTTGCCCAGGCGCTGGATGCGCTCGGCCGGCACGCCGATCTTCTCGCGCCAGATCTGCTCGGCCTCGTCGTCGTCGAGGTAGACGGTGATCCAGAGCTTCTCCGGCTCCAGGCCGAAGCCGCCGTCCGCCACGGGGCTGGTGAGCAGCTCCCAGGCGTAACTGATGGCGCCTTCCTTGAAGTAGTCGCCGAAGGAGAAGTTGCCGCACATCTGGAAGAACGTGCCGTGCCGGGTGGTCTTGCCGACCTCTTCGATGTCCGGGGTGCGCACGCACTTCTGCACGCTGGTGGCGCGCGGCGCGGGCGGCTTGGTCTCACCGAGGAAGTACGGCTTGAAGGGGACCATGCCCGCGTTGACGAGCAGCAGAGTCGGGTCGTCCGCGATGAGCGACGCCGAAGGGACGACGGTGTGCCCGCGCTCCTCGAAGAAGCTCAGCCAGCGGCGGCGAATCTCGGCCGACTCCATCAGTGGTCCTCATTCCGGTTGTACGAATGCTTGGTGTACTGCTGTTTCGTGGTCTCGATGGCGACGAGGCGGCGCTGCGCGGGGAGTTCGCGCGGCTCGCTCTCGCCGATGCCCAGGACGTCGTTGAGTTCGGCCTCGCGCTGCGCCATGCCGGACTTGATGTCGAGGGCGAAGTCCTTGAGCCGGTGGCCGGCCTCGACCGCCTTGTCGGCGGTGCGCGCGGCCAGGCTCTCCGGGGTGAGCTGTTTCAGCTTCCGGTTGACCTTGGTGGTGGCCCAGACGCCGGCGGCCGCGCCCGCGGTGAACCAGAACGTACGGCGGAACATCGCAGCGTCAGCCCTTTCGCTTCGACCGCCGCGCGGACGGCACGGTCCGCCCGACGATCACGGTGTGACTGGCGTCATTGCCTCGTTGACGGCGGCTCGGTCCCTCGGGCACATCGGCCGGGGCGGCACCCTTGCGCCCGATCGCCCGGCGCACCCCGTACCCGAAGGCCGCCACCTTCACCAGCGGTCCGCCGAAGGTGGAGGCGACCGTGGTGGAGAGCGCGGACGCGTTGGAGGTGACCTCCTGGACGTCCGAGGCGATGGCGTCGACCCGGGCGAGCTGGGTCTGTGCGGAGCGCACCGCGGTGGAGGCGTCCGCGAGCAGCGGGACCGCCTGCTCGGTCACGTCCGCGACCAGCTTGGTCGTCGCCCTGAGCGTCTGGGCCAGCCTCACGAGAACGACCGCGAGGAAGGACACCAGGATCGCCCAGAAGACGGCCACCAGGATCCCGGCCACCTCTCCACCGGACACTTGCACCGCTCCCCGCAACCCGTCGGAACTCGAAAAAAGTCGTCCTCCGACCCTATCGCGCCGGGGGTGGCTTCCCGTACCGCGTTCCGGGCCGCCGCGGCCGGGCTCGGGCAAGCGGATTGTACGCAGTGCACACCCCTGAGTACGCTGCGTGTTCCATGCGCTCCCATCTGCCCGCCGAGTTGAACCGCTTCGTCGGCCGGGATCATGAACTGGCCCGGCTGGACCGACTGCTCTCCGCAGCGCGCATGGTCACGGTGACCGGCGTCGGCGGGGTCGGCAAGACGCGTTTCGCGCTGCGGGCCGCGGCCGCCCTGGCTGAGCAGGAACGGTACTTCGACGGCGTACGACTGGTCGAGCTGTCCGCGCTGAGCGACCCGGGCCTGCTCGACCACGCCGTCGCCGAGGCCCTCGGCCTGACCGACCACACCGCGAGAGCGCCGCGCGAGGTGCTGCTGGACCACCTCGCGCACCGTCAACTCCTGCTGGTGGTGGACGGGTTCGAGCAGCTGGTGGACGCCTGCGCCGGCCTCGTACGGGACCTGCTGCGGGGCGCTCCCGGGCTGCGGGTGCTCGCCGCGGGGCGGCTGCCGCTGAGGATCGAGGGCGAGCAGGTGCTCGCGCTGGCGCCGCTGAACGACGAGGACGCGTTACGGCTCTTCTGCGACCGCGCCGCCGAGGGCCGGGCGGGCGAGCGGCCGACCGGCGGGCACGAGGCGGCGGCCGCCGAGCTGTGCCGCCGCCTGGACGGGATTCCGCTGGCCCTCGAACTGGCGGCCGGACGGCTCGGGGCGCTCTCGGTGGAGCAGTTGCTGCGCCGGATCGACGACCGGTTCCGGCTCTGGCCGGCGGCGGCCGGGGTGTGCTGCCGCGCCACCAGACGCTGCGGACGACCATCGGCTGGAGCCATGAGCTGTGCACCCCGGAGCAGCGGCTGCTGTGGGCCCGGCTCTCGGTGTTCGCCGGGCCCTTCGACCTGGAGGCCGTCGAGTACATCTGCGTGAGCCCCGATCTGCCGCAGGAGGAGGTGCTCGACGTGCTGGGCGAGCTGGTCGACCAGTCGGTGGTGGTGCGCGAGGACGCCCCGGACGGCGTCCGCTACCGGCTGCTCGACACGGTGCGCGAGTACGGTGCCGAGTGGCTGGCGGCGACGGGCGACGCGGACCGGCTGCACCGGCGCCACCGCGACTGGTACCTGGGTCTGGCCACCTGGTGCGAGCTGGACTGGTTCAGCCCACGCCAGGCGGAGGTCGCTGCGCGCGTGGAGCGCGAACTCCCCAATCTGCGGGCCGCGATGGACTTCTCGCTGCAGTGTGCGCAGGACGCGCACCTGGCGCAGTACCTGGCGGGCACGCTCTGGTTCTACTGGGTCGGCTGCGGGCGTCTTTCGGAGGGTCGGCACTGGCTCGCGAACGCCCTGGAGGCCGAGAGCGAGTACGACAGTTCACGCCTCAAGGCACTGTGGGTGCTCGGCCATGTGGCGGTGCTCCAGGGCGACGCGGTGGCGGCGATCGCCGCGCTGCACGAGTGCCGCGAGGGGGCCGAGGCGGGCGGCGACGCGGTGGCCGCGGCGTACGCGGTGCACCGCACCGGCTGTCTGGCCCTGGTCACCGACGACCTGCCGCGCGCCGAGGAACTGCTGCGCGCGGCGCTGGCCGGCTACGAGGAGGTCGGCGAGCTCAGCAGCAATGTCCTGATGTGCCGGATCGAGCTGGCGATGGCGGCGGGCTTCCGGGGCCGGCTCGACGAAGCGGTGTCGCTCTGCGAGGAGGCCGTGGCGGCCTGCGAGGACCACGGGGAGCGCTGGGCCCGCGCCTATGCGCTGTACGTCCTGGCGTACGCGGCCTGGCACGGCGGGGAGGGCGAGCGCGCGCGGAGGTTGCTCCGGGAGACCCTTGCCGTCAACCACGCCTTCCACGATCTGGTGGGCACGGTGCTCACCCTGGAGATGCTGGCGCTGGTCGCGGTGGACGCCGGGGATCCGGTGGAGGCGGCCGTGCTGCAAGGGGCCGCCGAGCGGATCTGGCCGTCGGTGGGTCTGCCGCTGTTCGGCTCGGCGTACTTCTACGCGGCCCATGTGCTGTGCGAGGAGCGGACCAGGGAGCGGCTCGGGGACACGGTGTACCTGGAGCACCGGCGGCGCGGCGCCCGGCTCGATACGGCCGCGGCGGTGGCGCGAGCGCTGGGCCACGAGGGCGGCGGCGTACGGGAGTTGGCTCCGGCGCGCGCGGCGCGGGCCTCCGGGGCGCCGCCGCACGAGGGGCCCGGACATGCGGAAGCCCGCCGCCTCCCGCTCCGTGCGGAGCGGGGGGACGGCGGGCTGAAGCGCTGAGGCTCCGGTACTGCGTCCGGATCAGCGGGCGTAGTACTCGACGACGAGCTGCTCGTCGCAGATGACCGGGATTTCCTTGCGGTTCGGGTCGCGGTCCAGGCGGAAGGCCAGGGCCTTCAGGTTCACCTGGAGGTAGCGCGGGGTCTCGCCCTCGCCGGCGTAGCCACCCTCGCGGGCAACCTGGAAGGGGACCTTCTCGCGGCTGCGCTCACGGACGGTCACGACGTCGTCGGGACGGACGCGGAACGACGGCTTGTCGACCTTGCCACCGTTGACCTGGATGTGACCGTGCACGACCATCTGGCGGGCCTGGTAGATGGTGCGGGCGATGCCCGAACGCAGAACCAGGGCGTCGAGGCGGCGCTCAAGCTCGACGACCAGCGCCTCGCCCGTCTTGCCCTCGGCCTTCTTGGCGCGGTCGTAGGCACGCGCCATCTGGCGCTCGCTGATGTCGTACTGGGCGCGCAGACGCTGCTTTTCGAGCAGACGGACCTTGTAGTCCGAGTTCTGCTTGCGGCCACGGCCGTGCTCGCCCGGCGGGTAGGGGCGGGCCTCGAAGTACTTGACGGCCTTCGGCGTCAGCGCGATGCCGAGCGCACGAGACTTCTTGACCTTGGGACGCGACTGGTTAGGCACGTTCTCCAAACCTCCATGGTTGGGTTAGGTTAGGCTCACCTTACTCAAGGAGATCGCATGTCGCGTCCGGGGAACACCAGTCACATCACGGACAGCACGAAGAAGGCCGACCCTGCTCCCTCGGGAGGAGTCGACTCCACCGGCTCCCCTGGAGCCGGGCACGTGACGGAGGTCCGATCAGATCGTGGTCAGCCGCGTCCCAGCGGACTTGAAATCGCACGGATGCCGTCAGCAGCCGAGCGCACACGAACTCTCGTACATAGTACCTGCTCGTCGGCGCTGCTCATTCCCGGCCTTGCAGGGGCCCGTCCCGAGCAGCTGATGACCGACGTCCACAGCGTCGGCCCGGACGGCGACCTCTTCCTCGTCGTCCCCGCCGACGCCCCGGCCGTACGGGCCGCCGCCCACGCGCAGGACGACGAGGTCCCGGCGGTTCTGGAGATCACGGACGTGGCTCCGGTGTCCGTCCCCCACCGCATCCGGGGCCGCGCGTGGATCTCCGGATGGCTGACCCGGGTGCCCGGCCGGGCGGGGCCGGGACGCACGACGCTGCGCCTCGAAATCGGCGAGGCGTACGTGGACGACCTGTGGGGCGCGAGCGCGGTGGAGGCCGAGGAGTTCGCCGCGGCCGAGCCCGATCCGCTGGTACGGCACGAGACCGAGCTGCTCCAGCATCTCGACTCGGCGCACGGCGAGCAGCTGCGGCGGCTGTGCTCCGTGGTGGAGCGGAAGGACGTGGCCCGGGTCACCCCGCTGGCGCTCGACCGGTTCGGCCTGCGGGTCCGCTTCACCGGAGCCGACGGCCACACCTTCGACGCGCGCTTCGACTTCCCCGAGCCGGTGGGCGACATCACGGCCCTGCGCCGTGCGATGCACCAGCTCTTCGCGGCGGCGGACACCCCCTAGGGCGACAGGGCGTGGCCCCCGCGGGCCCGGGGCTACTCCTGGGCCCGGCCCAGGCGCTCCCGTACCTTCTCCACCACGTCCGCGTACCGCGCCTCGGCTCCGTAGCGCGTCGGTTCGTAGTAGCGCTTGTCCGCCACCGCCTCCGGGGCGTACTGCTGGGCCGCGATCGCGCCCGGTACGTCGTGCGGGTAGACGTACCCCTGCGCGTGGCCCAGTCTGGCCGCGCCCTTGTAGTGGCCGTCGCGCAGGTGCGGCGGGACGGGGCCTGCCAGGCCCTTGCGTACGTCCTCCATCGCGGCGGCGATCGCGGTCGTCGCGGAGTTGGACTTCGGGGCGAGCGCCAGCGCGATGGTGGCGTGGCTCAGGGTCAGGGCCGCCTCGGGGAAGCCGATGAGGGCGACGGCCTGGGCCGCGGCCACCGCCGTCGGCAGCGCCGTAGGGTCGGCCAGGCCGATGTCCTCGCTCGCGGAGATGATCAGGCGCCGGGCGATGAAGCGGGGATCCTCGCCCGCTTCGATCATCCGCGCCAGGTAGTGCAGCGCCGCGTCGACGTCGGAGCCGCGGATCGACTTGATCAGCGCGCTCGCCACGTCGTAGTGCTGGTCGCCGCCCTTGTCGTAGTTCACCGCGGCCCGGTCGACGGTCTCCTCGACGGTCTGGAGGGTGATCTCCGGCTCGGACTTGGCGATGGCCGAACCGGCCGCGGCCTCAAGCGCGGTCAGCGCCCGGCGCGCGTCGCCGCCCGCGATGCGCAGCAGGTGCGCCTCGGCGTCGGCGGGCAGGGTGACCGCCTCGCCGAGACCTCGCTCCTCCGTGAGCGCCCGCCGCACCAGGGCCCGCAGATCGTCGTCCGTCAGCGGTTCGAGGGTGAGCAGGAGGGAGCGGGACAGGAGGGGGGAGATCACCGAGAAGTACGGGTTCTCCGTGGTCGCCGCGATCAGGGTGACCCAGCGGTTCTCGACGGCCGGGAGCAGCGAGTCCTGCTGGGCCTTGGAGAAGCGGTGGATCTCGTCCAGGAAGAGGACGGTCTCCTTGCCGAAGCCGCCGATGGCCCGGCGCGCGCCGTCGATGACCGCGCGGACCTCCTTCACCCCGGCGGTGATCGCGGAGAGCTCCACGAACCGCTTGTTCGTGGCCTTCGACACCACGTACGCGAGCGTCGTCTTTCCGGTGCCAGGCGGGCCCCACAGGATCACCGAGGACGGACCGGCGGGCCCGCCGGCGCCCTCCCCCACCAGCCGCCGCAGCGGCGAGCCCTGCTTCAGGAGGTGCTGCTGGCCGACCACCTCGTCCAGGGTGCGCGGGCGCATCCGTACGGCCAGAGGGCTGCCCGCCGGGTCTTTCTCCTGGCGGTCCTCTGCGGCTGCGGTGAACAGGTCGGGTTCCACGTCAAGAACCCTATGTCACCGCACTGACAACGCCCTCGGCGCTGCGAAACCGCCGGTCAGCTGGTCCAGAAGTCCCACCAGCGGGTCAGGATCAGCATCCCGATGATCCCGATGTGCAGCACCGGCAGCACCCAGGTGAACTCGGACAGGAAGTTCTTCGCCCAGCGCGGCGCGGGCAGCAGGCCCTTGCGGAGGGTGAAGGACGTCACGTACCAGAACATGAGGATGGTGGCGACCCACGCCAGGCAGCACCACAGGCACAGCGAGTTGATCCGGTACAGCGACTCGAACTGGAGCCAGCTGACGAAGCAGACGCCGAACAGCGTGCCCGCGTTGAAGGTCAGCCAGTACCAGCGGCGGAAGCGGCCGCCCGCCAGCAGGCTCATGCCGACGCAGATGACGATGCCGTACGCGACCAGGCCCAGCATCGGGTTCGGGAAGCCGAAGGCCGCTGCCTGATGGCTCTTCATGATGTTGCCGCAGGACACCACCGGGTTGAGGCTGCAGCCCGGCACGAAGTTCGGGTTCTCTAGGAGCTTGAACTTGTCGAGGGTGATGACCCAGGCCGCGAGCAGTCCGGCCGCGCCGGTGATCACGAGCAGCCAGGCGAAGGCGCGGGTGCCGCCGATCGTCCCCCTGGTGCTCACCTCCCGGTGGTCGGAGTCGGAGGAGACGTCGTCAACTGTTGTGGTCATAGCGCCGGTCCGTCATCCCGTCATCGTTTCGGCCTGCTGGGCAGCCTCATTCTGCCGCACCCGGGGCGCTGTCCACCGTTCGATGGACATAAGGAGGTACGCACGAGGGTGCCGGAGCCGCCGGTACCGCGGGACGCTCTTTGCCATGACAGAACTGGCGGTTGACGTACGCGGACTTCGCAAGCAGTACGGCGAGGTCACCGCGGTCGACGGACTGGACCTCGGCATCCGGCGCGGAGAGGTCTTCGGCATCCTCGGCCCCAACGGGGCGGGCAAGAGCACCACGGTGGAGATCTTGCAGGGCCATCGCGACCGGGACGGCGGCGAGGTCTGCGTACTCGGCGCGGATCCGGCGACCGCCGGGCGGGCCTGGCGCTCGCGGGTCGGCATCGTGTGGCAGGACGAGTCGGCGCCCGCCGAGCTCACGGTCCGCGAGAGCGTGCACCACTTCGCCCGCTACTATCCGGCGCCGCGCGATCCCGAGCGGGTCATCGCGCTGGTCGGCCTGGAGAAGAAGGCCGATGCCCGGATCAAGAGCCTCTCGGGCGGCCAGCGGCGGCGGCTCGACGTGGCGCTCGGCGTGATCGGCGACCCGGAGCTGCTGCTCCTGGACGAGCCGACGACCGGCTTCGACCCGGCGGCCCGCCGTCAGTTCTGGGAGCTGATCCGGCTGCTCGCCGACGAGGGCACCACCATCGTCCTCACCACGCACTACCTGGAGGAGGCGGAGGCGCTCGCCGACCGGCTCGCGGTGATCGCGGGCGGGAAGGTCGTCGCCGAGGGCGAACCCGCCCAGCTGCGGCAGCGCTTCGGCACCGGCGCCACCGTCGAGTGGACCGAGCCCGACGGCTCGGCCCGCAGCGTGCGCACCGAGACCCCGACCCGCACCGTCGCCGCGCTCATGCACCGATTCGACGGCGAGATCCCGGGCCTCAGGGTCGGCCGCCCCACCCTGGAGGACGTCTATCTGCGGCTCACCGGGCAGCTCGGCCCACAGCAGGAGGAAGCGCGATGACCGCCACCCGCACGCTCGCCCCGTCCCGCACCGCAAAACCCCGGCTGCCGGGCACCTGGTCGCTCGGCCTGAGCCGCGGCGCCCTGGAGATCAGGCAGTTCGTCCGCCAGCGGGACCAGGTGATCTTCAGCTTCGCCTTCCCGGTCGTCTTCCTCGCCCTGTTCGCGTCGATCTTCAGCAGCCAGGTCAAGGACGCCGGGATCACCGCCTCGCAGCTCTACGCCGCCGGCATGATCGCGGCGGGCATCATGTCGGTCAGCTTCCAGTCGCTCGGCATCTCCATAGCCATCGAGCGGGACGAGAAGGTGCTGCGCCGGCTGCGCGGCACACCGATGCCGCCGACCGCGTACTTCCTCGGCAAGGTCTGGCTGGTGCTCGCCACCGGTGTCGCCGAGACGGGCGTGCTGCTGCTGTTCGGCTCCACCCTGTTCGGGCTCGATCTGCCGTCGACCGCGACGAAGTGGCTGGACTTCTCCTGGATCTTCGTCCTCGGCATCACCGGCTGCGCGCTGCTCGGCATCGCGATCAGCAGCCTGCCCAAGTCGGGCAGGAGCGCGAGCTCGGTGGTCGTACTGCCCTTCCTGGTCCTCCAGTTCATCTCCGGCGTCTACATCCCGGTGGGCACCGTGCCGAACTGGCTGCTCGACATCAGCGCGCTCTTCCCGCTGAAGTGGATGTGCCAGGGCTTCAGGGGGGTGTTCCTGCCGCAGTCCGCCGCGGTGCTCGAACAGGCGGGGAACTGGGAATTCGGACGGATCGCGCTGGTCCTCGGCGCCTGGTGCATTGGAGGATTGCTGCTGTGCGTGCTGACCTTCAGGTGGAAGAGCCGCAGCGACGGCTGACCGGGTTCGCACGGGCGGCGGGAGCGCGCGACACCCACGTGTGGGACCGCTCGTTCCTGCCGTGGGACGCGTACTTCGCGGTGGTGTGGCTGACGACCGCGGTGTTCGTGCTCGGCACCGACGTCCCGGCGCTGGGGTACCGGATCACCGCGGTGGCGCTGATGTCGCTGCTGATCCCCTGGTACCTGCGGGCCGGGCGTCCGGCGATGCTCAGCGACGGCGCCGACGAGCGGCAGTCGCTGCGCTACGTCATCGCCTCGGTGGTGATCTTCCTGCCGCCCGCCTTCCTGGTCGGCGAGACCCGGCTCATCGCCTTCGCGCTCGCACCGCCCTGCTTCATGCTCCTGCCGCTGCGCCGCGCGCTGATCACGATGGCGATCGTCAACGTCGTCCCCGTCGCGGGCTGGGCGCTGATCTGGCGGCCCGGCGCGCACCTGGTCTTCTTCAACGCGGTCTTCGCGGTGGCGACGCTGGCCTTCTCCGGCTTCTTCGGCGCCTGGATCATCCGGATCATCGAGCAGAGCAGGGAACGGGCGTCCCTGATCGGCGAGTTGGAGGCGAGCCGGGAGGAGGTGGCCCGGCTCTCGGCGGAACGCGGCGCGCTCGCCGAGCGGGAGCGGATGTCGAGGGAGATCCACGACACCCTCGCCCAGGGCTTCACCAGCGTCCTGATGCTGGTGCAGGCCGTCCAGTCGGAACTGGACCACGACGTTCCGCTGGCCCGCCGCCATCTCGACCTGATGGAGTCCACCGCCCGCCAGAACCTCGCCGAGGCCCGCGCCCTGGTCGCCGGCGGCACCCCCGCCGACCTGGACGGGACCTCCCTTCCCGATGCGGTACGCCGTCTCGCGGCCCGGCACGATCCCCCGGCCGGGCTCGAAGTCACGGGCGCCGTACGGGAGTTGCCCGCCGGACTCGAAGTGGTGGCCCTGCGCTCCTGCCAGGAGGCCCTGTCCAACGCCCGCAGGCACGCGGGCCCCGGAGCCCCGGTGCGGCTGGCCCTCGCATACGGCCGGGCCGCGCTGACCGTCTCCGTACGGGACGAGGGCGGCGGCTTCGACCTCGGCGCCGCGCACCGGGTACGGCCTCGCCGGGCTGCGGGCCCGCGCCGCCGAGGTGGGCGGCACCGCGGAGGTCCGCAGCGCGCCGGGCGGCGGCACCACGGTCACCGTCCGACTTCCCGTCCCCGCAACGCCGTTGAGGAGTTCTCCGTGATCCGCATCCTGCTCGCCGACGACCACCCGGTGGTACGGGAGGGCCTGCGCGGGATGCTCGCCGCCGAGCCCGATCTGGAGGTGGTGGCCGACGCGTCCGACGGCCCGCAGGCCGAGGCGCTGTGCGCGGAGCTCCGGCCGGACATCGTGCTGATGGACCTGCGCATGCCCGGCGGCGACGGGGTGGAGTCCATCGGCCGGCTGACCGCGGCGGACCTCCCGTGCCGGGTGATCGTCCTGACGACGTACGAAACGGACCGGGACATTCTGCGGGCGGTGGAGGCGGGGGCGGCGGGCTATCTGCTCAAGGACCTGGCGCGGGGCGAACTGGCCCAGGCGGTACGGGCGGCGGCGCGGGGCGAGACGGTTCTGGCGCCCTCGGTCGCGGCCCGGCTGGTCGACCAGCTCCGTACGAAGCCGGAGCGGCCGCGGTTGTCCGAGCGGGAGGTGGCGGTGTTGCGGCTGGCGGCCGAGGGGTGCACGAACGCGGAGATCGGGCGGCGGTTGTTCGTCGCGGAGTCGACGGTGAAGACGCATGTGGTGCGGATCTTCGGGAAGTTGGGGGTGGATGACCGGACGGCGGCGGTGACCAGCGCGATGCGGCTGGGGCTGCTCTGACCCCACCCCGCCCCTTCCCCAAACCCTCCGGGGGTGGGGGTAGGGAGGTCACGCTCCCGGGGCTCCGCCCCGGACCCCGAGCGGGGGCTCCGCCCCCTGCACCCCCTCGGGGGCTCTGCCCCCGGACCCCCGCGGGGCTGCGCCCCTGCACCCCGCCTCGGGGCTCCGCCCCGGACCCCGCTCCTCAAGCGCCGGAGGGGCTTGAAATAGCCCCTTGCTGTGGGCAGTCGTCCCGCAGGGCGGGGGGGGGGGCGGGGCCCCGCCCCCCGCCCCCCCCCCCCCCCCCCCCCCCCCCCCCCCCCCCACCCCCCCCCCCCCCCCCCC
>NZ_JBIWHT010000016.1:0-159077 GCF_044764265.1 Streptomyces sp. NPDC094147 | reverse complement strand
TCCCCCGGACCGGGGGGTTGCCCGCCCCGGGGCCCCCCCCCATTTTGGGCGAACACTGGGGGGCCGCCGCGGGGGGGGCCCCCCCCCCCCCGGGGGGGGGGGGGCCGGGGGGGGGGGCCCCCCCCCGCTTCCGTACGTACGCGGGGCGTCAGCCCTGGCCGCCGCGGCGGCGCAGCATCGCGAAGCCGAGGCCCGCGGCACCCGCGGCGGCCAGACCGCCGCCGGCCGCGATCATCGGCGCCTGGTCGGAGGAGGCGTTGGAGACGCCCTCGGCACCGGCCTTGACGCCGCCCTTCGGGACGACACCGGTGGCGGTCCTGTCCTGCTTCTTCTTGCCGTCCTTCTGGACGGTGTACTTCTCGATCAGCTTGCCGTCGAAGTCGTAGACCCAGCTGTTGCCGCCGTTCTTGCCGTCGATGACGACGAACTTGTACACGCCGTTCCCGGCGTTGACGATCTTGTAGGTCCAGCCGTCGTTGAGGACCGACGGGTTCTTCAGGTCGATCGAGCCGAGGAAGTTGCCGTTCGGCATGGAGATCTCGACGCGCGGGCCGTTGTTCTTGGTGGCCTTGATCAGCTTGGCGATACGGCCGTCGGGCATGGTGATCTTGACGGAGGAGACGACGTCGGACGACTTGTCGCCCTGCTTGTTGTCGCGCTTCCTCTCGTCCTTCTTCTTGACGTCGTCCCTCTTGCCGTCGTTCTTCTTGCCGCCCTCGACCCAGGAGGTGACGGTGCCGTCCGGGTTCAGCACGACGTACAGGCCGTTGTTCTGGCCGGTGGCGGAGGCGCCCTTGGCGACGAGGGTGTCGAGCTTGCTGCCGTTGGCCCAGATCTCGGCCTCGTAGTGGTTCTGGCCGAGCTTGAAGACCTTGGCCACCGAACCGTCGGCGAGCTTGACGGACTTCACGAAGGAGCGGAGCTCCTTCTTGGTGTCGTCCTTCTTGGACTCATCCTTCTTGGACTCGTCCTTCTTCGTGTCGTCGTCCTTGCCGGGCAGGACCTCGGGCTTCGGGTCCTGCTTCGGGTCCTGCTTGTCCTGCTTCGGGTCCTCGGTGCCGGGGAGCACCTGGGGCTGCGTCTGCGGCTCGGACGGGGCGGTGGGCGAGTCGGCGAAGGCGGCACCGGCCGGGAGGGCGAGAGCGGCGATGGCTCCGGTGGCGATGGCGGCGGTGCGGAGGGTACGGCGGGTGGCGCGCATGGGTGCTCTTCCTCGTAACGTCTAGAAGCGTGAAGCTCGTCTTGTATGTCGTGTCTGTGGCTCTTTGCGGCGGCGACATCGACAAAGTTACGAGTGCCATGTTTGGGTAATACGTAGGCAATGTAACGGTCGGCTCGTACTTGAGCCGCGACCGTGTAAATCGCCCCGGATTCAACCAAAACGGCCCTGAACTGGACCTGCGGGGCGCGTCCGCCCCCTACCCGTCCCCTATCCGCCCCTTAGGGGATGTCACAGCTCAGCCGCAAAGGCGTCCGGTTCCCGCCGCCCCCCGGTTGGCGTACCGGCGGAACAGGTACGTTCGAATCGTGGCTGGATTCAGGATCGGACGCGGCGGCCGGGACAACCGCCCCCCGCGGCAACCGCAACAGCAAGGGCAGCAGCAGGCCCCGGCACAACAGTGGCCGGGAGCCCAGCAGCAGCCGCAGTACGGGTACGGACAGGGGCAGGGGAACCAGCAGGGCTACGGACCGGGGCAGCAGCAGTACCGGCAGGCGCCCCAGCCGCGGCGGGACGAGCCGGAGTACTTCGGCGACCCGTACTACCAGGGCCAGGGCCAGCCGCAGGGCTACGCCCCCGCCCAGGACCCGTACGCGGACAACCCTGGCCACACCCAGGCGTTCAGCATCGGCGAGGATCCGTACGGCGACGGCTCGACCTATCGGGCGGGCGCGGTCACGGCGCCGCCGAGCGGCCCCCGGCTGCACTGGAAGGAGCTCCTGTCCGGCATCGTGATGCGGCCGGGCCCGACGTTCTGGCAGATGCGGGACCACCCCGTGTGGGGCCCGGCGCTGATCGTCACGTTCCTCTACGGCCTGCTTGCGATCTTCGGCTTCGACAAGGCCCGCCAGGACGTCATCAACACGGCCCTGTCCAAGGTGCTCCCGGTGGTCCTCGTCACCGGCGTGGTGTTCGTCATCGGCGGGCTGATCCTCGGCGCGGTGACCCACACGATGGCCCGCCAGCTCGGCGGCGACGGCGCCTGGCAGCCGACGGTGGGCCTCTCCATGCTGATCATGTGCCTGACGGACGCCCCGCGACTGCTCCTGGCCCTGTTCCTGGGCGGCAACAACGGCGTGGTCCAGATCCTCGGCTGGACGACCTGGCTGGCGGCCGGCGCGCTGTTCACCTCGATGGTGAGCAAGTCCCACGATCTGCCCTGGCCGAAGGCGCTCGGCGCCTCCGCGATCCAGCTGATCGCGCTGCTGTCGCTGCTCAAACTGGGCACGATCTAGACGTAGGCATGGAAAAAGGGCCCCGGTTCATCGAGAACCGGGGCCCTTCGCCGTACAGGTCATACGGGTCGTACGAGGGGTGGTACGACGGGTCGTGCGGATCACGCAGGGGGACGTCAGGCGTCCAGCACCTGGCCCTCGCGCCGCACGACGGGGGGTTCTACGCTCCACGGGAAGTTGATCCACTCATCGGTACGCTTCCAGACGTACTCGCACTTCACGAGGGAGTGGGACTTCTCGTAGATGACGGCGCTGCGGACCTCGGCGACGTGGTCGAGGCAGAAGTCGTACACCAGCTTCAGCGTCTTGCCGGTGTCGGCCACGTCGTCCGTGATCAGCACCTTCTTGCCGGAGAAGTCGATGGCGTTGGGCACGGGCGCGAGCATGACCGGCATTTCGAGCGTGGTCCCCACACCCGTGTAGAACTCCACGTTCACCAGGTGGATGTTCTTGCAGTCCAGGGCGTAGGCGAGCCCGCCGGCGACGAAGACGCCGCCCCGCGCGATGGAGACCACGATGTCGGGCTCGTACCCGTCGTCGGCGATGGTCTGCGCGAGCTCGCGGATGGCACCGCCGAACTTCTCGTAGGTGAGGTTCTCGCGCACGTCGTTCTGGTCGTTCATGGTCACACCTGGGTCCGATGGAAGTTGAGGAAGGACCGCGAGGCGGTCGGCCCGCGCTGGCCCTGGTAGCGGGAGCCGTACCGGTCGGACCCGTACGGCTCCTCGGCGGACGAGCTGAGCCGGAACAGGCACAGCTGCCCGATCTTCATCCCCGGCCACAGCTTGATCGGCAGCGTGGCGACGTTGGAGAGCTCAAGGGTGACGTGCCCGGAGAACCCGGGGTCGATGAACCCGGCGGTGGAGTGCGTGACGAGGCCGAGCCGCCCGAGCGAGCTCTTGCCTTCGAGCCTGCTGGCGAGGTCGTCGGGCAGGGAGATGACCTCGTAGGTCGAGGCGAGGACGAACTCTCCGGGGTGGAGGATGAACGCCTCGTCCCCGTCCGGCTCGACGAGCCGCGTGAGGTCGGCCTGCTCGACGGCCGGGTCGATGTGGGGGTAGCGGTGGTTCTCGAACACCCGGAAGAAGCGGTCGAGGCGTACGTCGATGCTCGACGGCTGCACCATGGATTCGTCGTAGGGATCGATCCGTACCCGCCCGGCGTCGATCTCGGCCCGGATGTCCTTGTCTGAGAGAAGCACGCCCCGAGGATACGCAGAGCGCCCGCCCCGCCCCCAATCGGCGACCCGGGGCACGGTTCCGTCCCGGGCGGCCGGGGAGGGGGCTGCTTCTGCCGCGTATGGCTGCGGGGGGGGCGGGGGCGGGGTGGTGCCGACCGGCCGGCCCGCCCCGCCCGGCCGGGCTTACCGGGTCCGGCTACCGCCGCCGATCGGGGGGCGGGCGTACGGGAGCCCGCTGCCGCCGACCGGAAGGCGGGGCCGCCGGACCCCGCCACCGCCAATCCGGCAGGGGCGGGGCTACCGGACCGCGCTACCGCTGATCGGGCAGCACCGGAACGGCGTGCCGCAGGCGTGCGCAGCGCGGACACCGGATCAGCCGGCCGGGCCCGATCCGCCCGGCACCGAGCTGCTGCATCGGGAACGATTCCGTGGTGAAGACATGCCCTCCGGCGCAACGGACGACGGTCCGCTCCAACGAGTCCATCAAGTCGCTCAAGTCCCTTCCCCAACAAGCGTGGACGGAGAAACCACCACATTAGGGGATGAACAGAACGGCCTCGCACGCGGCGCTCCGACCACGCACACGCCCTTCACCGTACGCCCCAACTCCCCCCGCCCACACGCGGATCCCGACCCCCGACAGCACGAAGGCCCTCGCTGAATTCACCGAGGGCCGGGCATGGGGTAGAGTGAGCGACGATCCACTTCCCCTGGGGAATCCCCTGGGAAACGATCACGCGAGTGTAGTTTAATGGTAGAACATAAGCTTCCCAAGCTTAGAGCGCGGGTTCGATTCCCGTCACTCGCTCCATAGAGAAACCCCAGGTCAGCGACCTGGGGTTTGTTTGTTGTCTAGACCAATTTCGGGGCGCGTGCCATCCGTGAGCTCGCGCGGCCGATTGCCGCGCCGAACTCGCTCGTGCCCAGCCGGTTCGCCACCGCTCTCCATACGGGGGCGAAATGATCCGGTACCGAGGTCGCGTGCCCTCCCCCGCCGGGCAGGACGCCGTACCAGCCGCACGTGACGCTGATGGCCGCGAGCCGGAGCCCGACGGCATCCGCCCGGCGACCGGTGAGCGGGAAGGCGCTCGGCACCCATCCCGCAACCGGCACGTTCCAGCGCTCCTCGACAACCGCACGCGCCTCCTGGAGGCTCCCCGCACGGATCGTTCCCGCGCGATGCAATCGAGCGGCCGCCATGCGGCATTCAGATGGCGAGGGGGAACCGTCGGCGGCAACAAGGGACGCGGCGACGAGAGGCTGAGGGATGAGGGGATGACATGTGTCCTCCAGGAGTGGATGGCCCGGCCCGGGTTCCCACTCCCACCCGACGGCCGTC
This sequence comes from Streptomyces sp. NPDC094147, assembly GCF_044764265.1. Taxonomy (NCBI): domain Bacteria; kingdom Bacillati; phylum Actinomycetota; class Actinomycetes; order Kitasatosporales; family Streptomycetaceae; genus Streptomyces; species Streptomyces sp. NPDC094147. Next base: position 154,104 of record NZ_JBIWHT010000016.1, on the reverse strand, counting down.
ACCTTGCTTGCTGCCCGGCGATGCCATGGACGCGAATCGGTCCGTCCGGCAAGAAAAATCTCGTCAACTAGTCGGCAGATCAATGCCATTGGTCGCGCACGCGATTGCCGATCGTGAATTTGCGCCGAGTACGCGGTTCACGAAGGTGTTCCGCCTTCCGGACCCTGACGGCGGGCCGGGGCGACGCCTCGGCGCGGTCCGTGCCGCGTCTTCATCGCGTTTCCCGGCCGGTCAACGTTCGGCGGGACGCGAATCCCCGAAGGGTAATGGAATCGCCCCGTACTCTCCGTCGGGCCGCAGGGTGCGACGCCAGCCGCCCCACCGCCGCACCACACGACCGCCTCCTCAGCCTCCCCCAGCCGAGCCGGAAGGCGAGGACCCTCATCACCGCCGGAAGGCGAACTGCCATGACCACCACCCTCGTTGAACAGGCCGACCAAGACTCCGGCTTCGGCACCTACCCCTACGCCCTGGAGTCGATCGTGCTGCCGTACCCCGGCACCAGGACGCGGGGCAGGGCCGAACACATCCGGGTGCCCCACGCCGATGTGCTGCGCGAGACGGCGTTCAGCCGCCCGCTGCCACCCCCGGCGACCCCGGAGGAGCTGTACTGGTTCCGCTGGATCACCGGCCACCAAGCCGTGTTCGCGCTGTGGCAGTTGATCGACGACGAACTCGAACTCGTCGTGAACGACGGCGTGGAGAGCGCGGCGGCCCGCGCGACCAGCCTGATCCACGCCTACTCCGTACTGCTCGTCTACACCGGCTCGCCCACCCGCGAGCTCTACGAGCGCCTCATCCGGCCCGCGATGATGCTCCAGCACCGCTCGTTCAGCGGGCGCTGGGCGCGCGACTACGCCGCGATCCCGCCACGGCTGCGCTCCCTGCGCGCACGCTACCGGCAGACCGAAGCACCGGATGCCATAGCCGAGTTGAACCGTGCAGGCAGGCTCAACCACCAGGTACACATGGCCATCGCGGCAAAGCTGATCCCGGACGGCGACTCCCTGCTGCGCGCCGGGGACGGAGCCGCCGCACTCGGCGCCCCCACGGAGGACACCTCGCGGCTCTACGACTCGTTCTTCGCCACGCACCGCGCACTCAGGACCCGCCGGGAGGTCATCGCCCAGCTGGCGCGCAGGCTCCGGGTCATCCTCCTCGACCTGCACAGCAACGGCCTGTACCCCACGGCCTCCTCCAGCGCCGCCGAGTGCCCCGCGGAGCTGAGGGACGGCGACCTCACCTGCTTCACGAACGGGGCGGTACCGCTCCTGGTGGAGGCGGGCCGCACCCTCGACGCCCTCCGCCACTGACTCGCCGCCGCGGGGACGCAGCGCCGGGCAGACAGGGCGCCGGTCCGTGGTCGCGGGCATTCACGCCTCCTGCCCGGCGGAGTCGGCGACGGCGTCGCGTACGCGTGGGGCGAAGGGGTGGCCGGTCGCCCCTTCGCCCACCACACACTCGGCGGCCTCCGCCTCAGCCCGCTGGGGACCGGGACTGCCGAAGAGGCGTGCCATGGCGGCGCCTTCCGGTGAGGTCACCACAGGACCGGCAGCCTCTCGGGGACTCGCTTGATGTTGCCCGTGCGCCAGACCAACTGGTCGGCGGGCAGCGCGAGACGCAGCCGGGGGAGGCGATCGAGGAGGACGGTGAGGGCTTCCTCGGCATGGACACGGGAGATCGCGGAAGCGGGGCAGAAGTGGCGGCCCGCCCCGAACGACAGGTGCGTGTTGGGCAAGCGGTCGAGGTCGAACCGCTCGGCATCCGGGAACTGCTCGGGGTCGAAGTTCGCTCCCTCCACACAGACCAGCACCAGTTCGCCGGCCCGTACCAGGACGTCACCGACCTGGACGTCGGTCCGGGCGATCCGGGGCAGGCCGTCGCCGATCGACAGCGTCGACCGCAGCAGCTCCTCCACCGCGCGAGGCATCGCCTCGGGCCGCTCACGCAGGTGGTCCATCGCCTCCGGGTGCCGGATCAGTGTCAGCACGGCGTGCAGCAGGAACACATACGTACTCATGGCGCCGGCACCGAAGAGCGACGTGACCGTGGCGGCGAGCATCCCGTCGGTCAGGTCGCCGCCGTCGCGCTCCGGATCGTCGCGGAGCTCGCACAGCCGCCGGATCAGGCCCCGCTGGGCGTCACGGTCGGCGCGCACGTGCCGGAGCACGAAGGCGTAGTCCTTGTCCCAGTTGGCGGTGCAGCCGTCGTACACGACGGGGCTGGTGACGAAGCCGAGGTCCAGGCCGGACATGAGCCGCAGCCCGTCCTCGTACGGCAGGCCGAGCACCTTGCAGACCAGCGCGGCAGAATACGGCTCGGCGAACCGCTGCCGCAGATCGACCGGCGGCCCCTCCTCGACCAGGGCATCGACCAGTTCGTGCGCCCGCGCGGACATCCACTCTGCGGACGCCGGCCCGGATCGGGGTCCGAAGGCACGCAGTACTTCCTGGTGGAGCCCGGCGCTGTTGACGTTGCCCATGGTGTTGACGACCTCCGGGGGAATCGTCAACGCGTACTGACGTGGTACATCGGGAGCCGCCGTGTCGCGCAGGCTGAAGCGTTCGTCCTCCAGGACTTGCCGGGCCAGGGCGTAGCTGGTGACCAGCCAGGCGTCGTCGCCCGTGAGGGTCCGGATCCGCGCGACGGGGCTCTGCTCACGCAGCCGCGCGCACTCGGCGGGCACGACGTCACCGCGCCGGGACAGGGGCCACTCGACGCCGGAGTAAGGCGGCACGGAGGCTTTGGTGGTGGGGGATGCCATGGCAAAAAAACCTGCTTTCTTCTACGGCTCGACAGGGGCCCTGCGCAGGTCAGTCGCGGCACGCGACGAGGACGTAGCCCTGGTTGCCGGCCGGGCGCAGCCCCATCGGGCGCTCACCGAACAGCAGGCGGCCCAGCGCAAGAACGGTGTGATAGCAGTGGACGGACGAAGCGACACCCAGGATCCGCGGCGTGTCGACGAAGAACGGCAGCTCGGCGTCCACATAGGCGAGCGCCGCCTGGACCTGAGCGGGAGTGGGCAGATCGTTCGGCTTCAGCCGCTTGGTGAGGAACTGGTACGCCATGGCATCCCGGACCGACCGTAACTGCACGTCGGTCCGCAGCGCGGCCCGCGTCCGCGCCTGCACCTCGCGGTAACCGGACTGGTCCAGGAAATCGGACAACGGCCGAGCCCGTACGCGCTGTGCCGCCGCGCCGATGTCTTCGAGAGCCCCGTCGATGCGCCGCCGCACGCCGCGTAACTGCTTGGCGATGCTCCTGCGCGCGGCGAGAGGTTCGTAGCCGAAGGCTTCGAGCATCGACTCCAGAGCGACATCCGCGTGCACCACGTCCACGGCGGCGAAGCGCTCCACCGCCCACGCCATCACGCCGGCCAGATGCCGGCGGCTGAAGTAGCTGTTGCCCGTGCTCACTCCGAACAGCGCGTGATCCCCGCGCTGAAGGAGCCTTTCACTGCTCGCCCCGAAGGGTAAGACCCTCACCCCAGGATCAGTCAGGGTCTGCGGCTCACTGTGGGCCATCGTCACTCCTCACCTGCATGTGTCCGCACACTCATCGGGCATGTGCCCACGCTGAGTGACGCGAATACCGGCAATTCCTCGAAAGAGTGGCGCTGAGTAGTCGCCGACCACATCGTGCGCCCCCGCAGCGCACCCCATGCGCGCCGCCACATCCCACGGCGGCAGCCAACCGTCTCCTCAACAGGCGGAAGGCGGTGCCGGGATCATCATGCGGAACACAGGCCCGGCACCTGGATGTCGCCGAGTCCCAGCCGCTCGAACTCCGGCTGCGGGAAGCCGTCTTCAAGAAGCCGTCCTCGAACGGAGGGTTGTGTGCGACGACCGCCACCTCGTGCGTGGGACGTCACACTTCCGCAGAGTGGCCGGCCCAGGCGGACCGCCTGTAACTCTGTTACACCGGCTGACGTACCGCCCTCGTTCGAGCAACCTCTGTGACGGAGCGCGTAGTTGGCCACAGAAGGTGCTGAAGTCCCTCTCGCGCGCCCCCTGGATCACCACCGAGCGCCTTCGGGACGGCGGCGTACGGAATGGGGTTGCCGGCCATGCTCACGGCGGACGGCCGACCGTCGGTCGGCTGCCGCCGAGCAGAAGGAAATCCCTGGATGCGCCTACGCCACACTCTCGGCGCCGCGCTCGGAGCTCTCGCTCTGATGGTGGCTCTGCCTACGTCGGCCCATGCGGACAACGGCTACCTCGCCTACAAGTACGGCGACCCGCTCTTTCCGAAGCAGGCGAAGAGCGGAACGTACCCCGACAACCTGACGATGCCCGAGACGGTGTGCATCGAAATCCCCGAGGTCGAGAACAAGCCTCTGCAGTTCGCCTGGGCACCCAGCAACCACACCGCCAGCTATCTCTACGTCTTCAGTGAGGAGGAGTGCCTCGGCGTGAAGACGAAGGTGGAGGCCGGCCAGAGGCTCCCAAGCAACGTCAAGTTCAAGTCGATCTACCAGCCCTGAGGTGCACGCCTCCGCCCCCGGCGCGGCGCCCTCGCCGCGCCGGGGGCCCCGGATTTCGCCCCACCAAGGGGGTGGGAGGCCCGGCCCGCGCCCCCCGATCTTCAGGAGTCCACACCTCCGGTGATCACGCGGTGGCCGCACTCATTCCCGGCACTGCGACGCGACGCCGTGTCCTACGCGGCGCCAGGAGCGCCGAGGAAGCCGAGCAGGACGGCGGCCTCCGCGCGGAGCCGGGCGGCTCGGCCGGCGTGTACGGGTGCGGTCAACTGCGCTGCGGCCTCCAGCCGTTCGGCGGCCTCGGCGCGCACGATGTCCACCACACCGCGCTCGCTCAGCTCACGCCGCGCCGCTTCGGTGACGCCGACACCGACCGGCGACTCCTCAAGGGGCGCGCCGCGGAGCGCGGCTTCGTCCACGGGCACCGCCTCGGCGTTGTCCAGCGCGGCAAGCGTTGCGCGCAGGGCGCTCACCGCGGCCTTGTCGCGGGCGCGCATCGCTTCCAGCAGTGCTTGACGCATACGTAGACGTAAAGGCATGCCGGTGACCTTATGGCGGCCCCCCGGGACCCACAACGCGATAAACGTGCGGCACCAGACCTCCCGTCGGCTGAGGCGAGCTCCGGTACGCGTGCGGCGATGCGTGAGGCCGGCGCGGCCTCCCTCGACGACCTGCTCGCCAAGCACCACATCCGGTGGGGCGCCGTGACGCCCGACCGTCCCAGCGGCACCCCTATTCGGCAGCTCGGCCGCGCCCCTCCCGATCGCCCAGCCGCTCCGGCAAGTTGGCGAGGTTGGTCATGTCGCGGACGTGCCCTGTTCCGCAACGCGGGTCCACCAGGTGGCGGCGTCCTCCGCCTCGCCCAACTCCCTCAGCAGGACACCGAGGTTGAACATCGCATCGGTGTGCCCATCGTCAGCGGCACACTGTCAGGCCGCGCGGGCCTGACGGCGTAGGCCCGCGTAGTACGCGGCCAGTCCGATGGGAAGGCAGGCGGCCGGGGCGGCGCATTGGGTCAGGTGGGTCCATACGCGTACGGGTGTCCGGTCCGGTGTGCCGGGCGCCGGGCGGGTGGTGTGTTCGCCGAGGATGTCGGAGACCCGGTAGCCGTCGGTGCGGCCGAGGGTCTGCGCGTACGGCTGGAGCAGGGCCATGACTCCGCCATGCTGGACGGGTCGGCAGGCCCATGGGCCAGTTCCAGCACCTCACGGCTGTCCTCGGCCAGGCCCTCCCCCTCGGTGTCGCCAACGTCCGTGTGGTGCAAGCGCAGTTGGTTGAAGGGCCCGGTCTTGACTCCTTCGGTCTGCGGATGTCGGCTCGATACACCAACCGCACAGCCGAGTTCGACATCAAGCTGTATGTCGGACACTCGGGCCGTTGCCGGGACAACATCCTCGCCAAATCACTGTTCACCACGCTGAAGCGGAGGTTGCACAGTGACCAATCGTGGCCGCCGACGGCTACCCGTTACGCGGTCCATCTCGGACTCGGGACCCACGCCACCGCGTCGACAGCAGCCACTGTCCTGTTCAACTCCTCCTTGTCAGAACCCAGTTCATGCCGCGACTCCGAGTTCCTTGCGGATGCGGTGCTGAAATTCGCGTACGGCCGGTTCACGGCGCCAGGGCGCGAGGGCAGTGTTGAATTCGCGGACGTAGTCCAGGGCGCGGGTGGACTGGACGCGGGTGAGGATGTCGACGGAGCGGTGGCCGAGCTCCAGGCCGTGGTCAAGGTCGCGGGCTTGGAGGTGGGCAGTGCCAACGATGGCCAGGCGCATGCCGACGGAGCGGGTGAAGACTCCGGATGGCATGGCGGTGGCCTGTTGGTTCCAGGCCAGGGCAGCCTTTGGGTTCTTCAGGTCGCGGAAGACCTCGACGGCGTCGGCGGACAGCCGGGTGTGGTGGTAGAAGTCGATCCAGCCGGGCTCGTCGCCGCTCTCCTGGCGGGCCTGCCCGAGGAGGGTCTCAGAGGCGCCCAGGGCGCCGGAGGCGGCCCTGAGGTCGTGCGCCCTGGCGTGAGCCCTTGCCTCGATGAGCTTGGTGAAGGCCAGTACGCGCGGTACGGCGTCGCGCTTGGCACGTTCGTAGGCACCCTGGGCCATGTCGATGGCCTCGCCGGCGAAGCCGCGGAGCAGGGCTTGCATGGCCATGGCGGTCAGGACGTAGCAGCCGAGCTGGACATCGCCGCCGGCGCGGGCGAGGCGGAGGGCCTGGATGAAGTGGCGTTGGGCAGCGTCGTGCTGGCCGACGTCGAAGGCGGTCCACCCGGCGAGGCGGGACAACTCGGCGGTGACGGAGAACAGTTCGCGGCCGATGTCGTCGCTGAAGGAGCCTTGCAGGAGCGGGGCCGCGCGGTGCTCCAGACAGTCGGTGACGGAGTTGGCCTTCCAGTTCCCGCCGCCGTACTTGGAGTCCCAGTGCCGCGCGTGGTCGGCGGCGTCGCGCAGCTCCTCCAGGTCGGTGCGGCCGACCTGCTGTCCGCCGCTGTGGCTGGCGGTCTCGTCGGCCGGGCTGACCAGCCAGCGGGTTACGGGCGCGGCGAACGCAGAGACGGCGAAACCGGATCCGGTCTGGGCGAGGAAATCGCGGCGGTTCACGGAGCTCCAGAAGGAGGTGGCGACGCGCACGGCGTCGGCGGGATCTCGCAAGCCCATTTTCGATCGAGGAACAGAGCGACTGACCCCGAAGAGCACCGCAGACCGCCAGGCCGCCACTTCTGGATGTGGCGGCCTGGCGGTCTGGCGCACCGTACCGGCCGCACCGCCTACGGGTTCGGAGACTGGGCTGAACGTTCGAGGACCCCGGCGCGCACGGCTTCCGCCAGCGCCTCGGCCAGCGATGCCGGAATCATGCCTACGTCGACCCAAGGCGTGCCCCTGCCGCTCACGACAGGGCGCAGACGGGCCGTGGCGCCTTCCGGCGCCCCGAGTTCGCCGAGGGCCTGCCGGACCCCCTCTGTGACCTCAGCCGCTCTGTCCCACCCGCTACGCCACTCCTGCATCTCCATCAGTCCATCACCGTCCCCGCCGCCGGAGTCCGCGCACGATCGTGCCCATCGCCGTGCGCCCTGATCTCTTCGGCCGCCTCATAGGCGGCCCTGTGCTGACCGCGCTGGATGGCCGCACGCACCTGCTGGTCGAGCGCTTCGCACACACCGCACCCCTGCGGCTTGACGTAGCCGTACAGCCAGCCGTCGTCCAACGGCAGCTCGACCGGCGCCTGTGAGTACCTGACTGGATCGCTCATGTCCCCTCGCTGACCTCGAAGCCTGGGGACAATCGTCATCCGGCAGTCGACACCGCCCAACAGATATGCGCGTTGTGGACTAAAGATCACCCCGGCAGTACGCGGCCCACCTGGCGAGTTGCTCGCGTGCTGCGTCCCCGAAGAGCGCATGGTCCTCGTATCGAGCGAAGCGGTCGATCATGTCGCGGATGTCGCGTGGGTCTCTGAACACCATGGCGCCTAGATCGAGTTCGGCCGTCGCCAGCGTGTCGTCGTAGACCGTGAAGGTGTTCAGGGCTCCACTGGCGAAGCGCACACCCAAGGGAATCACGCCGAGCCTGATGTTCTCCTGGTGCGTGAGGGAAGAGAGCCGATCGATCTGCATGGCCATCTGGTCCGGCGGCACCAGGGGGTACCTGACCGCCTGTTCTGTCAGGAGAAACGTGAAGCGCTTGGACCGGTCGAAGAGGATCTGTTGCCGCTCCAGCTTCATGCCGACGGCCTTGGCCTGCTGCTCGGGTGGCGCATCGGACAGGCTTACCCGGACGTATTCAGGGGTGGCCAGAAGCCCCGTGATCATGGAAAGCAGAAAGTACCGGAAGGTGGTCGACGACGCCTCCAGCCCGGCAAGCTGGACCTGTTTCTTGTCCAGGCCCTTGCGGTGCAGCGTTCTGTCACCCTGCCACTCGGTCTGAGCGATACGGGCCAGCGCCATGACTTCAGCAGCCACGTCGGGTGACGCTTGCAACCCACGAAGAATCTGCTCCACGTCCACGAGCGAGGGTCGGGCCTTGTTGCTCTCGATGCGGCTGATCTTGGACTGAGACATGTTGCAACGCGAGGCAAGCCGGACTCCGGAGAGCCCGGCTTGCCTCCGTAGCTGCCTAAGCATCGCCGCCAGCTGTCGCCCCGACTGGTCAAGCTGCTCAGGCTCGTAGGTCACCTTGCACGTACTCCTGAAACGGGACCGACTCTGCAAGCGCTATGCGCTGGTACTCAAGGAACGGGCCCACGTCGCCCTCGTAGACCTCTCGGCTGATCTGAGTGCCATCCGCCTCGTAGTGCATGAGCACGACCTGAGAGCGGTCGAACATCCAGAAGTCTCCGACGCCCTTAAGGGGGTTGGCGCGCTCGGTCACATCGAGGATACGAATGTCCTCGCCAGCCCACGCGTGCGGCTCGTAGTACATGAACTCAAAGCGGAGATAGTCCGAGAGCGGCCGGGTCACGACGTGGACTCGCCCCTTGGACTTCCCCTCTCTGCTGACCCTCTTCAAGTCTTCGGTGTACTCATTCGAGTAGGCGTGAGGGTCGATGCGCTCACCCGCCAGGAAGTCTCGGATCTCCTGATCCTCTTGCGGGACGCGGTACTCGGGCAGGGTCTCCAAGCGCCATGCTTCCCGCTCAAAGGTCTTGAACTTGGCACTCCACGCCTCACCATCCAAGAGCACGAACAGCCTCCCTCAGGACGCTCTCCGGGATCTCGACAAGGCCCTCTCCGCTCGGGGGCTTGAAGGCGTCGGATACGTCGCCCTGGACGACCAACGAGCCGGAGGCTTTCCGGTAGACGTTGGGGCAGTCGTTCTTGTTGCACTCCCCGTTGCCGCCACCTGTGAGACGGGCCAGTTCCTCGCGTGCCATAGCTGAACTCCCATGGTCGGCAGCCCACTTCGGGCTGTTGGCATGACAGTACGAGGGACTACCGGCGTCGGTCTATGCGTGAACGCGACTATGCGCGTTGTTGCATAGAACCGTGGCGCGCCGCTCACCGCTTGATTTTTTAGATCTTGGGCAACATGGACATCCCGCGCCCCCCTGTTCTCTCTCCCCGACCAGAACAGGTTTTCCGCGCCCAATAGGACCTAGAAACTACCTGACCAGGGCAAACGTCCCATATGACATCTACTAAGCGCACACGAGTTGCCGAGCGGGACATAGCCCGACGTGTTCCCGGGCGCGCGGAACGGCGGGTGGGCGAGGCGCTCCGGGCGCGTCGGCAGGGCAAGAAGGCAGACCCGCGACTCGCGGGGTACGAAGCGACGATTCTCGTCCTCGCCCAAACCTTGGACTCGGCGGCGGCATCGGGGGACGCCCTCAACGTCACTCGCCTGTCGAGATGCCTCATGGACGTCATGAACGTTCTGAACATGGCTCCCCCTGTGCAGTCGGAGGGGGCGAACGAGGGGGGCTCGCCGCGCTGCTCGCCGCCATGGCCGTGCCGGCCATCCCGGACCCGGCGGACTGTCCGTGGGAAGAAGGCGTGAACTGCACTCCCTTGGCTTGCAGGAGCCGGGCGATCGAGGAGCCGAGCTTGCCGAAGCCGATCACGAGGGCCGGGCGGCCGTGGAGGATGTCACCGCGGCCGCGCATGACGGCCTCGGTGGAGAAGACCACGGACTGGCCGACGAGGAAGTCCTCGGGGTCCTTCAGCGGGGACCGGGTAACCGAGATGACGGGGCAGGGCACTTTGTCGAGATTCTCGTAGCGACGGTGCCCGTTCTCGGTGTCCTCGATCACCCCGGCAAGGCGGCCGGTGGAACGGCTGTGGACGTCGGCCAGGGTGTGGGCGAAGTAGCCGCCGACGTCCAGCAGGGAGACCGTCTCGCCCGCGGCCCGGGACCTGCAGGGTCGGCCACTCGTGACCACCACGCAAAACCAGTGGCTCAGCGGGCACGGTGCCGTAGTGCCCCGCCTTCACGGTGGGGCACTACGACGTGCGGGGTCTCAGGTGCCGCAACTCCAGCCCTGGGGGCCGTCCGGCAGCCGACCTCAGTTACGAGCGGCGTGGCGGCGGGCGACGATGGCGGCGAGGCCGGCGATCAGCGCGCCTGCCGACAGGAGCGCCATGGGCAGCAGTGTGGTGCCGGTGTGCGACAACATGCCCTGGGTGTGGGGGACTTGGCCGGTACCGCCGTGTGCGGAGCCGCCACCCTGGGTGCTGCCACCCTGCGCGGCGCCGCCCTGACCTCCGCCGCCATTGCCAGTGCCACCCTGGCTTCCGCCACCCTGTGTGCCGCCCCCATGGTCCCCGCCACCACTGTTGCCCGACCCGGTGTCGGACGCCGTGGCGCCGAAGACCACACGGCCGCTGGATCCGTACAGGCGCTGGGGCAGGTCCTTGGGGACCGCTATGCGGACCTTCAGATGCTGCGTGCCGTGTGCCGCCAGCGACTCGACCGGGAGGCTGCCGGGGTTGGCCAGAGGTGTGTCCGGCAGCAGAGTGCGGTAGTTGCCCGCACAGGATCCGTCCGCGGCCCACGAAACGCCGCACACCTCGACCGCCGTACGCAGGCCCCCCGCTCCGGCCAGCTCCCCCTCCCCCGACAGACGGGACGTGAGGGTCACCGCCCGGGGGAACGTGGACACCACGTCCAGGTAGCGGAGTTCGGTGGTGCCCGGCACCATGTGCGGGGTGTCGGCGGTCCAGAACGCACCCGGGCCCTGCCGGACATCGATCCGCTCGGCAGGAGCCGAACCCTCATGCTCGGCGGCGGCCGCGCCACCGGCGGCCAGTACGGGGACGGCCGCGGCAACGAGTACGGCGGCCAGCACACGCGGACGCGGACGGCGAATGAGCGTCATGAGTAAGTGAGTTCTTTCTTGTCTTGGCCGAACGCCCGGCCGCCAGGTCCCGAGAACGGACTGGGAAAGGGGCGCGGCAGCAGGAACAGAGAAGTCAGAAACAGAGAGGTGGCGGCAGGCACCGCGACCGCGTCAGGGGCGGCGGCGGAACGACGACAGCTGACGCAGGCCGTGAGCCATCAGCATCAGGCCGCCGAGCGCGGCCGCCAGCCCCCACGGGCCGACCGCAGAAAGGAGTTGGGTCACTGCGCCCAGCCGGGGCACTGAGTAGACAACCTCCGCGTACGAGGCCGAGCCACGCGGCGGGACCTTCAACACCCAGGAGTCCTCGGCCGCGTTGGCGTCCCCCTTGGTCTGCAGAGACCGGTGACCGTCCGGCTGGGTATCCAGCTTCCAGACCCGGTGCAGCACCGGCTTGCCGTCCTCCGGGGCGAAGGGCGCGGGAGGGCGGAGCGCGATGATCTGCCCGACCTCAAGATCCGCCGGGTCCAGGGGCGCCGTCACCGCCAGCGAGCCCGCCGGCGTGCCCGGACTCATCGACCCCGTCAGCACCGGCACGTAACGCATCCCATGGACGAACCAGCCGTACGCGCCCACGCCGACCACCGCCACGAGCGCCAGCGTGGCCACCGTGCCCGCCCAACGCCCGGTCCGGCCAATCCACTTGGTCGACCCGGCGCCCCTGGCACGATGCCGCCCCCGCCCCCGGAACCCCCAACGACCAAACGACAGCACGGTGCAGAAGCCCTTCACAACAGTTCGTTACGCGGTCCCGGGAGCCGGGCCGAGACATGCGGGGAGGATGCCACCCGGCGCAGGTGGCCCAGGAAGTGACGGACCTGATTCCTGGGCCACCCGAACAGCGGTACGGCGCCGGTTACTTGCCGGTGCCGCGGAAGGTGAAGTCGATGGAGTCGAGGGACTTGCCCGAGGCCTCTGCGAGCTCCGCGTCACCCAGGTTGTCGGCGAAGGACACGGTGATGGTGAACTCCGCAGCCTTCTTGCCGCCCTTGGGCAGATCCACGTCGAGAACCCGGCCCTTGCCGCCGTGCATGAGGCCGTACAGGTCGCCCTTGTACAGCGTCGTGTGGGAACCCTTCTTCGTGATCTTGACGTTCAGGGCCATGCCGAGGGCGTCGGAGACGGGCTGGCCGTTGCTCTTGGCGGTGGCGGACTTGAGGGCCACCTGCTTGATGTCCTCGCGGTTGCCCTTGTTCCGGAGCGTGAAGTCGTGCGAGACCGTGGAGCCCTTCGTCATGTCCTTGAAGGTGACCTTCTTCGCGAACTCCTCGGCGTTGTCGACCTTCAGGTCCATGGCGTCCGCCATCGGGGCGGCGTCCACGGAGAACACGCCCGACTTCACCAGGAGGTCCGACTGCACCGCGGCGTAGCCGCCCGCGGACAGCAGACCGGCACCGGCCAGCAGCGCGACCGCCGCGGTCCACTGCTTCTTGCGGCTCTTCTTCCGGCCGTCGCCCTGAGCGGGAACCTGGTGGGTGGGCGGGGTGAGGGACGTCGTCATGACTAAGGAATTCCTTTGGTTATCGGCGATGCCATAGAGGCGGAATCGGTGTTGCAGCAAGAACGCTATGCAGCGGATCCCAGCCAAAAGGCGATTGAGTTCCGCGCTTTGACAACGTCCGCCATTGCCGAAAGTTGATCGCGGGTGAGGTGAGACCGTCAGGAAATGCCGGATTCGGCGAGGAAGGCGGTGAAGGCGTCCACGTCGTAATTGACCGCGTCCGGGTGTACGACGGCGCCGTCGACCAGCACCGTCGGGGGCGTGGACTTGCCCGAATCTGCGTATGCCCGTTGGGAGTTGGTCGCCCACTCCGCGTAGGTGCCCTTGCGCAGGTCGTCCTGGAAGCCGCGTTCATTGAGCCCGGGTACGGTGTCCGCGTTCTGCCGCAGGAAGTGCGGCGTGTACGTGGCGGGGCCCGAGGCCATGAGTGCGGCCCGGAATTCGGGGAACCTTCCGTGCTCCAGTGCGGCGCGCAGGGCGGCGGCCACGTGCTGGGAGCTGTCGCCGCCGCGCCGGTCGTCGCGGGACGAAGCGACCGTGTACTGGATCTTCAGGGCGAGCACGGCGACCGCGACCGTCGCGGTGAGAGCCGTTCGCGGGCGTCCGGACGGTGGCGGTGGCGTTGACGGTGGCGGTGGCGGCGTCTCGGGCCCCGCCTATTGGGCGTGAAATGCCCCGTGCGGAGTTCACCGTTCTTGTGCGGTCCGGAAGTTGCTCGGGCGGCGGCGGAGGGCGACGTCCGCGCGGCTGAATGTCATCGCCTTGCGGTGCGGCTCGGCTCACGCCTCTTCGAGGAGCCCCGACCGGTGGGCCAGGATCGCGGCCTGGGTGCGGTTGTCGACCTTCAGGGTGGCGAGCAGGCGCGACACGTACGCCTTGACCGTGCCCTCCGTCAGATACATCCGCCGGGCGATCTCCGCGTTGGACATGCCGCTCCCGAGGTGGCACAGGATCTCGCGCTGCTGGTCGTCGAGTGACTCCACCCGGCGCCGCTGCTCCAGCGGGATCCGCGCCTCCGCGGCGCCCCGCCCCCGGGACGCCTCAAGGAGGCGGGCCGCCGAGGCCGAGGCGAGCACCGTGCCGCCCGAGGCGACCAGGCGCACCGCGCCGACGACCTGCTCGGGCGGGGCGTCCTTGAGCAGATAGCCGGCTGCGCCCGCCTGGAGGGCGTCGATCACGCCCTCCTCGGTGTCGAACGTGGTCAGCACCAGGACGGCGGGCGGGTTGGGGAGCGCGAGCAGCAGTTTGGTGGCGGTGATGCCGTCCATGCCGGGCATCCGCAGATCCGTCAGGACGAGGTCGGGCGCCCGTTCGCGGGTGAGGGTGAGCGCCGCCGTCCCGTCGCAGGCCTCGCCGACGACAACGATGTCTTCCGCCGCGTCGAGCAGCATGCGCAGCCCGAACCGTACGAGCGGCTCGTCGTCCGTCACGAGCACACGGATCATGACTTACTCCCTTGGTCTGCGCCCGGCCGGAGCATGGGCACCGTCGTCGAAACCTGCCAGCCGCCCTCCGGCGTCGGGCCGGCGTGGAATTCGCCGCCCAGCAGGGACACCCGCTCACGCAGTCCCAGCATGCCGAAGCCACCGCCCCCGTCCGCCGCGCCACGCGTCCGGGAGGGGTGTACCGGCGCGTTGCGCACCCGTACTTCGAGCGCTTCACCGGCCACGGCGACCCACACCTCGGTCTCCGCCCCCGGCGCGTGCTTCACCGCGTTGGTGAGGGCCTCCTGGACGGTGCGGTAGGCGGTCAGCGCGATCTCGGGCGGTACGGTTCCGGCCGCGCCCGAGGTGAAAGTGATGTCCAGGCCCGATGAGCGGGCCTCCGCTACCAGGGCGTCCAGATCGCTCAGGCAGTGCCCGGCGATCACCGAGTCGCCGCCGTCCCGGAGCGCGCCGAGGACTTGGCGCAGGTCCCGCATGGCGGCCCGCGCGGTGTCGCCGACGGCCCGCGCCAGCTGCCTGCTCTCGGGCTTCGCGCCGGGGACGAATTCGATCGCTCCGGCGTGCATGGCGATGATCGCGATGCGGTGGCCGAGGACGTCGTGCATCTCGCGGGCGAGGCGGACCCGCTCCTCCGCCCGGGTCTGCGCGACCCGGCGCTCGCGCTCCTCGCGCAGCGCCGTGATGCTCCGCTCGTACGCCGTCGCCACCAGGCCGAAGACCACCGGGAGCAGGACGTAGACGACCGCGATCAGGAAGTCTTCGAGCCAGGAGTCGCCGAGGTGGCCGGGCAGCAGCACCATCAGCGGTACGAACGCCGTACAGCAGAGCGCGATGACGGCCGGGCGGTGGCGGCGCTGGTAGCGGGCCAGGCCGTAGAGGGCGAAGAAGACGGGGAGGCGGGCGCCGGTGAGGGCCAGGCCCCCCATGGTCAGCAGGGCCACCGGCAGCGGCACCTGCCGCCGCCACAGGAACCCCGCCGTGATCACGACCGCGATCGCCAGGCTCGGCAGGATTCCGTGCACCAGACCCGCCGTCGTCTTGAAGGCGCTGTGCACCGCCCCGACGGCGACGAGCCCGACGATCAGCAGGTCGGCGCGTATCCACCGGGTCCGTCCCGCCGGGGCCATCAGCGTGGAATACCAGCGCTCGAAGGCGTCCGGGCAGGAGTCGGCGGTCACGGAGATCCTTGATCAAAAATGTACATTCACCCTAATTGGTGCATACCTTATGTGGGATGCCCCAATATGGCAGTGACCGGCGTCTCAGGCGCCTCGGGAAACCGGGTCAGGTCTCGGGTGCCTCAGGCGCACCGGGGAACCGGCGCCTCAGGAGAACAGCAGGCGCCAGGTGTGCGCGCCCGGGTAGCCGTCGGCTTCGGAGCCGGTCCAGCCCTGCGCCCGCTGGAACGCCTCCACCGCCTGCCGGTCGGCCTCGCTCCAGGTCGGGCCGGGCCCCTCGGTGTACGACTGGCCGAAGCCCTTCTGCGCCAGCCGCTCCCCGAGCAGCGTCACGTACCGGTTGCTCTGCCCGGGACCGAAGTGCTGCGCGCCGGGGAATCCGGCGGCGTGCCCGTCGCCGCCGGAGCCGCCCTCGCCGCCGATGTCATGGCCACCGCCGTTGACGAGCATCCGCCAGGTCGCCGATCCGGGGATGCCGTCGGCGTCCGGCCCCGACCATCCCTGCGCCTGCTGGAAGGCACGGGTGGCGGCGCCGTCGGCGGAGCCCCAGCGCGGGCCGGGGCCCTCCTCGTAGAAGCGTTCCCCGCCGCGGCCGACGAGCATGGTGCCGAGCCGGGTGACGTACGCGTTGCGCGCTCCGGGACCGAAGCGGCCCGCGCCCGGGAAGGCGTCGCCACCGCCCTGGTCCTGCGAACTGCCGTCCCCAGCACCGCCGTTGCCGCCGCCGTCGCTCTGAAGCCCCTTGTAGCGGTAGGGCACGTACGAGGAGCCGTTCGAGCTGTACGCGTACGGAATCGTCCGCTTGACCGCGCCGTAGCTCGGGGTCTCCTCCATCACCTCGTAGCGCGTGTGCTCGTCATTCGCCCAGCCCGCGAAGAGCACCACATGTGAACCCCGCTCCGGGTTGTCGTCGTTGTGGTGCAGCAGCATGTCGCCCGGCCGCAGCTCCTCCTTGGTGATGCGCACCCCGTACTCGTGCAGGTCGCCGGTCCAGTGGCTGTCGCCGAGGGCCCAGGCCATCGAGACGAAGCCGGAGCAGTCGGTGCGGTAGCCGTCGTGGAACCCGTTCATGCTGTACGGGACGCCCGCGTCGACCCAGCTCTGGGCGCGGGCGAGGATCCGCTCGCGGGTCACGCCCTGGTCCGCGCGGGCGGCGCCGTATTCCTGGGAATCATCGGCGGCCACCGTGCGCGCCTCGGCGGCCTGGGCGTGGGCCGCCCCCACACCCGCGAACGCGACACCCGCGAGGACGGTCACCGTCGCCAGCCGGGACGCATGGGCGCGGGCGGAACGACGGCCGGCGGGCCGCGGCGGCATCTGGGTGTGGGCCGCCGCCACACAGCCCGGACACACACAGTCGGCCGGAGCGGGCAGTTCACGGAACGCGGGCAGTGACATCGGGCAGTCACCCTCTTCTCAGCATCGACAACCCTGTCGATGCTGGATCCGGGGACCGGGCCGAACGTCAACGCGGGCGCCGCCGAAGGTGAACGCCCTTCGCCTCGGCCCCTACGGCCGGGGAGCGCCGCCCGGGTCGCCCGGCGGCTCCTTCGCCAGGAGGGGTGCGGAGCCCCGGGCCGCGTAGAACGCCACCGCGAGATCGCAGATCAACTTGCCGCGCTGGCGCTCGTCCAGGTGCACCATGTCCCGCTCGGCCAGCCGCTCGACGGTGTCGTTGACGGTGTCCACCAGGTTGTCCGCCACGGCTTCCCGCAGCCGCGCGTCGAGCGCGAAGATCTGCTGGCGGCGCATGGCGGTGGCCATGTCGGGCGCGTAGTCGACCCGCGACGGCTGTACGGAGTAGACGTCGAGGCCCACCGCACGGCACCCGGCGGCGACCTCGGTGGTGAGCCGGGCGGAGAGCCATTCGCTGTCGCGCAGCGACGGCCCCTCGGTGCCGAACGCGTGGCGCGGCATGGTCGCCAGGACCTTGACGACGGCCGCTTCCACCACGGCGGTGAGGTACTTCTCATGGTCCGCCACGCCGAAGACCGCCCGCGCGGTGTCCCGGACCCGCCAGACGACCAGGATCACCACGCTGAGCGCGATGCCGTCGCCGTCCACGGCCCGGATCCCCTCGGTACGCCAGTGCCGCAGCCGTACGTCGACCCGGCGGCGGCGCAGCCACGGCGGCACCCAGACGAGCCGCGTGCCGCGGAACGTACCCCGGTAACCGCGGCGCCGGCTGAGCACCGTGGCCGTGCCGTCCCCGCCCCAGGTCAGGCCCAGGACCGCGAAGCACACGAGGGCCAGGCACAGCGAGGCCGCCGCGCGCAGCGCCGAGGCCGCCGGTGCGGAGAGCTGGATGTCCGCGCGGCCGGTGAGCTCCGGCACGAACCACCCCGCGGACAGGGCTCCCAGCACGAGGCAGCCGATCGTCGCCGCCGCTGCCAGGGCGACCGCGATCCGCCCGGGGACCACCCGGGCCTCGCGCTCCCGAAGGTGCGGCGGGCGGGGCGGACGGGCGCCGGACCGGGGCCCGTCGTGCGGCTGATCGGCCGTCGCGGCGGCGGCCGTGCCCCCCTGAGGGCCCGCGCCGCCCGTCGGGCGGCGGACGGCCACGGGTATCTCCTGCGTCCGGTCCGCCCCGAAGTCCCGTACACGTCCGCCCTCGGCGGCCCGTTCCGGATACCCGGGATACCCGTCCCGTTCCGGAAAACCTCGGCTCTCTTGTGTCATCTCTCCACAATCTCCGACAGGCGGCCAACCACTCGACAATTTTCGGGCAATCGCCGGACAATCACCGCTTCACGAAAGTTCACTCTTGCCCGGAAAAGGGAATCAATTCCCGCAGATCACGCGGCGACGGCGGGCAGCCGGTCTAATCTTCTCGCAGTCGAATTCCATCCGCAGCGCACAGCACCCGGAGATGTTCAGCGTGAAATCAGTCATCACGAGCAGCATATTCATGCTCCTGGAGAACGGCCGCGAAAAGGAGCCCGTGCTCGCCCTCCTGTACTACCGGCGCGATCGCCCCTTCGAAATGTCGATCACCTTCCGCCCGCTCGACGGAACGACCGTCACCTGGACATTCGCCCGCGATCTGCTGATGGAGGGCCGTTTCGTTTTCACCGGCGAGGGCGATGTGCAGGTGTGGACGCTGCGGCACAACGACGGCCCTCGCGTGTACATGAGCCTCTTCTCCGACTCGGGCCACGCGCTGCTCTCGGCGGGCGTCGACGACATCGACAGCTGGTGCCGGCAGATGAGGGCGCTCGTTCCGGTCGGCTCCGAGCACGAGCACTTCGACATCGACGCGGAACTCAAGCCGCTCTTCCAGTGACGGGCCGGGCGCCCGGCCCGTCTCCACCGCGGTCGCCCGCCCCGCTGGAGACGCGGCCATTCATGGATGCGGCCACGGATTCGGCAGACAGGTGGCCGCGCCGGTGCTCAGGGACTTGGTCTGCTGCATCATCACGGGTGCGGGCGCCCCGTCCTCATCGCACGTCGTGTGGTTGTGGCCGAGCCGGTGCCCGACCTCGTGGTTCACCAGCATCCGCCGGTAGCCGAGCATGTCGTCCCCGTAGGTGGGCGCGCCCTGCGCCCAGCGGTACGCGTTGATCATCACGCGCTCCGTGCCGTACGCGTCGCAGGACACCGTCTGCTCCCCGGTATCCAGCCCGGACTTCGCACACCACGCGTTCACCGTCCCCGTACTGGCGAGCGTGACGACGAAATCGGCGTCCCCGCCCGGGACCCGCTCGAAGGACAGGACGCCTTCCTGTTCATCGGGCCAGCCGCGCGGGTCGTTCAGGGTCCGCTGGACGAACGAAGCGAAGAGAAGCGGGTCGAAGCCGAGCTCGGCGAGCCCGTTCTCGAAGTCCACCCGGTACCGCAGCGTCCGGCCCGCCCCGTTCCTCTTCCCGGGGGCCTCGTGCCCGTCCACCGCCGTGAACTCGCCGCCCAGGGCGAGCTGTTGCTCCGCGGGGATCCTGCGGGACAGCGCCGCCTCCACAGCACTGGACTCGGACGCGGCGGCCGACTCGGGCGGTGCGGCAGGCGGACCCTTGAGGACGTAAGGGGTGTTGTGCACGGGCTCATGCGCGGGGCCTCCCGGCCCCCACGCCGCCCACCCCAGCAGAGCCGCGGAGACCGCCGCCGCGGCGAACCGCAGGAGCCCCGCCGGCCGCCACGACCGGCACCACCCGGCCCTCGTCAGGCCGCCGCGCCAAGGCCGCCCCCCGAAACGGCTACGCCTGTTCATCGCACCGCCCGACACCGGCCGGCCGCGTGGGCAACGCGGCCACGGGCCCCGTGACCGCGTCGATGAGGCGCCGATAGGCGAGGTGGCTCTGCCGGACCTGGATCAGCGCCGCCCGGTAGGCCTGGGCGACCTGCTCGTCACGGCCGACCAGCTTGCGCACCTCGTCCCCCACCCGGTCGAGCGGGCGCAGCGCCACCATCTGGGCATCGGACAGATGCCGCCGCGGCCGCCGCCCGTACCAGCTGCCGCCGATCGACGGCATCCCGAGCAGCGCGTCCACTCCCTGCTGAGCAGGGGTGAACAGGCGGGGTGGCACACCGTACGGGGCCAGCGGCAGCTCGGCGACCAGGGTGCGCGCGGCCTGCTGACTGGCCGCCGGAGCGGGCCGGTAGGGCACGGCGGCGAGCCGGCCGGCGAGCAGATCCTGCACCGCCGCCTGTATCCGTGTGATCCGGTCCAGGGCCCGCACCACCGGCCACGGCCGCAGGACCGACTGGGCCAGCAGATGGCTCTCCCACAGAATCGGGGCGGTCAGTCCGTCGATCCGGGCCGCCGTCGCAAGCAGCAGGTCGAGGCGGCTGGGCCGCTCCGTGTCGGACCACTGAAGCACCGGCCGCCAGCCGTCCGCCGACACGGCCTCGGGGCTGTGATTGCCGCCGGCGAGCAGCGACACCGCGCCGAACTCGCTCGTGCCCAGCCGGTTGGCCACCGCCCGCCATACGAGGGCGAAGTGATCCGGAACCGGGACCGCGCGCTCTGCCCCGCCCGTCAGGACGTCGCACCAGCCGCAGTTGACGCTGATGGCCGCGAGCCGGAGCCCGACCGCGTCCGCCTGGCGCCCGGAGAGCAGGAAGGCGCTCGGCACCCACCCGGCGAGCGGGACGTTCCAGCGCTCTTCGACGACCGCGCGCGCCTCCCGGAGACTCCCCGCGCGCATCGTTTCCTGCACGATGCGGTCGAGCGGCCGCCAGGCGGCACTCAAGTGGCGCGGGGGCACCGCGGGCGGCAGCAAAGGGCGCAGCGACGAGAGGCTGAGGGACTGAGCCGATGACATATATCCTCCGGGACGCGACGGCCCGGCCCGAGTTCCCACTCCCGCCCGATGACCGTCTCCTTGCTTGCTGCCCGGCGATGCTATGGACGCGAGTCGGTCCGACCGGCGATAAAACGCGGTCGACTCGGCGACGGATCGACAACCTTGGTCAACCGGCCGGGCAGCCGATCGTCAACGGGAGCCCGTGCGGCACCCACCGGGCGCCCGCCCGCTCGGCCGCGCCCGGCCGGCCGGAGCCTCGCGGCGCATATCTGTGGTCGCGAAGAGAGAAATTAACGCAAGGCGCCGTGAGGGTTTTTCATGTGACGGGCGGAGTGGAATTATTGACCGGGCCCCGGCGATCGTGGCGTGCTACTGTCGATATCAGTTGCAGTTGTGGTTCCCAAAACTTCAAGTGCCCTTGCCCGCCATCCGTGCCGGTGAGCGCACTTTTGTATGTCCGGGCCCGATCCGGCGGGGTAATCATCGCAGTGACGCGGAGTTCGCACGGTGCGGGCTCCGGGAAATGCCCCGAAGGAGATCGACATGGCTGCTGGTACCGTGAAGTGGTTCAACGCTGAAAAGGGCTTCGGCTTCATCGAGCAGGACGGTGGCGGCCCCGACGTGTTCGCCCACTACTCGAACATCGCCGCCCAGGGCTTCCGTGAGCTCCAGGAAGGCCAGAAGGTGAACTTCGACATCGCGCAGGGCCAGAAGGGCCCGACGGCCGAGAACATCGTTCCCGCCTGACACCGACGCGTACGTCACAGCCGACGCGTACTTCGTAGCTGGGGCCCGCACCATGGGGTGCGGGCCCCAGCTCGTTGCGTTTCAGGGCATACGTTTTCAGCGACGCGGCGGCGCGCCCCGAACATTTCGTCGCGGCCCGATCCGCCCTCGCATCCGCCCGGCTCGTTCTCGCTATTCCCTGTGCCATTCGCTTTCCGGGAATTCCTTGATACGTGCCGCATCAAGGAAGGTTCCCCGTGAACCGCACCCGTTCCAATGACCGCTTCTCCCGTACCCGTTCCGGAAATACCGGCGCCCCGAGGGGCGGCAGCCGCTTCGGCGGGGCGGCCTCCTCCGGCCGCTCGGGCGGCGGAGGCCGCCCCGGTGGACACGGTCGGCGTCCCGCCCCGCAGGGGGAGTTCGCGCTGCCGGTGACGACCACCCCCGCGCTCCCCGCCGTCGAGGCGTTCGCCGATCTCGCCCTGCCGGCCCAGCTGCTGGCCGCGCTTGGCCGGGAAGGCGTGACCGTGCCGTTCCCGATCCAGGGCGCCACCCTGCCGAACTCGCTGGCGGGCCGCGACGTCCTGGGCCGCGGCCGCACCGGCTCGGGCAAGACCCTCGCCTTCGGCCTCGCGCTGCTCGCCCGCACGGCCGGCCGGCGGGCCGAGCCCCGACAGCCCCTGGCGCTGGTCCTCGTCCCCACCCGCGAGCTCGCCCAGCAGGTCACCGCGGCGCTCATGCCGTACGCCCGCTCCGTGCGGCTGCGCCTGGCCACGGTGGTCGGGGGCATGTCGATCGGCAAGCAGTCCGGTGCGCTGCGCTCCGGTGTGGAGATCGTCGTCGCGACCCCTGGGCGTCTCAAGGACCTCATCGACCGGGGCGACTGCCGGCTGGACGAGGTCTCCGTCACCGTCCTCGACGAGGCCGACCAGATGGCCGACATGGGCTTCATGCCGCAGGTGACCGCGCTGCTCGACCAGGTGCGTCCCGAGGGGCAGCGGATGCTGTTCTCGGCGACCCTGGACCGCAACGTCGACCTGCTGGTCCGCCGCTATCTGGCCGACCCGGTGGTGCACTCCGTCGACCCGTCGGCGGGCGCGGTCACCACGATGGAGCACCACGTACTCCACGTGCACGGCGCCGACAAGAACCGGGCGACCACCGAGATCGCGGCCCGCGACGGCCGGGTGATCATGTTCCTGGACACCAAGCACGCCGTCGACCGCCTGACCGAGCACCTGCTCCACAGCGGCGTCCGGGCCGCCGCGCTGCACGGCGGCAAGTCCCAGCCGCAGCGCACCCGGACCCTGGCCCAGTTCAAGACCGGTCATGTGACGGTCCTCGTGGCCACCAACGTCGCCGCCCGCGGCATCCACGTCGACAACCTCGATCTGGTCGTCAACGTGGACCCGCCCAGCGACCACAAGGACTATCTGCACCGCGGCGGCCGCACCGCCCGCGCCGGCGAGTCCGGCAGCGTCGTCACCCTGGTCCTGCCGGGCCAGCGCCGCGAGATGAGCCGCCTGATGGCCACCGCCGGCATCGTCCCGCAGACCGCCCAAGTACGGTCCGGAGACGCCGAGTTGAGCCGCATCACGGGCGCCCGGACGCCGTCGGGCATCCCGGTCACCATCAGCGAGCCGGTGGTGGAACGCCCCCGGCGCACCCCTTCCGCCCCGTCCCGCGGGCGCCGCGGCCGTACGGCCCGGGACCGGCGCTCCGGCCAGTCGGCGCCCGGCACCGCCCAGCGGCCGTCCGGCGTCAACAATACGGCTGCGTAAGGCAGTTCACGTACCACCGACAGCCCGGCTCCTCGGCCGCCGCCGAACCGGCCTCCCCCGTCGACCGTTCTCTCTCCCTGTGAGGCACCATGCGCTGTGTCATCGCCCGCTTCCCGTTCGACCTCACCAAGAGCGGGGTGGTCGAGTCCATGAAGGGCGTCAAGCCCGAGCCCATCGTGGGTGAGTCCGTACTCATCGGCCGCCGCCACTACCCCGTCAAGCAGGTGGGCTCGGTCATCACCCGGCAGGACCGGCGCGACTTCAGCGCCCAGGAAGTCGTACGGGCCATGACCCTGCTCGGCTTCAAGTGCGGCGCGATCGGCGAGGCGGCACCCGCCCCCGCCCTGACCCCGGTCGAGACCGCCTCGGCGCTGCTCGGCGCGCCCGCGGTCGCGTAACCGCGAAGAGGGCGGGCGGCAGTCCGCACGCACCGCACGACGAGGGCCCTTCCGGCGCACACCGGAAGGGCCCTCGTCGTCTGTCGTGGCCCGGTACCGAAGGTCGGCGCAGCCACAGGGCGGGCCCATGGTGTTGAATTTCCCGCGGGGCCCTGGTGCCGTACGGCGCGGGGGCCCCTCGACGCGTTGCACAAAGAGGTGACATGACAGCAGACACTCCGCTCAGTGGCCGACTGGACGACGACGACTACCCCGCCTACACGATGGGCCGGGCCGCCGAAATGCTCGGCACCACCCCCGGCTTCCTGCGGGCCATCGGTGAGGCCCGGCTGATCACGCCGCTCCGCTCCGAGGGCGGGCACCGCCGCTACTCCCGCTACCAGCTCCGGATCGCCGCCCGCGCCCGTGAACTCGTCGACCAGGGAACGCCCGTCGAGGCCGCGTGCCGCATCGTGATCCTGGAGGACCAGCTCGAAGAGGCCCAGCGCATCAACGCCGAGTACCGCCGCGCCGCCGAGGCCCAGAGGGACGACACCGCTCGCTGAGCCCCTCCCGGCGCGATCCGCCCCCGGGCCGGTGGGCGTCAGGAGTATGAGCGGTGAACCACCTATTCCGGGGATAGCTGGGCCCCGGCGGCGGACGGAATGATCAACCGGGCGGGTGCCGCCCTGCGGCAGGGCGCCGCGGTTGTCCTGCGAGACCCGCGCCCGGCCAGCCCCTCAAGGAGCAGATCATGTCCGCCTCCCCCGCCATGACCGCCCGGGTCGGCCCCCGCCCGCTCCTCGGGACCGCCGGGTCCGATACGCGCCCAGCCGGACCACGGGCAGCGAGCGGCCGCGGGGCGGCCGCGACATGACCCTCGAAGCCTCCGTCGCCGCGGTCACCGGCCTGGCCTGGCTGGTCTCGATCTGCCTCTCCGTGCTGTTCACCGGCGCCGGACCCGGCCCGAAGGCGGCCCCCGCCCCGCCGGAGCCGGAGCCCGGCCTCTTCGCCGAGGCCTACCTGCACGAACTCGACCACTTACACGCGGCGATCTCCGCCGCCCACCTCGAAACCCGGCCCGGCGCCGCCTCCATGGACCTGGAGGAGTGCTGGTCCATCTGGAACACCGGCCCGCACGAGCGCCGGGACTGAAGGCGACCGGAGTCTCCTGATCAGTCCGCGCAGTACGTGTCGTGCCGCGGCCGCTCGCCCGTCGTCAGGAACGCGGTGACCGTACGGTCGCCGCAGGCGTTGCCGCTGGCCAGGTAGACGCCGTGGCCGCCGTGGTCGACGGTGACCAGGCGGGCCCGCTCGCCGAGGGCACGGCGCATCTTGAGGGCGCCGAAGTACGGCGTCTCCGGGTCCCGCAGGTTCTGGATCATCAGGATGTCGGAGGGGCCGTCCGAGGTGATCCGGGCGGGCTTCTCGACGGGCCCGTCCTTCCAGAACGAGCAGGGCGTGATGTTCGCCGGCATCCCGGCCGTCAGCGGGTGCCGGGCCCGGTCGGCGGCCACCGCCTTCTCGTACGCCGGGACCGAGTCCGGCCAGGCCACGTCGTTGCAGATGACGGCGACCGCGACCGCCGCGCCCTGGTCCGGGAGCGGGGCGGCCAGCGCCCCGGGCAGCACCGGCTTCCCGCCGGGGTCCTGGGCCGCCTTCACGAGGTGGGCCAGCTCCGGGAAGGCCTCGTCGGACTCCAGCGCGTTCTGGAGGGCCTGGCGCAGCAGATTGCCGGTGAGCGGGACGCCCGGCGTGGCCGACTCCTTGGGCGCACGGTCGAGCCGGGCCGCCAGGTCCAGCATCAACGGCCTTACGTCCTGCGCCTGTTGGGCCAGGCGCAGCTCGCCCCGCGCCGGGTCCGAGGCCCAGGCCGCGAAGTCGGGGAAGCGGTCGTCGGCGGCCTGCGACATGTTCGCCAGCCAGCCCCGCGCGACGCGCGACGGGTCGGGGTCGCCACTGCTGTCGAGCACCCAGCGGTCGGTGCGGTCCGGGTACTTCTGCGCGTACTGAGCGCCCACGTACGTCCCGTACGACACGCCCCAGGCCGACAGCTTCCGCTCGCCGAGCGCCTCGCGGAAGCGGTCGAGGTCGCGCACCTCGTTGGCGGTGGTGAAGCTGCGCAGCACGGCGCCGCCGTTGCGGGCGCACGCCTCGGCGGTGCGGCGGGCCCGCGCGACGTTGTCGGCTATCCGGCCGTTCGGGTCCGGCCAGCCCCGAAGGTTCACCAACCTCCGGTCATCCGGGGGGAGTTGGCAGCTCGCCGTGGTGCTGCCGCCCACTCCGCGCGGGTCGAGCGAGACGATGTCGTACGCGCCGTTCAGCTGTCCGCGCAGTCTCTCGCCCTTCTGCGTCAGGCTCTGCACCCCGGAGCCGCCGGGGCCGCCCGGGATCATCAGGAGGGTGCCGCGCCGCGCCTCGGGCCGGTCGCTGCGCAGCCGGGACACCTTGAGGGTGAGCCGCGGACCCTGCGGATCGCGGTAGTCGACCGGCACCGGAAGGTCGGCGCACTCCTGCCCGGTGGGGCCGTCGGGCTGTGCGCAGGAGCGCCAGTCGAGCGCGGGGGGCGCGGGGGCCGCCGCGGCCGGTGTCACGAGGCTCGCGGCGACGGCCGCGGCGCAGAGGGCGAGGAGTGCGGCCCGTTGGGTGTGTGTCGTCATGCGGGCAAGCCTGGTCGACGCGGACGATCACGCCCATCCGGCTGCCCTGCGGGGCTCTGCGGGGGCTAACCCCCGTATGTCCCCTAAGGGTTGAGCAGTTCGCGGAACTCGCGGTACATCTCCGTGACGGCCGCGTCGACCGCCGCCGACTTGGTGTCGAAGTTGAGGAAGCCGTGGATGAGGCCGGGGTACCGGTGCTTCCTGACCGGTACGCCCGCGGCGCTCAGCGCGTCCGCGTAGGCGAGGCCCTCGTCGCGCAGCGGGTCGCACTCGCCGCAGCCGATGACCGCCGGGGCCAGGCCCGCGAAGTTCCCGGCGAGCAGCGGGGAGGCGGGGGCGCGGCCGCCCGCGGTGGGGTCGTCGCCGAGGTAGAGCAGGATGTCGTTCTCGGCCTCGGCGGTGGTCAGCAGGTATCCGGTCGCGTTCTCGGTCCGGGACGGGTGTCCGCCGTCGCCGCTGAGGTCGGTGCACGGGTAGGCGAGCAACTGGGCGGCCAGCGGCCTGCCTTCGTCGCGGAAGGCGAGTGCCACCCCGGCGGCCAGGCCCGCTCCCGCGCTGTCGCCCGCCACGGCGAGCCGTCCGCCGCCGTAGTCGGCGATGCTGTCGGACACATGGCTCGTCACGGCCACGCAGTCGTCGAACGCGGCGGGGAAGGGGAACTCGGGGGCGAGCCGGTAGGCGACGGCGACCACCACCGCGCCGAGGTCGCGGCAGAGCCTTCGGCACACCCCGTCGTGCGTGTCGAGGTCGCCGACGACAAAGCCCCCGCCGTGGAAGAACACGACGGTCGCCGCCGTGCCGCCGCCCGCCGGCCGGTAGACCCGCACCGGCACCCCGGCCACCCGGTCGTCCCGGACCGAGGCGACCTCGACGGGCGGGTCGGGCGCCACGGCGAGCGAGAGAGCGCGGTTGCCCGCCCGCATCTCGGCGACGGAGGGCGGGGTGTCGGGCCCCGGCCCGTCGACACCGAACTGTTTCAGCAGGGCGGCGATCTCCGGGTCCATGGGCATGGGATCGGGCCTTTCCCTCACGTAGCGGCGTCCAGCGGCCCACCCAACATAGGCAGCACCGGCCCCGGCGGGCGCGTTCGGGGACCCGATCGGGGCGGGCACAGAATGTCGGGTCGGGCAGGGCGGGCCGCTCCTAGCGTGGAGCTCGTAAGGAAGAAGGAAGGGGGCCGGGAGTGCTCAAGCGGCTCAATCAGGCGATGGACCACATCGAGGACCGTCTCGACCGGGAGATCGACGTGGGCGAGCTCGCCCGCATCGCGATGACGTCGGAGTACCACCTGCGACGGCTGTTCTCCGCGCTGGCCGGGATGCCGCTGTCGGAGTACGTGCGGCGCAGGCGGCTGACCGTCGCGGGCGCCGAGGTGCTGGCCGGGGAGCGCACGCTGCTCGATGTCGCGGTGCGCTACGGCTACACGTCCGGGGAGGCGTTCGCGCGGGCGTTCAAGTCCGTGCACGGCGTCGGCCCCGGCGAGGCCCGGCGGACCGGCGCGGCCCTGCGGTCCCAGCCCCGGATGTCCTTCCGCCTCGTCGTCGAAGGGAGCAGCAGCATGCGGTACCGGGTCGTGGAGAAGGAAGAGTTCCGGCTGGTGGGGAAGAAGGCGCGGGTGCCGCTCGTGCACGAGGGGGTGAACCCGGCGATCGCCGCATTCATCCAGGGCATCGGGCCGGAGACGGCCCGGCGCATCCACCAGCTGTCCGACCAGCTGCCGGAGGGCATCGTCGCGGTGTGCGACGACCTCGACCCGAGCCGGGCCGAAGGCACCGAACTGGACTACTGGCACGCCTCGTTGACGCGGGCGGACACGGACGCGCCCGACGGCCTCGACTCGATGGTCGTGCCCGCGGGCACCTGGGCCGTCTTCGAGAGCACCGGGCCGTTCCCGCGGGCGCTCCAGGAGATGTGGCGCGACGTGTACACGGAGTGGTTCCCGTCCAATCCGTACCAGAACCGGCCGGGGCCCGAGATCCTGCGCACCCGGCCGGCGGCCGGCGCCGAGGAGACGGACGCCGAGCTGTGGATCCCGATCGAGCGGACCCCGGCGCGGGCCTGACCCGCAGGTTTGCGGAGGCCGGGCCCTCGCAGGCGCGGGGAGCCCGGTCTTCGCGGACCGTACGGTTCAGCGGCCCGCGCCCAGCCGCCGCTTCGGCTTCGGGTCGGCGGCCTCGCTCCGCGCCCACAGGGAGCGGACGTGGCCCAGGTGGCGGGTCATGCACTTCTCGGCGGCCCGCGCGTCGCCGGACAGCATCAGGTCGAGGAGTTCGAGGTGCTCCTCGGCCGAGGGGATCAGCTCGTCGCGCTGGTCGAGGGCGGTCAGACCGTACAGGCGGGAGCGCTTGCGCAGATCGCCGACGGTCTCGACCAGGCGCTCGTTGCCGGAGAGCGCGAGCAGCGACAGGTGGAAGCGGCGGTCCGCCTCCAGGTAGCCGATGAGGTCGTGGTCGCGGGCGGCGCGCACGATCTCCTCGGCGACCGGCCGCAGCGCCTCCAGGTCGGCGCGGTCGGCGGTGCGGGTGACCCGGCCGATCATGGGGACCTCGATCAGTGCCCGGATCTCGGTGTACTGGTCGAGGTCCCGCTCGTTGACCTCGGTGACCCGGAACCCCTTGTTGCGGACCGGCTCCACCAGGCCTTCCCTGGCGAGGTCGAGCATGGCCTCGCGCACGGGGGTCGCGGAGATGCCGAAGTCCTCGGCGAGGCCGGGCGCCGAGTAGACCTGGCCGGGGCGGAGCTCGCCGGAGATCAGGGCGGCGCGCAGGGCGTGGGCGACCTGGTCGCGCAGCCGCTCGGTGGTGGTGATGACCTTGCTCTGCTTCAGGTGAGCCATGCTGTTCCTCCGTACCGAGCGGAGACCCAGAGTACAATGTCACGTTTCTTCGGGAGGCGGGCTTCCCTCTCCGTGCAGCCCCCGCCGCCCCTCTTCCACCCCTCCTCCGCCAACTCCGTTACGGGCAAGTCCAGATAAAAGGCTCCCCCGATTCCTCCCGATCCCTTGCCAGTACAATTTCACATTACTATGTTACGGGTCACATTCCAGCCAGCGCCCTGGCTGCCCGAACCGTTCGCGGAGTGACCACTGATGAACAAGCGCACTTCCACCGCCGTCGCCGTCGCCCTCGCGGCCACGCTCGCCCTCGGCACGGCCGGCTGCTCCGGGGGACAGCAAGCGGCCGGGGGCGAGGGCGGCAAGAACCCGGCCGCCGCCAACGTGGGCAACGTCATCGGCGGCACGCCGGTCAAGGGCGGCACCCTCACCGTCCTGTCCGACCAGGACTTCACCCACCTCGACCCGGCCCGCAACTGGGTCATGGACGACATGGACTTCGGCACCCGGCTGCTCTACCGCACCCTGGTCACCTACAAGGCGGCCCCCGGCACCGGCGGCGCCGAGCTGGTGCCCGACCTCGCGACCGACCTCGGCACCTCGTCCAACGGGGCCAAGACCTGGACGTTCCACCTGAAGCAGGGCGTCAAGTACGAGGACGGGACGCCGATCACCGCGCAGGACGTCAAGTACAACGTGGAGCGGTCCTTCTCCCCCGACCTGCCCGGCGGCGCCGACTACGCGGCCCGCTACCTCGCGGGCGCCGAGGGCTACCGGGGCCCCGCCGACGGCAAGCACCTCGACTCCATCACGACGCCGGACGACCACACGATCGTCTTCGAACTCCGCAAACCCTTCGCGGAGTTCCCCAACGCCACCGTCATGCCGACGTTCGCGCCCGTACCGAAGGCGCGGGACACCGGGCCCAAGTACGACAACAGACCGTTCTCGTCCGGCCCGTACAAGGTCGAGTCGTACGAGCGGAACAAGCAGCTGGTCCTGGTCCGCAACGCCGACTGGGACCCCGCGACCGACACGGTGCGCAAGGCGTACCCGGACCGGATCGTGGTGACGATGGGGCTCAAGGCCACCCAGATCGACGACCGGATGATCGCCAGCCAGGGCGCGGACGCCTCCAGCGTCTCCTGGGAGGCGCTGCGCCCGGAGAGCGCGGCCAAGGTGCTGCCGAGCGCCGAGGTGCGCTCGCGGCTGCTCGCCGAGTCCACCAACTGCACGGACATGGTGCAGATGGACACCGGGCGGGCCCCGTTCACCGATGTGAAGGTGCGTCAGGCGGTGGAGTACGCGCTCGACAAGGACGCGGTGCTCACCTCCTCCGGCGGGCCGGCGTTCAACGACCCCTCCACCGCGTACATGCCGGCCGCGCTCTTCGGCGGCAAGCAGCCCGACACCCTCAAGATCCCCGCGACCGGCGACGTCGCCAAGGCGAAGGAGCTGCTCAAGGAGGCGGGCAAGCCCGACGGGTTCACGACGAAGATGACCGTCTCCACCGGCGACAAGGGGCGCGCCGAGGCGATCCAGCAGGCGCTCGCCAAGGCCGGCATCAAGCTCACCATCGAGACCGTCGACCCGTCGGCGTTCTACGCCACCATCGGCGACACCAAGAACCGCACGGACATCGTGTACACGGGCTGGTGCCCGGACTACCCGTCCGGCTCCACGTTCCTGCCGTTCGTCTTCGACGGGCGCTTCATCAAGGACCGGGGCAACTCCGGCAACCACTCGCTCTTCCGCGACGAGGCGACCATGAAGCGGATGGACGAGATAGCGGCGATGACCGACGTCAAGGCGGCCGCCGCGACCTGGCAGCAGCTCGACGGCGAGATCCTCGCCAAGGCCCCGGCCGTCCCGGTGCTGGTCCGGCGCTGGCCGCTGGTGCTCGGCACCAACATCGCGGGCGGCTACGGCCAGACGTCCTTCGGCGGACAGCTCGACTACGCCACCGTCGGGCTCAAGAACCCGTCAAAGAACGGGAATTGAGGGCCCGTCAGTCATGACCACTCTCGTGAAGACACCGGCTCGGACACCGGCGGCGGCGACCGGGCGCGGGCCGTGGCGGCTCGCCCGCGCGGAACTGCGCCGCCGCACCTCCGTCAAGATCTCCCTCGCCGTCGTCGCCCTGTTCCTCCTCATGGCGGCGGGCGCCCCGCTGCTCGGCGCGCTCGGCGGCTGGTCGCCCGACGCCTTCGACAAGACGGCCGTCGACCCCTACCTGGGCGGCCAGCCGCTCGGGCCGCTCGGCGGGATCTCCGCCCGGCACTGGCTCGGCGTCGAACCCGTCACCGGACGCGACCTGTTCGCCCGCGTCGTGTACGGCGCCCAGGTCTCCCTGCTCATCGCCCTCACCGCCACCGCGATCGTCGTGGTCGCGGGCACCGCGGCCGGGATCGCGGCCGGCTACTTCGGCGGCCGCACCGACACCGTGCTCTCCCGCCTGATGGACCTCACCATGTCCTTCCCCTCCCTCATCTTCATGATCGCGATGATGTCGGTGGCCAAGGACGTCA
This sequence comes from Streptomyces sp. NPDC094147, assembly GCF_044764265.1. Taxonomy (NCBI): domain Bacteria; kingdom Bacillati; phylum Actinomycetota; class Actinomycetes; order Kitasatosporales; family Streptomycetaceae; genus Streptomyces; species Streptomyces sp. NPDC094147. The sequence goes on along the minus strand of NZ_JBIWHT010000016.1, from coordinate 122,528 downwards.
ACCGGATCCTCCTGATGACCGCCGTCATCGGCCTGTTCGGCTGGCCCGGCATCGCCCGCGTGGTGCGCGGCCAGACCCTCTCGCTCAAACACCGCGAGTACGTGGACGCCGCCCGCGTCGGCGGCTCGGGCCCCTGGCGCATCCTGAGCCGGGACATCCTGCCCGGGGTCGCCGGGCCCGTCATCGCGTACACCACGCTCATCGTCCCCGGCATGATCGCCACCGAGGCGGCGCTCAGCTACCTCGGCGTCGGCGTCCGCCCGCCCACCCCGTCCTGGGGCCAGATGATCGCCGAGAGCGTCTCCTTCTACGACACCGACCCGATGTACTTCATCATCCCGAGCAGCTGCCTGTTCCTGACGGTGCTCGCGTTCACGCTGCTCGGCGACGCGCTGCGCGACGTCCTCGACCCGAGGGGGAGCCGCACGTGATCCGCTACCTCGGCCGCAGGATCCTCGGGGTGATCGGGGTGCTCATCGCGATCGCCGCCGTCACCTTCACCATCTTCTACGTCCTGCCCTCCGACCCGGCCGCCGCGGCCTGCGGCAAGTCGTGCAGCGCCGACCGGCTCGAAGCGATCCGCGCCCACATGGGCCTGGACCAGCCGGTCTGGCGGCAGTTCTGGGACTTCGCCTCCGGGATCTTCACCGGCCGCACCATGGGCACCGGCCAGTACACGCTGCACTGCGCCTTCCCGTGCCTGGGCTACTCGTACGAGAACAGCGAATCCGTCTGGTCGCTGCTCATGAACCGGCTGCCGGTCTCGGCCTCGCTGGCCCTCGGCGCGGCCGTGCTCTGGCTGCTGCTCGGCCTGTCCGCCGGGGTCGTGGCCGCCCTGCGCAAGGACACCTTCACCGACCGGGCCCTGATGGTCGGCGCGGTCGCCGCCGCCTCGCTGCCGGTCTACTTCACCTCGGTGATGCTGATCTACGGACTGATCCGGGTGGCCGGTCTGCTCCCCTATCCGCAGTACGTCTCCCTCGCCTCCGACCCCGTGCACTGGGCCTCGAACCTGCTGCTCCCCTGGATCGCGCTCGCCATCCTGTACGCCGCCATGTACGCGCGCCAGAGCCGCAGTTCGATGATCGAGACGATGGCGGAGCCCTACATCCGCACCGCCCGCGCCAAGGGCCTGCCGCGCCGCACGGTCGTCGTCAAACACGGGCTGCGCTCCGCGATGACGCCGATCCTCACCCTGTTCGGCATGGACCTGGGCGGGCTGCTCGCGGGCGCCGTCATCACCGAGTCCATCTTCGGGCTCCCCGGCATCGGCCGGCTCTTCTACAACGCCCTGTCCACCGGCGACCAGCCCGTCATCCTCGGCGTGACCCTGCTCGCCGCCGCCTTCATCGTCGTCGCCAACCTGGCCGTCGACCTCCTTTACGCCGTCGTCGACCCGCGAGTGAGGTTCTGATGGCTGCTGTCACTGGACATCAACCCCTTTTGTCCGTACGGGACTTGGGCGTCACCTTCCCGACCGGAGGCGGTCCGGTACGCGCCGTCGACGCGCTCAGTTTCGACGTCCACCGGGGCCGCACCCTCGGCATCGTCGGCGAGTCCGGCTCCGGCAAGTCCGTCACCTCGATGGCCGTCCTCGGCCTGCACACCGGCGCCGAGGTCACCGGCTCCATCAGCCTGGACGGACAGGAGCTGGTGGGCCTGCCCGAACGCGAGCTGAACCGGCTGCGCGGCCGCCGCATGGCGATGATCTTCCAGGACCCGCTGTCCAGCCTCCACCCGTACTACACGGTCGGCGAGCAGATCGCCGAACACCACCGGGTGCACTTCAACTCCCGCCGCGCCGAGGCCCGCAGGCGCGCGGTGGAGATGCTCGCCGAGGTCGGCATTCCCGAGCCGGGGCGGCGGGCCGGCGAGTACCCGCACCAGTTCTCCGGCGGCATGCGCCAGCGCGTGATGATCGCCATGGCGCTCGCCTGCGAGCCCGAACTGCTCATCGCCGACGAGCCGACCACCGCCCTCGACGTCACCGTGCAGGCCCAGATCCTGGAACTGCTCGCCCGGCTCCAACAGGAGCGCGGACTCGCCGTCGTCATGATCACCCACGATCTGGGGGTGGTCGCCCGGGTCGCCCACGACGTCCTGGTGATGTACGGCGGCCGGGCGGCCGAACAGGCCCCGGTGGACGAGCTGTTCGCCGTGCCCGCCCATCCGTACACCCGCGGCCTGCTCGACTCGCTGCCCCGCCTCGACGACAGCGACGAGGAACCGCTGCGGGCGATCCCCGGCAGCCCCCCGTCCCTGCTGACCCCCGCCCCCGGCTGCGCGTTCGCGCCCCGCTGCCCCCGGGCGGCCGCCGCGTCCGCCGAGGTGCGGGAGCGCTGCACCAGCGAGCGGCCGCTGCTCGGCGGCCCCTTTGGCCATCCGGTCGCCTGCCACCTCCCCGCGCACGAAGGCGTCGCCTCATGACCACGAGTGCCCAACCCCTGCTCTCCGTACGGGACTTGACGATGTCCTTCCCCGGCCGCCGCAGCCGCTCCGCACCCGTGCGGGCCGTCGGCGGCGTCAGCTTCGACGTGGCGGCGGGCGAGACCCTCGGCCTGGTCGGGGAGTCCGGCTGCGGCAAGTCGACCACCGGCCGCATGATCGTGCGGCTCCTGGAACCGACCTCGGGCACGATCGCGTACGACGGCCGCGACATCAGCCGCCTGGGCCGGCGCGAACTGAGGCCGGTCCGCAAGGACCTCCAAATGGTCTTCCAGGACCCGCACTCCTCCCTCAACCCGCGCCAGACGGTGGCCCGGATCATCTCCGATCCCCTGCTGGCCCACGGGAGTTCGGCCGCCGACGCGCGGGCCCGCGCGGTCGAGCTGATGGACCTCGTGGGGCTCATCCCCGAGCACATCGACCGCTATCCGCACGAGTTCTCCGGCGGCCAGGCCCAGCGCATCGGCATCGCCCGCGCGCTCGCCCTCAACCCGAAGCTGGTCGTCGCGGACGAGCCGGTCTCCGCCCTCGACGTCTCCGTACAGGCCCAGATCGTCAACCTGATGGAGCGCCTCCAGAAGGAACTCGGCCTCGCCTACCTCTTCATCGCGCACGACCTGTCCGTGGTGAAGCGGGTCTGCGACCGGGTCGCCGTGATGTATCTCGGCCGCATCGTGGAGATCGGCACCAAGGAGCGCGTCTACGCGGCCCCGGCCCACCCCTACACCCGGGCGCTGCTCTCCGCCGTACCGCTGCCGGACCCGGTGGCCGAGCGGAGCCGGGAGCGGATCACCCTGCTCGGCGACCCCCCGAGCCCGGCCGCACCCCCACCCGGCTGCGCCTTCCACCCACGCTGCCCCCGAGCCGAGGCGATCTGCCGCACGGAGACCCCGCTGCTGCGGACCGCCGTACCGGGCGAGCGACGGGAGGTGGCTTGCCACTTCCCGGGGGAGGGGCTGACGCCCGAGACGGCCTGATGGGTCGCACTCCAGGGGCGCGGGGAACTTATGCGACCGGCCACCCGAGGGACGCTCAGAGCACGGTGCTGCCGAGCGGCCGGCCCGGGAGGGCGCCCGGCAGCACATAGAAGAGGGCCGAACCGTAGTGCTCGGCGAAGGAGTTGAGGGCATCGCCCGCCGCAAGGCGCTGCTGTACGCGGACGAAGAGCGCGGGATCCTTCATGTACGCCAGGAAGAGCAGCCCCCGGTCAAGGGGGCTGCTCTCGTAGGAGTAGCCGCGCCGCAGCATCCGCGCACCGCCGTCGAGCCGGGGATGCGCGAGCCGTACGTGCGCGTCGGCGGGCAGGACGTCGCCGCCCTCCGGCGTCTTCGCGTGCAGGTCGACCTCGTCGTACTCGGTACCGCCGCTGAGCGGCTCGCCGCCGTTCTTGCGCCGCCCGATGATCTGCTCCTGCCGGGACACCGGCAGCCGGCCGAACTCCTCGGCGCGCAGCCGCACCCGGCGTACGACGAGGAAGGTGCCGTCCGCGTACGGGTTCCGGCCGCCCAGCCACACCCAGCGCTCACTGTCCACCGGGGTGGGGTTGGACGTGCCGTTCTTGAACCCGAGGAGGTCGCGCGGGGTCTCGCCGTCCCGTACCGGGGTGAACAGGCCCGAGTGCGGGCCGGGGCGCTGCGGCGGCAGGAAACCGGCCTGGCGCCAGCGGGGCCGCAGCACTCCGGCGCCCGCGCCCGCGAGCAGCGCGGCCATCCGCTCGCACTCCCGCGGTTCCTGCGCGCAGATCTGTACGCCGAGCTCACCGCCGCCCGCCGCCGCGTCCAGGTGCTCGCCGGGGAAAGCGGGCAGTTCGCGCAGCCCCTCGGGGGCACCGGCGCCGAGCCGCGGCGGGAGGGCGGGACCGATTCCGACGGTCACGGTGGGGCCGGTTCCGGCTCCGGCTCCGGCTCCGGCTCCGGCTCCGGCTCCGGCTCCGGCGAGAAGCTCGGTCCAGCGGGCGAGGAGGCGGCGCACCGCGTCCCGGCCCGCGGGGCCGCGGGTGCCCGGCGTCAGGTCGTAGGAGACCACCAGCGCGTGCGGCTGCTGCGGTTCGGTGATGCCCGGCTGACGGGCGGGGCCGGGGGGCGCACCCTTGGCGGGGCGCCGTTCGCGCCGGGGGGCGGGGTCGCATGCCGTCAGGGCCACGGCCAGGGGGAGGCCGGCCAGGACGGCGCGGCGGCCGACCCCGGGGGAGCCGGTCCCGGGGGCACTCGATTCTTCGTACAAAACGGTGCATTTCGTGAGGGAGGTGGTGCGCACGATACACCTGCGGCGCTGGGTGGCGGGGTTGCCTCGGCCCTGCGCGCCGTCTCGTGCCGGGGTGGGCGGCTGGGGTGAGTGGCGACCTCCGTGGGCCACACGCAGCTCGGCCTGCCCGATATGGCCTGGCGCCCGCGGGCCCCCACCATGACGCGTGCGCGGGGGCCCGTTGCGTCGCTCGCAGGTCACGAAGCGACCGGCCGGCTCGGCTCATCCAGCCAGAAACGCTGCCCCTCCGCGTCGACGGTCACGCCGAACCGCGTGATGTCCGGCCGCCGTTGCCTCTGGTACCAGGTGAACGACCGCACCACTTCGCCCCACAAGTCACGCGGACCCCAGAGCCGCACGGCATCCTCCTCCCACCAGTCGGCGTACCGGACGATCGCGACGGACGTACCGGACTGGTCCACGAACTGGACCTTCCGGTCGTTTCCTTCACCGCGATGGGAGTACGACACGTCGGGCATCTGAAGGCCGATCGCGAAGTCCTGCACGTAGGGCCCTCGCAGCACTTCGTACGGGTCGATCGGTGATGACCTGCGACCGGACTCATCGGGCACGTTCAGCGCCCGTCCGGGGCGTTCACCGCGAATCCACATGTACGACGCCGCGCCCACGAACCGTCCCTCTGCTCTGCCGCGTCCGACACGGAGTTTCAGCAGTCCGGCGTTCTCATAGGCAGTGCCGAACGGCGTGAGGATCAGGCCGCCTTCGCCGACCTGTTCAATCCACGCGCGCGGCACCGTGCGCAGCGATGCGGTGTTGATGATCCGGTCGAACGGAGCCCGCTCGGGCACCCCGAGGAGACCGTCCCCGCAGACGAGATGCGGGGCGTACCCGGCCCGTTTGAGGTTCGCGGCGCCCCAGTCCGCGAGATCGTGATCGATCTCGACCCCGGTGACCCGCTCGCCGCCCACGCGCTCACACAGGTACGCGGTGTGGCAGCCGGACCCGTACCCGACGTCGAGAACCGTGTGGCGCGGGCCGAGTTCGAGGTGCCCCAGCTTCTCGAAGACGATGTCCGGGGCGGACACCGACGAGCTGAAGTCGCCCGAGGCCGGTCCGGTCGGCAGGGTCTTCCCGTCGTCCATCTGCGTGATGACGGACCGGTGGTGGTCCCACACGGCCCGCCGCCACGCCTCCCGGTCGGCATCCCGGTCGACGAATCGGTACCGGCCCCTTCCGTCCAGCTCGGGCACCCAGGCCCGGACGGGAACGAAACTCTCCCGGTCGACCGCGTCGAATGCGTCCATGAGCCAGGGCTCACTGAACACGCCCTTGGCCGCGAGCGCTCGGCGACACACTTCACGGTGGCTCACGTCGTCGCCTGCTTCGGCCGCTGCCCGTCAGGACTCGGCGGCTCCGGCGGGGGCGTCCACGGCTTGTCATCCGTCTCGCCGCCGTGCTTTCCAGCCATGGCGTCTTCCCTTCTCACTGGGGCGCTCCGCGCGGGGGCGCCTTTGGATGCCCCCCCCGGTGACCTCCGGGGAGCAGTTGGGTGGTCACACTCCAGGCGCAGGTGCCGGACCAGGGGACCGACGGCCCGAACTGGCCGGCCACGACTCCTCCGCGCCGGTCACCGGCCGCGGCCCTTCGCGGCGTCGATGACGTCCAGGACTTCCAGGAACACCCGCACCGTCCGGGCCAGGGCCCGGAGATAGGTCCACGCGCCCAGCGGGACGGGCTGGGGGCCCTGTGCCAGCAGGTCGGCCCAGTCGCGCAGCGCCGCGTCCGACCGCCGGGGCCGGTCGTTCACCGGCAGGGCCTGCACCAAGGCGTGCATGTGCTCACCGTGGTTCCGGACCGTCACGGTCAACCGGCCGATCTCCAGCGGGCTCGGCTTGAACTGGAACGCGACCAGCACCCGGTCGCAGTCCAGCGCGGCCAACTCCCGCTCGGTGGCTGTCAACTGCCTCGCGTCTATCGTGCTCACGCTCCTCACTGACTGCGCCCCTTCCTGATTCACCCCTTCCAGCGGGGGTGATGTGAAGAGGTAACCCCCGATGGCAGGCCCACGGGTACCGTTGAAGCTCTCCGGGAATGTGAAACCTGGGAAACCCCGGCAGTTGGTTGGGAGTTGAGATGGCGAGGATCAGCCCCAAGACACCGAATACCGGCCTGTCGAGCCTGCTCGAACAGGCGAAATACACGCAGTCCCAGTTCGCGAATGCGGTGAATCACGCGGGCGTCGCAGCCGGGCTCGACCTGCGATACGACCATTCGGCGGTGACGCACTGGCTTGCCGGCACGCAGCCGAAACCGCAGGTCAGGGCGGTCATTGTCGAGGTCCTGGCGCGCAAACTGAAACGGCCGGTCACGCACGCCGAGGCTGGACTGACGCCCGTTCCGAGCGTGCGGGGAGCGACCGAGGGTGACACGGTCGAAGACCTGGTGGATCTGGGAACGGCCGATATGAACCCGTCCCGCAGGGGCGTTCTCGCCGGTGGCCTGTACTCGGCCGCGTTGACCGTCCCCGCATTCGCAGCGGCGACGCCTGCGAAAGCCACGGAGAAAACCCCTGCCCGGCCGACAACTCGTATCGGCCAAGGGCAAGTTGCCACCGTCCGCAGGATGACGGAGAAGATCGCCGACATTCTCGACGAGCTCGGCGCCGGTCACGCCCGCCCGATGGCAGCGGCGTTCCTCGTGAACACCGTCGGCCCTTACCTGAAGGCCTCGGCCACCGGGAAGGTCCACGCCGACCTGCTCTCGGCCGCCTCCGACCTCACCTACCTGACCGGGTGGATGGCGATGTACGAGCGCGAGCACGGCACCGGTCAGACCTACTACCTGCGCGCCCTCGACCTGGCCCGCGAGGCCGAGGACCACGTCACGTACTGCCGCACCCTGCGCGGAATGAGCCTCCAGGCCTCGAACCTGCGCTACGGCTCCAAGGCCCTGGAATACGCCGACAGCGCCGCCGAGGCGGCCCCTTCGGCCGGGCCCCGCCTGACCGCGTTCCTGCGGGGCCAGCAGGCCCACGCTGCCTCGATGGTCGGCGACAAGCGGCAGGCCATGAACCGGTTGCGGGAGGCCGAGGCCGCGCTGGCCAGGGCCGACGACCACAGGGACGCCATCGGCGGATACGACCAGGCCGCCTACCAGTTCCACGTCGCCCACGTCCTGTACGAGTTCAAGGACCTGAAGGGCTCGATCAAGGCGATGCAGCACTCGCTGCGCGTGCAGCCTCCGCAGGAGCGGCAGGGCCGGGTCCACGCCAACGGCGTACTCGCGCAACGGCAGTTCGAGCTCGGGCACGTCGAGCAGGCGTGCTCGACATGGGACCGCTTCCTCGACGACTACCAGGATCTGTCGACCGCGCGCGGGGACGAGCACTTCGACACCCTGCGCAACCGACTCGCCCCGTACACGAAGGCCCGCGCCGTGCGCGACCTGATGGCCCGAGCGCGGGACGTCGCCGCGCACAAGGCGTAGGGATGCCCTCATGACATCAGACCCCGTAGTCGCCCCGGAAGTCCTGGCCTTCTACACCGAGACCATCGACGAGTCGGTACGCCTGACGTCCAGCGCCGATGGCGTACTGGAGCTGATCCGCACCCAGGAGATCCTGCGGCGGCACCTGCCGCCCGCGCCGGCCAGGGTTCTCGATGTCGGCGGCGGGCCCGGGATCCACGCCCAGTGGCTGACCGAGGCCGGATACTCGGTCCACATCGTGGATCCGGTCCCCCGCCATGTGGACCAGGCGCCCGCCGGTGTCACGGCGGAGGTCGGCGATGCCCGCAAGCTGTCCGCCCCCGGCCACTCGCAGGACGTCGTTCTTCTGCTCGGCCCGCTCTACCACCTCCTGGAGCGCGAGGAACGGGACCGGGCCCTCGCCGAGGCCCTGCGCGTCGTGAAGCCGGGCGGCCTCGTCGCGGCCGCCGCGATCGGCCGCTACGCCTCCCTCTTCGAGCACGTCGCCACCACGCTGCTCGATGTCGAGCGCGTCCACGATGCCGTCTTCGACATCCTCAGGACGGGGCGCCACGAACCCGGTCGCAAGGGGTTCACCGCCGCTTACTTCCACACCGCCGAGTCCCTGGCCGAGGAACTCACCCAGGCCGGCGTGACCGGCGTGACGGTGACCGGGATCGAGGGCCCGTCCTGGGGTGCGCTGAAGGCGGCCGAGGTGCACACCAAGGAGTCGTTGCGGGACTCGGCGATGTTCCGCGCCGCGCTCGCGGCCGCCCGGCTCGCCGAGCCGTACCCCGAGCTGCTGGCGGCCAGCTCTCACATGCTGGCCGTCGGGCACGCCCCCGGCTGAGGGAACGGGGGACGCGTGACCCGAGCGGACGCTGTCCGGTTTCCGGTGTCCGGCTCCTGTGGTCCGATGTCTCTCATCCGTTGGATCCGATTTCTGTCATCCGATTTCTGTTATCCGACAGCGGCCAGGGTGTTCTCCACTGCGTCGGGTCAGTTAGGTTCGGTCGGTGCTGGGGAGAGTGGACGAGGCGTGATAGGTGAACAGGCGACCGCGGTGGTCACCGCGGCCCGGTCCGGGGACGAGCGGGCCCGGGACGAGCTCATCGCCGGGTATCTGCCGCTCGTCTACAACATCGTCGGCAGGGCGCTGAACGGGCACGCAGACGTCGACGACGTCGTGCAGGAGAGCCTGCTGCGGATGCTCGACGGCCTCGGCTCCCTGCGCGACCCGGAGCGCTTCCGGTCCTGGCTGGTCGCCATCACCATGAACGAGATCCGCCGGTACTGGCAGGGCCACCGCCGCACCCCGGTCGACGGCGGGCTCCAGGACGCGTACGACGTCGCCGACCCCGGCGCCGACTTCGTGGACCTCACCATCGTGCGGCTCGGGCTCTCCGGACAGCGCAAGGAGGTCACCGAGGCCACCCGCTGGCTGGAGACCGAGGACCGCGCGCTGCTCTCGCTGTGGTGGCTGGAGGCGGCCGGTGTCCTCACCCGCGGCGAGGTCGCCTCGGCGCTCGACCTGTCGCCGGAGCACGCGGCGGTACGCATCCAGCGGATGAAGGGCCAGCTGGAGACGGCCCGGGTCGTGGTGCGCGCGCTGGCCGGCGCCCAGCACTGCGGCGAGCTCTCCGGGCTCGCGCACTCCTGGGACGGCGTGCCCTCCGCGCTGTGGCGCAAGCGAATGGCCCGGCACGCGCGTACCTGCGCGGTCTGCTCCGGGCACTGGAGCGGGCTCATACCCGCGGAAGGCCTCCTCGTCGGCCTCGCCCTCGTCCCGGTCGCGGCCGGCGCGGCCACCGCGGGCCTCTTCGCCACATTGCACGGCCAGAGCATGCAGAGTGCCGCGCATGCCACCGACGCCCCCGCCACCCCCCCGGCCCCCCGCTCCCACCGCGCTTCCCGCACCGGCCGCGCCCCCGGCTCCCGGGGTGACCTGCGGCGGGACCGGCAAGCGCGCAAGCGGCGCCGGGCCGCCGCCGTCATAGCCGCCCTGGCCGTGGTCGGCGCCCTCGGCGGGGCCCTGCACTTCATGACCGGCACCGGGCAGGAACCGGCCCGTACCGTCGCGGACGCCGCCGGGACCACCACCGAGACGGCCGCCGACGGCTTCGGCACCAAGCCCGTACCGCCCACTCCCTCGGCCACCAACTCCCGCCCCGCGCCCAGCAGTTCACCCAGCAAGGCGGCGGAGAAGCACGCCTCGCCCGCCGCCACGCCGTCCTCCCACCCCGCCCCGCCGAAGCCCAGCCCGCCCGCGCTCCGGACGGTGGCGAGCACGGACAGCGGGGAGGCGTCCGTCGCGCAGGACGTGCTCGCGCTGGTCAACTCCGAGCGTTCCAAGGCCGGTTGCTCGGCCCTGACCAGCAACCCCAAGCTGTACTCGGCGGCACTCAAGCACTCCGAGGCGATGGCCGCGCAGAACTTCTTCGACCACACCGACCCCAGCGGCGCCGGCCCCGGCGAGCGCATCACCGCCGCCGGGTATCAGTGGAGCACGTACGGCGAGAACATCGCGCGCGGCCAGCAGGACGCGGCCGCGGTGATGGACTCCTGGATGCACAGCCCCGGCCACCGCGCCAACATCCTGAACTGCGCGTTCAAGGAGATCGGCGTGGGCGTGCACTACGGCTCCGGCGGCCCGTGGTGGACCCAGGACTTCGGCACCAAGAGCTGAGGGCCCGGAGCTGACGCACCCGGACACGACAGTGGGCCCGGATCGGTGATCCGGGCCCACTTGGCGCGAGCGGGTCAGTCCTGGGTGCCGTCCTCCAGGTCGCCCTCGGTCTCCAGGTACACCTGCCGCAGCGCTTCGAGGACCGCCGGGTCGGGCTTGGCCCACATGCCGCGCGACTCGGCCTCCAACAGGCGCTCCGCGATGCCGTGCAGCGCCCAGGGGTTGGCGTTCTGGAGGAACTCGCGGTTGGCCGGGTCCAGGACGTACGTCTCGGTCAACTTGTCGTACATCCAGTCGGCGACCACGCCCGTCGTGGCGTCGTAGCCGAACAAGTAGTCCACGGTGGCGGCGAGTTCGAAGGCGCCCTTGTAGCCGTGGCGGCGCATCGCCTCGATCCACTTGGGGTTCACCACGCGGGCCCTGAAGACCCGCGAGGTCTCCTCGACCAGGGTGCGGGTGCGGACCGTCTCGGGGCGCGTGGAGTCGCCGATGTACGCCTCGGGGGCGGTGCCGCGCAGGGCGCGGACGGTGGCCACCATGCCGCCGTGGTACTGGAAGTAGTCGTCCGAGTCGGCGATGTCGTGCTCGCGGGTGTCGGTGTTCTTGGCGGCCACCGCGATCCGCTTGTACGCCGTCTCCATCTCGTCCCGGGCCGGGCGGCCGTCCAGTTCGCGGCCGTAGGCGTAGCCGCCCCACACCGTGTAGACCTCGGCGAGGTCGGCATCGGTGCGCCAGTCGCGGGAGTCGATGAGCTGGAGCAGGCCCGCGCCGTACGTGCCGGGGCGCGATCCGAAGATGCGGGTGGTGGCCCGGCGTTCGTCGCCGTGCTCGGCCAGGTCGGCCTGGGTGTGGGCGCGTACGAAGTTCTCCTCGGCGGGTTCGTCCAGCGAGGCCGCCAGGCGCACCGCGTCGTCGAGCAGGCCGATGGTGTGCGGGAACGCGTCGCGGAAGAAGCCCGAGATGCGCAGCGTCACGTCGATGCGGGGGCGGCCGAGCTCCGCGAGCGGGATCGGCTCCAGGCCGGTGACGCGGCGCGAGGCGTCGTCCCAGACGGGGCGGACACCGAGCAGCGCCATCGCCTCGGCCACGTCGTCGCCCGCGGTGCGCATCGCGCTGGTACCCCACAGCGAGAGGCCGACCGAGGTCGGCCAGTCGCCGTTGTCGGTGCGGTAGCGGTTCGCCAGGGAATCGGCGAGGGCCTGGCCGGTCTCCCAGGCGAGCCGGGAGGGGACGGCCTTGGGGTCGACGGAGTAGAAGTTGCGGCCGGTCGGCAGGACGTTGACCAGGCCGCGCAGCGGCGAGCCGGAGGGGCCCGCCGGGACGAAGCCGCCGTTCAGGGCGTGCACGGTGTGGTCGAGCTCGGCGGTGGTCGCCGCCAGGCGCGGCACGACCTCGCGGGCCGCGAACTCCAGGATGGCCGCGACCTGTTCACCCTGGTCGGCGGGGATCGCCGCCAGGTCCCAGCCCGCGTCGTCCATCGCCTGGACCAGGGCGCGGGCCTTGTCCTCGGCCTCGTCGGCGGTGGTGCGGGTGGCCGCGGACTCGTCCAGGCCGAGCGCCTCGCGCAGACCGGGCAGGGCGGTGGTGCCGCCCCAGATCTGACGGGCCCTCAGAATCGCGAGGACGAGGTTGACCCGGTCGGCGCCGGCCGGGGCGTTGCCCAGGACGTGCAGGCCGTCGCGGATCTGGACGTCCTTGATCTCGCAGAGCCAGCCGTCGAGATGCATGATGAAGTCGTCGAAGCCCTCGTCCTCGGGGCGGTCTTCGAGCCCCAGGTCGTGGTCGAGCTTCGCGGCCTGGATCAGCGTCCAGATCTGCGCGCGGATCGCGGGGAGCTTCGCCGGGTCCATGGAGGCGATCTGGGCGTGCTCGTCCAGGAGTTGCTCCAGGCGCGCGATGTCGCCGTAGGAGTCGGCGCGGGCCATCGGCGGCACGAGGTGGTCGATGAGCGTGGCGTGCACGCGGCGCTTGGCCTGGGTGCCCTCGCCCGGGTCGTTGACCAGGAACGGGTAGACCAGCGGGATGTCGCCGAGGGCCGCGTCCGGGCCGCAGGCGGCGGACAGGCCCGCGTTCTTGCCGGGCAGCCACTCCAGGTTGCCGTGCTTGCCCAGGTGGATCATCGCGTCCGCGCCGAACCCGCCGTCGTCGGCCGAGGCCGCGATCCAGCGGTACGCCGCCAAGTAGTGGTGCGAGGGCGGCAGATCGGGGTCGTGGTAGATCGCGATCGGGTTCTCGCCGAAACCGCGCGGCGGCTGGATGAGGATCAGCAGGTTGCCGCGCCGCAGGGCCGCGAGGACGATGTCGCCCTCCGGATTGCGCGAGCGGTCCAGGAACATCTCGCCGGGCGGCGGCCCCCAGTGCTCCTCGACGCCCGAGCGCAGCTCCTCGGGCAGCGTCGCGTACCAGCGCTTGTAGTCGGCGGCCGGGATGCGGACCGGGTTGGCGGCCAGCTGCTCCTCGGTGAGCCAGTCCTGGTCGTGGCCGCCCGCGTCGATGAGCGCGCGGATCAGCTCGTCGCCGTCGCCGGAGACCAGGCCCGGGATCTCCGCCTCGGGCCCGAAGTCGTAACCCTCGGCGCGCAGTCGGCGAAGCAGCGCGACCGCGCTGGCCGGGGTGTCCAGGCCCACCGCGTTGCCGATCCGGGAGTGCTTGGTCGGGTACGCGGAGAGCACCAGGGCGACGCGCTTGTCGGCGGCCGGGATGTGCCCCAGCTTCGCGTGGCGTACCGCGATCCCGGCGACGCGTGCGGACCGCTCGGCGTCGGCGACGTACGACGGGAGCCCGTCCTCGTCGATCTCCTTGAAGGAGAACGGCACGGTGATCAGGCGGCCGTCGAACTCGGGGACCGCGATCTGGCTGGCCGCGTCCAGCGGCGAGACGCCCTCGTCGTTCTCCTCCCAGGCGCTGCGCGAGCCGGTGAGGCAGAGCGCCTGGAGGATCGGCACGTCCAGGCCGCTGAGCGCGCCCGCGTCCCACGACTCGTCGTCGCCGCCCGCCGAGGCGGTCGCGGGCTTGGTGCCGCCGGCCGCGAGGACGGTGGTCACGATGGCGTCGGCGGCGCGCAGTTCCTCGATGAGCGCGGGCTCGGGGGCCCGCAGCGAGGACACGTACAGCGGGAGCGCGCGGCCTCCCGCGTCCTCGATCGCGCCGCACAGGGTGTCCACGAAGGCGGTGTTGCCGCTCATGTGGTGGGCGCGGTAGTAGAGCACCGCGACGGTGGGGCCCTCGGTGGCCCCGGCCGTGCGCTCCAGCGGGCCCCAGGACGGGGCGGGCGCGGGCGGCTCGAAACCGTGGCCGGTCAGCAGCACGGTGTCGGACAGGAAGCGGGCGAGCTGGTCGAGGTTGGCCGGGCCGCCGTGCGCGAGGTAGGCGTGCGCCTCGGCGGCGATGCCGACCGGGACGGTGGAGGCCGCCATCAGCTGGGCGTCCGGGGCCTGTTCACCGCTCAGTACGACGACGGGCAGGCCGCTCGCGGTGAGCCGGTCGAGCCCGTCCTGCCAGGCGCGCACGCCGCCGAGGAGGCGTACGACCACGAGGCCCGCGCCGTCGAGGAGCGCGGGGAGTTCGTCCAGGGCGAGCCGGGACGGGTTGGCGAACCGGTAGGCCACCGGACCGTCCGCCGCGCGGGCGCTCAGCAGGTCGGTGTCGGACGTCGACAGGAGCAGGATGTGGCGGGGATCCGCAGCGGGCTCCCCGGACGAATGCAGCATGCGGCGTCAGGCCTTCCTCGGGGTGTCCGCGCCCCGGGTGGTGTCGGAATGGATCTCCCCTGCCCGGCCGGAGCCGGAAGTGCGGGGAAGGGAGTTCCTGACTCACCCGGCGAGACCCTTACGGGCCCGGGACCGGGCTCACAGTGGCGGGACCGCGCCGGAATCGCACCGGGCTTCCTCCCCTGTCGCCGTCGCCGGCGATGACGGGCCGAGAGACCCGTCGCTTGCATAGTAGCGACCTCGTCCAGTGCGGACCGGGGGCGCTCGGGCGGGGTGGCCCCCGGCGCGGGCGTGGGTATGCTCGCCGCCATGCCGCCCCCCTCCTCAACACCCTTCAACCAGGGCGAAAGTCGAATACCGGGCACCTCGGGAGATGTCGCGCACGAGGCGCCTTCGCCGGGCCGCCCGGAACCCGTCGTGCGGGACCGCGGCGACGCCTGCCCCGGCGCCCTGCGGCTGCACTCCGCCGACGACGGGCGGCTGGCCCGACTCCGGCTGCCCGGCGGCATCTTGACGAACCATCAGGTCGAGGCGCTGGCGACGGCGGCCGAGCGGTACGGGGACGGTCACCTCGGCATCACCTCGCGCGGCAACGCCGAGTTGCGCGGACTCGGCGAGAGCTGCGGGGCCCAGCTCGCCGACCTCCTGCGCCAAGAAGGCCTGTTGCCCTCCGAGCGGCATGAGCGGATCCGCAACATCGTCGCCTCGCCGCTGGCCGGACTCGACGGCCTCGGCCACGGCGACCTCCGCCCCTGGCTGCGCGAACTGGACGCCCTGCTGTGCGGCCGGGACTGGACGACCGCGCTCTCGGGCCGCTTCCTGTTCGTCCTGGACGACGGCCGCGGCGATGTCGCGGGCCTCGGCGGCGATGTGACCTTGCTCGCACAACCGGCCGGGGACACGGCGGTCGTACGCGTCGGCGCGCAGGCGCTGCGGGTGGCGGCGGCCGACGCCTGCCTCGCGGCGCTGGCGGCCGCGCGCGCCTTCCTCGACACCGCGTCCGCCGCGGGCAACGGCGCCTGGCGGGTCCGCGAACTCCCCCCGGGGTGTGCGGTGGACCTCGCGGAAGCGCTGGGGGAGGCGGGCATCCCGGCGGAACCGGTGTCGGCGCCGGAGCCGGGGCCTGCGCCAATGCCGGTGTCGATGCCGGTGCCGGTGCCGTACGGGGAGGCCGCCGCCGGCACCCCGGCCGAGCCGATCCCCGTACCGGACGGGCAGCCCCCCGCCCCCGGCATCGTGACCGGCCCCGACACCACGTACGCCCTGCTCGTCGCGCCCGTCCTCGGCCGGGTCAGCGCCCGGCAGCTGCGGGCGCTCGCCGGTCCCGCGGGCGAGGTCAGGGTCACCCCCTGGCGCGGATTCGTCGTGCCCGGATTCGGCGAGCGCGCGGCGCGGGAGCGGCTGCGGGAGCTCGGTGACGCCGGGTTCGTCACCGAGCCCGACTCGCCGTGGACCGGGGTCGGGGCGTGCACCGGGCGGCCCGGCTGCGCCAAGGCGCTGGCGGACGTACGCCGGGACGCCCTGCCGGGGCCGGGCGGGCTGCCGGTCTACTGGTCCGGGTGCGAACGCCGCTGCGGGCATCCGCACGGCGACTGGGTGGACGTGACCGCGACCGCCGACGGCCGGTACACGGTCGCCGTGCGGGGCGCGCGGGCACACGAAGTGCCGGTGGCGGAAGGCGAGTTGGCGGCGGCCGTCGCCCGCGCACGGAGCCGAGAGGCATGACGGCGGCACGGGTCGGCGCGACCGCGGACGAGATGTCACAGAGCGCCAAGTCCGCTCACACAGAGGCGAGTTGGCGAACTCCGCCACCACCGCACGGGGCGGACGCGAGACGGCGACAACAGGACCGAACGGGACCGGGCGGTACCCGACCGGACGCAGGCGACGGGACAACCACGAGATGAGCGAGAGCACAGTGTTCGACTACGAGAAGGACGGCGCGGAGATCTACCGCCAGTCCTTTGCCACGATCCGCGCCGAGGCGGACCTCGCCGGGCTGCCCGCCGACGTCAGCCAGGTCGCGGTCCGCATGATCCACGCCTGCGGCATGACGGACCTCACCCGCGACCTCGGCTGGACGCCCGGCGTCGTGGCCCGCGCCCGCGAGGCGCTGCGCGCGGGCGCGCCCATCCTGTGCGACGCGCGGATGGTCGCCAGCGGCGTGACCCGCAAGCGGCTGCCCGCCGACAACGAGGTCATCTGCACGCTGGCCGACCCGTCGGTGCCCGAGCTCGCCGCCGCGATGGGCACGACGCGCAGCGCCGCCGCCCTGGAGCTGTGGCGCGACCGCCTCGACGGCGCGGTCGTCGCCGTCGGCAACGCGCCCACCGCGCTGTTCCGGCTGCTCGAAATGATCGAGGAGGGCGCGCCGCGCCCGGCCGCCGTCATCGGCGTGCCGGTCGGCTTCATCGGCGCCGCCGAGTCCAAGGACGCGCTCGCCGCGCACCCTTCGGGCCTGGAACACCTGGTGGTACGGGGCCGGCGCGGCGGCAGCGCGATCGCCGCCGCGGCACTCAACGCGATCGCGAGTGAGACGGAATGAACGAGAACAGCAACACGATGGGCCGTCTTTACGGGGTCGGCCTCGGGCCCGGCGACCCGTCCCTGATGACGGTGCGGGCCGTGGAGGCCATCGCCGAGGCGGATGTGGTGGCGTACCACTCGGCGCGGCACGGCCGGTCGATAGCGCGCTCGATCGCGGCGAAGCACATCCGTGCCGACCACATCGAGGAGAAGCTGGTCTACCCGCTCACCGTGGAGACCACCGACCACCCCGGCGGCTACCGGGGCGCGCTGAACGACTTCTACGAGGAGGCCTCGGCGCGGCTCGCCGAGCACCTCGACGCGGGCCGCACGGTCGCCGTGCTCGCCGAGGGCGACCCGCTGTTCTACGGCTCGTACCAGCACATGCACAAGCGGCTCGCGCACCGCTATCCCACCGAGGTGATCCCCGGGGTGACCTCGGTCAGCGCGGCCGCCGCCCGGCTCGGGGAGCCTTTGGTGGAGGCCGAGGAGGTCCTGACGATCCTGCCCGGCACGCTGCCCGAGGAGGAGCTGACGGCCCGGCTCGCCGCGACCGACTCGGCGGTGGTGATGAAGCTGGGCCGCACGTTCACCAAGGTGCGCCGCGCGCTGGAGCGTTCGGGCCGCCTGGACGAGGCGCGCTATGTGGAGCGCGCCACCATGGCGGGCGAGCGCACCGGTCAACTGACCGACATCGACCCGGAGTCGGTGCCGTACTTCTCGGTCGCGGTGCTCCCCAGCCGCATCGACGCCACACCCCCCGTGCGCGAGCGCGGCGAGGTCGTGGTCGTCGGCACCGGTCCCGCAGGTCCCCTGTGGCTGACCCCCGAGACGCGCGGCGCGCTCGCCGCCGCCGACGACGTCGTCGGCTACACCACCTATCTGGACCGGGTGCCGGAGCGCCCCGGGCAGCGGCGGCACGGCTCGGACAACAAGGTGGAGTCCGAGCGCGCCGAGTTCGCCCTCCAACTGGCCATGCGGGGCAGGCGGGTTGCGGTGGTGTCCGGGGGCGACCCGGGCATCTTCGCGATGGCCACGGCGGTGCTTGAGGTCGCCTCGCAGCCCGAGTACGCGGACGTCCCCGTGCGGGTCCTGCCGGGGGTGACCGCCGCCAACGCGGCCGCCGCCCGCGCGGGCGCCCCGCTCGGCCACGACTACGCCACCATCTCGCTGTCCGACCGGCTCAAGCCCTGGGAGGTCATCGCCGAGCGCCTGCACGCGGCGGCCGCCGCCGATCTGGTGCTCGCCCTCTACAACCCCGGCTCCGCGAGCCGCACTTGGCAGGTCGCCAAGGCCCGCGAGCTGCTCCTGGAACACCGGGCGCCGGACACCCCGGTCGTCATCGGCCGGGACGTGGGCGGGCCCACCGAGCGGGTCCGCGTCGTGCGCCTTGCCGAGCTCGACCCGGCCGAGGTCGACATGCGCACCATCCTGATCGTCGGCTCCTCGCAGACCCGCGCGGTACGCCGGGGGGACGGCGAGGAGATCGTCTGGACCCCGCGGCGCTACCCGGAGAACGCGGAGAACTGACGCACCCAGGCGGCCGCCTCCTCGGGGGTGGCCGCCACCGCCACCCCCTCGGGCACGGGCGGCCGGCGCACCACGACCACCGGGATCCCCGCCTCGCGGGCGGCGGCCAGCTTGGGCGCGGTGGCGGCGCCCCCGCTGTCCTTGGTGACCACCACGTCGATCCGGTTCGTACGCAGCACCTCGCGCTCCCCTTCGAGGGTGAAGGGCCCCCGGTCGAGCAGCACCTCCATGCGGGCCGGACCGGGCGGCTCGGGCGCGTCCACCGACCGTACGAGGAACCACAGCCCGTCGAGGGCGGCGAAGGCGGCCAGGCCCATGCGTCCGGTGGTGAGGAAGACCCGGCGGCCCAGCGCCGGCAGCAGCGCGGCCGCCTCGTCGAGCGAGCCCACCGGACGCCAGTCGTCCGCTTCGCCCGGGACCCAGCCGGGCCTGCGCAGCGCCAACAGGGGAACATGGGTCTCGGCGGCGGCCGCCGCCGCGTTGAAACTGATCGTCCCGGCGAAAGGGTGGGTGGCGTCGATGAGCACGTCCACCCGGTGCGTACGCAGCCACTGGGCAAGCCCCTCGGCGCCCCCGAAGCCGCCGATGCGGACCTCGCCGACCGGAAGCCGGGGCGCGGCGACCCGCCCCGCGAGGGAACTCGTCACGCGCGGCGCGCCGGGCTGTCCGCCGTGCAGCAGGTCAGCCAGCCGCCGGGCCTCACCCGTACCCCCCAATATCAAGACGTGCACAGGAATCGATTCCGTTCATGAGTGAGGCCAGGAGCCATGAGTGAGGCCAAGGGCGGGCGCAGCGCCCAACTCAAGCACACCGGTCTGCGCCCCGGCTGGACCACCGGCGCCTGCGCGACGGCCGCCACCACGGCCGCGTACACCGCGCTGCTGACCGGCGACTTCCCCGACCCGGTGACGATCACCCTGCCGAGGGGGCAGACACCCGCGTTCGCGCTGGCCGCCGAGGAGCTGGCCGCCGGGCACGCGATGGCGGCCGTGGTGAAGGACGCGGGCGACGACCCGGACGTGACGCACGGCGCGCTGATCCGCTCGACGGTACGACGGCTTCCGCCCGGCTCGGGCGTCGTCTTCCGCGCGGGCGAGGGCGTGGGGACCATCACCCTCCCCGGACTCCCCCTCGCCGTGGGCGAACCGGCGATCAACCCGGTCCCGCGCAAAATGATGACCGAGCACGTCTCCCTCGTCGCCGCGCGGCACGGCGCCCCCGCCGACGTGGAGATCACCATCTCCGTCGACCACGGCGAGGAGATCGCCCGCTCCACCTGGAACCCCCGCCTGGGCATCCTGGGCGGCCTGTCGATCCTGGGCACGACGGGCATCGTCGTCCCGTACTCGTGCTCGGCGTGGATCGACTCGATCCGGCGCGGAGTGGACGTGGCGAGGGCGGCAGGCCGCAGGCACGTGGCGGGCTGCACGGGCTCAACATCGGAGAAGACGGTGGTGGCGGAGTACGCGTTGCCTCAGGACGCCCTCCTGGACATGGGCGACTTCGCGGGCGCGGTCCTGAAGTACGTACGCCGCCACCCGGTGGACCGCCTGACCATCTGCGGCGGCTTCGCCAAACTGTCCAAGCTCGCCGCGGGCCACCTGGACCTCCACTCGGCCCGCTCCCAGGTGAACAAGCCCTTCCTGGCAGCCCTGGCCCAGGAGGGCGGCGCGGACGAGTCCCTCGCGGAACAGGTGAGAGAGGCCAACACAGGCTTGGCGGCACTCCAGTTGTGCACAGCGGCCGGGGTCCCCCTGGGCGACCTGGTGGCAGCGCGGGCCCGCGAAGAAGCGCTGGTCGTTCTGCGGGGCGCGCCGGTGGTGGTGGACGTGATCTGCATCGACAGGGCGGGCAACGTGGTGGGTCGAAGCACACCGCGCTGACCAGCGGCGCTGGCCGGCAAAACCCAGCCCCTTGGGGGAGTTTGAGGAGCGGGGTGCGGGGCAGAGCCCCGCGGACCCCGGGGCACTAGCAGCGATGCCGCTCAGCGGAGTAGAGATGCGAGTCCCGGAACTCCGCAGCCCCCAGCGTCCGCCCGACCAGGATGACAGCCGTCCGGACAACCCCCGCTTCCTTCACCTGCCCCGCAATCCCGGACAGCGTCCCCCGCAGAATCAGCTCCTCGGGCCGCGAGGCAAAGGCCACAACCGCCGCCGGACAATCCGCACCGTAATGCGGAAGGAGCTCCTCGACCACCCGGTCCACATATCCCGCTGCCAGGTGCAGCACCAGCAGCGCCCCACTGCGCCCCAGCGTCGCGAGGTCCTCGCCCTCCGGCATGGCCGTGGCGCGCTGCGCGACGCGGGTCAGGATGACGGTCTGCCCGACCGTCGGCACCGTGAGCTCCCGCTTGAGCGCGGCGGCCGCCGCCGCGAAGGCGGGCACCCCCGGCACGACCTCGTAGGGCACCCCCGCCGCATCCAGCCGCCGCATCTGCTCGGCGACGGCGCTGAACACGGAGGGATCGCCGGAGTGCAGCCGGGCCACGTCCTGCCCGGCCTCGTGGGCGCGTACCAACTCACCGGTGATCTCATCCAGGTTGAGCTGGGCGGTGTCCACGAGCCGCGCGCCCTCGGGGCATTCGGCGAGGAGTTCGCGCGGCACGAGGCTGCCGGCGTACAGGCAGACCTGGCAGGAGGCGAGCGTACGGGCGCCGCGCACCGTGATCAGGTCGGCGGCGCCGGGCCCTGCGCCGATGAAGTACACGGTCATCTGTCTGCTCCTGAAGGGGTGTTGACGGGGCCGGGTTCGGGTGGCCCGGGGTCGTTCTTGACGACGGCCCACTGCGTGACCGGCATCGCCTGCCGCCACCCGGTGAACCCGCCGACCGGCACCGCGTGCGCGACCGCGAGCCGTACGAGTTCGCCGCCGCGGCGCCGGTACCAGTCGGCGAGCAGCGCCTCGGACTCCAGGGTGACGGTGTTGGCGACGAGCCGCCCGCCCAGGGGCAGCGCGTCCCAGCAGGCCGCGAGCAGCCCGGGTGCGGTGAGGCCGCCGCCGATGAACACGGCGTCGGGGGTGGGGAGTTGGGCCAGGGCGGCGGGGGCGGCGCCGGTGACGACGCGCAGCGCGGGCACGCCGAGCCGGTCGGCGTTGCGGGCGATGCGTTCGGCCCGTACCGGGTCCCGCTCGACGGTGAGGGCCCGGCAGGACGGGTGCGTACGCATCCATTCGACCGCGATGGAGCCGGAGCCGCCGCCGATGTCCCAGAGCAGTTCGCCGGGCGCGGGCGCGAGCGCGCCGAGGGTGGCGGCGCGGATGTGCCGCTTGGTGAGCTGGCCGTCGTGTTCGTACGCCGCGTCGGGCAGCCCCGGTACGGCACCGAGCCGGAGGGCGTCGGGCGCGCGCCGGCAGTCGACGGCGATGACGTTGAGCGGGTCGCCGTGCGGCAGGTCCCACCCATCGGCGGTCCCGTCCACGCAGTGTTCGTCCTCGGACCCGAGCCGTTCGAGCACCCGCATCCGACTGGGCCCGAAGCCGCGGTCGCGGAGCAGGGCGGCGACTTCGGCGGGGGTGCCGGCGCCGGCGCTGAGCACGAGGAGGCGTCGCCCGTCGTGCAGGGCGGCGGCGAGCCTGGCGGCGGGCCGCCCGACGAGCGTGACGACCTCGGTCTCCTCGACGGGCCAGCCGAGCCGGGCGCAGGCGTACGAGACGGACGAGGGGTGCGGCAGGATGTGCGGCGGGGCGCCGAGGACTTCGGTGAGGGTGCGGCCGATGCCGTAGAACATGGGGTCACCGCTGGCCAGTACGGCGATGCGGCGCCCGGCGTGGCCGGTGAGCAGCCCGGACACGGCGGGCCGCAGCGGCGAGGGCCAGGCGATCCGCCGCCCCGCGCAGTCGCCGGGCAGCAGAGCCAGCTGCCGCGCCCCACCGATGATCACGTCGGCGCCGGTGAGCAGGTCCCGGCCCCCGGGGGCGAGCCCGGCCCACCCGTCGGCCCCGATCCCGACGACGGTGACGTCCGGGAGACGAGCAGGGGGGTGGGGTTTCACGGATACCTCGGGGTGCGTGCGGGGGCTGGAGCCGCACTCTACTGTCCGCCCGACCGATCCTCCCGTCCCGGGTCAGTCCCCACCCCGCCCCTTCCCGAGACCCTCCGGGGGAGAGTGCTTCGACTGCGGACCATGCGTAACTCATCGCACAGTTCCCCGCGCCCCTGGCGGACCGCGCGGACCGATCTCGCCGGGCGGACCGATCTCACCGGTCGGCGTAGACCTCTTGCGGCTTGGTCCAGACCAATGCCAGGCTCTCAAGTACCGCCACAACAGGCCGACTTGGCGCATCCCCAAGCAGTCGCAAGCAGCCACAGCCGGTCACCGCCAGACGTTCTCCCCCACGATCAAGGAGCACTCGCATGTCCGCTCGGCGTACCGCAGCGTCCCTGGGTGTCCTCGGGGCGGCCTCCCTGACGTTCCTCGCCCTCGCCCCCGCGCCCGCCTCCGCGCACGGGTCCCTGTTCAACCCGGTCAGCCGGGTCGCCGCCTGCTACGCCGAGGGCCCCGAGCACCCGGTGTCGCAGGTGTGCAAGGACCTGGTCGCGGACTCCGGGACCCAGCCGCTGTACGACTGGAACGAGGTGAACATCGCCAACGCCAACGGCCAGTCCCAACAGCTCATCCCCGACGGCAAGTTGTGTTCGGCCAACCGGGACAAGTACCGGGCGCTCGACTGGGCCCGCACCGACTGGCCGGCCACCAACGTGTCGGCGGGCGCCTTCGACTTCAAGTTCCGGGTGACCGCGGCACATTCGGGCACGATGACGCTGTACATCACCAAGGAGGGCTTCGACCCGACCCAGCCGCTGAAGTGGTCCGACCTGGACCCCGCGCCCGTCGCCACCTACCGGACGTCCCGGACGGCGACGGACGGCTACTACGACTTCAGCGGCACGCTGCCCGCCCGCACCGGACGCCACATCATCTACAAGGTCTGGCAGCGCGACGACAGCCCCGAGGCGTTCTACGGCTGCTCGGACGTGGTGTACGGGGCCTCGGCGGCCAAGGCGGCCGCGCCCACCGAGCAGAACATCGCGGCGGGCGCGGCCCGTTCGACGGTGAGCCACCACGGCCACGGCGGCGACCCGGCACCGGCGCCCGCCCCGGCCGCGGCCCCCGCGCCTTCGTCGGGCAGCGCTGTCGCACCCCAGGCGCTCGCCGTCGTCTCGACCGCCGGAGTGGCGGCAGGCGGCTTCCTCCTCCTGCGGCGCCGGCGCGGCTGACCGGCTGGGGGCGTCCACCGTCGGTAGGGGGCCAGCACCACCCCCGACCGGCGGGGCCGCCCCATCCCGCCGGGCGCGCGGAAACGGCAGGGTTGAGCCATGACCTCGACCACTGCCCCGTACGCCGCCGCCCCGGCCGCCCCCGCTCCCGCCGCGACCGGTTTCTGGCGCGCACCGTTCGCCGCCGCCACGTACCGCGAGGTCGGCTACACGCTGACCTCGCTGCCGCTGGCCGTCGCCGGGTTCGCCTTCGCGGTGTCGATGTTCGCACTCGGCGCGAGCCTGGTCGTGACGATGCTCGGCCTGCCGGTGCTCGCGGCGATGCCGGCGGGAGCACGCGGACTCGGCGGGATGGAACGCCGCCGGGCGCTGTCCCTCCTCGGCCTCGACGCCCCGCAGCCGCAGGGTGTTCCGGCCCCGCGCCGGGAGGGCCGTTGGGCCGCCATGGAGGCGCGGCTGAAGGACGCGGCGGGCTGGAAGGCCCTGCTCTTCCAGGTGGTGATGTTCCCCTGGCGCGTGACGTCCTTCGTGCTCACCGTGACGTTCCTGGTCACGGGCTGGGTGGTCGCCCTGCTCCCGGCGTACTCCTGGGTCTTCCCGCACTACGTCGGCTGGCCCGGCTACCGCATCGTGGACTTCACGTCCGGCGGGGTGCACCACGAGTACTACATCGAGTCCCCGCTCCAGATAGCCGCGGTCTCCCTGATCGGCTTCGCGATCGTCTTCCTGACCCCGAAGCTCGTCCGGGCCCTGACCAACGTCGACCGCGCGGCGGTGCGGGGGATGCTGAGCCGTTGAGCCGAACCCCCGATGTCATCAACCACCCGGCCCGGTAGGCGAGTTGTGCGCCTGCCGGGCTGTCGGCTGCAGTCGCGGCAGATGCAGATCGCGGAAGACGGCGGTCAGGCGCAGGGCCAGGACGGTGCCGGCGGCGGCGACCGTCGTGACGGCGGAGCCCGCCTCCAGCCAGTGCAGGAGCTGGTAGCAGACGGCGCCGGCCAGCGCGGCGGTCGCGTACACCTCCTCGCGGAGCAGCAGCGGCGGGAACTGCCCGCACAGCACATCGCGTACGACCTCGCCGGTGACGCCGGTCAGCACGGCGAGGATCACCACCGCGGCCGGGGTGACATGGGCGTCCACGGCGGCGCGGGCGCCCATGACGGTGACCACGGCGAGACCGACCGCGTCCACCACCATCAGCGACCGCTGCGGCAGCGTCCACCTGCGCAGATACAGCATGGTGCCGACGGCCGCACAGGCGATGACGGTGAGCAGCACCCAGTCGTGCGTCCAGTACAGCGGGTGCCGGCCGAGGATCAGATCGCGCAGGGTCCCGCCGGACACGGACGCGGCGAAGCCGAGGACGAGCCCGCCGAAGGGGTCCATGTTCGCCCGGTGCGCGGCCAGCACCCCACTGGCCGCGAACGCGGCGACACCGATCAGGTAGAGCACGTGCAGCATGAGGACACCCCCGGGGTGGAGCGGTAGCGGCAGGACGGCGTGGGTCACCGCGGGCGGCGGGCGATCAGCAGCCCGGCCGCGGAGGCGGCGACGGCGACGGCGACCGGGACGGCCACGGCGACATTCCCCGATGGTGCCGGGCGGCGCGGACGCCGCGGATCGGCCGTTGGGCCAGGCCCCGCCCGGCCGAAAGCACGATCTCGGGACCGGCCGCCGTCAGCCTACTTTCGCATCGACGCAAGTATGTTACTTTCGAATCGACGCAAATACCCGCACGGCCGTCACTGTCGCCGTGCCCGCAGCGAGGAGGTGTTCGGGATGAGTCCCGACCGAAGTCCTCGCCGCGCCGTGCCCGTCGGCTGACCGACCGGCCCTTTCCCTTCCTTCGCGGCGTGCGCCTTCGCGCACGCCGTTGCCATACCCCCATGCCCACCCCCCTGCCCGCATCGAGGCCCCCAGGGAGATTCACCATGACCATGCTCACCCCTACCCCCACGCCCGAGAAGCTCGCGCCGCCGGGCGGCCGCGGCCGCCGTGAGCGCAGGGCCGCCGAGCCGGCGGCCCGCACCCGGACCGTCGGCGACCGCCTCACCGAGATCGCCGCGCAGCCCACCGCACAGGTGCTCAAGGAGTACGGCGTCGACCGCGACGGGCTCTGCCAGGCCGAGGCGCTCGACCGCCAGGAGCGGCACGGCCTCAACGTGGTCGCCCACGAGCGGGCCCCGCGCTGGTACGCACAGCTCGCCAGGGCGTACGCGAACCCCTTCATCGCCGTACTCGTCCTGCTCGCCGCCGTCATGTACTGGCAGGACCCGGCGGACCCCGGCGTCGTCATCCTGTCCACGATGGTCGCCATCAGCGGACTGCTGCGCTTCTGGCAGGAGTTCCGCTCGGGGCGGGCCGCCGACGCGCTGAAGAAGCTCGTCACCACGACCACCGCCGTGCAGCGCCGGGCTGGGCGCGGCGCGCTGTCGACCACCGTCGAGGTGCCGATGGACCAGGTGGTCCCGGGTGACGTGGTCAAGCTGGGCGCCGGCGACCTGATCCCGGCGGACCTCCGGCTGATCGGCGCCAAGGACCTGATGGTCTCTCAGGCCGCCCTGTCCGGCGAGTCGCTGCCGGTCGCCAAGGCCGACGTACGGGCCGGCGAGGACAACCGGAACACGTGCGGCGACCCCGTCGAGGCGGACAACCTGTGCTTGATGGGCACTTCGGTAACCTCCGGTACCGCAACGGGAGTTGTGGTCGCCACCGGCGCGGACACCTACTTCGGGTCCATGGCGGGCTCGCTCGTCGGCGAGCGTCCGCAGACCAACTTCGACAACGGGGTGCGCAAGGTCAGCTTCCTGCTCATCCGCTTCATGCTGGTGATGGTCCCCGTCGTGTTCGCGATCAACGGGCTGACGAAGGGTGACTGGAACGAGGCGTTCCTCTTCGCCATCGCCGTCGCGGTCGGGCTCACCCCCGAGATGCTGCCGATGGTGGTCTCCGCGAACCTGGCGCGCGGCGCGGTCGCGATGTCGAAGAAGAAGGTCGTCGTCAAGCGGCTCAACGCGATCCAGAACCTGGGCGCGATGGACGTCCTGTGCACCGACAAGACGGGCACGCTCACCGAGGACCGCATCGTCCTCGACCGGTACCTGGACGTGCACGGCAGGCAGGACAACGAGGTCCTGGAGTACGGGTACCTGAACGCGCACTTCCAGACGGGCCTGCGCAACCTCATGGACCAGGCGGTCATCGACCGCGTCAACGAGGCCGAGGAGGTTGTCGTCGACGCACGGTTCACGATGGTCGACGAGATCCCCTTCGACTTCGCCCGGCGCCGCATGTCCGTGGTCCTCAGCCGCAACAGCCTGGTGGGCAGGGCGGGGCGGCCCGAACACGTACTGATCACCAAGGGTGCGGTGGAGGAGGTCCTCGGCCTGTGCACGCACCTGATGGACCAGGGCGAGCGAAGCGAGCTCACCGACCAGCTCCGGTGGCACGTCACCCGTACCGCCGAGGACAACAACCGCGAGGGCCTCAGGGTCCTGGCCGTCGCCACACGGACGATGCGGTCCCCGCGGGACACCTACACCGTCGCGGACGAGTCCGGCCTGACCCTCGTCGGCTTCCTCGCCTTCCTCGACCCGCCGAAGGCGGACGCGGCCGCGGCGCTGCGCGGGCTCGCCGACAAGGGCATCGCGGTCAAGGTCGTCACCGGCGACAACGAACTGGTCGCCGCACGCGTCTGCGCGGACGTCGGCATCGACGTCGGTACGGTCGTGACGGGCCCGGACGTGGACGCGCTGGACGACACGGCGCTGCGCCGACTGGCGGCCACTACAACGGTGTTCGCGAAGGTCAACCCGGTGCAGAAGGCCCGTATCGTACGGGCACTCCAGGCCGAGGGGCACACGGTGGGCTTCCTCGGCGACGGCATCAACGACGCGGCGGCGCT
The DNA here is from genome assembly GCF_044764265.1 of Streptomyces sp. NPDC094147. Lineage (NCBI taxonomy): Bacteria > Bacillati > Actinomycetota > Actinomycetes > Kitasatosporales > Streptomycetaceae > Streptomyces > Streptomyces sp. NPDC094147. The sequence goes on along the minus strand of NZ_JBIWHT010000016.1, from coordinate 94,839 downwards.
ACGGGACGCGGACGTCGGCATCTCGGTGGACACGGCGGTGGACATCGCGAAGGAGTCGGCGGACATCATCCTGCTGGAGAAGGACCTGACCGTCCTGGAGCAGGGCGTGGTCCAGGGCCGGACCACCTTCGGCAACACCATCAAGTACATCAAGATGACGGCGTCCTCGAACTTCGGCAACGTCTTCTCGGTCCTGGTCGCCTCGGCGTTCATCCCGTTCCAGCCGATGCTGGCGATCATGCTGCTCGTGCAGAACCTGGTGTACGACATCGCCCAGCTGGCCACGCCGTGGGACCGGATGGACGAGGACTACCTGCGCAAGCCGCGCAACTGGGACGCCAAGGGGATCGGGCGCTTCATGGTGACGATCGGGCCCATCAGTTCGATCTTCGACATCGCGATGTTCGTCATCATGTGGAACGTGTTCGGCGCGAACAGCGAGTCGAACCAGGCGCTGTTCCAGTCGGGTTGGTTCATCGAGGGCCTGCTGTCGCAGACCCTGATCGTCCACATGATCCGCACCCGCAGGATCCCGTTCATCCAGTCCCGGGCGACGTGGCCGGTGATGACGATGACGATCCTGGCGGTGGCGACCGGCCTGTTCCTCCCCTTCTCCCCCCTGGCCGCGACAATCGGCTTCGTCCCGGTCCCGATGAGCTACTTCCCGTGGCTGGTGGGGGTCCTGCTGGCCTACTGCACACTGACGCAGCTGGTGAAGACGTGGTACATCCGCCGCGAGGGGGCTTGGCTGTAGGGGCCTTTTGCCCACCCCGCCCACCCGTTCGGCAGGGTTGAAAAGGCTAGGCACCAGTGGTCGGCCGAGCACCATCGGCGACTGCGGCCGCGAGGGCCCACCACCCCGACGAGCGCGGCGCCCCCGCGAGGAGGCAGGGCGCGGGGCAAAGCCCCCGCCGGGGTCTGGCACAGCCCCAGGGCTCAGCCTTTTAACCCGCCGCACGGGCGGGCGGGTGGGCAACCCCCGGGGGTCCGGGGGCGGAGCCCCCGAGCGGGTCTGGGGCGCAGCCCCAGGGGGCCGGCCTTCCCAACGCCCGTCACTGGCAGGCGGGTTGGCAACCAGCCAGGGGTGCAAGGGGCGAAGCCCCCGCCGGGGTCTCGGGCACCGCCCCAGGGCTCAGCCTTTCAACCCGCCGCACGGGCGGGCGGGAGGGCAACCCCCGGGGGGTCCGGGGGCGAAGCCCCCGGCGGGGTTTGGGGCGGAGCCCCGGGGTCCCCTCACGCACCCCCCGGCCGCACCAACCCGCATTCGTACGCGAACACCGCCCCCTGCGTACGGTCCCGCAGGCCGAGCTTGATCAGGATGCGGCTCACGTGGGTTTTCACGGTCTGCTCGGCCACCACCAGCCGCGCCGCGATCTCCGCGTTGGACAGGCCCTGGGCGATCAGCGTCAGGACCTCCGTCTCACGCTCCGTCAGATCGCCCACCCGCTCCTTCAGCGGAGCCCGCGGCACCTGCGTCATCCGGGAGAACTCCGCGATGAGCCGCTTGGTGATGTTGGGCGCCAAGAGCGCCTCCCCCGAGGCCACCACCCTTACCGCCTGGGCGAGTTCAGCCGCTGAGGCGTCCTTCAGCAAGAACCCCGACGCCCCCGCGCGCAGCGCCTCGTACACGTACTCGTCCAGGTCGAAGGTGGTCAGGACGAGCACCTTGACCGGCACCGCCGCACCGTCCGGCCCCGTGATGCGCCGGGTCGCCTCGATGCCGCCGAGTTCCGGCATCCGGATGTCCATCAGGACGACGTCGGGGGCGAGTTCGGCGACCTTGGCCACCGCGTCGAGCCCGTCGACCGCCTGGCCGACCACCTCGATGTCCGGCTCCGCGTTGAGCAGAACCGTGAATCCCTGGCGGACCAGCATCTGGTCGTCGGCGATCAGGACGCGGATGGTCATGGGGTGCCCTTCAGCGGAAGCGTGGCGGTGACTTCGTAACCGCCGTCGGAGGTCGGACCCACGGCGAGTTCGCCGCCCAGCATGGCAGTGCGTTCGCGCATGCCGAGCAGCCCGTGCCCGGCGCCGGGCGACGGCGCGACGGGCCGGTCAGGCGCGGTGTTGGTGATCCGCACCACGAGTTCCGCGCTATGGTGCGCGACCACCACCCGCACCGCCGCCCCCGGCGCGTGCCGCATCGCGTTGCTGAGCGCCTCCTGCACCACCCGGAACGCCGACAGCTCCACCCCGGGCGACAGGGGCCGGGCCGCGCCCAGGATTTCGGCCGTCACCTCAAGGCCCGCACCCCGCACATTGGCCACCAGCTCGTCCAGCCGGTCCAGCGAGGGCTGCGGCGCGTGCCGTACGCCGTCCGCCGCCGGGTCCTCCGAGCGGAGCACCCCCAGCACCCGGCGCAGTTCGGTCAGCGCCTCGACCGCGTTCTGCCGGATGCCCGCGAGGTTCTCCTTCAGCTCGTCGGACGGGTTCTCCACGAGGTGCGGGGCGACCTGCGCCTGGATGGAGATGACCGACATGTGGTGGGCCACCACGTCGTGCAGCTCGCGGGCGATCCGGTTGCGCTCCTCCAGGAGGGTGCGCCGGGCCCGCTCCTCGGCGGTGATCTCCTCCTGCGCGACGAGCTGCGTACGGGCCACCCGGCGGCCGCGCAGCGCCGCCCCGACCACCACGGCGATCGTGAAGAACACGAACGCGAGCCCCGCGCTGGGCGAGGTGTGCGGCCGGCTGTGGAGGGCCGCGCAGAGCGCGCCCGCCCCCAGGCTGATCAGCAGCGTCTCGACCGCGACCCGGGGCCGGTGCCTGAGCGCGAGCAGGAACAGGACGCCCGCCTGCAGCGGGATCCCCGGTCCGGTCCACGGGTACATCGCGCCCGGGTCGACCTGGGACTCGGCGATCACCGCGGCCGCGAACATGACGCCCGTCGTGGCCCACCAGGCGGGCAGCGGCCGGTACAGGGCGGCGACCAGCGCGCCCGACTGGATCCCCGCGAGCACCAGGCCCACCCCCGCGCCCAGCTGGTAGCTGCGGGCGTACTGAAGGGTGCCCGCGACCATGATGATCAGCGCGGCGATCGCCAGCGGTACCGCGATGGCCGGCCGCCACGCCAGCCAGCCCGGCTCGTTCCGGTGCGGCAGCGGTTCGGGCGTCGTCGCCAGGAGGTCCTCGCGCAGGGTGCCCGGCGCCGCCCGCAGGGCCGCCACGAGCCACTGCTTCAGGCCCTGTTGGGCCACCCGCGGCCGCACACCCCGCTCCCGTTCAGTGTCCCCCGGCTTCATGACGCTCACCTTAGGCACCCCGCACCGCCCGCACCCGGGCAGGACGCCCTTGGCGCACCACCTTGCTCGCAGCCGCACCCGCAGCCGCACGCGCTCCCGCACCCCGCCTGGGCTGCTCGTACGTACGGAACGTCAGCCAGCACACCGTCAGCATCAGCGCGAACACCGGCAGCCAGGCGAGCCGGGCGAGCACCCAGCCGCCGCTGTCGGGCACGGTGTGCAGTCCCGGCAGCGCGTCGCCCGCGAGCAGGCCGAGACAGGTGACGGCCATCATCGAGGTCTGGTGCCACAGGAAGATCGTCATCGCGGACAGGTTGACCAGCGCCACCGCCGCCCACAGCGCGGGCCGCCGCAGCACCCTGCGCAGCGGCCCGAGCAGCAGCAGGGCCGCACCGCACTGGGCGAGTCCGAAGGTGACGGCGGCCAGCGTCGGCGGGTTCAGGTTGGAGATCGCCGCCCCCGGCACCCCGACCATCGAGGCGGGATAGCCCGCGAACAGCACCAGCAGCGCGGTCCCGGCGGCGCCGCCGATCAGCAGTACCCACCCGGCCGTCCGCAGCGAGGTGCCCGCGCCGCGCCGCGCCCACAGCGCGCCCAGGCAGTACGGCACCAGCCAGCCCGCGGGCAGATTGATCCAGCCGGTCCAGGACGCCCCGTCGAATCCGAAGCGGTAGATGTCGACGTACAGGACGACCGCGAGCGGCCACAGCGGGTGCAGCTTGGAGACGAGCGGGGTCGCCGCGGTCAGCGCCGCGAACACCAGCAGGAACCACAGCGGGGACAGCACGAGTTTGACCAGGGTGTGCACGGTGTCCAGGCCCACGCCCGAGGCGAGCATGGCGCCCGCCGCGACCGACCACACCACGAGTACGGCCGCGACCGGCCTGAACAGCCGCCCGAGCCTGGCCCGCAGCCACTGCCCGTACGTCGTGCCCCGGGCGCGGGCGGACTCGTAGCTCTTCGTCGCGACCTGCCCGCCCACCAGGAAGAACACGGCCAGGGTCTGGAACACCCAGGATATGGGGGCGAGTTGGGGCATGTGCTGGAGCGGGCTCGCGGCGTGCACGGTGCCGCTGTCGGAGACCAGCGCGGTGACCAGCCAGTGCCCCATCACCACCCCGAGGATCGCGAAGGCGCGCAGCGCGTCCACGGCACGGTCGCGGTCGGCCGGGGTCGCGGCCTCGATCCGCTCGACTAGTTCACGCATGGCGGCCCTCCAGCGGGGTCTGTCCGTCGACGATCCGGGCGATGTTCTTGAGCGGTACGGAGCCGGGCTTCAGGTAGTCGCTGTGGCCGCCGGACCCCGCGTCGAAGGAGCGGGCCCCGAAGTGCCGGGACACGGGGTCGGCGCCGAACCCGATGGTCACGAAGCCGAGGTCGAGGCTGGAGTGCGGTACGTCGGCGATCCAGTCGTCGGCGCCCCGGCCCGCCCAGACGGTGGCGTAGGTGTGCATTGCGGCGGCGGTGTCGAAGCCGGTGCCGGGGCTGCCGTACAGGACGATGTCGGAGACCTCGACGCCGGAGGCGGCCTTCGCGCAGACGACCGAGCCGTAGGAGTGGCAGACGAGGGAGCTGCGGGCCGCCGGCTTGACCGTCTTCAACTCCCTCATGAATGCGGTGAGTTGAGGGGCCGCGTCATCGGCGCGGTCCGGGGTGAGGATCTCCGTGCTCACCGTGCCCGGGGTCGCGTACCCCATCCAGCCGATGACGGCGGCCTTCGGGCCGAGCTCGGCGGCCAGGGCCTCGGCGCCGCTGCGCAGCCGCCCGTACATGTCGAGGTTGGTGTCCGAGCCGGGGACGAAGACGGCGATCTTCTCGGCGTGCGCCAGGTCGCCGAAGACCTCGGCGGTGCGTCCGCCGTCGCGTCCGTCGAAGGAGAGGAAGCGCCGGTCCGGGTCCGCCATCGCGTCCAGCGCGCGGGCCCTGCGCCGGTCCCCGTGGTCCTCGGCCATCTTCTCGGCGGCCAGGATGCCGGCGCGGTTGGCCGCGTACCGGGTGTCGAGACCGGAGACCGAGAGCGGGGCGAGGGCGGCGGGGGCGGGCGCCGGGACCGCGGCCGGCCGGGCCGCACCCGAGACCGGCACGGCCACCGAAGCGGCGACGAACACGGCGATCAGGGTGCGGCGCAGACGGCCGATACGCAGACGGCCACCGCGCGAACGGCCGATACGCGAACGGCCGTTGCCCATACGGCTGTTGCGCTGCTGCGAGCCGTCGGGACGCGGGCCGTGCGGGTGCTTGCCGAGCGGGCGCGACGCCATGATGAGCCTTCCGTACCGGAGTTTTTCTGCCGGTACCGAAGCTATGGATCGGGCCATGTCGTCGGCGTCGCACTGGAGACCACACTTGCCGGGTAGCTCCGTAGACCTAGGGGGTGCCTCCCGAGTACTACGGGCAGGACCCACCCCCTACCGTGGGTGCACCCCCGCGGTCATCCCTTCAGCGGCTTGACGGGTTCCTCCTCGCGGGCGGACCGGGCCCGGTAGGGCACGTCGATGACGGTCACCCCGGGCATGAACAGCAGCCGGGCCTTGAGCCGCAGCGCGCTCTGGTTGTGCAGCGGCTGCTCCCACCAGTGGCCCACGACGTACTCGGGGATGATCACCGACACCATCGCCCCCGGATCCGCGTCGGCCGTCGCCTTCACATGGGCGAGGACCGGCCCGACGACCTCCCGGTACGGGGAGTCGATGATGGTCAGCGGTACGCCCAGGTCGTACGCCGCCCACTTCTCGCGCAGCCGCACCGCGTCGTCGTCGGCGGCGGCCGTCAGCGCGGTGAGCGTGTCGGGCCGCAGCGCCTGGGCGAAGCCGATCGCCTTGAGCGTGGGCGCGTGCACGGCCGAGACCAGCACGAACGCGTGGTGGCGGGAGGGCCTGCGGGGCTTGGCGTCCGGCTCGACGGCGACCTCCTCGGCCACCTGGTCGTAGTGGTTCCGTACGCCCTTCATCCCGAAGAACAGCAGCGGCATCGCGATGATCACCAGCCAGGCGCCGTGCGTGAACTTGGTGATCAGCACGATGACGAGGACGATCGCGGTCATGGTCGCGCCGACCGTGTTGATGGCGAGCGAGCGGTGGATGTGCCGCCGGTTCTCCTGCCCCTTCGGCGTCGCGAGCTCCTTGCGCCAGTGCTTGACCATCCCGGCCTGCGAGAGCGTGAAGGAGACGAAGACTCCGATGATGTACAGCTGGATGAGCCGGGACAGCTCGGCGTTGAACATCACGATCAGGCCGATCGCGGCGAGCGCGAGCAGCACGACGCCGTTGGAGAAGACGAGCCGGTCGCCCCGGTTGTAGAGCTGGCGCGGCGCGTACCGGTCCCGGGCGAGGATCGAGGCGAGCATCGGGAAGCCGTTGAACGCGGTGTTCGCGGCGAGGATCAGCACGCCCGCGGTGAACGCCTGCACCAGGTAGAACAGGATGTCCACGTGCCCGAACGTGGCGCGGGCGATCTGTGCGAGCGCGGTGGAGGTGGCGGTGCCGGGCGGCAGCCCCAACTCCGTTGGATCGGCGGCCACATGGACCTTGTACACCATGGCGAGCGCGGTGATCCCGGCGAACATGGTGACCGACAACACCCCCATCGCGGCAAGGGTGTTGGCGGCGTTGCGGCTCTTCGGCTTCTGGAACGCGGGTACGCCGTTGCTGATCGCCTCCACACCCGTCAGCGCCGTACACCCGGAGGCGAAGGCGCGCATCGCGAGCAGCACCACGGCGATCCCGGCGTAGCTCCCGGCCGCCTGGATCGGCAGATGGGCCGACTCGGCGCGGATGGTGGTGCCGGTGGCGATGCGCACGGCGGCGAACGCGAACATCACGTAGATCACGAACACGAAGCCGTACGTGGGAATCGCGAAGACCCGCCCGGACTCGCGCACCCCCCGCAGATTCATCACGGTGAGAATCACCACGAACCCTACGGACAGGGCGACTTGATGACTGTTCAGGGCGGGAATCGCGGAGGTGATGGCGGCGACTCCGGAGACGACGGACACGGCGACGGTCAGTACGTAGTCGACCAGCAGCGCACTGGCCGCGGTGAGCGCGGCCGTCGGCCCGAGGTTCTCGGAACTGACGATGTAGGCGCCGCCGCCGCCCGGATAGGCGTAACAGGTCTGCCGGTACGAGGCGACCACGACCACCAGCAGGAAGACGATGGCCGCGGCGGCGTACCAGGTCAGATGAAGCAGCGTGGCTCCGCCCAGGGCGAGGATCAGCAGGATCTCTTCAGTGGCGTACGCGACCGACGAGAGCGGGTCGCTGCAGAAGATGGGCAGCGCGAGCCGCTTGGGCAGCAGCGTCTCCCCGAGGCGGCTGGTGTCCAGCGGCCGTCCGACCAGCATCCGCTTCGCGGAACTCGAAACTCCCATAACTGAGGAAACTAGCTGGAATGCCGCATATCTAATGGTTTGCCGCACCGGGTGACGCCATACGGGTGATTTCACGTTCCGTGTGCGAACGGTGACCCTGCGGAGCTATTCTCTCTGGGCAGTACGTCCGGTCCCCACAACCACCCTGCTGCACAAGGGAGTTGCCCATGACGCGACCCAAGGACCTCAACCCGTGGGACTCGCCCCGCGCCTTCTACGGCAGCGAGCTGCGCCGCAAACGCGAGGCCGCCGGGCTCTCCCAGGAAGACCTGGGCGCGCTCGTCTTCTGCTCCGGCGCGTACATCGGCCAAATGGAGTCCGCGACCCGGCGCCCGCCCAAGGACATGGCCAAGCGCCTCGACGCCGCGCTCCACACGGACGGGATCCTGACCCGCATGTGCGAGGCGATGGAGCAGGCCTCGCAGCATGCGGAGTACTTCCGCCTGGCTGCGGAGCTGGAGGCCATGGCCTCCGCGATCTTCCACTGGACGCCCATGGTGGTGCCGGGCCTGCTACAGACTGCGGCCTACACCCGCGCCCTGACCCGCGCGGGCCGACCGTTCGCCTCCGAGGAGGACGTCGAGCTCAACGTCTCGACGCGCATGGAACGGGCCAAGCTGCTCGATGGCCCAACGGCCCCGGAATTGTGGTGCATTCTGCACGAGGCCGCGCTGCGGATCCCGGTGGGCGGCGCCGAGGTGATGTACGAACAGCTTGGCCACATCTGCAAGTTGGCGAGTACAGGGGCTGTGGCTGTTCAGCTGCTGCCGTTCGACGCGGGGCCGCTGCCTCTCATGCACGCGTCGGTCAAGGTGATGACGTTCGCCGACGCACCACCGGTCATCTACCTCGAAGCGGCCCATTCTGGCCAGCTGTTGGACACACCGGCCCTGGTGGCGAGCTACATCAAAGCCTACGATCTCGCCAGGGCCGTCGCATTGTCGCCGACGGCGTCCCTGGCCATGATCCAGGCGGCGATGGAGGACTACGCACCATGAACATATCGCGCTCCCTGGCCACTGCCCGCTGGCGGAAGTCCTCGTACAGCAACGAGGAAGGCGGCGACTGCCTGGAAGTGGCGGAGGGCGCATGGCGCAGATCCTCGTACAGCAATGCTGAGGGCGGGAACTGCGTCGAGGTGGCCGACGGCGCTTGGCGCAAGTCTTCGTACAGCAATGCTGACGGCGGGAGCTGCGTCGAGGTGGCCGACGGCTACGAGAGCGTCGTCCCGGTACGGGACAGCAAAAAGGCCCCGGAGGGGCCTGTGCTGGTAGTTGGGGCTGCCGCGTGGACGCGGTTCGTGGAGGCGGTCAGGCGGTGACTCCGGCGCGCTTCAGGGTGCGCAGGATCAGCCACTGGTCGCCCCAGGCCATCGCCGTACCGATGACCGCCATCACGATGCCGAGGGTGAGCTGGCCCGCCGCCGCGCCGAGGGCGAGGCCGGCGAGGCCGAGCCCGTAGCGGATGGCGAAGCGCACCGCGACGAGGCCGACGGCGAGGAGGCGGGTGCGCTTGTTCTTCCAGAGCTTCTTCATGGAGCGGATGCGGGCCTTCAGGACGGTGAAGGCGAGCACGATCTGGACGATGGCGACGACGGGGATCAGGGCGTAGAGCACCGGGTAGGCGCGGGCGATGTCGAAGATCCCGGCGAAGATGCCGACCAGCGGGAAGTACCAGTTGGGCAGGCCCTTGAGAGGGGCGGCCCCCTCGGCCTCGGCCCGAACCTCGACCTGAACCGGCTTCTCCATCGTGACCGTGGCGCTCATGGTGTGCCCCTCCCGCTTGCCTCAGTGACCGGCCCTTGCCGACATCACTGATCCTCCCGTCCGGGCGGGGGTGGGCGGCAGAGTGAACCGTCCTGAGAGCGGGAGGACAAATGTCATTGCCTCCCGCCGGGTTCACATGTGGGCCGGTCCTGGCGCCCCCTCGGAGAGGTGCGGTCGCGGCGGCCCCTTGCGGTACAGGGTGACCGACACCAGCAGACCCAGTGCGAAGAACGACGCCGACCACCAGTACGCCGTCGAGTAACTCTGCAACTGCGCGGAGACCCGCACTGCGGGCGTGGGCTGCTTGCCCACCAGATAGTTCGCCGCCGCACTCGTGGCGAGGGTGTTCAGCAGCGCCGTACCGATCGAACCGCCCACCTGCTGGCTGGTGTTGACCATCGCGGAGGCGACGCCCGCGTCGTGCGCGGCCACTCCCGCCGTCGCCACGCTCATCGCGGGCGCGAAGATCAGGCCCATGCCGACACCCATGACGAGCAGTGGGGGCAGCACATGGGTGGCGTACCCACTCGTGGCGTCGAGCGCCGTCATCCACGCGAGCCCGGCCGCGCCGAGCCCCATCCCCAGCGGCACGATCGGCTTCGCCCCGAGCTTGGGCACGAGCTTGTTCTGCGCGGTCACCGAGCTGACGATCATCGCGAAGACCATCGGCAGGAAGGCGAGCCCGGTCTGTACCGGGGAGTACCGCAGGATCTGCTGGAGGTAGTACGTCAGGAAGAGGAAGACGCCGAACATGCCCGCGCCGGAGATGAACATGGCGAGGTACGAGGCGCCCCGGTCCCGGTCGAGGACGACCCGGAGCGGCAGCAGAGGGTGGGCCGCCCTGGTCTGCCACGCGGCGAACGCGGCCAGGAGCACCCCGCCGACCGCGAGGAATCCCCAGGTCTGCACCGAGCTCCAGGCATGGGTCTGCGCGTTGGAGAACCCGTACACGATGCAGAACAGTCCGGCCGAGACGAGCAGGGTGCCCGGGATGTCGAGCCGGGGCCGGTCGGGCGGGGCCCCCGGGTACAGCAGCCGCAGCGCGCCGAGGAAGGCGAGCGCGGCGAAGACGAGGTTGACGTACAGGCACCAGCGCCAGTCGAGATACTCGGTGAGCAGCCCGCCGAGCAGCAGCCCCACCGCGCCGCCGGTACCGGCGACCGCACCGTAGATCCCGAAGGCCTTGGCGCGTTCCTTCGGGTCGGTGAACGTGGTGGTGAGGAGCGAGAGCGCGGCGGGCGCGAGCAGCGCGCCGAACACGCCTTGCAGCGCGCGGGCGGTGACCAGTACGTCGAAGTTGGGGGCGGCGCCGCCGATCGCGGAGGCGAGCGCGAAGCCGACGAGTCCGGTGAGGAAGACGACCTTGCGCCCGACGAGGTCGGCGATGCGTCCGCCGAGCAGCAGCAGCGAGCCGAAGGCGAGCGCGTACGCCGTGACGATCCACTGGCGGTTTCCGTCGGTGAAGCCGAGGTCGCGCTGCGCGGAGGGCAGCGCGATGTTCACGATGGTCGCGTCGAGCACGACCATGAGCTGGGCGAGCGCGATGACACCGAGCACGAGCCAGCGGTGCTCGTGCCTGGCGCCGGTGTGCGGCGCCCGGGGCGGGGCCGCGCCTTCACCGGCGTACGCGGCGACCGGTGGCGGGGTGGGCAGCGCGGGTGGCCGATCCGATGTCCCCAATTGCTCCGACGCGGCAGCTATCCGCTCCGCGCGTCCTTCCTCGACGGCGTCCTTGGTGTGACGGCCCATGTGCCGTTCTCCTCGGTTGTCTCCTCGGTGACGGCCCCTTCCTCACGCTAAGTGAGGCTCCGGCGTTCCGCCACGCGAGTGAACGCCCCGTGGCCGCGAGCGATCGCACGCGGCTCCAGGGACGGCCTGCGCCCCACCACCCCGTCCCGTTTCGTCCCAGGAACGAATGGGACGAATCTTCGCGTCGCCCTCCGGACACAGTTGCTGACACAGGGTCACTTACTCGGGGACCCCGCACCTTGGAGAAGACACACATGAACCGAAGCACCGTGCGCAACAGCGTCGTCGCCGTCGTCGCCGCCCTCGCCCTGTTCCCGACCACCGCCATGGCGGCCGCCCCCACGGCCGCGCCGGCAACCGCGGCCGTCGCCCACACCCATCACCACCACCACAAGATGCACGTACGGGGCGTCGTGGTCACCCCGCGCGGTCATCGGCTGCACGTCCGCACCGGCGCGGGCCTCACCTACCGGACCACCGCCACCATGCGCTCGGGGCGCAAGGTGACGGTGGTCTGCAAGACGTACGGGGCGTCCGTGCGCGGCAACCGCGTCTGGTACCGCCTGGCCGGACAGCACGTCCGCTATGTCTCCGCCCGCTACGTCCGCGTTCCGGCCACGCCCGCCGTGCCGTGGTGCTGACCAGCGGGACGGCCGGAAGCTGATCCCCCACAACTTCGCCCGTTCGCCCCAGGGGCCGGAGCTTGGCTCCGGCCCCTCAGGGGTACAGATGCCCCTTGAACGGGATGTTGTGGACTTTTTGGAGGGACCGCGTGACCCAGTGGCGAGAGTTGCCCGAGTCGACCCGGCCCGAAATGAGGCTGCTGATCGAGGAGTTGAGGCACCTCAAGCAGACCCTGGGCCTGAGCCTGGCCGGTCTGGCCACCCGCACTGCGTACAGCAAATCGGCCTGGCACCGCTATCTGAACGGGGACAACCTTCCGCCCCGCAGCGCGGTGGACGCCTTCGGGGCCCTCGGCGGCCCCGACCACCACGGCCGCGTCCTCGACCTCTGGGACCGGGCGGTGCGACCCCCGGAGCCCGTGGCCCCGCCGCAACCGGAGGAACCCCACGCGGCCGAGGCACCCGAGGTGCCGTCCGCACTGTCCGCACCGCCGTCCCGCCGGCCGCGCCGCCGGACGGTGACCGTCGCCGCGGCCCTCGCCCTGGTCGGGAGCGCCGCCTGGGCCGCCGTCCCGCACAGCCCCACCGCGAGCCCCACGCCGGCCGCGTCGCCCGCCTGCCGGGGTACGAGCTGCCAGGGCGCCGACCCCGCCGTCTCCCCCTGCCGCACCGACGCCCGCACGCAGAGCGCGCTGACGACGGCCTCGTACGCGGTGAAGCTCCGCTACAGCCCGTCCTGCGACACCATCTGGTCCGAGGTGCGCAACAGCTCGACCGGCACCGACACCGAGAGCCCGATGCTGGTCGCCCCCGACCCGCAGGAGGCCGAGGCGTGCGCCGAGGTCGCCCACAAAATGCTGTGCACGGGCGACGTGCCGCCGGACACGCCCTAGCCCGCGACCGCCGAACCGGCTTTGTCCCAGTTGCCGCGCAGCCGCGACAGGTAGTCCGACGCCTGGCTCCCCGGCTTCACACCGCGCGCGAACGCCGCCATGTTGCCGCCGCCCGCGTTGTAGCCGAGCGCCATCAACTCGTCGCGCGTGTACGGCCCCGCCCAGTGCGAGGGCAGCTGCTCGGACATGTCGTGGAGGTACCAGGCCGCCGCCTCCACCGCGAGCCCCCGGTCGTCCGGCAGCTCCTCCCACTTGCGGGACGCGAAGTCCCGCCCCCGCTTCGTCTCGTCGAACGCGGCCCGGTGCATGTTCGCGATGCCGAAGGCCGCATCCGGCTTGTACTTCTGCCAGCTCCGCTCGAAGGCCGCGTCGTGCGGCTTGTAGTCCTCGTTGTAGAGGATCGCCATCAGCAGCTGCGCGCTCACCCTCGCCTTCTTCGCGTACGTCCGCACCTGCGGGGCGTAGTCGGCGGGGTCGTACGTGCCGCCCGGCTTCGGCGCGGCGGACGAGGACGGGCCGGCCGAGGCGGAGGGCGTTTGCTTCGGGCCCCCCGACTGCGGCGTGCCGCCACCCCGCACACACCCCCACGCGATGAACGCGGCAACCGGCAGCACCAGCCACCGCATCCGTACGCCCCGCTTGCCCTCAGCCTTCACCATCCCCTCAGCTAAACACGCCTCCGCTCGCCGCCGCCACGAAGGCGAGGACTTCTGCCGTGGCGGCGGACAGGGCCCTGTCGGGCCACTGTCGCCGCCACTCCCCCGTCCGCTTCCCCCGTACCCCTCAAGGTTCGCGGACCGCGCGGCCCGTTCCATCCCCCGCGCGAACCATCCGCCTCCCCCGCGCGGGGGAGGCAGCGCCGCGTGAGGGACCGCCGCGCGTGAGGAACCAGCCCAACTCCCTTTCAGGACACGGTAAGTACCGCGTTTCCCCGCACCTTGCGGGCCCGCAGATCGGCGATGACCTCGGCCGTGCGCGACCAGTCCCGTACCGAGCCGATCTCCGGGTGCAGCCGCCCGGTGGCCACCAGGCGGACCAGCGTGGCCAGGTCGGCTCCGTACGACGTGTCGGAGGCGGTGTAGTCGAAGTGGGCCAGCCGGGCCTGCTTCGGGCCCTTGAAGAAGTCGAAGAAGTCGAGGGTCACGGGGGTGCGACTGGCCTGGCCGAACCACACGAGCAGGCCGCCCGGCGCGAGGCGGGCGAGGGCGGCGGGCAGCGCATCGCCGCCGACCGATTCGAGCACGATGTCGTACGGACCCGAGGCGTCGGCGACGGATGTGACCAGCTCGGTCGCGCCCAAATCGACCAGGCGGGAGCCTCGTTCGGGTGTCGCGGCCACCGCCGTGACCGCCGCGCCGGACGACGCGGCGAGTTCGGTGACGTAATGGCCGACTCCGCCGCTCGCGCCGGTGAGCAGGATGCGGCGCCCGGCGACAGGACCGGCCGCGCGCAGCAGCCGCAGCGCGGTGATCCCGGCGAGCGGCAGGGCGGCGGCGGTCAACGCGTCGACACTGTCGGGGAGTTCGGCGACGCTCGTGCTCGGCACCGCGACGCGCTCGGCCCAGCCGAACGCCGGCGGGTGGGCCACCACCCGGGTGCCGGCGGCGGGCCCGCTCCCGTCGGCGGCGGGGCGTACGACCGTCCCCGCCACGTCCTTGCCGGGCCGCCAGCCCGGCCACGTACGGTCGAGCTGCCCGTCGAGCTGGAAGGTCTCGCCCCGGTTGACCGAGTACGCCTCGACCGCGACCACCAACTCGCCGTCGTTGGTGGCTGGTTCGGGCGCCTCGCCCAGGATGACGGGCTTGCCCGCGTCGTCGGGGGATCCCGGCAGTACTGCCTTCATGACGGCTGCCTCTCAGGGGTGGCGGCGGGTTTCGGACGCGGTGGGATTCAGACGAAGACGACGTTCTTGGCGTGCAGCGTGTCGAAGTACTCGCGCACCTCGGCGATCCGCCCGTCCCGGATGGTGAACACGGCCAGGCAGTGCTGGTCGTAGCGCAGGCCCGACTTGGCGAGGCCCCGGGTGTTCCACTCGGCGAAGACCCGCTCGCCGTCGGCGATGGCACCCTCGAACTCGAACTCCATCGACTCCGGCACGAGCCGCGACATCATCGACGGAATGAACTCATCCAGGATCTCGCCGGGCCCGTTCCAGGTCCGCGACAGCGGCAGGTCACCGGCGAGCGTCCAGGTCACGTCCGGTGCGAAGAAGTCGCGCAGGGCGTCGAAGTCGCCGGTGACGAGGGTGTCCATGTAGGCGAGCACCACGGCCCGGCTGGCCTCGGTGACGTTCGCGGGGGCGGTGGCTGCGGCGGTGTCGATGCTCATGTCTGTCTGATCCCTCGGGTCGTTGCGCGGTTGCTTCGCGGTTGTTCTCGCGAATGCTTCAGCGGCTGTTTTCGCGGTTGTTTTCGCGGTGTCTCTTTCCGACACCTGAACCCTAGGAACGGGGGCCCGGCCAAGGGAAAGACCTGTTCGGGACCGCCCCATGCCGTACCGGCATAACCGCTGCTCAAGCCCGGTCGTATGCTGCTCGGCATGTCTGAACTCCGCCGTCTGCGCTACTTCCTCGCCGTCGCCGACGAGCGGAACTTCACGCGCGCCGCCGAACGTCTGCACATAGCCCAGCCCGCGCTCAGCCGCCAGATCCGGCAGCTGGAACAGGAACTCGGGGTGCGGCTCCTGGACCGCACCACGCACTCCGTCGAACCCACCGAGGCCGGGCGGCTGTTGATGGAGCGCGGCGCCGAGCTGTGCGCGGAGGCCGACCGGCTCTGGCGCGACGTACGCGGCTTCGCCGAGTCGGAGCGGGACGCGCTGACCCTCGGGTACAGCACCAGCACCGGGTACGGAACCGCGCCCGGCCTGCTCGCGGCGCTCGCCGAACGCCACCCGGACCTCGCCGTCACCACCCGGCTGCTCACCACCGCCGACATCGTCGCCGGGGTGGCCGACGGCACCCTGGACGCGGGCCTGGTCCGCTGCCCGCCCCCGGCCCCGGAACTCGTCCGCACCCTCGTACGCCTCGAACCCCAGGGCGTGCTGCTGCCCACCTCCCATCCGCTGGCGGCGCAGGAGTCCGTCGAGGTGGCCTCGCTCGCGGGCGAGCGGCTTCTCGTGCATCCGCGCGAGGCCAACCCCGGGCACTACGACGCGATCGTCGCGATCTTCACGCGGGCCGGGCTCTCGCCCCAACTCCTGCTGCGCCAGCTGTCGTTCGACGCCGCGCACACTCCCGTGGTGCGGGGCGAGGCCGTCTCCGTCATCGGGGAGTCGGCGGTCGACGGGCTTCCGGGCACCCTGACGTGGCGGCCGCTGCGCCCGGCGGCGGCCATCGAACTCCACCTCCTGACGCGCGGGCCGGCCCGCCGCCCCGCCGTCGCCCACCTCCTGCGCACCGCCTCCGAAACGGCCCGCACGGAGGGCTGGCTCCACTCGCCGACGTGAGCCTTCGGCTGCGGACCGTGCGTGGCTGGCCGCGCCCCTAACGGAACGCCGCCGCCCGGAACGTGCCCATTGCCTCCCTCACCTCTTCGAGGGTGGTCTCGGCGATCTGGTTGGCCCGCTCATTGCCCTTACGGATCAACTCTCGTACGTACGCGAGATCTTGGGCGTATTCGGCGCGGCGGGCGCGGTGGGGGGCGAAGTGGTCGTTGACGGCTTCGGTGACCGTCGCCTTGAGCGCGGCCGACCCGCCGTCGCCGATCTCGGCCGCGACGGCGTGCGGATCTCGGCCGCCCTGACAGAGCGCGGCGAGCAGAACGAGGTTGCTGACCTCGGGGCGGTTGTCGGGGTCGAAGGTGATGCGGCGCGTCGCGTCGGTCTTCGCGCCACGGATCAGGCGCGCGGTCTCCTCCGAACTCGCCTTCAAGGCAATGGAGTTGGCCCGGCTCTTGCTCATCTTGCCGCCGTCCGTGCCGAGCAGCAGGGGCGCGTCGGACAGCAGCGCCTGCGGCTCGGGGAAGACGGGGGCGTACCGCTCGTTGAAACGGCGGGCGATCGTGCGGGTCAGCTCCAGGTGCGGGAGCTGGTCCTTGCCGACCGGGACCAGGTTCGCCTTGCAGAAGAGGATGTCGGCGGCCTGGTGCGCGGGATACGTGTACATCAGGCCGGAGACTGCCGCCTGGCGGGAGTGGGCGATCTCGTCCTTGACGGTGGGGTTGCGGCCGAGCTCGGCGACCGAGACCAGGCTCAGGAAGGGCAGGAGCAGCTGGTTGAGGGCGGGGACCGCGCTGTGCGTGAAGATCGTCGCGCGGTCGGGGTCGACACCGGCGGCGAGGTAGTCGAGGACGAGGCCCTCCACGTGCTCGGACAGCCGGTCTGCGACGTCCCGGTCGGTGAGCACCTGGTAGTCGGGGATGACGAGGAAGAGCTCGACACCCTCGTTCTGGAGCCGGACCCGGTTCTGGAGGCTGCCGAAGTAGTGGCCGACGTGGAGGGGGCCGGTGGGGCGGTCGCCGGTGAGGATGCGGTCGGGGGTGGTAGCGGCGGCTGTGGCGGTGTTCATGGTGGGCTCCTCGTGGGGCAGCGGGGTGGGCGGGCCTGGACGGCGCCCACTGCGGAACCAGCGAGGGCAACAAAAAGGGGCCGTCCATGTGAGAACGGCCCGCTGATGGCGTCGTGCGTGTGTGGCGGCCGCTCCTAGGAGGAGCGCCACCAGCAGAGGCGGGAGGACTGCGACGCGGACGACATGGGTCCACTGTAGCCGGGCGGGGTGCCGGGCCTCCAGTGTCGAAGGTCCACTACTTGTGGGCGTGGCTCCCCACGTAGAAGAGGAGCCACACGAATCCGGCGAAGACGTGGGTGCCGAAGATATAGAAGCCCGCACGCAGGGCGATGCTGCGCTCCTGACTCTTCTCACTGTCGGCCACGGCCACCTCCTGGGTCCGTTCCAGGGTACGGGGGGGGGTTCGCCGGGGGCGGTGCCGCCCGTAGATCCGTCTGAGGCGCCACGTCCCAGGCCAGTGTCAGCGGGCGCTGCGGTCAGTGCGCCGAGTCCGGAGTCCCAGCAGGCAGTGACAGATCGCCCAGATGCGTGAGCAGCACATCGGCACATGCCCGCGGGTTCAGGATCTCGGGATGCAGGACGGCCCTGAGGCTGAGTCCGTCCAGGAGCGCCGTCAGCCGCTCGGTCTCGATGTCGAGGCCGAGGCCGGGCCGCAGGGCGCCTGCCGCGTCGAGCCGGACGAGCGCGCGGCGCACCAGCTTTCTCGTGCCTTCGGCGGCCTGGCGCGACAGGTCGCCGAAGGCAGGGTTGGTGCGGGCAGCGGTGTTGAAGTCCAGGAAGACGGTGACCTCGGCACGGCGGTGCTCGTCCAGTGGCAGAAGCTCGGCCAGGAACCCGGCTGCGAGCTGGAGCTGTTCGGGGCGGGGGCGGCTGCCCAGGTCTCCGATCCGCTCAACGTGTTCGAGCAGTCGACTTTCGACCCGGTCGAGCATCGACTGCATCGCAAACCGCATCAGGTCCTGCTGGCTGGCGAAGTAGTGGCGCAGGGAACCGATGTTGAGCTGGGCCTCGTCGGCGACGGCTCGAAGCGAGGTGCGATGCAGACCTTCACGGACGACGACTCGGAACAACGCGTCTACGACGTGGCGACGACGAGCATCCGGGTCTACGTGCTTAGGCATGAAGCCTTTCTATCACGGTCGTGATACAACGGGTCTATCACAGGCGTGATAAAACGGTCTGGAGGCTTCTTCGTGGAGACGTACCTCAATCTCATGCTCATCAGGTTCGGCCTGATAGTGGGCGGTCTCGTGGTGCTGGCGCTGCTGGTCTTCGCCATCGCCCTGGCTCTCAAGCGCAGGGGCAGGCTCGACGAGATGCGTCGGTATGCGGACCCCGCGGTGAGAGCCGGGCTGCGCGCCGCCGCCCGACGGCTTGAGGGCGGGAAGAACGGGTCGTCCCGGTCGCGGCGACAGGATGGCCGCTGATGACCAGCCTCGGAGCGGAGTCGTCGGAACTCCTTCACCACCTGTTGCTGGACCGTGCGATCAAGGTCGTCATCGTGGTCGTGGCCCTGGGCGTCCTGGCGCTCGGAATGACGGTGATCTGGCGAAGGGCCGGACGGGCAAAGAAGCGGCCTGACTGAGGCGATGGCACTCGACCGGTCCACAGCTATTGGCTGTGTCTCGCTTCTTGCAACTCGGCGGAGGACTGAGCCAGGGAGCAGCGCCCGCTCATCTGGCCGTCGGTGGCGATGAGCGGGCTTCCGTCCGAGGTGACTCCGTTTCGTCGGGTCAGTCCTCATGCGTGTAGAACCAGTAGAACGACGCCGCGAACATCACCCCCGCGAAGACCAGGCCCATGCCCGAGGCCCTTACGACGCTCTCGCCGGTCAGGCTGTGCAGGAAGCCGATTCCGGCGCCGAACAGCGTCGCGTACGCGCCCGCGCGCAGCTCTCGGGGCAGGGCGGACTGGATGCTCAGGAGGCCGGCGCCCAGGATGATCATCAGGAGGCCCGACACGACGCCCAGGACGATCTGGCCGCCGGTGATCGCGCCGCCGCCGCGCTGGATGTACGCGGCGTAGAAGCCGTACACCACGCCCAGGACGACCGGGATCGCAAGGACGGCCCTGCTCAGTTGGTGGGCCATGGGAGGACCGGGGCGGTGACTCCTGACGTGTGTCGAAGCGTGTGCGGCCATGGCGGCACTCCTTCCGCTTGCCGGGGGGCGCGTCGCGTGCCCGTCCCCCATACAGCCCACACCCGCGCGCGCCGACCGGCAACCCGGGATTTCGTGGACGGGTGCGCAGCTTCCTGTCGGCGGTGCTGATCGTCCTGGCGGCCGTCCTGGTCCCGCGGGGCGCGGTCGCCGCCTGGGCGAAGACGGAGATCGGCGACCGCGGCCGGTACGTCTCCACCATGGCCCCGCTCGCCGACAACGACGCCGTGCGCACCGCGGTGGCCACCCGGGTCACCGACGCGATCACGAAGAGCATCGACGTGGGGCCGCTCCAGGCCTCGGTGGCCTCGCTCATCGGCGTGGCCGTGCGGTCGTTCACCACCACCGCCGCTTTCCAGAGCGTGTGGGACACCGCGAACCGGGCCGCCCACGCGAGCGTCGAGTCCGCCTTCACCCAGAACGCCGGCGGCAACGACGTACGCATCGACCTGGCCCCCGCGATCCAGCAGATCACATACGAACTGGAGGCACAGGGCGTGCCGTTCGCGAACAGGATTCCCGTGGAACACACCGACCTCACCGTCGTCGAGTCGACCAAGCTCGGCCCGGCCCGCACCGTCTTCCGCTGGCTCCAGCACATCGGCGTCTGGGGCGCGGTCGCCGCTCTGGCCGCGGCGGCCGGTGCGGTGCTCGCGGCGGTGCGCCGCCGCCGCGCCCTCGTCGGGGTGGGCATCGGGCTCGCCGTGGGCGCGGTGATCCTGCACGTCCTGGTCGCCATCGGCAGGTCGCTCACCCTTGACGGGCTGCCCGCGGACACCGATCCGTCGGCGGCGGGCGCGGTCTACGACGCCCTGACGGATTTCCTCAGCACGGCGGCGTGGGCCGTGCTCGCGTTCGGGCTGCTGCTCGCGCTCGGGGCGTGGCTCACGGGCCGGCCGTGGCGGCGAGGGCGGCAAGACGACGAAGGGCCCCGGCCAGGACCGGCACCGGAGGGGTAGCAAGGCCGATCCTGACCGCGTCGGGCACCCTGCCGCCCACCGCGAACGCCGTACCCGGCGTCACCGCGACCCCGAGCCGCCCGGCGGCGGCCGCCGCGAAGGTCTCGGCCCGCCAGGGCGCGGGCAGCTCCCACCAGCAGTAGTACGCGGCCGGGTCGGTCCGGATGCGGAAGCCGGTCAGGTGCTCGCGCACCAGCTCGTGCCGGGCGGCCGCATCGGCCCGTTTGGCAGCGGTGACCGCCGCCACCGTCCCGTCCCCGGCCCACCGCACGGCCGCCTCCAGATTGAACCGCCCCGCCGTCCAGGCCCCGGAGCGCAGGGCGCGGGCGAGCGCGTCCGCGTGGCCGGCGGGCGCCACCAGGAACCCGGTGGTGAGCCCGGGGGCGAGCCGCTTGGAGAGGCTGTCGACGAGGATCGTGCGGTCGGGGGCGTACGCGGCGAGGGGTGGCGGGGTGCGGGGCGGCGGCGTGCCGTCCGCGAGCGCGGTGTCGTACCGCACCCCGGACTCCTCCGGCGGTGCCAGGAACGCCCACGTCGTGTCCTCGATCGCCCATAGCTTCAACTCCCCCATCATTTCCGCCAGTTCGGACCTTCTCCCCTCCCCCGTCGTCAGCGTGAGCGGATTGTGGAGGGTCGGCTGTACGTACACGGCGCTCAGCGGGGTGCGGCGGTGGGCGGCCGTCAGGGCGTCGGGGCGTAGGCCCTGGTCGTCCATTGCGATGGGGACCAGGTCGATGCCGAGGCGTTCGGCGACCGCCTTGACCAGCGGGTACGTCAGCTCTTCGACGCCGAGGCGGCCGCCGGGGCGGACCAGTGAGGACAGCGCGGCGGCGATGGCCTGGCGGCCGTTCCCGGCGAACAGGATCCGCGCGGGGTCGGGCCGCCAGCCCGGCCGGGCGAGCAGTTCCGCCGCGGCCTCGCGCGCCTCGGGGGTGCCGTCGGCGGCGGCGGGCCGGGTGGCGTCGGTGAGGACATCGGGCCGCAGCAGCGCGCCCAGCGAGCGCGCCATGAGCTCCGACTGCCCTTCTGTCACTGGGTAGTTGAGCTCCAGATTGACGGGCGTACGGCCACTGTCCTCGGCGAGGACCGAACCGGGGTGCGGCGGGGCCGCCCGGACGAAAGTGCCGCGCCCGACCTCGCCCACCACCAGACCCCGGCGGCCCAGCTCCCCGTACACCCGGATCGCGGTGGAGACCGCGATGCGGCGGCGGCGCGCGAAGGCCCGCTGGGTGGGGAGCCGCTCGCCGGGCCTGAGCGCCCCGGACGCGATGTCCCCCGCGACCTCGTCGGCGACGCCGCGGTAGTCCATGGCCCGTCCCTTCTCCTCCATTGCACCGAGAGCAAAGATCCTATTGCACCGAGGAGTTGCCCACGCCTAGCCTCCTTCCCATGTCCCGCACCTACACAGACGAGGGCACGGGCGACGCCCTGCTCCTGGTCCACGGCCACCCCTTCGACCGCACCATGTGGGCCCCGCAGATCGCGGAGTTCTCCCGTACGCACCGCGTGGTCGCCCCCGATCTGCGCGGCTACGGCAGCGCGCCCGTGGTCCCCGGCACCACCCCGCTCGGCGTCTTCGCCGAGGACGTGCGGGCGCTCGCGGACGCGCTCGGCATCGAGCGCTTCACGCTGGGCGGGCTCTCCATGGGCGGCCAGATCGTCATGGAGTGCTACCGGCTCTTCCCGGAGCGGATCAGCGGCCTCGTCCTCGCCGACACCTTCCCGGCCGCGGAGAGCGCCGAGGGCAAGGCGGCCCGCAACGCGATGGCCGACCGGCTGCTCCGCGAGGGCATGAAGGGCTACGCCGACGAGGTCCTGGACAAGATGGTCGCCCCGTACGCCGACGAGTCGGTGCGGACCCACGTCCACCGCATGATGACGTCCACGCCCCCCGAGGGCGCGGCGGCGGCCCTGCGCGGACGCGCCGAACGCCCGGACTACCAGGGGCTGTTGAGCACCATCACCGTCCCCACCCTGGTGGTGGTCGGCCGCGACGACACCTACACCCCGGTCGCGGACGCGGAGGCGATGCACGAGGCGATCCCCGGCTCGACCCTGACCGTCGTCGAATCGGCGGCCCACATGCCCAACCTGGAACGGCCGGGCGCCTTCAACACCGCCCTCGCCGAACTCCTCGCCCGGGTGGCGGGCCAGGGGGTCGCCTCCTAGGGCAAAGGACGGGCAACCGTCCCGCACCCCCCGCCGTCTTTGAGGGAGGATTCGGGCGTCCCGCCGTCCGGCCGAGTTGGGGGTACGCCTTGGACACCTTGGACACCGGGACCGGGCCGGAACGGGCGGCCGGGGAGGTCCGGCGGCATCCGTGGCGGTGGGTGTCCGGGCTGCTCGGAGGGCTGCTCCTTGCCGGGGTCAGCGTGGTGATGGGGTGCCGGGCCGCCGATTCGGACGGGGTCACTCCCGTGCCGCAGGCCCTCGCCTTCCTGCCCTGGCTGCTCGTACCCGCCGGCGCGGGGCTCGCGCTCACCGCGCTCGGACGGTGGCGCACCGGCATGGTGTGGGGCGTCGCGGTGCTCGCGGTCACCGGGTGGTACACCCAGCCGTACGGTGCCGAGACCACCAAGCCCAAGGGCGCCATCCTCGCGGAGCTCAAAGTCCTCACGTCCAACACCGAGTTCGGGTGGGCGACGGACGATCTGATCGCCACCGTCAGGCGCGAGAAGCCCGACCTCGTGTTCGTGGAGGAGTGCAGCTTCCGGTGCTCCGACGCGCTCGCCGCCGAACTGCCGAAGACCGACTATCCGTACCGCGATGTCGTACGCGAGGACGGGTCCTCGGGGTCGGCCGTCCTCAGCCGGTTTCCGCTGCGGGCCACCGAGCCCATCCCGTCCGTGATGGCCATGCCGGGCGCGGTGGCCACCATCGGCGGGCGGGACGTGCGGCTCCAGCTCGCGCACCCCTCGCCGCCGCTGCCCGGCGACGAGGGAAAATGGCATCAAGAGCTGGGCAGAGTACGGGAGTTCGCGAAATCGGCGAAGGGGCAGACCGTCATCCTCGCCGGGGACTTCAACGCCACCCAGGACCACGCCCTGTTCCGGTCCGTGCTCGACGCGGGCGCCCTGCACGACAGCGCGCGGCTCACCGGTCAGTCGCGCGCCTACTCCTGGCCCGCCGACCGCACCACCCCGCTGCGCACCCAGATCGACCACGTCCTGGTGAGCGGCGACTTCAAGGCGACCTCCGCGCGCTTCCTGAAACTGCGCGGCACCGACCACCGCGCGCTGCTCGTGCGGCTGGGCCTGTACGGATAGCGCCGACGTGCGGGGCCGGGCCCGGCGGGTCAGGATCGTAGGACCCAGGGGGGCGAGCAGGAGGCGTACCCGTATGCGCGCTGTCGCCGTCGCGGCCTTCAAGGCCGAGCCCGCGCTCGTCCACGTGCCCAAGCCCGAGCCGGGCGCGGGCGAGATCCTGGTGAAGGTCGAGTTCGCCGCGCTCAACCCGTACGACTGGCAGGTCGCCGACGGCCTGCTCGACGGGCAGGCCCCGCATGTGTTCCCGCTGGTCATGGGCGTGGACTTCTCGGGGCGGGTCCACGTGGTCGGACCCGGCGAGCACCGCTTCGTGGTGGGCGACCGGGTGTTCGGGCAGGTCTCGCGGCCGCCGGTGGGCGCCGGGACGTACGCGGAGTACGTGACCGTGCCGCAGGACTCCGCGCTGACCGAGGTGCCCGAGACCCTGGATCTGCGGACCGCGGCCACGCTGCCCACCTCGGGCATGACCGCCGCCCAGATCCTGCAGAGCGGGGCGGTGCTGCGGCCCGGCGAGACCCTGCTGGTGGTGGGCGCGGCGGGCGGCGTCGGCAGCGTACTGACCCAGCTCGCGCGTGCCCGCGGGGTGCGGGTGATCGCGGCGGTGCGGGGGGCCGAGCGGGAGCGGATGGCCGCGCTCGGCGCCGCGTTCACCGTGGACACGACGGAGGAGCCGCTGGAGTCCCGGGTGCGCGAGGAGTGCCCGGATGGGGTCGATGCCGTGGTCGACCTGGTGTCGGACACCCCGGACGCCTTCGCCGCGCACGCCCGCCTCGTCCGCCCCGGCGGGACCGCCCTGACCACCCGCTACGTCGCCGACCCGGCGCTCGTCCCGGTGGGGGTCGACGCGGTGAACTTCGGGCTCAAGGCCACGGCGGCGCTGCTCGACACGCTCGCCGCGGCGGCCGCCACGGGCGATCTGAAAGTGCCGGTCGACGCCGAACTCCCCCTGGAGAAAGCCCCGCAGGCCCTCGCGCAGAACCGCTCGGGCGGCGCGCGCGGCAAGACGGTCTTCGCCGTGTGATTCGGAAATGATCCAAAAACGGCGGTGCCGCGGACCCCGCGGAGCCGTTGAACGGATGGGTGGCCGCGCGAGGCCGGCGGGCGCGAACGCAGACCCCGTGCGCGGAACCGTAAAAATTATCCACAGGCTGTGGACAACATTTACGGTTCCGTTGGGCGCCCCGTTTGCACCAAGTGATCTTTTTACGGTGTCGTGTGGTCATGGCTGATCAGAAACGGGCGGGGGACGGCGCACGGCAAGGGCGGCTCGCGCCGCCGGAATGGCTCATCGGCGGGCTGCGCCCAGCCCCCACCCCCATTCCCTGGCCCGCCGTCGCACGGGCCGCGGTCGCCCTGGCCGCGCCGCTGGCCGTGGGGATGGCGACCGGGCAGAGCGCGTACGGGGCGCTCGCCTCCATGGGCGCGCTCAGCGCGGTCATCGGCGACACCGCCGACGCGTACCGGATGCGGATCTTCAACATCGCCGTGCCGCAGCTCTTCGGCGCGCTCGGCGTGACCGTCGGCAGCCTCGTGTTCGGGCACGGCTGGCTCGCGGTCGGCGCGCTGACCCTGGTCGCGCTGGTCTCCGGGATGATCTCCTCGATCGGGGCGGTCGCCTCCGTCTCCGGACTGCTGCTCCTCCTGAACGCCGTGGTCGGCGCGGGCCTGCCGATGCCCGGCCCCTGGTGGAAGGCGCCGCTGCTGCTCAGCCTCGGCGGGCTGTTCGTGCTGCTCCTGAGCCTGCTCGGCTGGCCGCTGCGGCGCACGGAACCCGAACGGGCCGCCGTCGCCGGGACCTACCGCGCGGTCGCCGAAGCCATCGAAGCCGCCGCGAGCGACGCGTACGACACCAAACGCCAGGCCGTCACCCAGTCCCTGAACACCACCTACGACCTGATCCTCGGCCGCCGCGCCCGCGAACACGGCCGGCGCGGGGAACTGGTGCGGCTGCTCGCCCAGCTCAACGTGGTGATCCCGCTCGTGGAGGCCGCCCCCGCCGTGCACCTGCGCGGCTGGGGCGTGGACGCCGCGATCCCGGCGGCCGTACGGCAGTTGGCGGACTCGGTGGACCAGGGCCGGACCGACGCCCCCGCGCTGGATCTGCCCGTACCCGCGACCCCCGCCGAGCGGGCCATGGACACCGCGCTGCGGCACGCCTCGGCCGTGGTGCACAAGCCCGACCCCGACCAGTCCAACGTCGACGACCGCCTCGGCCGGCCCGCGGCGCTGCGCATCCGGGTGCGCCGCGCGGCCCGCAACGTGCTGCTGTCCGGCGCGTCCTGGCGCTACGGGCTCCGGCTCGCCCTGTGCATGGGCCTCGCGCAGGCGCTGGTGTCCGTGGTCCCGGTCGAGCGCTCGTACTGGGTCGCGCTGACCATCGTCTTCGTCCTCAAGCCCGACTTCGGTTCGGTCTTCGCGCGCGCCCTGACGCGGGCGATCGGCACCGCGGGCGGCCTCGTCATCGCCGCCGCCGTGCTCGCCGAGGTGCCGCGCGGCTGGTGGGACGTGCCGGTGATGATGGTGCTCGCGGCGCTGATCCCGGCGTTCTCGGCGAAGGGCTACGCCTTCCAGACCGCGGCGATCACCCCGGTGATCCTGCTGCTCTCGGACGTACTGAACCACCAGGGCTTCAACCTGGTCCTGCCCCGCCTGTGGGACAGCCTCATCGGCTGCGCGATCGCACTCGTCGCGGGCTATCTGCTGTGGCCCGAGAGCTGGCACACCCGGATCGGCACACGGCTCGCGGACGCGGTGGCGGCGACCGCGGACTACGTGGAGTACGCCTTCGGCTCCGAGGACGACCGGGCGGAGCGGGTGCGCCACCGGCGCCGCCTGTACCGCGATCTGTCGACCGTACGCAGCGAATTCCAGCGGGCGTTGACGGAGCCGCCGCCCACCGGGCCGAGGGCCGCGGCCTGGTGGCCGCTCGTCGTGGCGGTCAAGCGGATCGTCGACGCGACCACGGCGGCGCGGGTCCGCGTCAACCACGGCGCCCCGCCGCCCGCGCCGGGCGAGGTCGCGGAGATCGCGGTGGAACTGCGCGAACTGGCCCAGGGGCTGCGGGAGAGCGTGACGCTGGTGGAGGTGCGGGCGGACCTGGTGGGAGACGAGGAGGGGGTGCTCGCGCCGTTGCGGCAGGAGGTGCGGGCGGCCCGCGCGATCGCTTCGCCGGGCGCCTGAGCGCGGGCGAATTCACGGCCCCCTGACACGAGTTCCCCTGCCCCGGGGAACCGGCGGCGCCCGGACGCCCTCAACCGAAGCGTGAGAACCAATCCGGTCAAGATAGTCCTGGGGTGTGTGGCGCTCGTCTGCGTACTCGGCACCGCGATCGCACTCGGCAGTCTGCTGACGGGATCGGACGACGGCACGAAGCCCGCCGCGCACGCGTCGGCGGACAGCGGTCCGGCCGAGGGGCAGCCGAACGACGACCCCTCGTCCGACAAGCCGTCCGCCAAAGGCCCGGTGCTGCGCATCGACGGCCCGGACGGCCCGGTGACCCCGAACGAGATCACGTCGCTCAAGGCGTACGTCCAGAGCCTCGCCCCGGCCAAGGACAACATCGGCAACAACTGGGCCCAGGGCGGCAGCGGGCAGGCGGTCAAGGCCATGGGGAGGGTCTACTAGGGGGTGTCCGGTGGGTCAGGGTCGGATAGGGCGCGGCGGCTGGTGCGGTGCATCGCAAGGCGTCGGAGCGTTTCGATAGCGGAGCTATCGGGACGTTTCGGCAACGCGGCGAGGTGCCGTGCCAGCCGCCGCGACCCCGGCCATGACCCACCGGACACCCCCTAGGTCTCCCACGACACGGCGGTGCTCGACCGGATGACCGGCTTCTGCGACGCGGTGCTCTCCGAGCGCGACGACCTCGCCCCCGGCCCGGTCGGCGGACACCCGCTCTGGACCGGCAGGACCGACCCCGCCTGGCCGAACAACGTCACCGCTCAGCCCGTCGGCACCGGCGGCGAGCAGGGCGACCCGGTCGGCCACCTCGGCAACTGCGCCCGGGAGATCCTCCAGACACCCGCGATCTGGCACAACCGGGTGGCGATCGGCGACCCGCACGGATACGGCGCCACCTACCTCGACCGGGCGAAGAAGTTCGTCGCGGAGGCGGACGCCGCAGTCGACCGGCACATCCTGGCGCGACTGCTTGACGTCTCCCAGGGCGATCGCCAGTACTTCGCGAAGGATTCGCCCTACATGGGCGGCAAGCCGGTGCCGTGGAACCAGCAGATGATGTTCGACTACGGCTTCTCGAACCTGGCGACCGCGCACCAGATCCTGGGCGACGACGCCCAGCGCGTCGCCCGCTACGACCGGCTGGTCAGGACCAGCGTGGACTGGTTCTTCTCCGCCGCCCACAAGTACACCGACCCCCAGGGCAATCCTGCCTACAACTGGGGCTACTCCCCCTCGCAGGCGGGCGGCGAGGACTCAAACCACGGCAGCCTGGACTGCGCGGGCCTCCACCAGCTGTACCTGACCGGCCGGTACGGCATCACCCCGGCCATGATGACCCCGCTCGCGAACACGTTCACCGAGGTGATGACCAAGGGCCCGCACCAGTACGCGGGCCGCGTCGACGGAACGGACGGCAAGGGACACGGCGCCGCCACCAGCTACGTCCGCGGCGGCTACCTCCCCCTCGCCGAGTTCCGGCCCGACGCCTACCCCGCCCTGCTGGCCGAGGCCCTGCCTTCGAACCGCACCACGAGCGTCGAGACGTTCTCCGATGCCCTGATGCTCAAGAGCCGCCGCGGCCAACACCACTGACCGCTGACCGCTCCGCCGGGCCGGTGCGCCGCTGACGACGACGCCGCCTCAGCGTCAGAAAAGCGGCAACTGGCCGGGAAACGGAGGGAGTTCGAAGCCGTCCAGGGTCCGCTGGGAGGCGTCCGCGGGGGCCCGGCGCTTGGACCCGGGACAGAGCGTCAGCTCACCACCCTCCCGGGTACGGGGATCGTGGCGCACGTACCTGCCCGCCACCACGGCAACAGCACGGCCGCAGGACGGGCAGGGACGGCGGGGAGAGACGCTCGGCATCCCCCCATGCTGCCAGAGGGGCAGGGGGTGTCCTATGTCAGGCGGCCGGCTTGAAGGCCGAGGCCAGACCGTTCTGCCACAGGCTGTTCACCCGGGACTTCTCCGCGCCGTTCGGGTACGCGTTGCGGCACGACGTGCCCGGCCCGCCGCCCGACATGAGCTCACTGCACGGACCCGAGTAGTGGTCGGGAAGGCCGAGCACGTGCCCGGTCTCGTGGGCGACCACGCGGACCGAGTAGTACTGCTGGTTCTGGCCGTAGTCGAGGAAGATGTAGCCGCTGCCGTGCCCGTCGGTGGAGGCGTACGAACCGTTCTGCGGGTCGTTGCCCTCGTAGTAGTCGAAGTCGGCGCCCGAACTGCTCTCCGCGAGGCGGACGTTCTGGACGGAGGAGTTCCAGATCTGCGCCGCCTGCGCTATCTGCGAGCGGAAGCTGGGGGCGTTGGCGGTGCTGTAGGTGACGGTCACGGAGGCCGACAGCGGGTTGGCGGCGCTCCTCTTGGCGACCGACTTCATGACGGCGTCGTAGAACGCCCGGTCGCCCGCCGCGGTGTGCTTGCCCGCGGCGGTGTAGTGCGCGGCCGCCGCGGTGGGGGCGGCGGCCGGGGTGGCGGCGGTGGCGGGGATCGCGCCGAGACCCGCGAGGGCCATGCCCAGCGCGGCGGTCACGACGAGGGTGCGGGGGTGTCTCATGGGGGGTTGCCAATCGTTCGGGGATCCGCGCACGGCTGGGTGGGCCGGGCACGGGTGGGGTGCGACGACCGGTGCGTCGTCGTTCCGGTGATTGTGGAGGCCACAGCGACGCACGGGAATGATGCCGATCTGCGATAACTCCCGCGTATCAGAGGTGTTTTGGACATCTGGTGCGACGACTTAGCGTGCCCTAACCTCAGCCCCATGGAGCTGGAGGTGAGACATCTGCGGGTGCTGTGCGCCATCGCCGACGCCGGCAGTCTGCACGCCGCGGCGCGGACGCTCGGCACGAGCCAGCCCGCCCTGACCACCCAACTGCGGCGCATCGAGACCACGTTGGGCGGGCGACTGTTCTCGCGCGAGCGGACCGGCTGTGTGCCCACCGCGCTCGGCCGGGGCGTGGTCGGCCGGGCCCGGCCGCTGCTCGCCGGGCTGACCGCGCTGGTCACCGACACCCGGGCCGCCGCGGCCCGCGCCGCCGACGGCAACCGGCTGCGCATCGGCTCCACCGCGAGCCGCGCCATCCCCGGCTGGCTGCGCCGGCTGCGCGAACGGCTGCCGCGCACCGGGACGGAACTCCAGGTGGCGGTTTCGGCCACCGCGCTGCTGCGGCAGGTGGCGGCGGGCGAGCTCGACGTGGCCTTCGTCCACGAGGTGGAGGGCTGCCCGCTGCCGGTGCCGCCGGGTCTGGACATCCACACCCTGGTGGAACGCGAGCCGCAGTTCGTGTGCCTGGCCGTCGACCATCCGGCGGCCCACCGGCCCGTCGTGGACCTGGCCGACCTCGCCGCCGACCAGTGGATGATCGACCCCAGCGTGGACGGCGAGTGGGAGGGGCTGCGCCGGGTCCTCGCCGCTGCGGGCCTCAACCCCCGTGTCCTGCACGGCGATTACCTGACGGCGGCGGGCCTGGTCGCCACCGGCGAGATCGTCACCTTCTGCCAGCCCACCTCCCGCCCCCGCCCCGACCTCGCCATCCGCCCGCTGCGGGGCGACCCGCTGGGCGTGCGGCTGCTGCTCGCGGTGCGGAGCGGGGCGTACGGGGGTGAACTGGCCGGGGTCGGCGCCGACTTGGAGTCGGCGTACTGGGAGGCGGCGTCGGCCGCGCCCGCCTACCGGGAGTGGCTGGAGGAGCGGGGGCGGTCCTAGGGCGTGTCCGGACGGCGGGGTGCGAGGCGCCCCGGCCGACTACGATGCGGTCGGCTTTCGGTGTGCCGAGCACAGCGGAATCCTGGTTTCTGACATACCGCCATATGTCTAGCCGTCAAAGGATGTTCGGGCCATGAGCAGCAGCACCAGCGGCAGAGGGCTTCGGCCCAACGTTCTCTCCCCGTTCGACACCGTTGTCATGGCGGTGGCGGGCAGCGCGCCCGCCTATTCGATGGCCGCCACCAGCGCCGTGCTCGTGGGCGCCGTGGGGCTCGCCAGTCCCGCCGCGCTGCTGTACTGCGTGATACCCATGCTCGGCATCGTGCTCGCCTTCGGACGGCTCGGCCGGATCGACGTCAACGCGGGGGCCGCCTACTCCTGGGTCGGCCGCACCCTGCACCCCTGCCTCGGCTTCCTCAGCGGCTGGGCGCTCGTCGTCGCCGCGACCATCTTCATGGTGGCCGGATCGCTGCCCGCCGGGCAGATGACGCTGGGCCTGTTCGACCCCGCGCTCGCCCAGAACACCGCCCTGGCCACCGCCACCGGAGCGGGCTGGTTCCTGCTCATGCTGGGGGTGGTGCTCGGCGGCGCCCGGCTCTCGGCACGGGCCCAACTCCTCGTATCCGGAGTCGAGTTGGTGATTCTGGTCGGGTTCGGCGCCGGGGCACTGATCCGCATCGGGGAGGGCGGCGGTGTGGTCGCCTTCGACTGGGGCTGGCTCGGGTTCGGCCACTTCGACGGCGTCTCCGGCTTCGCCGCCGGCACCCTCATCGCCGCGTTCTACTACTGGGGCTGGGACGTCACCAGCAACCTCAGCGAGGAGACCCGCGACAGCCGCCGCACCGCGGGGTTCGCCGCGCTGATCGGCGTCGGACTCGTCTTCGCCCTGTTCGTCGCCTTCACCGTCGCCGTGAACGTCCTGCTCACCGGCGGCGAGATCCGGGCCCACGAGTCCAACGTGCTCGCCGTGCTCGGCGAGCGGATCTGGCCCGGCGCCGGCGGCAGGCTCATGGTGCTCGCCGTGGTCCTCTCCACCATCGCCACCCTGGAGACCACCCTCATCCAGGTGACCCGCTCCCTGTTCGCGATGGGCCGCGACCGTACGATGCCGGGCGCGCTCGGCACCGTGCACCGCCGGTGGAACACCCCCTGGGTGGCGATCGTCGTCGTCGGCGCGGTCGCGCTCGTGCTGTTCGTCGCCGCCAACGCGCTCGGCTCCGTCGAGGACATCATGGAGGACGCGCTCGCCGCGATCGGCCTCCAGACCACCCTGTACTACGGCCTCGCGGGCCTCGCCGCCGTCGTCGCCTACCGCCGCACCCTCACCGAATCCATCAGCTCCTTCCTGCTCGGCGGGGCCTGGCCGCTGCTCGGCTCGGTCTTCATGTTCTGCGTGTTCGGCGCCTCGCTGACCCGGCTCGGCGGCGCGGCCGTCACGATCGGCCTCGGCAGCCTGCTCGTCGGACTCGTCCCGATGCTCTGGTACTGGCGCCGGGGCAGCGCGTACTACCGTCCCGCCCTCCTCGACGCGACCCGGGCCGTCACCGCCGACGGCCGATACCCCGACTCCCGTACGCCGACGCCGGGTTACGCGGGCGCGGGCCTGCCCACCGACTTCTGAGAGGCGGTACGCGGATGGCCGCACTGCGCCGCCGCTCCGACCGGAAAGCGGCCGTGCGCTTCGACCCCGACCTGGGCGACCGGCCGCTCACCGAGGCCCGGCACGACATCGTCATCGGCCGCTGGCAGGGCGTACGCGATCTGCTGCGGGCCACCGGCGACGACTGGCCGCTGCGCACCCACCGGATCCGGCTGCTCGCGAACGCCGCCGCCGGCTCGTCCGTCGTCGAGGCGTGGCGGGCCGCCGAACCGGACAGCCCGGACGCGGCGGTGCTGCGGGCCGCGACCGAGGTCACCCGGGCGTTCAACGGCGCCATCGCGGCCGGGCGCGGCGCCGGAAACGACCGCGACCGCATCGACGTGGCCGTGATGGCCTGCCTCGGCGCGGCCGACGCCCACCCCGCCGACCCGATGCCCTGGGCCTCGCTGCTCACCGTGGTGCGGCTGTACGACGGCGGGGTGGCCCGGCGTGAACTGCGCTCCTGGTGGGACGAATTGCGCCGCCGCGACCCTTACCACCTCGAAGGCCACGTCCAGATGCTGCGCTACTTCTCCGCGCGCTGGCACGGCACGCACGGCTCGATGTACGACTTCGCGCGCGACGCGGCGGGCGCCGCCCCGGCCGGGTCGCCGCTGCCCGTCCTGGCGCAGGTCGCCCGGGTGGAGGAGTACCGCTATGTGGCGGACGCCGCCAAGGGCGCGCCGGTCCGGGGCTTCGGCCAGCACTGGAACCACGAGCTCGCGGTGACCGAGCTCCGCCGAACCTACGACCGCTGGCTCGGCGGCCGGCCCCCCGGCCCGGTCCGCCCCGAGGAGGCCGCCGAGCTCAACTACCTCGCGCACGCGGCCTGTTGTGCGGGCCTCACCCGCGAGGGCGCGGCCCTGGTCGCCCTGCTCGGGGAGCGGGTCGCCAAGGTGCCCTGGGCGTACACCGGCGACCCGGCCCAGCAGATTGCCCGCTGGCGCGAACAGGGCGGGAAGTAGCGCCCCGCCGAGACGCACCCGGGGCGGGACCCGGCCCCTTCCCGGAATCGCCCGGGAGGGTCGCTAACCTTACGTGTCCGCGCTGGCCAGGGATCCCGGGGCTCGAATCCCGGAGCTGTGGCGCAGTGCGGTACGTATCGCACCCAACTCATGCGAAAGGCCTCGCCCATGGGCATTCGGAGCTTGCTGCGCAAGGTGTTCGGACGCGATCGCGCGGAGCGTGCCGAGACGGCGGCGGCTTCCGTACCGCCCCAGACGGAACGCACGGCCGAGCCTTCCTCGGCACCGGCCGCCGCCGAGGCGTCGGCGCCCACGATTCCGGCGCCGGGCCGGCGCGACCTGTCCCCGGCGGAGGAACTCGTCGCCGCCGCGTTCGACGGACCGCGCGCGCCGGTCCCGTCCCCGTCCCCCCCGGCGGAACCGTCCGCCCCGGAGGAGGCCGCGGCTGAGCCGGAACCGGCGTCCGCCGAACCGACCCCGGAACCGGCCGCGGAACCGATCGCGGACGTGCCCCAGCCCCGGTCGGAGGCCGAGCCGGAACCGGTGGCCGAGCCGGTGCAGGTCGCCGAGCCGGTGGCCGTGGCTGAGCCGGAGCCGGTTGAGGAGCCGGAGGCTGCGGCCCCCGAGCCCGTCGCCGAGCCCGAACCCGTGGCTCCGGCCCCGGACCCGGAGCCCGTCGCGGCGGAGGCCGAAGCAGAGCCCGAGCCCGAGCCCGCTCAGGCGGAGGCCGAGCCCGCGCCGGTCCAGGCAGAGGCCGAGCCCGCGCCCGTGGTCGAGCCCACCCCCGTACCGGCGCAAGCGGACCGCGAGTCCGAGCCCGTCGTGGAAGGCGAGCCCGAGCCCGAGCCCCTCGTGGCCGACAAGCCCAAGCCCGCCCTCTCGCCCGCGCGGGTGAAGTCGCGGGCGTCCGGGCTCGTCGGGGCGTACAAGGCCGCCGGGGTCGCGCTCAAGAAGGCGGGGCTCGGCGGGGCACGGGCCAAGGTGTACCTCGTGCTCGACCGGTCCGGGTCGATGCGGCCGTACTACAAGGACGGCAGCGCGCAGGGTCTCGCCGAGCAGGTGCTCGCGCTGGCGGCGCACCTGGACGAGGAGGCCACCGTGCACACCGTGTTCTTCTCGACCGACATCGACGGGACGGTGGACCTCACCCTCGACGCGTACGACGGTGTCGTGGACGAGACGCACGCCGGGCTCGGGCGCCTCGGGCGGACCAGCTACCACCGGGCCGTCGAGGAGGTCGTCGAGCACGTCGAGAAGGCGGGGCACGAGGGGCCGGTGCTCGTCGTGTTCCAGACCGACGGCGCCCCCGACGCCAAGCTGCCCGCCCGCCAGGCGCTCGCCGATGTCGCCGACAAGCCGCTGTACTGGCAGTTCGTGGCGTTCGGCGAGGACGACTCGAAGGCCTTCGACTTCCTGCGCACCGCGGAGGCCGACGCCGGGCACATCGGGTTCTTCCACGCGGGCCCCGCGCCGCGCGAACTGAGCGACGCCGAGGTCTACGCCGGGCTGCTCAACTCGTTCCGCCCCTAGGGGCCTTCGGAAGTGAGACGGTCACGGCGAGCCCGCCTTCCGCGCCGGGCGACGCCGTGACCGTACCGCCGTGCGCGAGGGCGATGGAGCGCACGATGGACAGGCCCAGGCCCGCCCCCGAACCCATCCGGTCACGGCCCTCGCCCCGCCGGAACGGTTCGAACAGGGCCGGGATGTCGTCCTCGGCGATCACCGGCCCGGCGTTGTTGACGACCACGAGCCGGCCGCCGTACACCGTCACCTCCACCGCCCCGCCGGGTTCGTTGTACGTCACCGCGTTGGCGAGGAGGTTCGCGGTGAGCCGGGCGAGCAGCGTCCGGTTGCCCCGCACCACGGCGGGCGCCGCGTCGATTTTCACCGTGTCGTAGCGGGCCGCCTCCTCCCGTACGACCTCCGCGAGGTCCACGTCCTCGCGCTGCTCCAGGCCCCGCTCGCTGCGGGCCAGCGTCAGCAGGCCCTCGATGAGCTGCTCGCTGCGCCGGTTGTTGGCGAGCAGCGTCCTGCGGGTGCGCTCCAGATCGGCCGGGCTCGGATCGTCGTCCAGGCCCACCTGGATCGCGGCGCGCTGGGTGGCGAGCGGGGTGCGCAGCTCGTGCGAGGCGTTGGCGATGAAGCGGCGCTGGCTGTCGAAGGCGGCCTCCAGGCGGGCGAGCAGGTCGTCGATGGTGTCGCCGAGCTCTTTGAGTTCGTCGTCGGGCCCCTCGGCACCGATCCTCTCGTGCAGGCTGCTCGCGGTCAGTTTGCGGGCGCGGGCCGTCATGACGTGGACCGGGCGGAGCATCCGGCCCGCCGTCCACCAGCCGACCACCACCGCGAGCAGCGCGATCGTGAGCAGCGCCAGCCAGGACCACAGGGCGGTCTGGCTGGACGCGGCCCTGCTGACGTCCTCGCTGAGCCGGTAGACGGTGAGCGGTTCCATCGTCACGGTCTGGCCCTTGAGCGCCGGGACGCCGGAGACCTCCCGCAGGGTCGTCGCGCGGGTCGCGATCGCGGTGGCCTGCTCCTGGGTGCCCGCGCGGGACAGCAGGTTCACCACGGCGAGCAGCACCGCGCCGAGCACCAGGAAGACGCCGCCGAAGACCAGCGCGATGCGGGTCCGGATCACCTGCCGTGCCCCTTCGGGTTCACAGCGCGTACCCCACGCCCTGGACGGTGCGGATCAGCGCGGGCTCGCCGAGTTTGGCGCGCAGCTTGCTCATGGCGACGCGTACGGCACCCGTGAAGGGGTCGGCGTTGGCGTCCCAGGCGCGCTCCAGGAGCTCCTCGGCCGAGACGGTCGCGCCGTCGGCCTCCAGGAGGATCTGGAGCACCGCGAACTCCTTCGGCGAGAGGTCGAGCTCCTGGTGGTCGCGGTGCGCGGTGCGCCGCACGGTGTCCAGGCGCAGCCCGTGCCGTTCCAGGACCGGCGGCACCGGGCGGGCGCTGCGGCGGCGCAGGGCGCGGACCCGCGAGACCAGTTCGGGGAACTCGAAGGGCTTGCCCAGGTAGTCGTCGGCGCCCAGGTCGAGGCCCTGGACGCGGTCCTCCATGGACGCGGAGGCGGTCAGCATGAGGATGCGGGTGCGGGAGGCGTCGGCGACCAGGCGGCGGGCCACCTCGTCGCCGTGCACGCGGGGCAGGTCGCGGTCGAGCACCACCACGTCGTAGTCGTGCAGCCCCAGGTAGGCGAGGGCGGCGTCCCCGCTGTAGACGGTGTCCACGGCGAAGCCGGCCCGGCGCAGGCCGGTGGCGACCAGCTCCGCGAGGACCTCCTCGTCCTCGGCGACCAGTACCCGCATCGTTTCGTCCTTCGTGTGCACGTGCCCCCTTCTCTCCCAGGATGCGTCCTTGCTACGGCAACGGGTGTTTCGCAAACCTCTCCGCCGCCGCCCACCATCCGGACATCCCGGGCGGCCGGGCCCCCGTCGGCCGATAGGATTCCGCGCATGCCTTCGCCGACGTACTACGTTTCGACGCCCATCTACTACGTCAACGACGCCCCGCACCTGGGCCACGCCTACACCACCGTCGCCGGTGATGTGCTCACGCGCTGGCACCGGCAGCGCGGCGAGAAGGTGTGGTACCTCACGGGCACCGACGAGCACGGCCAGAAGATCATGCGTACGGCCGAGGCGAACGGCGTCACCCCGCAGGAGTGGTGCGACAAGCTGGTGGGCGAGGCGTGGCAGCCGCTCTGGGAGCACCTGGGCATCGCCAACGACGACTTCATCCGCACCACCGAGAAGCGGCACACCGACCGGGTGCAGGAGTTCGTGCAGGACCTGTACGACAAGGGCGAGATCTACAAGGGCGGCTACGAGGGCCCGTACTGCGTGGGCTGCGAGGAGTACAAGCTCCCCGGCGACCTCATCAGGGCCGAGGACGGCACCGAGCTGTGCGCCATCCACAAGAAGCCGGTGGAACTCCTCAAGGAGGAGAACTACTTCTTCAAGCTGAGCGAGTACGGTCCGAGGCTCCTTGAGTTCTACGAGGCGAACCCCGGGTTCATCCAGCCCGAGTCGGCCCGCAACGAGGTGCTGAACTTCGTGCGGCAGGGGCTTCAGGACCTGTCGATCTCGCGGTCGACGTTCGACTGGGGCGTGCCGGTGCCGTGGGACCCCCAGCACGTCATCTACGTGTGGGTGGACGCGCTGCTCAACTACGCGACGGCCGTCGGGTACGGCGCCGACCAGGCCCGGTTCGACGAGGTCTTCCCCGCCGATGTGCACCTCGTCGGCAAGGACATCCTGCGCTTCCACGCGATCATCTGGCCCGCGATGCTGATGGCCAACGGGCTGCCGGTGCCGGGGAAGGTGGCCGCCAACGGCTGGCTGATGGTCGGCGGCGAGAAGATGTCGAAGTCCAATCTGACCGGCATCAAGCCGCAGGACCTCACCTCGCACTTCGGCGTGGACGCCTACCGCTGGTACTTCCTGCGCGCGATCGCCTTCGGCCAGGACGGCTCGTTCTCCTGGGAGGACTTCACCGCCCGGTACACCTCCGAACTCGCCAACGACTACGGCAACTTGGCGTCCCGCCTCGCGGCGATGGTCGGCAAGTACTTCGGCGGCGAGCTGCCCGCCGCGACGGACGACGGCGACGCCGAGAAGGCCGTTCAGGACGGTCTGGCGAAGGCGGCCGCCGAGGCCGACCGGCGCATCGGTGACGAACTCGACTTCCAGGGCGGCATCCTGGCGGTCTTCGAGTTCGTGAAGCAGGTCAACGGCTATCTGACGGAGCAGGAGCCGTGGAAGGTCGCCAAGGACGAATCCGCCGAGGGCCGGGCCCGGCTGGCGACGATCCTGTACACGGCGGCCGAGTCGCTGCGCGGGGTCGCGGTGCTGCTCAACGCGGTGATGCCGGACACCTCGCACCAGCTGTGGGACTCGCTGGGCGCCGAGGCCTCGCTCGGCGCGCTCGACGGCCAGCGCGTCCAGGACGCGGGCGCCTGGGGCCTGCTGGCCCCGGGGGCGAAGGTCACCAAGGGCGCGGTGCTCTTCCCGCGCCTTGAGGAGAAGCCCGCGTAAGCGGCTGGTGCGGCGGCTGCCGCAGCGGCTGTCGTACGGATTTCGCGGGGCCCGGGGTCGGACGATCCCGGGCCCCGCGTCCCTGCGCCCTTCACCTTCTGCTCGATCTTGGCCAGTTTGGTGCCCCATTCAACGGTTGTTGATTCGCTGTTGATCGGGCCGCCCCACTCTGTG
Organism: Streptomyces sp. NPDC094147; assembly: GCF_044764265.1. Lineage (NCBI taxonomy): Bacteria > Bacillati > Actinomycetota > Actinomycetes > Kitasatosporales > Streptomycetaceae > Streptomyces > Streptomyces sp. NPDC094147. Next base: position 56,612 of record NZ_JBIWHT010000016.1, on the reverse strand, counting down.
CCAGTTGGGTACGCACGGGGTGGGAGAAGGGACAGGGAATGCCATTGCTCGCGAATCGTGTCACGGTGACCGTTCACGCCTCCGATCCGCTGAGCCGGGCCGGAGTCATCAGTCATCTGCAGCACCAGCCGACCGTGGAAGTCCTGCGCGACACCCGCGAGCCCCGCGAGACGGACGGCCGCCCGGCCGACCCCGCCGTCGCCGTCATGCTCGTCGACCAGGTGGACGACACGGCCTCCGCCGAGCTGCGCCGGGTCGTGCGCGGCGGCGAGCAGCGCGTGGTGCTCATCGCCCGCGAGCTGCGCGAGCCGGATCTGCTGACCGTGGTCGAGTACGGCGTACGGGCCATACTGTGGCGCCACCAGGCCACCGAGCAGCGGCTGTTGAAGGCCGTGCACAGTGCGGCGCGCGGCGAGGGCGAGCTGCCGCCGGACCTGATCAGCCGGCTGCTCGTGCAGGTCGGGCGGCTGCGCCGCTCGGAGACCACCTCGTCCACCGGGTCCGCGTCGTCCGCGCCGCTCTTCGGGATGGCGCCGCGCGAGGTGGACGTGCTGCGGCTCGTCGCCGAGGGCCTGGACACCCGGCAGATCTCCGAGAAGCTCGCCTACTCGGAGCGCACCGTCAAGAACATCCTGCACGCCCTCATGACGCGGTTGCAGCTCACCAACCGCGCGCACGCCGTCGCCTACGCCCTGCGCGAGGGCTACATCTAGGGGATGCCCGGCGGGCACCCCCCAGCCGACACGGCTCCAACCGCTCACATCGCCGCCGCGACCGTCTGTTTTCGGCCGGTGTCCGGGACTCGGGAAATTGGCTCAATGATCCACGAAATCGACGAGGCGCTGCGGCGCATCCTGCGCGGCGGGGCGCTGCCCGAGGGAACGGGGGACGTCGTCTTCGAGGCGCCCACCCGCGACTGGGCGGCGCGCCGCAACACGCCCACCCTCAACGCCTATCTGTACGACATCCGCGAGGACGTGGCCCGCCGCGAGCGCGGCGCGTACGCGGAGCGGGACGCCAACGGCATCGTGCTGCGCAGGCGTCAGCCGCCCCGCTGGTACCGGCTCTCCTACCTCCTCACCGCGTGGACCAGCCGCCCCGAGGACGAACACCGGCTGCTTTCCGGCGCGTTGGCGTGTCTGCTGCCGCACGAGATGCTGCCCGAGGAGTCCGTGCCGAAGGCGCTCGACGCGTACAAGGCGACGATTCCGCTCACGGTCGCGGTGCCGCCCGCCGAATCGCGTTCGCTTGCCGACATCTGGTCGGCGCTCGGCGGCGAGCTCAAGCCCTCGCTCGACGTGGTGATCACCACGCCGTTCCCGGTCACCCCGGTGTACGAGGTGGCACCGCCGGTCACCGAGGGCGCGGTGGTCACCGTGTCCGGCCGGGACGGCGTGCCGAACGACTCGCGGCCCCGGATGACGCGCACCACGCGGGGCGGCGCCAAGTGAACGAGGCCGCCCCCGCCCTGCTGCGCCGCCTCGAACGCCTGCGGACCTCGGTCGCCACGCTGGTGGCGGCCCGCTCCGCCGACGACCCGACGGCCGGCGACCCGTTGCGCGGGCTGTACGTGTCGGCGGAGTCCGCCACCCGTCTGGCGAACGCCCCGGTCCCCGAACTTCCGGCGCCCGACGCCCCGTTCACGCCCGAGCCCGGGGACCGCCTGCACGAGGCGGCGGCCGGCTTCGGCCTCACCGCGCTCGACGAACTGATCCTCCTCACGGCGCTCGCCCCCGACGTGGACCGGCGCTTCGAGCCGCTCTACGGCTACCTCAACGACGACGTGGGCCGGCGCCGCGCCTCGGTCGCCCTCGCCCTGGAACTCGCCGGGACCGGACCCTACGACCCGGTCGCCCGCGGCCGGCTCCACCCGGCGGCGCCGCTGATCGGTGCGGGTCTGATCGTCGTGGAGGACGAGGACCGGCCGCTGCCGGGCCGGGCCCTGCGGGTCCCGGAACGGGTGGTCGCCCACCTCCTGGGCGATGACACCCTGGACGGCCAACTGGGCGACGCCCGCGTCGAGTTGCTCGCCCCCGGCGGCAGTGCCCCCGCCGAGGGGCTCGCGGCGCGGATTGCCCGCTCGCCGCGTCCCGTCGCCGTCCATCTGCGCGAGCGCAGGGCGGGCAGCGGCGCGGACGCCGTGACCGCGGCCCTGCGCGGCGCCGGGCGCTCCGTGCTGCGCCACCGCCCCGAGAAGGCCGACCCGGCGACCGGCCGCGCCCTGCTGCGCGAGGCCCGGCTGCGCGGCTCCGGCTGCGCGGTGGTGGTGGAACTGCCGCAGGAACAACCCGGGCCGTTCATACGGGAGTTGGCAGCGGGGGACGTCACCGTGGTGTTCGCGGGGACCGAGCCGTACGACCCCGGCTGGGCGCCGGACGCGGGGCTCCTCGCCCTGGAGGACACGGCAGTCGAGACCGACCCGCTGGCCGCCTGGACCGAGGAACTACCCTCCTACGAAGGTGATTTGGCGGAGGCGGTCGGGCCCTACCGGCTCGGCGCCGGGCAGGTGCGGCGGGCCGCCCGGGGGGCGCTGGCCCTGGCCGGTTTCGAAGGGACGCCGGTCGGTCTCGGCCACGTACAGAAGAGCGCGCGGCTGCTGTCGGCGCCGCTGCTCGACAAGCACGCGCGACGGGTGCGGCCCGCCGTCGGGTTCGGTGACCTGGTGCTGCCCGAGGAGCCGCTCGCGCTGCTGCACGAGCTGGCCGGGCGGGCCCGGCACCGGGACAGGGTGCTCGGCGAGTGGCGGCTGCGCACCGGCGGCGGGCGCGGGCGCGGCGTCGTCGCGCTGTTCGCGGGGGACTCCGGCACCGGCAAGACCCTCGCGGCGGAGGTCGTCGCGGGCGAGCTCGGTCTCGACCTGTACGTGGTGGACCTGTCGTCCGTCGTGGACAAGTACGTCGGCGAGACCGAGAAGAACCTGGAGCGGATCTTCTCGGAGGCCGACCGGACCGACTCGGTGCTGCTCTTCGACGAGGCGGACGCCGTGTTCGGCAAGCGCTCCGAGGTCAAGAGCTCGCACGACCGGTACGCCAACCTGGAGAGCGCCTATCTGCTCCAGCGCCTCGAAGCCTTCGACGGCATCGCGGTCCTGACCACCAACCTGCGGGCCAACATCGACGAGGCCTTCACCCGGCGGCTCGACCTGGTGGTGGACTTCCCGTTCCCCGACGTGGAACTGCGGGCCGCCCTGTGGCGCGGCGCCCTGGCCGGGGTGCCGCAGGAGGACGGTCTCGGGGCCGAACTCGACGCCTGCGCCAAGGAGTTCGAGCTGGCGGGCGGGGCGGTCCGCTCCGCGGCGGTGACGGCGGGGTATCTCGCGGCCGACCGGGGTTCTCCGGTGACGGCCGAGGACGTGCGCACCGGGGCGCGGCGGGAGTACGTGAAGTCGGGGCGGCTCGTGCCGGGAGTGGGCACGGCCTGGGCCCCGTAGCCCCGCAGGGGGGCGGGTGTGCGACGGCGGACCGTGCGTAGCCGGTCGCGCAGTTCCCCGCGCCCCCGGCGGGGTGCCCTTGCGGGCACCCCGGCACCGACCGGCTACGGCACGATCTTCCAGCGCTGCTGGTCGGCGGGCAGGGCCCCGCAGGGGCGGACCTCGGCGACCTGGAGGTGGGCCTTGTCGTTCGGCGACAGGTCGGACAGGCACCAGACGACGTCCCGGCTCACCAGGCGCACGTAGCCGTCACTGCCGTCGATCGGCTGGATCGCCCACTTCTGGTTGCTGGTCATCGACCCGTCGGTCAGGCTCGGCAGGCCGCCGGAGGCGCCCCACATCTGGATCTGGTTGCCCTCCCTGGTCTTGTCCGCGACGGCCCACGTCTCGGACGACGAGGTGAAGGCGAACTCGTTGTTCGGCAGCGGATGGACGGCCCAGAACTGGTCCCAGGGCGGCTGGCCATGGGTGTCGGGCGCACTGTAGACGTACCGGCCCTCCGGCTTCTGGTCGGTGGCCGTCGTCAGGAACAGCCCGAGCCCGGACTGGATCCGCACCTTCTTGTTCGGGTCGTACTTCGGCGGCTTCGGGCCGTCCCCGCCGCCACCGCCACCCGTGCTGCCGCCGCCGGGAGGGTTCGGCTTGGGTGCGGGGTTCGGCGGCGCGGGCGGGGCGTCGGGGCCCTTGGGCTGGCCGGACGGCGAGGCCGACGGGGCGGACGGCAGCGGGCTCTTGGCGCCCTGCGGCAGCGGCTCCTCCTTGGAGGGCGCCTTCTCGGTGGCCTGGCTCGTCACCGACGGGGCCTGCTTGAACCAGAGCAGCGCGAACGCCACGGCGAGCGCCAGCAGGAGCGAACCCACCGCGAGGAGCCAGCGCGGGAACACCGAGGTCTGCACATAGGTGCCGCGCAGTTCCTCGGGGGCGGGCACGCCGGCCCGCGCCACCTGCACGGTGAAGGGGCGTTCGCGCGAGGTGCCGAACCAGCTGACCTTGGTCGCGGTGATCTCGACCTCGGCGAATCCGGCCCGGCCCGGGGCCACCTGGACCGCGCCGGGGTTGGCGTCGACGTCGAACGCGTCGCCGTTGTCCCGGGTGGAGAAGGAGGCGGTCAGCGGCTGGTTGCCGAGGTTGTCGATCGCGACCCGGCCCCGGGCGCGCCGACGGCCCCGTACGGTGCGCGGCACCAGCTCGGCGCGGAGTTCGGTGAACGGGCCGATGGTGAGGCGGCCCTCGGCGACATCGGAGGCGTCGGGGTGTTCGCGCGGTTCGACGCGGATGCCGAACGGGACCGGGCCCGCCACGGCGTCCGGGGTGCGCGGCGGCGCGATGGTGATCTCTGCGGTGCCCTCCGCCCCGGGGTAGATCCGCAGCACGGCCGGTTCCACCGACGCCCATCCGGCGGCCTCCCCGGCCGGCGAGAGCCGGTACTCCTCGACGGTGTCCCCCGTATTGCGCACCCGCAGCCGTACGACGGTGCTCTCCCCGGGGGCGACGGTGGTCGCGGGGGGTTCCAGAGATGTCCACATACTCACCCCATGAGTCAAGTGGGGCGGCAGGGGCAGGGGCATCGCCGCAAAGGGCAGTTCCGAGGGCAGTGGTGGGTGCCCTGACGGCCACGCTCCCATGGCCCGAGTGGTGCGCGGTGGCCGGATCCGGACGGTCGCGGGGGACGACCGTCCGGACGCTTGAGCGGCCGGGGCCCGGGGTGCCGGGGCCCCGTCGGCCGGATCCGCGGTCCCGGGGTGGCCGGGGCCGCGGTCGGCCGGTGGCCGGTCCCGGGGTCACCGGGAGGCCTGCCCCGGACGGCTGTGGGGGAACAGCCGCCCGGGAGTCTGTGGGGGCGGGGCGGGCGCGGCCGGTGCCTAACGCCCGCTAACGTCCGCGCTAACGGCCCGACCGGCCGGGCCCGTTGACCGAACCGCCGACCAGCTTGCCGATCGTCGCCGAGTCGGCCGTGCCGGTCGCCGGGAGGCCGACCTCCTGCTGGTACTGCTTGATCCAGCCCTTGAGCTGGTCGTCCGACACCGACACCTGGGCGTTCTGCTCGCCACTCTGGAAGTAGGCGATGCCGCTGCGGGCATACATGCGGTCGCGGTTCAGGTCCTCGTTCGAGATGACGGCCTGCGAGGCCCACCAGAACGACGCGGTCAGCTGTGTCACCTTGTAGTTCTTCGCGCCGCTCTTCACATCGTCCGGCCGGATGCCCTGCGCCCACAGCGAGGCGAGGGTGGCCCGGCCGAGCGTGCCGGCCGGGTCGGTCTTCGTCAGTTCGCGGCTGCTCCTCTGGTCCCGCATGACGTGCTCCTGGTAGCAGCGCAGCGAGGTGTCGGTGAGCTTGTCGATGACTCCGGCGGTCCAGCCGGGCTGCAGCGAGCAGACGTTCTTGAGCGTGGCCAGGCGGTACTGCGCGAAGGTGACGATCTCGTCCGGCCGGTAGCCCATCTGCCAGGGCGGGCCCGACTTGGCGTTCGCCTTCGGCGCGGGCGGCGGCTTGGGTGCCGCGGGGATCACCGGCGGGCCGTCGCCGGGCGCGGAGCTGTTGTCGCCGCCGCCTCCGCCACCGCCACCGCCGCTCGTGCCGCCACCGGCCGGGTTCGGGGCGCCCGCCGGCGGTGAGGCCGGGGACGAGGGGGCAGCCGGCAGCGGGGACTCGGCGCCCTGCGGCACCGGCTGCGCGCTGGCCCCGGGCTGCGTCTCGCCCGTCGCGGTGTTGATCTTCGGCTGGAAGCCCATCCACATCACCGCGAACGCGACCGCGGCCGCCACCAGCAGGCTGCCCGTGGCGAGCAGCCAGCGCGGCAGCACCGGACGCTGGTCGAAGGTGCCGCCGAGCTCAAGGCCGGTGTCGTCGCCGGAGCGGCGCACCGCCAGGGTCAGGCGGTGCTGTTCGGCGGTGCCGGTCCAGCGGACCTGCTGCGGCCGGATGACCACTTTCGCGAACGCGGCCCGGCCGGGGGCGACTTGGACCGAGTTCGGCGCCATCTCGTAGGTGAGCCGGTTGGCCTCGTCGCGTACGGTCAGCGAGGCCGTGAGCGGGGTGTTGCCGAGGTTGTCGACGGCGACCGCGGCCCGCCCGCGGAACCGGCCGACCAGGCTCGGCGGCAGCAGTTCGGCGCGCACCTCGGTGAAGGGCGCGACGGTGACCTGCCCCTCAAGGACGTCCCGCAGCTCGGGGTGCTCGCGGGGCTCCACGCGGACGCCGTACGGGGCCGGGCCCGCCAGGGCGTCGGAGGAGCGGGGCGGCGCGAAGGAGATCTCCGCGGTGCCCTCGCTGCCGGGGTAGAGGCGCAGGGTGTCGGGCTCCACCCGGGCCCAGCCCGAGGGAGTGCCGACAACCGAGAGGCGGTATTCCTCGACCGTGTCGCCGGTGTTCCGTACCCTCAGCCGCGCGGTGGCCCGCCCACCGGGATCGACGGCGACGGCGGCCGGGTCCAGAGACGTCCACATGGTCATGAGGAAAAGGCTAGGGGGCGCGCCGAGCGCCCCCCTGCCCGAAAGGCTCTGTCAGAGGGCAGCCCTGGCTGCACTCGCGGCCCCGCCGACTTGGCTGCCCGAGGGGGCAGTCGACTGCCGGGGCACCGTGGCCGGGCCGGTCCACGGCAGCGAGGTCAGCTCGTCGGCCTCCGCCGCGCCGCGGGCGCTGAGCAGCCGGTGCGCGGTGCGCAGCGAGGCCAGCGCGGACAGCGCCGGGGTCTCGCCGAGCGCGAGCAGGGCCCGGCCGCGCGCCGCGAGCGCGAGCCCCCGGCAGAACGGGTCACCGAGGTCGCCCTCGATGGACAGGGCCTGCGTCGCACAGGCCGCGGCCTCGCTGGGCCGCTCCCGGGCCAGCGCGCAGTGCGCGAGCCGCGCCCAGGCGAGCGCCTCCCAGCGCAGGTCGCCGCTCCACTGGTGGTGCTGGCGCGACTCCCGCAGATGGGCGGCCGCCCGCACCGGCCGGCCGCCGACGAGCAGCGCGCAGCCGATCTGGTACAGCACATGCCCGAGCGTACCCCGGTCCCCCAACTCCCGTGCTCTGCGCAGTACTTCATCGGCCGCGGCCTCGGCGCGCTCCTTCTGGCCGAGCAGCATGTGGGTGCGTACGACATGGGCGAGGACGCGCACCGCGTCGCCGGGGCTGTTCAGCTCGGTGAAGCGGGCGTAGGCCTGCTCGAAGAGGGGGAGCGCTTCGGCGGGCCGACCCATCACGCCCAGGATCATGGCGAGTTCGTGCGCGGCCTCCGACTCGGCGAGCGGGTCGCCCGCGAGCGTCGCGTACCTGAGCGCCTGGCGCAGGGTGCGCTCCATGCGCGGGTAGGTGTCGGCGCCCTGCTGCGGTACGACCGCGATCAGGCGCAGCGCCCGGCCGGCGGAGCGGGCGTCGCCGTGGCAGTGCGCCGCCGACAGGGCTAGGCGGGCCGGGCCCTGGAGTTCGCGGCGGCGGGCGGTGCCGAGGATCAGCTGGGCCCAGCCGGTGAGGAGGTCGACGGCGGGCCGCAGCGCCTGCTCGCCCAGGTCCTCCCAGGGGCCCTTGCCCAGCGCCTGCTCGACGGTGGCCCGGATCAGCTCGTGCGACTCCTGGAGCCAGAGCCGGGCGTCCTCGGCCCCGGCCGGCCGGAAGCCGGGCGCCTGCGGCTCGTGCAGCAGATCGGGTACGCCGCTGAGCGGACGCAGGCAGCGCAGGGTGTTGCGCATCCCGGCGAGCACATGGTCGAGGAGCCTGCGCTGGGCGGCGGGCCGTTCGGCGGCGTTGGGCGAACGCTCCAGCATGCGCCGAGCGAAGATCCGCACCAGGTCGTGGAAGCGGTAGCGGTCCACTCCGTACGCCTCGATGAGACCGGCGTCGACGAGCGCCTCCAGCGCGTCCTCGGCGGCGTACTCGTCCACGCCGAGCAGCGCGGCCGTGGTGTCCCGGCCGAAGACCGGCACATCGGCGGCGGCCGCGAGGCGGAAGGCGCGCGCGGCCGGGGCGTCGAGCCCTTCGTAGCTGAGCCGGAAGGCGGCGTCCACGCCGAGCCCGTCGGCCTCCAGCTCGTCCAGACGGCGGCGCTCGCTGCGCAGCCTGGTCACCAGATCGGCCACCGCCCAGTCGGGGCGGGCGACCAGCCGGCTCGCCGCGATGCGCACGGCGAGCGGCAACCGGCCGCAGGCGGCGACCAGTTGACGGGCCGCGTCCGGCTCGGAGCGCACCCGCCCGGCGCCCGCGATCGCTGCCAGCATGTCCAGGGCGTCCGGCTCGGCCGGCGCCTCGACGTCCACGAGCCGCGCCCCGGGCAGGCCCACGATGCGCGTACGGCTGGTGACGAGGACCGCGCTGCCCGGGGTGCCGGGGAGCAGCGGGCGGATCTGCGCGGTGTCGTGCGCGGCGTCGAGCAGCACGAGCACGCGCCGGCCGGCGAGCAGCGAGCGGTACAGCGCCGCCCGCTGCCCGGCGTCCTCGGGGACGGCGGCCTCGGGGACGCCCAGTGAGCGGAGCAGCTGGGTGAGGACGGCGGCGCTGTCGGCGGGCTCGGGGTCGTGTCCTCGGAGGTCGACGTACAGCTGTCCGTCGGGGAACGCGGCGCGCATGCGGTGGGCGGCGTGTACGGCCAGGGCGCTCTTGCCCACTCCGGCCAGGCCGGTGAGTACGGCCAGGCCTACCGCCTGGCCGTTCGAGGCCTCTTGGAGGGTGGCGGTCACCTCGGCGAGCAGGGGGGCGCGGCCGGTGAAGTCCTGGATGTCCGGGGGGAGTTGGGAGGGGACGGGGTTGGTGGGTTCCGGCTCGGCGGGGGCGGGCGGAGCGGTAACCGGGGTTCCGACTGCGGGGGTTCGTTGTGCCCACCCTTCCCCGAGGTCTCGGCTTCGCTCGACCAGGGGAGACCCCGATCGCCCTGCGGAACGATTGCCCACAACGGGGGCGGAGCGATTGCCCACGACGGGGGGTTTCTGCGTGACCGGGGCTTCCAGCGGCCGGGACAGCAACCGGGTGTGCAGGGCGGTGAGTTCGGGGCCCGGGGGGACGCCCAGTTCGGTGTCCAGGGTGCGGCGGGTCGTCTCGTACACCGCGAACGCGTCCGCCTGGCGGCCCACCCGGTGCAGGGCCAGCATCAGCAGTGCCTGGGCGCGTTCGCGCAGCGGGTGTTCGGCGGCGAACGCGCCCAGCGGGGCGATCGTCGCGGCGTGGCGGTCCAGGGCGAGCGCGCAGTGGAAGTGGTCCTCGCGGGCCGAGAGCCACAGTTCGGTCAGCCGGTCGCGCTGGCGCTCCGCGTGCGGACCGGGCAGGCCCGAGAGCGGGGTGCCGCCCCACAGGGCGAGCGCTCCGGCCAGTTCGCGGTGGGCGGCGGCGGTGTCGCCCGCGCCGCGCAGCCGCGCGGCCTCGGCGAGGCGGGCCTCGAAGACCGTGGTGTCCAGCGCGGCGGACGGCACCCGCAGCGCATAGCCGTCGTCGGCCGACACCAGGAGCCTGGCCGGGGTGCGCGCGGGCCTGCCGGGCTCCAGCAGGGTGCGCAGTCTCGATACGTAGGTGCGCAGGGTGCCCACTCCGCGCGGGGGCAGCCGCTCCCCCCAGATCGCGTCGAGCAGCTCCGGCATGGAGACCGGCCGGCCCTCGCGCAGCAGCAGTACGGCGAGCAGGGCCCGCTGCTGGGGCGGGCCCAACGCCAGTGCCGTGCCGCCGAGTTCACCCTCGACGGGCCCGAGCATGCGGAACCGCACTCCCCCGGCTATGCCGCTCTCGCCCGTTCCGCCGGATTCCGCCACGCGCCGCTGCCTCTCCCTCGCCCGGCCGACTCGTCCCCCGACGTTTGCCCTTCCGGCCCACGGATCCTGTTCGTCCGGTCCACCGAAACGCTACGTCAGGAGCGCCCGACGGCCCCCATCACCCCGTGTATCCCCCATGGAGTTGGCTTGAACTGGCCCTCCATCCCGTGAGTAACCGGGCGAAAGGGCAAACTCCCTGCCCCCAAGACGGTCCGGGCGCCTCGTGCGTTCCCTCGTAGGCGGCCGAAGAATCGCGAGGCAGTCACCGAGGGGAGTCCGGACACGTGCGGGCCAAGGAACAGAAACCGGCCGATCCGCGCGGCGAGGGACCGAACGCCCGGCCCCCGCTGCGGCGCGGTTCGGCCATCGCGGACCTCCAGCGCACCGCGGGCAACGCGGCGCTCGCCCGGCTGCTCGGCCCCGCCGCGTCCCGGTCCCACCCGCCCGCGCCCGTGCAGCGGATCAGCACCCACGCGGGCGGCAGCTACGACGCCGAGCCCCAACAGGACGACCGCGTACCGTACTTCGTCGCGCAGGCCCCGGAGCCGAAGGTCGCGATGGGCGGCGGCGGCGAACCGCGCGACATCAGGGAGCGGCTGCGCTACGAACACGTCAAGGTCGACCCCGCCGACGCCCCGCTGCGGGTGGCCGACGACGGCACCCTGGCCGTCCACGGCGTGGACGAGCCCAAGGAGTTCTACGCGGTGCAGGCCGTCGTGGACACCGCCAACGCGGCGCTGCGCGGCGCCGGAAGCAGCGTGGAGCTCGTCACCGGCAGCCGCAGCATCGGCATCGGCGGGCACCGGCTGCTGCGGGTGCAGCCGGCCGTCGTCGTGGACGCGCCCGCCGAGAGCCAACTCGGGCCGTTCGTCTCCCTGTTGCGCTCCACCTGCATCTCGCTCGCGTGCAGCCTGATCGGCTCCCAGCACGCCAAGCGCGCCTCGGCGGTGCTCGGCGGCGGCGCCGGGAACTTCCTGCTCACCCCGGGCTCCGACAGCGACGCCCGCGCGAACCGGGTCGCGCACGCCGTCGCGGGCGACACGGACTCCACGCTCGGCGTGGCGGGCGCACTCACCGCGGCGGACAGCGGCCCGGCCCCGGCCGGAGACCTCGGCCGGTCCTACGGCGAGGCCACCCGAGACGGCGGCCGGGACGCCACCGAGGCCCGCCTCGGCATCAACAAGTACGCCTCCCCCGGCCCCGGCGAGGGCTTCGCGATCTTCAGCATGCTGGCCGAGGACGGCCTCGACCACTCCGTGGCGCCCGCCACCGACCGCGGCGACAACGTGTGGGGCTACCACTTCGCGGCCGTCGTCGCGCGGTCCCTCGACGGCACCTGCCAGGTGACGCTGGAGAACTACGCCCGCAACGAGTTCGACGCGAAGGCCCGCTCCGAGCTGTACGAACTGCTGCGCAAGCGGGCCAACGAGGGCCGGTTGTTCAGTCGGCTCAAACCGCTCCTGGAGAGCGACGACCCGCAGGCGTTCAAGACGAAGTTCGACCAGGTGCTCGCCGCGTTGGTCAAGGACGACGAGGTCAGGCAGGTCTTGGGCAAACCCCGCCTCCAGTTGCAGCAGGACTTCGAGGACCACACCTGCCGCTCCTGGTTCTTCCGCGTCTACGGCGGCGGCCCCGGCGAGAGCTTCCACGAGCAGCAGGCGGCCTCGGGGTACTTCAACAACCCGCTGACGCTGCGGGTGTCCCGCCCGGCGGACCAGGCCGCGGGCCCGACCGGCCGGGGGAGTTCGAACACGTAGGCAAAAGGCATCGGAAAGTCGCGCCCACTGGCCAGGCCGGTGCTCCGGGGAGCACGCTGCTTGACGTACGGACAGCTACCGCACGATCACGGACCGCAGGCAGTGGCTCTGAGGGGGTGCGCGCCATGGGTGACAGTACGGAACAGCAGGCGGCCGAGGACGCCAGGCGCAGGGAGGAGCTGATGGAGAAGGTCCGCGAGGCCAACCGGCTGAGCACCGGCCGTCCCTGCTCCCCGCCCGCTCCCGTGCCGGTGACGCCGGACGAGGACGACCGCTGACCGTACGCCCGCGGTCCCCGGCCCCCGGACGCCCCGGGTCGCCGACGCTTCGCGCTGCCCGCGCCCACCCGCCCGAGTGACCGGACGGGCAACCCCGGCTGCCCTCGCCCCCGCACCTTCTCCCCTCCCGCCGCCCGCCCGCGCCAGCGAGGCTGGGCGGGACATTGGCCGTCACGGCGACTCGGGGGAACGGGAACCACATGCGTGCGCAGGACCAGCAGGCCGCACGGGGCACTCACCGCCCGCGACTGCCGGACCGTACCCAGCACGCCCCGGTCGACGCGACCGAGCCGACCCTCTCCGTCGCGGCAGCCGTCCAGCGCACCGCGGGCAGCGCGGCGGTGCCCGCCACGTGGGGCGGCAGCGCCCTCGACCACCCGTAGCGGACCCGGCCAGGCGGCCGGGCCGTCCCGGCTCGTACCACCCCACCTTCACGAGGAGACCCCGACCGTGCCCAACTACCTCTCCCCCGGCGTCTACGTCGAGGAAGTCGCCAGCGGATCCCGCCCCATCGAGGGGGTCGGCACCTCCGTCGCCGCCTTCGTCGGGCTCGCTCCCGTCGGGCCGCTGAACGAGCCGACGCTGGTGACCAACTGGTCCCAGTACGTCGCCGAGTTCGGGGAGTTCACGGACGGGTACTACCTGGCGCACTCCGTCTACGGCTTCTTCAACAACGGCGGTACGGCGGCCTACGTCGTGCGCGTCGGCGGCGCCGACACCGGCACGGCGCAGGCGGCACCGCAGACCTCCGCCGCGGCCTCGGCTCCCCAGGCGATCACCGCCGGCGAGTCCGTCGCGCTCGGCGCGTTCAAGGTGGCCGCCATCGCGGCGGGCACGAACGGCGGCGCGCTCACCGTCGAGGTGCAGGACGCCGAGGGCGAGAAGGACGCCGACCGCTTCAAGCTGGTCGTCAAGGACGGCGACACCATCGTCGAGAACTTCGACGTCAGCGCCAAGAAGTCGGCCCGCAACTTCGTCGTCACGCAGGTCAAGCAGCGCTCGAAGACGATCACCCTCGAAGAGGCCGTCGCGGGCGGCCAGCTGACCCGCCCCGAGGCCCAGGCCGTCACCCTCGCGCCGCCCGTCGCCGCTCCCGCCCCGGCCGCCACCGGCGGCACGGTCGCGCGGATCGAATCCGGCCAGTTCATCGGTGACTCCGCCGACCGCACCGGCTTCGGCGGCCTGGAGGCCCTCGACGAGATCAACATGGTCGCGGTGCCCGACCTGATGGCCATCTACCAGCAGGGCCTGATCGACCTGGAGCAGGTCAAGGCCGTCCAGCTCGGCCTGGTCGCGCACTGCGAGCTGATGGGCGACCGGATGGCCGTCCTGGACCCGCCGCCCGGACTCAACGCCCGCGACATCCGCAAGTGGCGCATGGAGGTGGCCGGTTACGACTCCCGGTACGCCGCCCTGTACTACCCCTGGGTCAAGGTCTTCGACCCGTCCAGCGGCCAGACCAAGGTCGTGCCGCCGTCCGGCCACATGTCCGGCATCTGGGCCCGCAACGACTCCGAGCGCGGTGTGCACAAGGCCCCCGCCAACGAGATCGTGCGCGGCGCGGTGGACCTGGAGCTCCAGATCACCCGCGGCGAGCAGGACCTGCTGAACCCCGTCGGCGTCAACTGCATCCGCGCCTTCCCGGGCCGCGGCATCCGCGTCTGGGGCGCCCGCACCCTCGCCTCCGACCCGGCCTGGCGCTACCTGAACGTTCGCCGCTACTTCAACTACCTGGAGGAGTCGATCCTGATCGGCACCCAGTGGGTGGTGTTCGAGCCGAACGACCAGGCGCTGTGGGCCCGCATCCGCCGCAACATCTCGGCGTTCCTGGTCAACGAGTGGCGCAACGGCGCCCTGTTCGGCCAGCGCCCCGAGGACGCCTTCTACGTGAAGTGCGACGAGGAGACCAACCCGGTCGAGTCCGTCGACCTCGGCCGCGTCGTCTGCGAGATCGGCATCGCGCCCGTCAAGCCCGCCGAGTTCGTCGTGTTCCGCCTGGCCCAGTTCTCGGGCGGCGGCGGCGAGCTGGAGGAGTAGAAGGCCCCGACTCCCCATCCCCTAGGCCGATTTCGTACGAACAGGAGTAACCCAGCATGTCGCTTCAGCCCGGTGATGCCCTCACCACCCACAATTTCGGCCTGCAGATCGACGGTGTCATGGTCGAGTACCTGCAGGAAGTCAGCAGCCTCTCGATGGAGCAGGACGTCATCGAGTACCAGCAGGTCTCCTCGGCCGGCAAGCCGATCATCAAGAAGCTGCCCGGCGTGAAGAAGGCCGGTGAGTGCCAGGTGACCCGCGGCGCCACCCATTCGTCCACGTTCTCCGAGTGGATCAAGCAGTCCATCGACGGGAACATGGGCTCGGCCCGCAAGAACGCCTCCATCATCATGATGGACTACCAGGAGAACCCGGTGAAGCGCTACCACCTGCGCAACGCCTGGTGCACCAAGGTCGAGATCAGCTCGGTCAAGGCCGGCGACGCCTCGGCGATGACCGAGCAGGTCACCATCACCTTCGAAGAGCTGGTCATCGAGTAATGAGGCGCGAAGGTCCTGGAGTTGGGGGAGCCGAGGCCCAGGCCCAGTCCCCGTCGGCCGCGCGGGAGCCGCTGCGCACCGAGTTCGAGTTCGAGCTGCCGCGCGGTTACGTGGACGAGTCGGGCACCGTGCACCGCCACGGTTCGATGCGGCTCGCCACGGCCCGCGACGAGCTGGTGCCGCTGCGGGACGTACGGGTCCGCGAGAACCCGGCGTACCTGTCGGTGGTCCTGCTCGGCCGGGTGATCACCCGGCTCGGCACCCTCGGCGATGTCCACGACGGCACGGTGGAGAACATGTTCGCCTCCGACCTGGCCTTCCTCCAGGACTTCTACCGGCAGATCAACGCCGAGGGACACACCCGGGCGGCCGTGGCCTGCCCGCACTGCAATGAGTCCTTCGAGGTCGAGCTGGCCGGGAGCCGCCTGGGGGAATCGTGACGTACGCGGCCGACCGGATCGAGGAGGAGACCGCGTACCTGGCCTACCACTTCCACTGGGGCATGGACTCCATCCTCGACCTGGAGCATGCGGACCGGCGGGCGTACGTACGGCGGGTGGCGGCACTGGTGGAACAAGGCGAAGGGGAGCGGTGACGGGGGATGGGCCTGTTCAAGCGCCGGCGTGGCCGGACGTCCGAGACCGCCCCGGCGGCTCCGGCCGCTCCGGCTCCGGCCTCCCCTCCCGTACGGAGTGACGGCGGCTGGGCCGCCACGCCCCCGATCCAGCGTGCCCTGGCCGCCCCCCGCCTCACCGCGGAAGCGGCCTTCGGCTCGACCCTGGCCGCCCACCAGGACCTGTCGGTGGTACGCCCCCTGACCCACGCGGTCTCCCCGACGGCCCCCCACGGCGTCCTCCACAACGCCGTGACCCCGGTCCCACCGAGCCCGTCCGCCCCATTGCTGCACCTGCCGGTGGCGGGTTCCTCCGGCGGGAGGCGAGGCGAGGCAGCGGACCCGGCCCCGACTCCGGCTTTCGGGGCTGGGTCACTTCCGAGCTCGGGTTCTGGTCCGGGCTCCGGCTCGGGTTCTGGTCCGGCTTCGGTGCAGCGGGCGGTGCCGGGTCCTGTTTCCGGTTCGGCTCCGGCTTCCCGGGCGGGGTCAGCGCCTACCTCCGGTTCGGCTCCTGCTTCGGGGTCCGATTCGGCTGCGGGCTCCGCTCCTGCTTCAGTGCAGCGGGCGGGGTCGACTCCTGCTCCTGCTTCGGCATCCCGGACGGGGGCGAGCCCTGCTCCGGGTTCCGCCGCTCCCGCTTCGGTGCAGCGGGCGGTCGCTCCTGTGCGGAATGCGGGGCCATCGCCGGTCGCCCCGACTGGGTCTGGTGTGTCCGCTGCTGCCGCTCAGGGGGCGGCCTCGACTCCGTCCAGCGCGAGTGCCGCCGTGCAGCGGGCCGTCACGGATCCGCAGGGCCCGGCGGTCAACTCCCGTACGGAGTCGGCACCTTCGGTGCAGCGCGCCGCGACGTCTTCGCCCGGCTCCACGGGTACCTCTGCCGTCACGCCGGGTCCGGGTGCGGCAGCGCCGCACGTTCCGGGCAACCAGGGTTCTGCCGCGCCCCGGCACGGGTCCGCGACCCCGGTCGCACCGCCTGTGCAGCGGGCCGCCGCATCTCCGCAGGGCCCGGCGGCGGCCGAGCCTGCCGTGTCGGCCGGTCCGGCGTCGTCGGGTACAACTCCCGCTGTGGAGCGCGGAGTTGCTCCCGCCGTAGCACCAGCGCCGAAGCCCTCGACGCCCAGCGCGTCCACGGCGTCCAACACTGGCCCCGCGATACAGCGGACCACCAACCCCGCGACCGGCACCGCCCCCGCCCCGGCGCCGCACACCGCACCCCCGGTGCAGCGGGCCACCGCATCTTCGCAAGGCCCGGCGATCAACCCCGCCGTGCCGACGAGCCCGGCACCCGCCGCAACTCCCCCGGTACAGCGCGAGGTTGCTTCCCCCAGCGCTCCGACGCCGAAGCCCGCAACACCCACCAGCGGCCCCGCCATACAGCGGACCGCCACGCCCTCACAAAGCCCCACCACCGGCACCACCCCCGCAGCGCCGCGCCCGAGCACCCCCGCCCCGGTGCAGCGGGCCACCGCATCGCCGCAGGGCCCGGCGGTCAACCCCGCCGTGCCGACGAGCCCGGCACCCGTCGCAACTCCCCCGATACAGCGCGAGGTTGCTTCCCCCAGCGCTCCGGCGCCGAAGCCTGCGACGCCCACCGCACCCACCACCGGCCCCGCCATACAGCGGACCGCCAACCCCACCACCGGCACCACCGCCCCGGCACCGCACTCCGCCACCCCGGCCGCACTCCCGGTCCAGCGGGCGACGGCCTCGCCGCAGCACCAGGCAGGCCGGCCCGCCGAGGCGCCGCGCTCGGCGACCAGCACACCCCCCGCCGTACAGCGCGCTGCGGCGACACCGCAGAGCCCGGCAGCCGAGCCCACGCGGCCCACGGTCGGCGCAACTCCCGTAGTGCAGCGGGCAGTTACCCCGTCCGCCGACGCGGCGGACCATCCCGCAGCGACGCCGCCGAGCCCGGCCGCGCCGACTGTGCAGCGCGCTGCCACACCTCGACAGGTACCGGTGGCCGACCCCGCCGTACAGCGGGCCACCACACCCGGCGCCGCCCTTGCGGCACCGCACAGCCCGGCGCCGCCGACCGCAACCCCCTCAGTACAGCGACGCGACTCGCACGCCGAGACCCGGCCCGCGCCCAACGCGGCTGACGCCGTTCAGCGAGCCGTCCCGCCCACGCCGAACCCGCCAGCGGTACGCCCCGCCACCTCGCCCGCGCCCGCCGTGCAGCGGTCGGCCGCGCCCAGCGCAGCGACCGCATCCAGCAGTTCGGCGGCTCCGGCCCCGGGCCCGGCCGTACAGCGGGCGACCCCGCCCGCACCGCAGCCCGACATGCCCGTGCGCAGCGCCAGCGCCGAAGCCCGTACACCGCAGAACGCCCCCGCGCCCGCCCCCGTCCAGCGGTCCACCACCCCGCAGCCGGCGCACCCCGTCATGCCCGTACGCGAAACGGCCAAGCGGGGTCCGAGCGTGGCGGCGGATCCCTCAACTCCCGCTACCGCTCGGCCCGTTCAGCGCGCCCTGACTCCCACCCGTCCTCCCCTGACCTCCGCCCCCCGGCCCGTCCGGCCCTCCTACCACCTCGACCCCGTAGGCGTCGTACGGGCGCCCGCCAAGGCGCCCGCGCCCGCCCCCGCGCCCCCCGAGCCGGAGGCAGCCGCACCCGCGCCCGCGCCCGCCCCCAAGCCGGAGGCACCCGCTCCCCCCATCCAGCGCAAGCCCGTCGTCCGGCGGGTCAGCCGGGTGCAGAGTGCGGCGGCCGACGGGCCCCGGCGGCGGCCCCTCATCGGCGCGCCCATCACCCCGAGCGCCACCCCGGCGCCCCCGGCCACCCCGGCGATCACTCCGAGCCTCGCCCCGGCCTTCCCGGCCACCCCGGCCCCGGCCCTCGCCCCGACGCCCCCTCCCGTGCAGCGCGCCCCCGCACCCGAGCCCCCGGCGGACCCGGCCACCCCGCTCCGCAAGGTCCGGCTCCCCGGGCCGACTCCCGTACAGCGTGCGGCCGTTGCCGGGCCTCCGCTCGCTTCCGCGCGACCGCTCACCACGCGGCATCAGGAGGCGGCGGCGCGCGGGGCGGCCGAAAGGGCGGCTGCCCCCGCGCCGCTGAAGCAGGCCCCCGTCCAGGGCGAGTCCCGCCCGGTCGTTCCGCTGCGCGGTCCCGCCGTACAACGGGGGGTGGCGCAGCCGTCCGTGCAGCGTGCCCCGGCCGTGCCCGCCCCGCCGCGGGCCGTCACCCCCGTACGGCGCGAAAGCCCCCCGCCCGCCCCGGCGACGCAGCCCGCCCCCGCCCCCGTACAGCGGCAGGTACAGCGCACCGCGCAAGCCCCCGCGCCCACGCCTGCCCCCGAGCCCACCGCCCCCGAACAGCCCGCCGATCTCGACGCGTTGGCCCGCAGGCTGGTCGCGCCGCTCTCCCGGCTCCTGCGTGCCGAGCTGCGCGGGGACCGCGAGCGGATCGGGCGCCTGCGCGACCGCTGACCCACACCCCCAGCCCACTGACCCCACCTACGGAAGACCACCCCATGCCCAGCACCCTTGACCCCGGCTCCACCGTCTTCTTCAAGCTGACCATCGACGGCCAGAACCTCGGCCTGTTCAACGGCTGCGACGGTCTCGCCTCCGAGGTCGAGGTGGAGCAGCGCCAGGAGGGCGGCAACAACGGGTTCGTGTGGCAGCTGCCCACCCGCGTCACCTTCTCCACGATCCGGCTGACCCGGCCGCTCACCGCCGACACCTCCAAGGTGGCCGCGTGGATCTCGTCGCTGGCCACCGGCATCACCCGGCCCACCGCGCAGATCGCCGCGCTGCGCGCCGACGGTTCGATCGTCGCGCAGTGGGGGCTCGTCGAGGTGCTGCCGGTGCGCTGGACGGGGCCGAGCCTCGACCCGGCGAGTCCGAGCGTGGCCACCGAGACCCTGGAGATCGCCCACCACGGCTTCACCGACGCGGGAGGTGCGTGAGCATGGCCGCTCCCACCGGAGGCAAGGCCGCGGGGCTCTCCCGCGCCACCCTCGCCATCCACCAGCCGCCCACGGACCTCGGCGGTTCGATGGGCGGGCTGATCGGCGAGGTCAAGTTCCAGTTCAACCCGTCGCAGGTGCAGCTCGGCCGGTCCGCCAGCTGGCACACCGCGCCGGCCGTCGCGTACACGCGGGGCGCGCCGCCCAAGTTCACCGGCGCGCAGCCCGCCTCGCTCCAGCTGGAGGTGTTCCTCGACGCGTCGGGCACGCCCAGCTCCAACACCGTGCAGACGCAGGTGGAGCTGCTGCTCTCGTGCTGCGAGGTGACCGCGCAGAGCGTCAGCGCGAAGGCGCCGTCGCCGCCGTGGGTGAAGTTCAGCTGGGGGTCGTTCTCGACCGTCCAGTTCACGGCGTACGTCACCAGCGTGAACGCCAATTACACCCTGTTCAGCCCCAACGGCGTTCCGCTGCGCGCCACTTGCACGCTCGCGCTCACCGAGATCGCGACCGCCACCAAGGGCCAGAACCCGACCTCGGGCGCCCTCTCGGCGCGCCGGGTGCACCGCACGGTCGCCGGGGACACGCTCGCCTCGCTCGCCTGGCGCGAGTACGGCGACGCCACCCGGTGGCGGGTGATCGCCGAGGCCAACGAGATCGACGACCCGATGCGGCTGCGTCCCGGCACCGAGCTGCTGCTGCCCGCGTCCTCGGAGGGTGCCGCATGAGCGAGAAGACCTTCACCACCGTCCTGCACGTCCAGCTCGACGGGGGCGTGCTGCCCGACCCGCTGGCCGTGCGGCTCATCGAGGGCTGGGTGGACGCCTCCGTCAACGTGCCCTCCGCCTTCCAGCTCACCTTCAGCGACAAGGACGGCACCCTCACCACCAAGTTCCCGCAGCTGAAGATCGGCGCGAAGGCCGTGCTCAGCCCGTTCACCGACGGCAGGCGCGGCGACCCGATGCTGACCGGCGAGGTCACCGCGCTGGAGGTCGACGCCGACCCGAGCACCGGCCGCCACCTCGTCGTACGCGGCTACGACCCCGGCCACCGGCTGCTGCGCAACCGCCGCGTCGTGGGCTACCCGAGCATGACGGCCTCCGACATCGTGCGCCGCGTGGCCGGGCTCAACAGCCTCGCCCTCGGGAAGATCGACTCGACGCCGACGGTGTACGACCTGGCGACCCAGCCCAACACCACCGACTGGGACTTCCTGGCGCGGCTTGCGGCCGAGAACGACGTGCGGCTGTCCTTCGACAACGAGGGCAAGCTGAACTTCGCCGCCCTCAAGCCGGCGTCCGGCGCCCCCTCCGACACCACCCCGGCCGCCCAGAGCCCGTACGTCCTGGACTTCGGGGCGAACACCCTGCACAGCCGGGTCGCGATGACGGCCGCCGGGCAGGTCAAGCAGGTCACCGTGCGCGGCTGGGACATGCGGACCAAGCAGCAGCTCCAGGCGCCCGCGCCGACCGTCACCAGCCCGGACATCGTCGCCGACATCACCCCGGCGACCGTCACCACTCCCTTCGGGGCGGCGGAGGTCACCGCCACCCAGGTTCCGTACACCACCCAGTCCGAGGTCACCCACGCCGCGCTCGCCCTCGCCGACGACATCACCGGAGCCTTCGCCGAGCTGGAGGTCGCCGTCACGGGCAACCCGGACCTGAAGCCGGGCACCCCCATCGCGGTGAAGGGCGCCGGCTTCCCCTTCGAGGGCAAGTACACGGCCACCGGCGTACGCCATGTGTTCGCGTCCGGCGAGCAGTTCACCACCTGGCTGAACGTGTCGGGCCGCCAGTTCCGTTCGCTGTACGGGCTCGCCGCGGGCGGCACCGACCAGGCGCCCCCCATGCCGGGCGTGGCGATCGCCCTGGTCACCAACACCAAGGACCCGCTGAACCTCGGCCGGGTCCGGCTGCGCTTCCCGTGGCTGTCCGAGACGTACGAGAGCGACTGGTGCCGGGTCGCGCAGTTCGGCGGCAAGGGCGGCGGCGGGCTGCTCCTGCCCGACGTCAACGACGAGGTGCTGTGCGCCTTCGACCGGGGTTCCCTTGAGCACCCGTACGTCATCGCGGGCCTCTACAACGGCATCGACAAGCACACCCGCGAGCCCGACAACATCCCGGCGGTCGACCCGACCAGCGGGCAGATCAACTGGCGGGCGGTGACCGCCCGCAGCGGGCACACCGTCGAGCTGCTCGAATCGGGCGGGGCCGCGCGCATGTCCAGCGGCATCCGGCTGCGCACCGGCGAGGGCAAGCTGTACGTCCAGCTGAACGAGGCCCGCACCACCCTCACCATCAGCAGCGACGGCACCGTCAAGATCCACGGCGCCCGGGGCATCGACATCGACTCGGGCGGCGACCTGTCCCTGAAGGCCGTCGGCAAGCTGAGCATGCAAGCGGGCGCGGGCATCGAGATGGACGCCGGCATGGCCATCAACGTCAAGGCGGGCCTCGCCTTCGACGTCAAGGCGGGCGCCGAGGCCTCCCTCGACGCCGGCGGCGCGGTGCAGCTGAACGCGGCCGGCATGGCGTCCATCAAGGCGATCGGCAACGCCAACGTCACCGCGGCGACCATCGAGCTGACCGGCATCACGCTGCGCAACGGCCTGCCCTTCTAGGAGAGTTGAGATGAGCGAACACTTCGTCGGGGCCGGCTGGGCCTTCCCGATGCGCACCGACCCCGGCGGCGGCATCGCGCTGGCCCGCCGGGACCGTGAGATCGAGGAGTCCATGCGGCTGGTGCTCGCCACCGCGCCGGGCGAGCGGCCCATGCGCCCCGAATTCGGCTGCGCGGTGCACGACCTGGTGTTCGCGCCCGTCAACGACGCCACCGCCGGGCGCATCCGCTACGAGGTGCGCACCTCGCTGGACCGCTGGGAGCCCAGGATCGAGGTCCAGGAGGTCACCGTGACCCCGGCGCCCGACGAGCCGACCGTGCTGCACATCGACGTGCGCTACTCGGTGCGCGGCACCAACAACCCGCGCAGCCTCGTCTTCCCCTTCTATGTGATTCCCTCCGAGGGCGGCGACCAGCCAGGCCCGACGGCCGGCGAAAGCGAACTGCACTGATGGCCCTGCCCGCACCCCATCTCGACGACCGCCGCTTCCAGCAGTTCGTCGACGACGCCAAGCGCTACATCCAGCAGCGCTGCCCCGAGTGGAGCGACCACAACGTCTCCGACCCGGGTGTGACCCTCATCGAGGCCGTCGCGCACATGGCCGACCAGCTGGTGTACCGCCTCAACCGGGTCCCCGAGAAGAACCAGCTCGCCTTCCTGGACCTGCTCGGCGTGACCCTGTTCCCGCCCGCCGCGGCCCGCGCCTCGGTGACGTTCTGGCTCTCGGCGCCCCAGTCGGAACCGGTGGTGCTGCCCACCGGCACCGAGGTCGCCACCGGCCGTACCGAGACCGAGGAGGCGGTGGTCTTCGCGACCGAGGACGATCTGACGATCGTGCCCTGCCACCTCACCCACGTACTGCGCCAGCCCGCCGGGTCCGGCCCCGAGGACTGCTCGCAGGACGTGCTCGGCAACACCGACGTCTCCGTGTTCAGCTCCGGCCCGCTCCCCGGCGACGTGCTGCTCTTCGGCCTGTCGGCGGCCATCCCGAACTGCACGGCCGCGCTGCGCCTGGAGAGCCGCGTCGACGGCGTCGGCGTCGACCCGCGCCAGCCGCCCCTGGTGTGGGAGGCGTGGACCGCGGACGGCTGGACCGAGTGCGAGATCGCCGAGGACTCGACCGGCGGTCTCAACCGGCCCGGCGAGGTCGTCCTGCACATGCCGGGCGGCCACATGGTGTCGCGGATGGCGGGCCGCCTGGACGCGGGCTGGCTGCGCTGCCGCGTCGTCGAGGCCGCCCCCGGCCAGCCCTTCTACAGCGTCTCGCCGACCGTGCGCGGCGCCTCGGGCTTCACCATCGGCGGTACGACACAGGTCTCGCACGCCGAGTCGGTGCGCGACGAGTCCCTCGGCGACTCCGAGGGCGTGCCGGGCCAGCGGCTGCTGCTCGCGCACTCCCCCGTCGTCGGCGGCGTACGCCTGGAAGTGTCGGCGGGCGAGGGCTGGGAGGAGTGGGAGGCGGTGGACGACTTCGCGTCCTCGGGCCCCTTCGACCGCCACTTCACGCTCGACGCCGCCACCGGCGAGCTGGCCTTCGGCCCCTCGGTCCGCCAACCGGACGGCACGGTACGGCAGTTCGGCGCGGTCCCCATCAAGGGCGCGGCCATCCGGGCCTCGCGCTACGGAACCGGCGGCGGCCGTTCCGGCAATGTCGCCCGGGGCGCGATCCAGGTGCTCCGCAGCTCCATCCCGTACATCGCGCGCGTCGAGAACCGGGAGGCGGCGCGCGGCGGCGTCGACGGCGAGACCGTCGAGGAGGCCAAGACCCGCGCCCCGATCGCGCTGCGCGCCCAGGAGCGCGCCGTGACCGCCCGCGACTACGAGGAGCTGGCCCGCCGGGCCGCCCCCGAGACCGCCCGCATCGCGTGCCTGGCGGCGGACGCGGCCGAGTCGGGCGACAACGCGGTACGGGTCCTGGTCGTCCCGCAGGCCGTGCCCGACCGGGGCGGCCGCCTGCGCTTCGAGCAACTGGTCCCCGGCGACGAGCTGTTGGGCCGGGTCACCTCGTTCCTCGATGAGCGCCGCCCGCTGGGCACCCGCCTGGCGGTCGGCCCGCCGTTCTACCAGGGCGTCACGGTGGTGGCCACCCTGCACGCCTTCCGCGCCGCGAAGGCCGACCACGTACGCGACGAGGCCCTCAACGCGCTCTACTCCTACCTGGACCCGCTGACCGGCGGCGCGCACGGCACGGGCTGGCCGTTCGGCCGCCCGCTGCGGGCGGGCGAGATCTTCGCGGCACTGCAACGCGTCCCGGGCGTGGAGCTGGTGGACGAGGTCCTGCTCCACCCGGCGGACCCGTTGACCGGCCGCCGGGGCGACGCCACCGACCGCATAGAACTCTCCCCCTCGGCGCTCCTGTTCCCCTTCGACCACCGCGTCCGCGTGATCGAGGCCCGATGAGCGCCCGCGGCACCGTCGAGGGCCTGGGCTCCTCGCACCCGCTGGGCGGCCAGTTGCCCGCCGTGTACGCGGACGACGACTTCGCGCAGCGCTTCGTGGAGGGCCTGGACATCGTCCTGGCCCCCCTGTTCAACGTGCTCGACTGCCTGGAGGCCTACTTCGACCCGGCGATCGCCCCCGAGGACTTCGTGGACTGGCTCACCAGCTGGGTCGGCACGGAGCTCGACGGCACGGAGCCGCTGGAGATCCGCCGCCACGCCGTGGCGACGGCGGTCTCCCTGCACCGCGTGCGGGGCACGGCCCAGGGCCTGTCCAAGGCGGTCCAACTGGCCTTCGGAGTACGTCCCGAGATCACCGAGAGCGGCGGCGCGGCGTGGTCGGTCCGCCCCCTGAGCCCGTTCCCCGGCACCCCGCGGGCCGGCTTGACGGTGACCCTTCACGTCGCCGACCCTTCCTCCATCGACCCCTACCGACTCCAGGCAGTGGTGGCGGCGGCCCGCCCCGCCCACCTCCCTTTCACGGCCGAGGTAACCCGTAACACCCTGATCCCCGAAGGGAATTGATAGCTGATGTCGACCCCGGCCACCGTCCCCTGCCCCGACTGCGGCACCCCGGCCCGCCCCACGGGCCAGTCCTTCTGCGACTCCTGCGGAGCCTTCCTCCGCTGGACACCCCCGACGACCACCCCGGCTCCGGACACGGCCACCCCGCCGGCGGCCGCATCCGGGGCAGCGGGGGCGACGCCGCCCGCGGAGGAACCGGAATCCGCCCCCGTCGCGGGCAATCGTTCCGCGGGGCGGACCCCGGACGCCACAACCCCCGCGACCGCCCCCGACGCCGCCGCGCCTGCCGACGCCTCCAAGCGACCGGCGTCTGCCGGACCCGCCGAGCCGGACGCCGCCAAGCCCGCCGAACCGGCGACCCCGGCCCCGGCCCCGGCCCAGTCGCACCCTGCCGCCCCCACCCCGGCCCCGGCCGCGACCCCGGAGGCCACCACCACCCCAATCCCCGCAGTATCAGACCCCGTTGGGGAAACGACCCCCCTCCCCACCACGAGGTCGACCTCAGCCGCGGACGCCGCAAGGGCACTACTCGTACCCGTACAGGAACCAACCCCCGTACAACCGCCGGAGGCCCCCGGCCCAGCCCTCCCCGGGCGCCCGGACGCCGCCCGCCCCCGCGTCCGCACGGCAGCCCCCGCCCCCGCGCCGGAAAACGGCACGCCGTGCCCCGCCTGCGGCACCCCCAACCACGAGCACCGCAACTTCTGCCGCAGCTGCGCCACCCCGCTCACGCCCCGCCGCGCGGACAACGCGGAGGGCCCGTACGCCGGCCAGCGCCCCCCGCTGTACCGGGACCGCAAGCGCTGGATCACCAGGGCGCTGATCACAGCGGCGGTCGTGGCCCTGGTCGTGGGCGGCGTCTTCGGCGGCCCCCCGGCGGCCCGCGCCGTACAGGACCACTTCGCCAAGCGCGTCGCCGTACACCCGACGGCGTGGAAGGCATCCCACTCGGACCCCAATCACAAGCCGGAGCTCGCCGGCGACAGCTACTCCAACACGTGGTGGGGCACGGGTCTGCAGGGCGATTCGGCGACCCAGTGGCTGGAGGCGACGTTCGGCCAGCCGACCGACCTGCTGGCCATGCTGATCACGCCGGGCACCTCCAAGCGCGAGGGCCAGCAGTCGGAGCAGGCCCGCCCGCAGGAGTTCGACCTGGTGGTGACCGACTCCAGCGGCAAGACGCACACCTCGCACCAGAGCATCAACGACGGCGGGGTCCAGCGCATCGACGTCCGCGTACGCAATGCCGTCTCGGTACGCCTCATCCTGCGCTCCGCCTTCGGCGCGGGCCCCGACAAGCAGGTGGCGATCGCCGAACTGGAATTCTTCAGCCGGTCCCGCAACTAGGGGGTGCCACAACGAAAACGCCCCGTCGCGCCGAAGAGGAGGTGCGGCGGGGCGAGCCATTACCGCACCGGAACGCCCCTGCCCCACAGCTCCTCGGCATGCGCCGCGAACCGGTCGAACATGCCGCCGGGGCCGCGCCGACGCAGGTGCAGGAGCGGCGAGTCGTGTCCGACCAGCCGTGCCAGATGCGGAGTGACCAGGGCTTCGTCATCAAACCTGAACACGGACAGACTCACGTGATTGACGGCGTCCAGAGGCGCACTGAACCGTGCCTCCAGCCCCTCCACGGTTCCCAGCCGCGCCAGGTGTTCCAGGGTGACCTGAATGCGTGTGGACACAGTCAGGGACACGTCTTCGACGGCCTCCCGCTGCCGTGTCACCTCTCCGCCAGGATCCCCGAGCAGGAACCGGATGCGACACCCCGACTCGGCCTTCCTCCGCACGACGTCCGCGAACGCGGGGATCTGGGTCCAGAAGAAGTAGTTGGTGTACCCGGCCAGGAAGATCTCCGAGCCCGCGCGTTCCACCAGATCGGCCCACACCGTGGAAGGGCATGCGGACCGGTAGGGGTAGCTGTGGACCAGCTCGCGGTCGTCGCCCGTCTTGATGCGGTCCTTGACCGCTCGCGGCCAGATCACGTCTTCATCCACTCCTAACACCTGACAGGCGTCCGCGCGGTTCCTGGCATGCGGGGTCAACTCACCGTCCCCGAGCCATCGTTCCACCTGCTTCACGGATACACCGACCCGAAGAGCCAGTTGTCGAGCGGACAGCTTCTTGTCATGCATGGCCGCGCGAAGAGCCACATTCACTGTCAACCCCCTTGGCACAGGCGATTGGGCCTTGTCCGACCGTATCGGCGAAAGTCCCAACTGTCGCACCCTTGCGTGGAGATACGTCGCGAAGGGTGCCGCACGATCGACCCAACACGCCCCTCAGGGGCCTGAAGGGAGCGCCCATGTACGCCATCCAGCCACCCTCGCCCTACACGCCGCGGGAGCCGATCTGTGGTGAGGAAGGGTGCGGGCCATGCACCGTGCTCATCGCCCGATTGAGGCAGGCACGGCAGGACCGCAACCCCTCACAGGAGGTGGACGCCAGAGTGCGGCTCCGGCGCCATATGCGCGAAGACCACGGGAAGGAGATCCCCCTCCTCTCTGAGGACTGACTCTCGCTCGGGGCGATCGGCAACCGCACGGTACGAACGCTCACGGTGCGCCCCACCTTCGCCGCCACGAATCCGGCGGCATGTTCGACCGGGCTGGCCGGCACGTACACGGATCCCCGGCACATCATCGAGTACAGCGACGGCGAGGTACGCAGGCAGTTCAACGTCTGCTTCACGGCACGCATCACCGGCGGGGAGCCGACTCTTTCCGGCGAGAGCACGGAACTGCGGTTCGTGGCACCGGCCGACCTCGACGCCCTGCCCATGCACCACACCCAACGCCTGCGCCTCCAGCACTTCTTGGAGCACCGCTGCGCGCCGTACCTCGGCTGATCATGCGGTGACCCCACTCGCCGGGGGCGGAGGACGGAAAACACCCAACCCCCCGGGCCGCAGCCCAGGGGGTTGGGAAAGGGAGCGCGGGGTCCCTTACTTGGTCTTGTCCGCTGCCGCCGGCTTGCGCAGGGCGATGTTCAGCTCGCGCAGGCGGGACTCGTCCAGTTCCGTCGGCGCGCCCATCATCAGGTCCTGCGCGTTGCCGTTCAGCGGGAACGCGATGGTCTCCCGGATGTTCGGCTCGTCCGCGAGCAGCATCACGATGCGGTCCACGCCCGGGGCGATGCCGCCGTGCGGCGGGGCGCCGAGGCGGAACGCGCGCAGCATGCCCGCGAACTCGTGCTCCACCGTCTCGCGGTCGTAACCCGCGATCTCGAACGCCTTCAGCATCAGCTCCGGCTCGTGGTTGCGGATCGCGCCGGAGGACAGCTCGATGCCGTTGCAGACGATGTCGTACTGCCAGGCCAGAATGTCGAGCGGGTCCTTCTCCTCCAGGTCGGCGAGGCCGCCCTGCGGCATGGAGAACGGGTTGTGCGAGAAGTCGATCTTCCCGGTGTCCTCGTCCTTCTCGTACATCGGGAAGTCGACGATCCAGCAGAACCGGAAGACGCCCTCCTCGAAGTGCCCGGCCCGCTTGGCGGCCTCGACCCGGACGCCCGACATGATCTTGGAGACCTCGTCGAACTCGCCCGCGCCGAAGAAGACCGCGTGGCCGGGAACGAGGCCGAGGCGCTCGGTGAGCACCTTGACGTTCTCGTCGGTCAGGAACTTGGCGATCGGGCCGGACAGCGAGCCGTCCTCGGCGACGCGCACCCAGGCCAGGCCCTTCGCGCCGAGCGAGACGGCGTAGTCGCCGAGCCCGTCGAAGAACTTCCGCGACTGCGACGCGACGTCCGGCACCGGCAGGGCGCGGACGTGCTTGCCCGCGAACGCCTTGAACTCGGAGCCCTCGAACACGTCGGTGATGTCGACGAGTTCGAGCTGGGCGCGCAGGTCGGGCTTGTCGTTGCCGTACTTCAGCATCGACTCGCGGAACGGGATCCGCGGGAACGGCGAGGTGACGTGGCGGCCGCCGCCGAACTCCTCGAAGAGCTCGGTCATCAGCTTCTCGATGGGCTGGAAGACGTCTTCCTGCTCCACGAAGCTCATCTCGACGTCGAGCTGGTAGAACTCACCCGGCGAGCGGTCGGCGCGGGCGTCCTCGTCGCGGAAGCAGGGCGCGATCTGGAAGTACCGGTCGAAGCCGGAGATCATCAGGAGCTGCTTGAACTGCTGGGGGGCCTGCGGCAGCGCGTAGAACTTGCCCGGGTTCAGCCGGGAGGGCACCACGAAGTCGCGGGCGCCCTCGGGGGAGGTCGCCGTCAGGATCGGCGTCGCCATCTCGTTGAAGCCGAGCGCGACCATCTTCGAGCGGATGGAGGCGATCACGGCCGAGCGCAGCATGATGTTGCGGTGCATGCGCTCGCGGCGCAGGTCGAGGAAGCGGTACTCCAGGCGCCGCTCCTCGTTGACGCCGTCGTCGGCGTTGATCGTGAAGGGCAGCGGGCCCGCGGTGCCGAGCACCTCGACCTCGCCGACCTCGATCTCGATCTCGCCGGTGGCCAGCTCGCCGTTCACGTTCTCGGTGCCGCGCGAGACGACCTTGCCGTCGACGCGGACGACGGTCTCCTTGGACAGCTTGTCCAGGGCCTCGGCGCCGGCCGTGCCGGGCCGGGCGACCAGCTGCGTGATGCCGTAGTGGTCCCGCAGGTCGATGAAGAGGATGCCGCCCAGGTCTCGGCGATTGTGCAGCCAGCCGCTCAGCCGGACGTCGCTGCCGACGTCGGAGGCGCGGAGCTCGCCGCAGGTGTGGGACCGGTACCGGTGCATCGTTCATCCAATTCTTCGCGAGCGGTGGTCGCGACTTCTTCGCGAGATTCTTCGCGAGACAGGCGGGAATCAACCAGTCCAGGTTACCGCCCGGTGCGACGGGCACTCTCGGTGGCGACCAGGCAGTAAACGTTCCTAAAGTGGGGCAATGCGCACAGAGGACGTCCTGGCCGCGATCGCGACTGGCCTGTGGCGCTGGGACAACGCATCCGGGACGGTCACCCTCGACGCCGAGGCCGCCCGGCTCCTCGGCCTGCCCGCGGAGCGGACGACCCTGACCGAGGCGGCCGTACGGTCGCGTTTCCACCCCGTCGACTGGAACGAGGTCGACGGCATCATCAACCTGGCCGTCGCCGAGGGCACCCTCGCCGAGGCCCGGATGCGGATCATGGACGAGAGCGGCCGGGTGATCCGTACCGTACGCAGCCGCTCCAAGCCGCTGACCAGCGGCGACAGCTACGTTCTGATCGGCACCATCCAGGAGGTCGCCGAGCCGCAGCCCGGCACCACCGCCGCCCACCCCTCGATCACCGGCGACTGGCGCCGCTCGCGCGAGGCGTTCCTGCTCGACGCGGGCCGGGCGCTCGCCGAGGCCCGCTCGACCTCCGAAGTGCTGCGGGTGGCGGCCTCCCTCTCCATGCCGGGCTTCTCGCCGGACGGCCTCGCGGTGTTCGGGGTGGCGGGCGAGCGGCTGACGATCATCGGGCACCACGGGCACAACCCCGGGGACGACGGCCCCTTCGCGGACATGGCGCTCGACATGGACTATCCGGCGGCCGAGGTCGTACGCAACGGACGGGCGATCTATCTGCCCACTCCGCAGGAGTACCGGCGCCGCTTCCCCGCCACCTGGCCGCTGGCGCAGCGCTTCGACCGCCAGTCGTGGGCGTTCGTGCCGCTGATCGTCGCCGGGCGGACGATCGGGGCGTGGATGGCGGCGTTCAAGCACCCGGTGGCGTTCACGCCCGACGAGCGCTCGGTCCTGACGACGGTGGCCCGCATGCTGGCGCAGGCGCTGGCCAGGGCGGGCGAGGCGGAGAACGAACGCGAGCTCTCGCTCGGCCTGCAGCGCTCGATGATGCCGACGCTCGGTCCCGAGATCCCCGGCATGACGGTCGCCGCCCGCTACGTCCCGACCGGCGGCGGCCTCCAGGTCGGCGGCGACTGGTACGACATGATCCCGCTGCCCACCGGCAGCTTCGCCCTGGTCATCGGCGACGTACAGGGCCATGACGTACGGGCGGCCGGGCTGATGGGCCAGCTGCGGATCGCGCTGCGGGCGTACGCGAGCGAGGGCCACCGCCCCGACGCGGTCCTCTCCCGCGCCTCCCGCTTCCTGTACGGGATCACCGAGTCGTACGGGGTGCCCGAGCCGAGCGGCGACGTGTACGAGGACTACGCGCCGCGCTTCGCCACCTGCCTGTACATCGAGGTCGACCCGGCCTCCGGCACCCTCGACATCGCGCGGGCCGGCCACCCGGACCCGGTGATCCGCACCGCCGACGGCACCGCCCTGATACGGCCCACCGCGGGCGGCCTCCCGCTCGGCATCGAGGCGGACTCCGACTACCCGACGACCCGGCTCGTCCTCGACCCGGGCGAGACGATCATGATCTGCACGGACGGGCTGATCGAGACCGGCGGCCACGACATGGCCAGCGGCTGGACGCGGCTGCGCCCCGTCCTGGAGAAGGACACCGGCGACAGCCTGGAGCAGCTCGCCGACGAACTGGTCCAGGCCGTGCACGGCCCCTCCTCGCACCACACCACGGGCCCGCTGGTCGACCGCCGCGAGGACGACATCGCGCTGCTGCTGCTCTCCCGCAACGCCGTCGGCCGCGGCGCCGCTCCGGTGGCCGCCGCCGCGGTCCGCCGCACCGCGCTGACCGTCGCCCAGGCCGAACCGGAGCGGATCGCGGGCGCCCGCAAGCAGCTGCGCGAGCTCCTCCACGACTGGGCGGACGAGGAGCAGATCGACTCGGCGGTCCTGATGGTCTCCGAGATGATCACCAACGTCCTGGTGCACACCGACGGCGACGCGCTCCTCGTGGCGGAGGCCCGCGGCCCGCTCGGCACCCGCCGGCTGCGCGTCGAGGTGGCCGACGCCAGCGACGAGCTGCCGCACCGGCGCCGCCCCGGCGAGATGGCGTCCAGCGGCCGCGGCCTGGTCCTGATGCAGATGCTCGCGGACGCGTGGGGGGTGGACCCCAGGGGCGACGGGAAGTCCATCTGGTTCGAGCTGTACGAGGCGAAGTCCGCGGACGGCGGCGCGTCGGCGGCGTAAGGACTGCCCCGCGCTACCCGGCGGGTTCCCCGGGCGATGGACTCGCCGGGCCGTCCGCCGCGTAACGCCTGCGCAGCTCCCCGAGCACCCCGAACGCCGCCGCCGCGACCGGCACCGCGAGCAGCATCCCGACGAGCCCGGCGACGCTGGCGCCCGCGGTCAGCGCGATCATGATCATCGCGGGGTGCATCTGCACGGTGCGGCTCTGGATGACGGGCTGGAGGATGTGCCCTTCGAGCTGCTGCACGGCGAGCACGACCCCGACGGTCCACAGGGCGATGCCGAGCCCCCGGTCGGCGAGCGCGACGAGTACGGCCACCGCGCCGGACACGAAAGCGCCCAGATAGGGGATGTACGCGCCGATGAAGACGAGGGCCCCGAGCCCGATGGCACCGGGCACACGCAGGATCAGCAGCCCGGCGGTGATGCAGATGGCGTCGATGAACGCGATGAGCGTCGTGCCCCGCATGAACCCCTCGACCGCCTCGAAGGCCCGCCGGGCCATGGCCTCGACGGTGTCGCCGGTGCCGCGCGGGGCGAGGGAGTGCGCGAGGTCGACGGCCCGGTCGGAATCCTTGAGGAAGAAGAAGGTGAGGAGCAGCGCGAGCACGCTGGTGGCGATGAGCGAGCCGAGCACGCTGAGCCCTTCGAGGATCCCGCTGGCCGCGCCGGCCCCGAACTTGGACAGCAGCTGCTTGGCGTTGTCGGCGAGGTTGGTGACCCCGTCCCCGCCGGCCGTCCCGAGGTGATCGGCCACCCACTGCCCGGCCTGCTTGAGCGAGGCGACGATCTGGTCACCGGTGTCGATGAGGGCGCTGACGACGACGTAGCCCGCGCCGCCGACCACCCCGACGAGGGCGACACAGGTCAGCCCGGCGGCGATGGACCGCCGGACCCCCATGCGGATCAGCCAACGGTGTACGGGGCCGAGCAGGGCGGTGCCAAGTAGCGCCAGCAGTACGGGAGTTACGGCGGTCTTGAAGACGATGCACAGCCAGATGGCGATGGCGGCGACGCCGGTGACGAGCAGCACGACCACACACCAGGCGGCGGTCCGCCGCGCCCCGTCGGGGAGCAGCGCCTTGGGGTTCTCCACCCACCCACCCGACCACGCCGGGGGCCCCGCCGCCTCCCGTGCGACCCGGTCGGGTGACGGTCCGTCAGCAAGCGGGGCTTTCCCCCTGCCCGCCCCTTCCCGCTGTGACATTTTGCGGCTCCGCCGCGTGGGGGGCTCCGCCCCGGACCCCGGAAGTCACATGCCGTGGACCGCCGGGATCGTGCCCAGGCGGCCCTTCTGGAAGTCGTCGAAGGCCTGCTGGAGCTCCTCGCGGGTGTTCATGACGAACGGGCCGTAGTGGGCCATCGGCTCACGGATCGGGCGACCCCCGAGCAGCACGACCTCCAGGTCGGGCGCGTTCGCGTCCTGCCGCTCGTCCGCCCGCACCGTCAGCGAGCCGCCGTCGCCGAACACCGCCGTCTGCCCCATGTGCACCGGCCGCCGCTCGGCACCGGCCAAGCCGCGCCCGGCCAGCACGTACGCGAGCCCGTTGAAGTCGGAGCGCCACGGCAGCGTGACGGACGCACCCGGCCGCAGCGTCGCGTGCACCATCGTGATGGGGGTGTGCGTGATGCCCGGCCCCTCGTGCCCGTCGAGCGAGCCCGCGATGACGCGGAGCAGCGCGCCCCCGTCGCCGGAGGTGAGCAGCTGGACCTGGCCGCCGCGGATGTCCTGGTAGCGGGGGTCCTTCATCTTGTCGGCGGCGGGCAGGTTGACCCACAGCTGGAGGCCGTGGAACAGCCCGCCGGACATGACGAGCGACTCCGGCGGCGCCTCGATGTGCAGCAGACCGGAGCCCGCCGTCATCCACTGGGTGTCGCCGTCGGTGATGGTGCCGCCGCCACCGTTGGAGTCCTGGTGGATGAAGGTGCCGTCGATGATGTAGGTGACGGTTTCGAAGCCGCGGTGGGGGTGCCACGGGGTGCCCTTCGGCTCGCCCGGCGCGTACTCCACCTCACCCATCTGGTCCATCATGATGAACGGGTCGAGGTACTTGTAGTTGATCCCGGCGAACGCGCGGCGCACCGGGAAGCCCTCGCCCTCGAAGCCCTGCGGCGCGGTGGTCACGGCAAGGACGGGGCGTGCCGCTGCGCCCTCCGGCGCGGTGACGCGGGGCAGGGTCAGCGGGTTTTCGACGGTCACAGCAGGCATGGGACGGCCCTCCTTGCGGGATGCTCAGCATCCAAAGTAGTTGAATGGTGAACATCTAGCAAGGCGCCCGCATTCCCGGCCCGTTCCCGCCGCCCCCCCCAGACGCACTTCGGGCCCGCACCCCCAAGGGGTACGGGCCCGAAAGTCGGCCTCTGAGCAGCGGTTATCCGTACATGCGCCGCATCGCGAAGTCGACCATCTGCTCCACGGCCTTCGCGTCGAAGACCATCCGGTGGTCGCCCTCCATGTCGAGCACGAAGCCGTACCCGGTCGGCAGGAGGTCGATGACCTCGGCGCCGGTGATGACGAAGTACTTGGACTCCTTGCCCGCGTACCGGCGCAGTTCCTTGAGCGAGGTGAACATGGGGATGACGGGCTGCTGGGTGTTGTGCAGTGCCAGGAACCCGGGGTTGTCGCCGCGCGGGCAGTACACCTTCGACCCGGCGAAGATCTGCTGGAAGTCCTCGGCGGACAGCGACCCGGTGGTGAAGGCCCGCACCGCGTCGGCGAGCGAGGGCGGCGACGGCTCGGGGTACAGCGGCTGCTCCCCGTACCCGCCCTGCTGCGGCGGGGCGTACTGCTGCTGCGCGGCAGGGCCGCCTGCGTGCTGGTCGTAGCCGTACATGGCCCACAGCGTAGTGCGCGGCCATTAGAGCCGCGTCACAGTTGTCCCGTTAGGGGTTGCGTCTTATTACCGACGGGTAGCATCATCGTAGCTACTTGCTGGTAAAGATGTAACCGACCCTGCTTACGGAGCCGTCGCCATGGGGCACTACAAGTCGAATCTCCGCGACATCGAGTTCAACCTCTTCGAGGTGCTCGGACGCGACAAGCTGTACGGCACCGGCCCGTTCGGGGAGATGGACGTCGACACCGCCAAGTCGATCCTGGAGGAGATCGCCCGCCTCGCCGAGAACGAGCTGGCCGATTCCTTCGCGGACGCCGACCGCAACCCGCCGGTCTTCGACCCGGCCACCAACACCGCTCCGGTCCCGGAGTCCTTCAAGAGCTCCTACAAGGCGTTCATGGACTCCGAGTACTGGCGCCTGGGCCTGCCCGAGGAGATCGGCGGCACCGTCTCGCCCCGCTCCCTGATCTGGGCGTACGCCGAGCTGCTCCTGGGCTCCAACCCGGCGATCTGGATGTACTGCTCCGGCCCCGCGTTCGCGGGCATCCTCTTCGAAGAGGGCAACGAGGCGCAGAAGAAGATCGCCGAGATAGCCGTCGAGAAGCGCTGGGGCTCCACCATGGTCCTCACCGAGCCGGACGCCGGCTCGGACGTGGGCGCCGGCCGCACCAAGGCCGTGCAGCAGGAGGACGGCTCCTGGCACATCGAGGGCGTGAAGCGCTTCATCACCTCCGGTGAGCACGATATGGAGGAGAACATCCTCCACTACGTCCTCGCCCGCCCCGAGGGCCACGGCCCCGGCACCAAGGGCCTCTCCCTCTTCCTCGTCCCGAAGTTCCACTTCGACTGGGAGACCGGCGAGCTGGGCGAGCGCAACGGCGTGTACGCCACCAACGTCGAGCACAAGATGGGCCTCAAGGCCTCCAACACGTGCGAGATGACGTTCGGCGACCAGCACCCCGCCAAGGGCTGGCTGATCGGCGACAAGCACGACGGCATCCGCCAGATGTTCATGATCATCGAGTTCGCCCGCATGATGGTCGGCACGAAGGCCATCGCGACGCTGTCCACGGGTTACCTGAACGCCCTTGAGTACGCCAAGGAGCGCGTCCAGGGTTCGGACCTCTCGCAGTTCATGGACAAGACCGCGCCGAAGGTGACGATCACTCACCACCCGGACGTGCGGCGCTCGTTGATGACGCAGAAGGCGTACGCCGAGGGCATGCGCTCGCTGGTGCTCTACACCGCCTCGATCCAGGACGCGATCCAGATCAAGGAGGCCGCGGGCGAGGACGCCAAGGCGCTGGTCGGCCTGAACGACCTGCTCCTGCCGATCGTCAAGGGCTACGGCTCGGAGAAGTCCTACGAGAAGCTGTCCGCCGAGTCGCTCCAGACCTTCGGCGGCTCCGGCTACCTCCAGGAGTACCCGATCGAGCAGTACATCCGGGACGCCAAGATCGACACGCTGTACGAGGGCACCACGGCGATCCAGGGTCAGGACTTCTTCTTCCGGAAGATCGTCCGCGACCAGGGTGCCTCGCTGAACGCGCTGGCCGAGGAGATCAAGAAGTTCCTCGCCGAGCAGCACGGCGGCCACGAGGAGCTGGCGGGCGCGCTCGACGCCCTCGCCAAGGCGGCCGTGGACCTGGAGGCGATCGTCGGCACGATGATCACCGACCTCACCGCGACCGGCGAGGACGTCAAGAACATCTACAAGGTGGGCCTCAACACGACCCGCCTGCTGATGGCCTCCGGCGACGT
The DNA here is from genome assembly GCF_044764265.1 of Streptomyces sp. NPDC094147. Lineage (NCBI taxonomy): Bacteria > Bacillati > Actinomycetota > Actinomycetes > Kitasatosporales > Streptomycetaceae > Streptomyces > Streptomyces sp. NPDC094147. Next base: position 20,187 of record NZ_JBIWHT010000016.1, on the reverse strand, counting down.
GGTGGTCGGCTACCTGCTGCTCAAGGGCGCGGCGGTCGCGGCCGAGAAGCTGGGCTCGGCCTCGGCGAAGGACGTGCCCTTCTACCAGGGCAAGATCGCGGCCGCGAAGTTCTTCGCCGCGAACGTCCTCCCGGGCGTCGGCGCCGCCCGCGCGCTGGCCGAGACGGTGGACAACTCCCTGATGGAGCTGGACGAGGCGGCGTTCTAGCCGCACGGTGCGGTTCTGGCCTCACGGTGCGGGGGGGGCTCGGGGTGTGCAAACCCCTGGCCCCCTTCCCGTGCTGGTCGGCAAAATCAAGCCCCTCATGGGGGTCCCCCCTGGCCCTTTAGGCCTTGGGGGAGTTTGAGGAGCGGGGTCCGGGGCGGAGCCCCGGGGACGGCGAGGGGCGGGCGGGCAGCGGTGGGAGGCCCCCGGGGGGCAGGGCTGGGGCAGAGCCCCGGAGCAAGAGCCGGGCCGCCGCTAGGGTGGCGGCATGAGCACACCCGCCCGCTTCGACCGCGGCCACACCGACGACCTCATGTCCTTCCTCGCGGCGAGCCCGTCGCAGTACCACGCCGTGGCGAACGCGGCCGCACGCCTGGAGAAGGCCGGGTTCCGGCAGGTCCAGGAGACGGACGCGTGGGACGGGACGCACGGCGGGAAGTACGTGCTGCGCGGCGGCGCCATCGTGGCCTGGTACGTGCCCGAGGGCGCCCGGCCCCACACCCCGTACCGGATCGTCGGCGCCCACACCGACTCCCCGAACCTGCGCGTGAAGCCGCAGCCCGACTCGGGGGCGTACGGCTGGCGGCAGGTGGCCGTCGAGATCTACGGCGGGACGCTGCTCAACACCTGGCTCGACCGCGACCTCGGCGTCGCGGGCCGCCTCACCCTGAAGGACGGCAGCCACCGCCTGGTCAACGTGGACCGGCCGCTCATGCGCGTACCGCAGCTCGCCGTGCACCTGGACCGCTCGGTGAACACCGACGGGCTCAAGCTCGACCGCCAGCGTCACCTCCAGCCGGTCTGGGGCCTCGGCGACGACGTGCGGGAAGGCGATCTGATCCGCTTCCTGGAGCAGGAGGCGGGCCTCGCCGAGGGCGAGGTGGCGGGCTGGGACCTGATGCTGCACTCCGTCGAGCCGCCCGCGTACCTGGGCCGCGACCGGGAGTTGGTGGCCGGACCCCGGATGGACAACCTGCTCTCCGTGCACGCCGGGACGGCCGCCCTCGCCGCCGTGTCCGCCTGCGACGACCTCCCCTACATCCCGGTGCTCGCCGCCTTCGACCACGAGGAGGACGGCTCGCAGGCCGACACCGGCGCGGACGGGCCGCTGCTCGGCAACGTCATGGAGCGCTCGGTGTTCGCCCGCGGCGGCACGTACGAGGACCGCGCCCGCGCCTTCGCCGGGACGGTCTGCCTCTCCTCCGACACCGGCCACGCCGTGCACCCCAACTACGCGGAGCGGCACGACCCCACGCACCACCCACGCGCCAACGGCGGCCCCATCCTCAAGGTCAACGTGAACGCCCGGTACGCCACCGACGGCGCGGGCCGCGCGGTGTTCGCGGCGGCCTGCGAGCGCGCCGGGGTGCCGTGGCAGACCTTCGTCTCCAACAACGCGATGCCCTGCGGCACCACCATCGGCCCGATCACCGCGGCCCGGCACGGCATCCAGACCGTCGACATCGGCGTGGCCATCCTGTCGATGCACAGCGCCCGCGAACTGTGCGGAGCCGACGACCCGCACCTGCTCGCGGGCGCGCTGACCGCGTTCCTGGCGGGCTGAACGGCCCGCCGACGCCGTCGGAACCACCCCGGGTGAGGTGACCCGCGCCACCTCTGGGCCCCGTGGCCCCCGGACGTGAACCGCACCCCCTGAGCCCCGCGTATCCTCGACTGTCCGGGCCCTGACCAGGCCCGAGCAGACCGGGAACGGGGAGCAAGGGGGTAGCGCCACCGTGGAGTTCCGTGTCCTGGGAACGGTGGGCGTGGCGACGGAGGACGGTGCGTTCCTGCCGCTCGGTCCCGCCAAGCGCCGCAGCCTGCTCGCCATGCTGCTGCTCCAGCCCAACACCCCCGTCGCCGTCGACCGGCTCACCGAGGCCCTGTGGGACGAGGAGCCGCCCACCCACTCCCGCACCGTCCTGCAGGGCCATGTCTCGCGGCTGCGGGCGCTGCTCGCCGAGCACGGCGCCGAGGCGTACGGCATCGAACTGGCCACGCGGGGACCGGCGTACGTCCTGCGGCTGCCCGAGACCCTGATCGACGCCCACCGCTTCGAGGAGCTGGTCTCCCTCGCCCGCGGCCGGCGCAGCCCCGGCGACGCGGTGCTGTTGCTGCGCGAGGCGCTCGCCCTGTGGCAGGGTCCCGCCCTCACCGGCACCGTCACCAGCGCGCCCCTGCAAGCCGCCGCCCACACCCTGGAAGAGCTCCGGCTCGCCTCGGTGGAGGCGCTCGCCGAGGCGTACGGGGAGCTCGGCGAGCACGGCCGGGCCGCCGCCGTCCTGCGCACCGAAGCCGTCGCCCACCCCCTGCGCGAGCCCCTGTCGGCCGCGCTGATGCTGGCGCTGAGCCGCTCCGGACGGCAGTCCGACGCCCTGGAATGGTTCCACCGCACCCGGCGCCTGCTCGCCGACGAGCTCGGCGTGGACCCGGGCCCGGTGCTCGCCGAGGCGTACACCTCGATCCTGCGGGCCGGCACCCCCGCGGTCCCGCCCCAGCCCCGCACCCTGCCCGAACCGGCCGTCGCCGTACCGGACTTGCTGCCGCGCAGACCCCGCGGCTTCACCGGCCGCCACGCCGAGCTCGCCGCGCTCGACGTGGCCACCGCCGGCCAGTACGGCGCGACCGCCCTGGTCACCGGCGGCGCGGGCGTCGGCAAGACCGCGCTCGCCGTGCACTGGGCGCACGAGCGCCAGTCCGGCTTCCCCGACGGCCGGCTCTTCGCCGACCTGTGCGGCTACAGCGACACCCCCGCCCGCCACGTCACCGTCGTCCTGCGGGAGTTCCTGCTCGCGCTCGGCGTTCCCGTCCAGCGCATACCCGAGACCGAGGCCGGGATGGGGGCGCTCTACCGCTCGCTGACCGCCGACCGCCGGATGCTGGTCGTGCTCGACAACGCCCGCGACTCCGAACAGGTCCGCCCGCTGCTGCCCGGCGGCGACCACTGCGTCACCCTGGTGACCAGCCGCGACCGGCTCGGCGGCCTGGTCGCCACCGACGCGGCCCGCCCGGTCCGCCTCGACGAACTGCCCGCCGCCGACTGCACCGCCCTGCTCGCCGCCGTCCTCGGTGAGGACCGCGTCGCCGCCGAACCCGCCGCCGCAGCCCACCTGGCCGCGCTCTGCGACGGCCTCCCGCTTGCCCTGCGCGTCACCGCCGCCCGCCTCGCCGCCCGCCCCCAGTGGACGCTGGCCGCGCTCGCCTGCGAACTCGCCGACGAACAGCGCCGGTTGGGGCTGCTGCGCGTCGAGGACACCGGGGTGGCCGCCGCCCTGCGCCTGACCGTGCAGCAACTTCCCGAACAGGCCCGCCGGATGTTCCGCGCGCTCGGCCTGCACACCGGCTCCGAACTCGACCGCTACACGGCCGCCGCGCTGGCCGGCTGCACCCCCGACCAGGCCGCCGCCGCCCTCGAACGCCTCGCCGCCGCCCACCTCGTGGTGGAGTCCGGCCCGCACGGCCCCGACCACTCCCGCACCCGGCCGGACTCCTACACCCTGCACGATCTCGTACGGCTCTACGCCCGCGCGCTCGCCCCCGAGGCCGACCCGGACGGGCTGGCCCGCCTCCTGGACCACTATCTGCACACCGGTCTGGTGGCGACCGCCACCGCCGAACCCGGCAGCCAGCCCTGCTTCGTGCCGCCCGCCGGGGCCCGCCGGCCCGCGGCGGTGCGCGAGTTCGAGGACCGCCAGGCCGCGCTCGCCTGGTACGACGCCGAACGGGCCACCCTGCGCGGGGCGGTCGCCGCCGCGGTCGCCGCCGGAATGCACGACCGGGCCTGGCGGCTCGTCCTGCTCCAGTGGCCGCTGATCCTGTGGCGGGTCCGCGACGGCTGGGTCCCGCTCCTCGAACAGGCCCTGCAATCGGCCGAGTTGGAGCAGGAGCTCGACGCGCAGTCCCGTACCCGCGCGCTGCTCGGCTGGGTGCTGCACGAGGAGGGCCGCTACGACGAGGCGCTCGCCCAGCTGGAGAAGGCCCCCGAGCTCGCCCGGCAGGCCGGCGACGTCACCAGCGAGGCCATCGCCCGCATCAACCTCGCCGTCATCCTCATCCAGTACGGCGAGAACGACCGGGCCGGCGATCTGCTCGGCCACGCCCTCACGCTGGCCGGCCGGGCCCGCGACCGCTCCACCGAAATGCTCGCCCACCAGCACCTGGCCCGGCACTTCCTCAACTCCGGCGCCCACCACCTGGCCATGGAGCACGCCCGGCGGGGCCTCGAACTCGGCCCCTCGCCGGAGGCGATCCCCCGCCGGGTGCTGCTGCGCACCAGCTACGGCGAGGCGCTGGCCGGGCTCGGCCGCACCGAGGAGGCCCGCCGCCAGCTCACCGACGCGGCCCGCGAGGCCGACGCCCACGGCTACGAGGAGGGCGCGGCAGCGGCCCGCGCCGAGCTGGCGGGGCTGCCACCGGTGCGGCGGTCCGGCAGCGTGGGGGGTGCGGGTCTCGGTGCTTCGGGGGCCGCCGCCCGGGGGACGGACGCGCGTTAGCGGATCAATAGGGAGACCCACGAGGCTCCTGAGGCACATGTTTCGACTCGGACCGGGGGACGCGATGGGCAGGGGGAGGACCGGCGTGGGGCAGACCGGAGCGGTCCTCGCCGGACTCGCCGTGCTGCTCGGCGCGCTCACGGGCTGCACCGACGGCGTGCCCGCCGCCGCGCCGGGGACCGGCGGACCCACCGTGCGCAGCGGCTCCCCCGCGCCGGAGGCCCGCGCCTCCCGAGGGCAGCCGCACCCGGCCGCACCCGCGTCGCCCGGCCCGAGCGGCACCCCGCAGAGCCCGCCGCCCAGCGCCGGTCCCACCGCCCCGGCCGGCTCGCCCGCGGCCTCCCCTGCGCCGTCCCTCCCGGGCACGGACACCCGCACCGGCCCCGGGGACGACGGCGGGGAGGACGCCCGCACCAACTGCCCGCCCACCGCGCTGTCGTTCACCTTCCGTACCGGAGGCAACGCCCGCACCCCGGGGGACGTGCGGGCCGGGGGCGACGCCGTCCTCGCGGTCCGCAACACCTCCGGGCACGCCTGCGTCCTGCACGGCTCACCCGCACTGACCCTCACCGACGACAAGGGCCGGGCCGCCCCGCTCACCTCCACCCCGGCCCTGCCGTACGCGCAGGCCTTCGCGCTGCACCCCGGGGCGAGCGGCACGGCGCGCGTCCACTACAACGCGCGCCGCGCCTGCCAGATCCTGGGCTCCGCGGTGCGGGTGACCCTGCCGGGCTCCGACACCGCGAGCACCCTGCCGGTCCTCGACGCCCACGGCCGCCCGACCGCGCTGCCCCTGTGCGGGCCGCCGTTGCGCATCGGACCGTTCAAGCCGGGCTTCGGCTAGCCCGTTCGCCATGGCTTCGGCTACGAGGCCGCGGCGGGATCCATCCCGGCCAGCACCAGCGGCAGCCGGGTCGCGCCGCCCTCGGCGAGCCGGACCGGGACGCCCCAGTCCTGCTGGTGGACGTGGCAGGCGGGGTACTCGTTCGCAGGGTCGTCGTCGCAGGAGGCCGCCATCGCGGACACGTGCAGCACGCCCTCGGCGACCTCGGGGTTGAGGCTCAGCCCGCGCGCCAGATCCGTGCCCGTGCCCTCGCCCGCGAGCAGCAGCTCGGGCGGGGTCGAGGAGACGAGCAGCCGGGTGGAGGGACCGTAGCGGGTGTCCAGCTTCTGCCCGGCGGGCGCCTGGAACACCACGTCCAACTGGAGCCCGTCCGGGGCGACTTCGGTCGCGGCACGCTGGGTGCGGTGGGCCACGGCCTCGACCCGCACCGCCTCCTCGGGCAGCCGCAGCCGGGTCAGCCGGTGCCGGGCCGACTCGACGACCACGATGTCGTCCCCGACGAGCACCGCGTCGCTCGGCTCCCTCAAGTCCGTTGCCAGTGTGGTCACTTCACCGCCGACCGGGTCGTAGCGGCGCAGCGCGTGGTTGTAGGTGTCCGCCACCGCGACCGAGCCGTCGGGCAGCGCGGTGACACCCAGCGGGTGCTGAAGCAGCGCCTGCCCGGCCGCCCCGTCCCGGTGCCCGAAGTCGAAGAGGCCCGTACCGACGGCGGTGTGCACCGCGCCGTCGACGTCGACGTAGCGCAGCGCGGAGGTCTCCGAGTCGGCGACCCAGAGCCGGTCCTCGGTGGCCGCGAGCCCGGACGGCTGCGCGAACCAGGCCTCGGCGCCGGGCCCGTCGACGAGCCCCTCGTTGGTGGTGCCGGCCGCCACCTCGACGGTCTTCGTCTCCGGGTCGTACGTCCACAGCTGGTGCACGCCCGCCATGGCGATCCACACCTTGCCCCGCCACCAGGCCACGTCCCACGGCGAGGACAGGTCCACTTCGAGCGCGGGCCCGGAGGTCGGCTGCCCCTGCCACCACTGCTTGCCGGTGCCCGCGACCAGCTCGATGTCCCCGGTCGCCGGGTCGAAGACCCGCAACGCGTGATGCACGGTGTCGGCGACGACGACCTTCCCGTCCGGCAGCAGCGCGAGCCCCTGCGGCTCCTTGAACTGCCCGTCCCCGCCGATCCGCCGCACCACGCCCTCCCCGTCCGGGGCCAGCTCGACCAGCTGGTGGCGGGTGGTGTCGGACACCAGGAAGTTCCCGCTGCCGGGCAGCACGAGCGCCTTCCCGGGGAAGCGCAGATCCGTGGCGACCGGCTCCGGCGGCACGTACGGCCCGTCCCCGCGCCGCAGCGTGCCCTTCGCCCCGTGCTCGGCCTCCAGCTCCTCGACCAGCCGCTCAATGGCGTGGGCATGCCCCTCACCGGCGTGCTGGGCGACGATGTACCCCTCGGGGTCGATCACCACGAGCGTGGGCCAGGCCCGCACCGCGTACTGCTTCCAGGTCGCGAGCTCGGGATCGTCCAGGACGGGGTGCTCCACCCCGTACCGCTCCACCGCGTCGACAACGGCCTGGTGCTCGGCCTCGTGCACGAACTTCGGCGAGTGCACCCCGACGACGACCACGGTGTCCCGGTGCTTCTCCTCCAGCTCGCGCAGCTCGTCGAGGACGTGGAGGCAGTTGATGCAGCAGAAGGTCCAGAAATCGAGGATCACCGTGCGCCCGCGCAGCTCGGCGAGGCTGAGCTGCTGCCCGCCGGTATTGAGCCAGCCGCCCTTGCCGATCAGCTCGGGGGCGCGGACACGGGCACGGCGGGGCGCGGGGGTGGGCGCCGGGGCGGCATCGTTCATGGTTCAAGCTTGCCATCCCGGTATGAACACCCTGTGACGCAGTTCGGCGGGGCTCCGGCACGGGCAGGGTTGCCTGCATGAAATACCTCGTGCGCGACAAGATCTTCGCCATCGGTGACGACTACTGGATCGAGACCGAGGACGGTCGCCAGGCCTTCCTCGCCGACGGCAAGGCGCTGCGGCTGCGCGACACCCTGGAGCTGAAGGACCCCTCCGGGCACGTGCTCATCACGCTGCGGGAGAAGATGTTCAGCCTGCGCGACGCGATGACCATCGAGCGGGACGACCGAGCGCTGGCGACCGTCCGCCGCAAACGGCTCTCGCTGCTGCGCAACCACTACCGGGTCAGCCTGGTCGAGGGCACCGAGCTCGACGTCAGCGGCAAGATCCTGGACCGCGAGTTCACCGTCGAGTACGACGGGGAGCTGCTCGCGCACGTCTCGCGCAAGTGGTTCCGGGTGCGGGAGACGTACGCGGTGAACGTCGTACGCAAGGACGCGGACGCGGCGCTGATCATCGCGGTGGTGATCTGCGTGATCCGCATGGACGAGAAGGAGCGCGGCCACGACCACTGAGCCCGCCCCGCGCCCGGTGCCGACGGTGCGCGGATCCGCCCGCCCCGGTCGTTCAGGGCGCCCGCGGCCGCTACCGCCGGGGCGCCGCCGGCCCCAGCACCCTGTCCTTCAGCGCCGGGAAGACCTCCCGCGTGGTGGTGACCTTCGCCGGGTCCAGGTCCACCGTCAGGATCTCCTCGCCGGGGCCCGCCTCCGCGAGCACCTCGCCCCAGGGGTCGACCACGATGCTGTGGCCGGCCTGCTCCACACCGGCATGGGTGCCAGCGGTGCCGCAGGCCAGGACGTACGCCTGGTTCTCGACCGCGCGGGCCCGCGCGAGCAGCGTCCAGTGGGCGCGGCGCCGCTCGGGCCAGCCGGCCGGGATCACGAAAGCCTCGGCGCCCGCATCGACCAGGCCCCGGAACAGTTCGGGGAAGCGCAGGTCGTAACAGGTGGCCAGGCCCAGGGTGAGGTCCGGAAGGGAGGCGGTGACGAGGTGCTCGCCGGCGCCCATCAGCACCGCCTCGCCCTTGTCGAAGCCGAAGCGGTGGATCTTCCGGTAGGTGTGCGCCAGCGCGCCGTCGGGCGAGAAGACGAGGGAGGTGTTGTAGAGCGCCCCGTCACCGCCCCGCTCGGGAACGGACCCGGCGTGCAGCCAGATCCCGGCGTCCCGGGCCGCGCCGGACATCTCCTGGACCGTCGGCCCGTCGAGCTTCTCCGCCTCGTCCGCGAAGAGTTCGTACGCGAAGGCCCCCACCGTCCACAGCTCGGGGAGGACGACCAGATCGCTGCCCCGCTGCTCCCGGACCAGCGAACCGACGCGCCGGCGGCGGGAATTGACCGTCTCCTGCGGGTTTACATCGATCTGAATGAGCGAGGCGCGCACAGTACCACCGTCCTGGCCTTCGAGCCGTCAGCACTATTGGAAACAGCCTACGATCGTCATACGAAAGCACTGCCGGGGTGCCTACCGGCAGCGTAACTTAGCCATCAAGCCTCCCACGCAGTCCCGCAGTCCAGCCCGCGTACAAAAGAACCGCCGAGGGGTCCCGTGACCGTCCATCCCAGCCTTCAGACCTACGCCGATGCCTGGACCCACTCCATCGAGGCGATATCGGAGCTGGTGCAGCCGCTCGTCGAGGGCGAGTGGAACCGTGCCACGCCGTGCCCCAACTGGTCGGTGCGCGACATCGTGTCCCACATCATCGGCATGGAGTGCGAGCAGCTGGGCGATCCGAGGCCGATCCACACACTGCCGCGCGACCTGTTCCATGTGCAGACCGAGTTCGCGCGCTACATGGAGATGCAGGTCGATGTGCGCCGGCACCACACGGCGCCGGAGATGACCTCCGAGCTGGAGTACACGATCATTCGCCGGGCGCGGCAGCTGCGCAACGAGAACCGGGATCCGGACACCAAGGTGCGGGCCCCCCTCGGCGCCGAGCAGACCCTGGAACTGGCCCTGCGGATGCGGGCGTTCGATGTGTGGGTGCACGAGCAGGATCTGCGCTGGGCCCTCAACAGGCCGGGGAACCTGGACTCTCCGGGCGCGTACGTGGCCCGCGACATCCTGCTGCACACGCTGCCCCGGGTGGTCGCGAAGGACGCGGGCGCCCCGGCCGGCTCGGCGGTGGTCTTCGACATCCACGGCCCGCTGGAGTTCCTGCGCACGGTACGGGTGGACGCGGACGGCCACGGCACCATCGACGGCACGCCCTCGCTGGGCCCGCTGGTCACCCTGGCCATGGACTGGGAGACCTTCGTGCGCCTGGCCTGCGGCCGGGTCCGCCCGCACGCGGTCGCCGACCGCGTCAAGACGGAGGGCGACCAGCCGCTGGCCGAGGCGATCCTGCGGGGGTTCGCGGTGACGCCGTAAGCGGCGGTCACACGGGGACGTGCACCGCCTCCACTCTGCTGGCCACCAGGCGTTCCCGCTCACGCCGAACCGCGCGCGCCCGAAGCCGCAGGATCTGGGCGAGGCCCACCGCCTCCAGGAAGAACACCGACGAGAACGCGACGCGGTAGTTGTCACCGGTCGCGTCAAGCAGCACGCCCACCGCGAGCAGCGTCGTCATGGAGGCGATGAAGCCGCCCATGTTGGTGATGCCGGACGCGGTGCCCTGGCGTTCCGGCGGGTTCGCGGGGCGCGAGAAGTCGAAGCCGATCATCGAGGCGGGCCCGCACGCCCCGAGCACCAGGCACAGGGTGACGAGCAGCCACATCGGCGCGTGCGCCGAGGGGTAGGCGATGGTGGCGGCCCACATCAGCGCGGTCGCCCCCACGGTGGCGAGCACCAGCGGCAGCCGGGCCGCGTGGTGGCGGGCGACGAGCTGCCCGTACACCAGGCCCACGACCATGTTGGAGAGCACCACAAGGGTCAGCAGCGTGCCCGCCGTGCCCCGGCTGAGGCCCTGCGCCTCGACGAGGAACGGCATCCCCCACAGCAGCAGGAACACCATCGCGGGGAACTGCGTCGTGAAGTGCACCCACATCCCGAGCCGGGTGCCGGGCTCGCGCCACGACGCGGCGATCTGGCGGCGCACGAAGGCGACACCGGCGTGGTGCGCGGGCGGCGGCTCGTGGCCCTCGGGGTGGTCGCGCAGGAAGAGCAGCAGGAGTACGAGGACGACGACCCCGGCGAGCGAGCTGCCCGCGAAGGTCTGGGTCCAGCCGAGGCCGTGCAGCGCGCGGGCGATGAAGATGGTGGACACCAGGTTCCCGGCCATCCCGAACAGCGCGGCGACCTGCCCGATCATCGGCCCGTGCTTGGCGGGGAACCAGCGCGAGCCGAGCCGCAGCACGCTGATGAAGGTCATCGCGTCCCCGCAGCCGAGCAGCGCGCGGGAGCCGAGCGCGGTGGCGTACGAGGGTGACAGGGCGAAGCCGAGCTGTCCGACGGTGAACAGGACGGTCCCGAGCACGAGGACCTTCTTGGTGCCGAGCCGGTCGACCATGAGGCCGACGGGTATCTGCATCCCGGCGTACACGAGCAGCTGGAGTATGGAGAAGGTGGACAGCGCCGAGGCGTTGACGTGGAAGCGGTCGGCGGCGTCGAGCCCGGCGACGCCGAGCGAGGTGCGGAAGATGACGGCGACGAAGTAGACGCCGACGCCGATGCCCCACACGAACAGGGCCCGGCGCCCGCCGAGCGGATCCCGGGTCTCCAGTGCGGCGGAGCTCATCGGTCGTCCCCCCTGACCAGGACCTTCACCCAGCTGAGGTGCTGGCGCACGCACTGCGCGGCCCGCTCGCCGTCGCCGTCGCGGATCGCGGCCAGCATCTCCTCGTGCTCGGCGATGTTCTTGGCGACGCGGTCGGGCTGGGCGTGCATGACGGCGACGCCCATCCGCAGCTGCCGGTCGCGCATCTGGTCGTAGAGCCGGGCCAGGATCTCGTTGCCGGCGTTGCGCACGATCTCGGCGTGGAAGCAGCGGTCAGAGACGGCGACCGCCGCCAGGTCACCGGCGGCGGCGTGCGCCTTCTGCTCGGCGAGCAGCTCCTGGAGCCGCACGACGAGGCGCTCGGGCGCCGGTACGGCCCGGCGCACCGCGAACTCCTCGACGAGCAGCCGGGTTTCGACCACATCGGCGGTCTCCTGCGCGGAGACGGCGAGCACCAGGGCGCCCTTCTTCGGGTAGAGCTTGAGCAGCCCTTCCACTTCGAGCTTGAGCAGCGCTTCGCGCACGGGTGTCCGCGACACCCCGACGGCCTCGGCCAGCTCCCCTTCGGTGAGCAGTGTGCCGCCCTCGTAGCGGCGGTCGAGTACCGCCTGCTTGACGTGCATGTATACGCGGTCGGCGGCGGGGGGCTGCTTGGTGGCGGGGGCCGGGGCGGAAGGCATGCGCACAGGATAGATACAACAGAGGTGCATCAGGAAGACCGTCCGGATCGCGGGACGGGCCGGGTCCGGACACGCCCGTGCCCCGGACGCGTACGGCGCCCGGGGCACGGACCTGCGGAACTCCTACGGATCAGCCGCGGTTCGCGGCGCCACGGCGGCGCAGGGCCACGTAGCCCGCCGCGCCCGCGACGGCGAGACCGGCGCCGCCCGCGGCCAGGGCCGTCCTGTCGCCGGACCCGTCCTTGAACTCGGCACCGGCCGCGACGGCCCCCTTGGGCACGACCGAGGTCTGGCCGGACGGGTTCGCCGAGGGCGATGCGGCGTCCGGCTCGCAGCCCTTGGGGAGCCTGGGGAAGTCCTGGACCGCGTACGAGGAGTGGGGGCCGCCCTCGACCTTGGTCTTGAGCTGCGGGGTGGTGGAGTACGGACGCAGGATCTCGGCGTAGATGCCGGCCGAGGCGGGCAGCTTGGGGTGGTTGCGGTCGAGCTTGCCGAGGCTGGGGACCGGGTCGCCGGGGCCGTTCGTGAAGGTGACCGTCGGGCCGTTGGGGCCCAGGGTCATCACCGCGTCGGTACCGGCCCCGATGGAGACGTCCCGGGTGACCGTGCAGCCCTTGGCGGCGCCGCTCGCCGGGGTGGTGGGCTTCGCGGCGGGCTTGCCCTTCGGCAGCGCGTACGTCTTGACGCTGCCGTCGGGGGCGGTGACCTGGACGCTCGGGGTGGCGCCCGACGCGTCGAGGAGCCGCGCCTTGAGCCCCACGACGTACTCCTTGGCGGTGGCGGTCGGCTGCTGGCGGCTCACCTCGGCGATGACCCGCACGGCCCAGACATCGCCCGGCTTCCAGTTGGGGCCCACGGCGCGGAGCCAGGCCTCGGGGCCCTCGGGGCCGTTGCGCAGCACCGCGAGCACGCCGTGCGTGGCGTCCTTGTAGACGAGGACCTTCTCGCCGTCGTAACGGCCGGCGGAGGACTGGGCCGCGGCCGGGGCCTGCGCCGGGGTGACCGCGAACGCCGCGGCCGGGGTGAGGAGCGCACCGGCGAGGGCGGCCGTGGCGACGGCGGCGCGCAGGGCGGTGCGGCGACGGGAAGGGGCGTAGGTCGACATGAACGACTCCATGGAGCGGGGCGGCCTGCGGGCCGCGAGAGGAAGAAGGAGAGGTTGCATGCCGCCTCCTCTGTCGGGTGGGGCCGTTGAGGCTGGGCGGGGCTGCACAGGAAAATCTATGGATCACCTGTGCGAGAACGGTCTGTTCCATGTCACGGGCGGGTGACAGAGCCCACAACCCCCATACCCCCTGTCTGCCCAGGTCACGAGGTGGGCAGACCGCGCCGCCCCTCCCACCACTGTCCGCCGCTCGCGGGGCCCTGTCCACCCGGGCACGCCGAGGCCCCCGGCGCGTACGGATACGCACCGGGGGCCAGGGCTCAACTGCCGTGCTGGACGGCCATGTTGACGAAGGGCGGTCAGCCCCAGGTGATGAGGCGCTTGGGCTGCTCCAGGACCGCCGCCACATCGGCGAGCACCTTCGAGCCGAGCTCGCCGTCGACCAGGCGGTGGTCGAAGGAGAGCGCGAGCGTGGTGACCTGGCGGGGCTTGACCTTGCCCTTGTGGACCCACGGCTGGAGCTTGATCGCACCGACCGCGAGGATCGCGGACTCGCCCGGGTTGAGGATCGGGGTCCCGGTGTCCACGCCGAACACGCCGACGTTGGTGATGGTCACCGTGCCGCCCGACATCGCCGCGGGCGACGTCTTGCCCTCGCGGGCCGTGGACACCAACTCGCCGAGCGACTCGGCCAGTTGCGGCAGGGTCTTGGTGTGGGCGTCCTTGATGTTCGGGACGATCAGACCGCGCGGGGTCGCCGCCGCGATGCCCAGGTTCACATAGTGCTTGAGGACGATCTCCTGGTTCGCCTCGTCCCAGGCCGCGCTGATGTCCGGGTTCCGCTTGATCGCGACCAGCAGTGCCTTGGCGATCAGGAGCAGCGGGTTGACCCTGAGGCCGGCCATGTCCTTGTCGGACTTCAGCTCCTCGACCAGCTTCATCGTGCGGGTCACGTCCACCGTCACGAACTCCGTGACGTGCGGCGCCGTGAACGCCGAGCCGATCATGGCCTGCGCGGTCGCCTTGCGTACGCCCTTGACCGGGATCCGGGTCTCGCGGGCACCCTCCGCCTGAACGGACGGGGCCGGCGCGGGAGTTGTTTCACGTGAAACAGGGGTCGGCTCGGCGGCCGGTGCCGCCGCGGCGTGCACGTCCTCGCGGGTGACGATGCCGTCGGGTCCGGTCGGCACCACGCTGGTGAGGTCGACGCCGAGGTCCTTGGCGAGCTTGCGGACCGGGGGCTTGGCGAGCGGGCGGCTCGGCGCTGGGGCCCGGCCGTTCAGCTCGGTCTGCACGGCCCGCAGTGCTTCGGCCGGCGCCTGCTCGGGAACGGAACTCCCCTTGCGCGGACGGCGCTTGGTCGAGGCCTCGGAGACCCCGTAGCCGACCAGGACGGGCTGACGGCCCTTGGGCGCGTCGTCCTCGACGGCTTCGGCGGCCGATGCCACGGCCGCCTCGGCCGCTTCCGCGGCCTCGGCGAACGGGGCGTACCCGCTGTCCGGGGCCACGTCGACGGTGATGATGGCCGTGCCGACGTCCACCGTCACGCCCTCGTCGAAGTGCAGCTTCTGCACCACGCCGTCGTAGGGGATGGGGAGTTCGACGGCCGCCTTCGCGGTCTCGACCTCACACACCACCTGGCCGTCGGTGACGGTGTCGCCGGGCTTGACGTACCACTTGAGGATCTCCGCCTCGGTGAGCCCCTCGCCGACGTCCGGCATCTTGAACTCGCGGTAGCGGGCAGCGTTCTCAGTCATTGTCGTCACGATTCCTCAGTACGCCAGCGAGCGGTCGACGGCGTCGAGCACCCGGTCGAGGCCCGGCAGGTACTCCTCCTCCAGGCGGGCCGGCGGGTACGGGGCGTGGTAGCCGCCGACCCTGAGCACCGGGGCCTCCAGGTGGTAGAAGCAGCGCTCGGTGATCCGGGCGGCGATCTCCGCGCCGGCGCCGTAGAAGACCGGCGCCTCGTGGACGACGACCAGCCGGCCGGTCCGCTCCACCGAGGCCTGGACCGCGTCGAAGTCGATCGGGGACATCGAGCGCAGGTCCACGACCTCGATCGACTTGCCCTCCTCCTGAGCGGCCGCGGCGGCTTCCAGGCACACCTTCACCATCGGGCCGTACGCCACCAGCGTGAGGTCCGAACCGGCGCGCACCGTACGGGCCTTGTGCAGCGGACCCGGGATGGCGTCCGTGTCGACCTCGCCCTTGTCCCAGTAGCGCCGCTTCGGCTCGAAGAAGATCACCGGGTCGTCGGACTGGATGGCCTGCTGCATCATCCAGTACGCGTCGGACGCGTTCGACGGGCTGACCACCTTCAGACCGGCCACGTGCGCGAACAGCGCCTCGGGGGACTCGCTGTGGTGCTCGACCGCGCCGATGCCGCCGCCGTACGGGATGCGGACGACGACCGGCAGCTTGATCTTGCCGAGCGCGCGGGCGTGCATCTTCGCGAGCTGGGTGACGATCTGGTCGTAGGCGGGGAAGACGAAACCGTCGAACTGGATCTCCACGACGGGCCGGTAGCCGCGCAGGGCCAGGCCGATCGCGGTGCCGACGATGCCGGACTCGGCGAGCGGGGTGTCGATCACCCGGTCCTCGCCGAAGTCCTTGAACAGGCCGTCGGTGACCCGGAAGACACCGCCGAGCTTGCCGACGTCCTCGCCCATGACCAGGACCTTGGGGTCGGTCTCCATCGCCTTGCGCAGCGACTCGTTGATCGCCTTGGCGATCGGCAGCTTCTGTACGGTCATGGCTAGTTGCCCTCCCCGTCCGCGAACGACGCCTGGTAGGCGGCGAACTGGGCGCGCTCCTCGTCGACCAGCGCGTGGCCGTCGGCGTAGATGTGGTCGAAGATCGCCAGGGGCTCGGGGTCGGGCATGGCCCGGACCGCCTCGCGCACCCGCTTGCCCAGCGTCTCCGACTCGCTCTCCAGCTCCTCGAAGTACGCGGCGTCCGCGTGGCCGGCGTTCTCCAGGTAGATGCGCAGGCGCAGGATCGGGTCCTTGGCCTCCCACGCCTCCCGCTCCTCGTCGGCCCGGTACTTCGTCGGGTCGTCGGAGGTGGTGTGCGCGCCCATGCGGTAGGTGAACGCCTCGACCAGGGTGGGTCCTTCGCCGCGCCGGGCCCGCTCCAGGGCGGACTTCGTCACGGCCAGACAGGCCAGCACGTCGTTGCCGTCGACCCGGATGCCGGGGAAGCCGAAGCCCTGCGCGCGCTGGTAGAGCGGCACCCGCATCTGCTTCTCGGTGGGCTCGGAGATCGCCCACTGGTTGTTCTGGCAGAAGAACACCACGGGGGCGTTGTAGACCGCGGAGAACGTGAAGGCCTCCGCGACGTCGCCCTGGCTGGAGGCGCCGTCGCCGAAGTAGGCGACGACCGCGCTGTCCGCGCCGTCCTTGGCGACACCCATCGCGTACCCGGTCGCGTGCAGCGTCTGCGAGCCGATGACGATCGTGTACAGGTGGAAGTTGTTGCTGTTCGGGTCCCAGCCACCGTGGTTCACACCGCGGAACATGCCGAGCAGGTTCGTCGGGTCGACGCCGCGGCACCAGGCGACGCCGTGCTCGCGGTAGGTCGGGAAGACGTAGTCGTCGTCCCGCAGCGCGCGGCCGGAGCCGATCTGGGCGGCCTCCTGGCCGAGCAGCGAGGCCCACAGGCCCAGCTCGCCCTGCCGCTGGAGGGCGGTCGCCTCGGCGTCGAAGCGCCGGGTCAGCACCATGTCGCGGTAGAGGCCGCGCAGCTCTTCGGGGCTCAGATCGACGTCGTAATCAGGGTGCTCGATCCGCTCGCCCTCGGGCGTCAGCAGCTGTACGAGCTCGGGGTCGGCGCCCGTCTTCCTTGCGCCGGCGCCGGCGGTGCGCTTGCTGCTGCGTCGCGGCTTGCGCGCGGCAGTGCTCTCCACGGTCACGTGCGTGCTCCTCCGTCTGTCCGGCTTCCGGGTTCGCCGGTAAGCCTGGGGATCCCCCCGCCCGTCAGGACCTGGGGGAGGCTCGCCTGTCCGTCAAGTGCACGGGGTGTGCGCGCTCAGCCGGGAATCAGGCGTGACAGGTGCCCCGGCGAGCGCCCTGCAAAAGGCACGTTACCCAGTGCTGCGCATTACTGCGAAACCCCACTTGACCTGCGATTTTGCTTGGATTTCCAAGTAAATCGAGAAAGTAGGGAACAGCCCCTGGTCACAGCCTTGCAGGCCGCCGGAACAACGGCACGTTATCCCGGTCACGCAGTACTCGGGAAGGGGTCACTTATGGCACTCTCCGGCGCGCTTCGGACGAATGTGTGAGACTGATTCCGTGCGCGAACCAGGCAAAATCACCGTATTCCTGCTCGACGACCACGAGGTGGTCCGCCGAGGCGTCCACGAAATGCTGTCCGTCGAGGACGACATCGAAGTGGTCGGCGAAGCCGGCACCGCGGCGGACGCCCTGGTCAGGATCCCCGCGACCCGCCCCGATGTCGCCGTACTCGACGTCCGGCTGCCGGACGGCAGCGGAGTCGAGGTCTGCCGCGAGATCCGTTCGCAGAACGAGGACATCAAATGCCTGATGCTCACCTCGTTCGCAGACGACGAGGCCCTCTTCGACGCGATCATGGCCGGCGCCTCCGGATACGTCCTGAAGGCGATCCGCGGCAGCGAACTGCTGACCGCCGTACGTGACGTGGCGGCCGGCAAGTCGCTGCTCGACCCGGTGGCCACCGCGCGCGTCCTGGAGCGGCTGCGCGACGGGGGCAAGAGCAAGGGCGACGACCGCCTCGCCAACCTCACCGAGCAGGAGCGCAAGATCCTCGACCTGATCGGCGAGGGCCTCACCAACCGCGTCATCGGCGAGCGCCTGCACCTGGCGGAGAAGACGATCAAGAATTACGTCTCCTCGCTCCTGTCCAAGCTGGGCATGGAGCGCCGCTCCCAGGCGGCGGCGTACGTGGCCCGGATCCAGGCGGAGAAGCACCACTGAGCCCGGCTTCCCGGGACTGACGACCGGCCCCTGCGCGCATTCGGGACCTATGTCCCCGCCCGCAAGGGGCCGCGGGCTCTTCCCGCCTCCCCGGGCACCGCGCAGAGTGGGGGCATGTCCTTCGAGGAAGCCCGCGCCATCGACCTGCTCGGCCGCGTCCCGTACGGCCGCGTGGCGACCAGCATGCGCGCCCTGCCGTTCGTCGCACCGGCCCGCCACATCGTGGCCGACGGCTGTGTGCTGCTGCGCCTGCACGCGGGGCTCGGCCACCACCACGCCTGCCTCGGCAGCGTCGTCGCCTACAGCGCAGACAACCTCGGCTCGGACCGCGAGCAGGTGTGGTCGGTGCAGTTCACCGGCACCGCCGAGCGCTTCGAGCCGACCGCCGACGAACTGAGGCTCTTCGGGCCGGCGCCCAGCGAAGTGGACGGGGAGCCCTTCGACCCCGCGTACATGCGCATCGAACCCCAGTTCGTAACGGTCCATTCGCTTGACTACTCCAAAGAGCGACAACTCCAGCACGTTGCGTGATCTAACATCTGAAGAGTGCCGCGCTCATCTGCAACCCCACCCGTGGGCGCCCTGCTGCGCCGCTACGAGTCCCCCGGTGAGCCGCTCTCCTGCGAACGCGTCGCCCAGGGCCTGCTGAACCGCGGCTACCGGCTCGCCACCACCCGCGGCGAGTACTTCCTCAAGCACCACCTGGACGGCGACCACGAGGCCATCGCCCGCCAGCACCGGGCCACCGAACGCCTCCAGGCCCTCGGCGTGCCGGTCGCCCCGCCCGTACCCGACGCCGACGGCGACACCGTCGCGGTGATCGGCGGCCACTGCTACGCCCTGCACCCCTGGGTGCACGGCAGACACCGGGACGGCGCCCAGCTCTCCGCCGTGGAGTCCCGCCGCCTCGGCGCGCTGCTCGGACTCGTCCACACCTGCCTGGCCCAGGTCATGGAGCACGACGTGCCGCAGGCCGAGCACCGCAGCGCCGATCCCGCGGACACCCTCGCGCTCATCGACGACCTGGTGGCGCGGGCCCGCAGGCACCGGCCGCGGGACGCCTTCGACGAACTGGCCGAGCACCGGCTCCTGGAGCGGCGGGTGCTGCTCGGCCGGCACGCCCACCGCCGCCCCGCGGCCCCCGCCACCGGCGCCTGGGTGCACGGCGACTTCCATCCGCTGAACCTGCTCTACCGGGGCGAGGGCCGCTCCGCCGAACCCGCCGCGATCGTCGACTGGGACCGGCTGGGCGTGCAGCCGCGCGCCGAGGAGGCGGTCCGGGCCGCGGCGATCTTCTTCGTCCGCCCGTCGGGCGAGCTGGCGCTGGCGAAGGTACGGGCGTACGCACGGGCCTACCGGCGGGCCACCGGGGCCGACGCCGGGGAACTGGCGGCCGCCGTCCACCGGGTGTGGTGGGAGCGGCTCAACGATTTCTGGATCCTGCGCTGGCGCTACCAGCTGGACGACCGAAGGGCCGACCCGCAGTTTCCTGCGGCGTCGGCCCTGGCGGTCTGGTGGACCCGCGAGTACGAGGCGGTGTGCGAGGCCTTCGCGGGCTGAGGCGAGCGTGCGGTCAGTGCCCCGGGCTCGGGGTGCCTCCGCCGGTCCCGGAGGAGGTACCCGTGGTCGTGCCCTTGCTGGTGCCCTGGCTGGTGCCGGTGGTGGTGCCCTTGCTGGTGCCCTGGTCCGTGCCGGTGGTCGTGCCCTGGCTGGTGCCCTGATCGGTACCGGTCGTCGTGCCCTGACTGGTGCCCTGGTCCGTACCCGAGGTCGTGCCCTGACTGGTGCCCTGGTCCGTACCCGAGGTAGTGCCCTGACTGGTGCCGGGCGAGTGCGAGGGGTGCGACTTGCTCGGCGAAGGCGACGACTGGCGCGAGCGGTGCTGGGAGGGCGACTCGTTGCCGCCGCTCGTGCTGCTGCCGTACGACTGGCCCTGGCTGGCGCCCGGGGTGTCCGGCGTCGACGGGGTGTCCGACTGGGAGACCGACGGCGGAGCCTTCGGCGAGTTCGAGGTCGTGCCGCTCGAACCGCCGCCCGAGCTCTTCGCGGCGCTCAGCGCGAAGGCGACCCCCGCGGCGATCGCGACGATGGCGAGCACCACGAAGAGCACCATCTTGCCCCGGCCGCCGCCCCGCTTCTGGCCGCCGTGACCGTAGCCGTCGTAGCCGCCGTCGTCCGGGTTCATCGGCGGCAGCATCGGGCCGCGGAACTGCGAGGTGTCCCCGTGCACCGGGTGCCCCATGGCGGTGGTCGCGCCGGTGGTGCCCATCGCGGGGGTGTGGGCACCCTCGTGCATCATCTCGACCGGGCCGGTGTTCCAGGTGCCGGTGTGGCCGCCCTGCGCCTGGAGCA
>NZ_JBIWHT010000015.1:0-165686 GCF_044764265.1 Streptomyces sp. NPDC094147 | reverse complement strand
AACTCCAACTGACGCGCCACCACACTCGACGCATCACCCTCATCCCCCAACAACTCCCGCTGCCACACAGCAAAATCCCCATACTGAACCGGCAACCCACCCCAACCAACCACCCCACCACCACACCGCACCCCATACGCCCACGACACATCACGCAGGAGGGGTGCGACCGACCAACCGTCCCAGGCGATGTGGTGGACGACGAGCTGGAGTACGTGTTCGTCGGGGCCGGTGCGGTACAGGAAGGCACGCATCGGGGTCTGCGAGGTCAGATCGAACCCGCGACCCGCCTCAGCGCGCGACAGCTCCGCGAAGCGCTCTTCGGACACCTCCCGCGCCCGCAGCCCGTTCCACACCTCACCGGCATCGAGCACCACCTGCCGCGGCTCCCCGTCCACCTCCGGGAACACCGTCCGCAGACTCTCGTGCCGAGACACCACATCCCCCAACGCCCCCTCCAACGCACCCACATCCAGCACACCCGACAAGCGGGCGACGAAGGAGACGTTCTCGGCGGCGGAGTCCGGGTCGAGCCGGTTGAGGAACCACAGGCGGGTCTGGGTGAACGACACCGGGAGGTGCTCCCCGTCGCCGCCGCGCGCGGCCCGCCGCAGGGCGGGGCGGACGGCTTCGTCGCTGCCGAGCTGCCCGGCGATGCCGGCCACGGTGCGCTGCTCGAACATGGTGCGGATCGGCAGCTCCACGGAGAGCGCGGTACGGATCCGGCTGACGACCCGGGTGCCGAGCAGCGAGTCGCCGCCGATGGTGAAGAAGTCGTCGTCAATGCCGACGCCGTCCTTGCCGAGGACGTCGGCGAAGATGCCGCACAGGATTTCCTCGACGGGCGTGCGCGGGCCCCGACCGCGCGGTGCCCGTGCCTCCTCCTCGGCGTCCGGCAGCGCGCGACGGTCCAGCTTTCCCTGCGGGGTGAGCGGGAGTTCGTCTAGGAACACGATCGCCGTGGGCACCATGTACTCGGGCAGCGACCGGGCGAGCCGCTCGCGCAGCAGATCCGGGTCCGCGGCACCCGGCGTCACGGGGACGACATAGGCCACGAGGCGGTCCCCGCGGTCGCCCTCGCCGCGCACCACGGCGGCGGCCTGGCGTACTTCGGGCTGGGCGGCGAGTTCGGCCTCGACCTCGCCGAGTTCGATGCGGAATCCGCGCAGCTGCACCTGGTCGTCGGCGCGTCCGGTGTAGTGGAGCTGTCCGTCCGGGAGCCACGACGCCAGGTCGCCGGTGCGGTACATGCGGGCGCCCTCGGGGCCGTAGGGGTCGGCGACGAAGCGCTGGGCGGTGAGAGCGGGCCGGTGCAGATAGCCGCGGGCGAGGTTGCCGCCGACGTAGAGCTCGCCCATCACCCCGGCCGGGACCGGGCGCAGCGCCTCGTCCAGGACGTAGACGTGGTGCGCCTCGGTGGGACGGCCGATGGGGGGATGCCCGGCGCCGTGCAGTTGGTCGCTGACCGTGGAGGCGAGCACGGCCTCGGTCGGGCCGTAGCCGTTGAACATCCGGACCTCGCGGGACCAGCGCTCCATGACGTGGGGCGGGCAGGCCTCGCCCGCCACGACCAGGGTGAGGTCCTCGGGCAGCCGGCTGCCGTCCGGCAGGGCGCCGACGACGACCGGCGGCAGCCCCGCGAGGTTCACCCGGTGGCGGTGCAGCAGGTCGAGCAGCGGCCGGCCCGGCACCCGGCACTCCTCGTCGGCGACGACGAGTGTGCCGCCGGTGAGCAGGGCGAGGCTCAGCTCCCACACCGACGCGTCGAAGCTGAACGAGGCGAACTTCAGTACGCGCGTGCCGGAGTCGGCACCGAACTTGCTGATCAGGCTGGCCACCATGGCGGCGAAGCCCGCGTGGTCCACGATGACGCCCTTGGGGCGGCCGGTGGAGCCGGAGGTGTAGATGACGTACGCGGGGTGCCGGGGCTCCAGTGCGGCGCGCCGGTCGGCGTCCCCGGGCGCGTGGCCGGGCAGGGCGGCGAGCTCGGCGGCGGTCGCGGGCCGGTCGACGAGCACGGCCTCGCAGCCCGGCTCGGGCAGCCGGGTGGCCAGCTCCTCGGTGGTGACCAGGAGCGAGGGCGCGCTGTCGGCGAGCATGAAGGCGATGCGGTCCGCCGGGTACTTCGGGTCCACCGGCAGGTACGCGGCGCCGGACTTGAGGACGGCGAACACGGCCACCGTCATCTCGACGGGGTCCGGCAGGGCCAGAGCGACGATCCGCTCAGGACCGGCACCCCGGGCAAGGAGCAGGCGGGCCAACTGGTTGGCGCGGCAGTCGAGTTCGCCGTAGGTGATCTCGGTGTCCCCGTCCACGACGGCCACGGCCCCCGGGGCGTGCGCCACTTGGGCCTCGAACAGGGCGGGGATCACGGTGTCCGGGGCGTCGGAGGCGTGGCCGCCCCACTGCCGTACGACGCGCTCGAACTCGGCACTCTGGTGCAGCCCGAGCGCTCCGAGGGGAGTTCCGGGGCTGCTCAGCAGGGTGCGCACGGCCTGCACCAGCTGGTCGAGCGCCGCCTCGACGGCCTGCCGCTCGTACGCGGCGGGACGGTACTGGACGCTCAGCGCGAGCCGGCGGCCCGGGTACACGAGGACCCCGAGGCCGCGTTCGGCGGCGAGCCGGGTGGTGCCGTTGGTCAGGCGCAGGCCGGGAACCAGGGCGTTGAGCTCGGTGAGGTCGGCCCTCGGCTGGTTCTGGAAGCTGAGCACCGTGTCGATCAGGTCGCTGACGCCGACGGCGCGCTGCACCTCGGACAGACCGAGGTGATGGTGCTCAAGGAGCTCGGTCTGCTGCGCGTGCACCTGCCGGACGAGCTCGGCGAAGGGCTGTGCCGGGTCGAGCTCGACCCGCACGGGCAGCATGTTCATGAAGAGGCCCACCATGCCGTCCACACCGGGGAGTTCGGGCGGGCGGGCCGAGCTCACGGCGCCGAACACCACGTCGGAGCGTCCGGTCCGGCGGCCGAGCACGACCGCCCAGCACGCCTGGAGCACCGTGTTCAGGGTGACGCCGTGCTCGCGGGCGAAGGAGGTGAGCCGGGCGGTGAGCGGCTCGGTCAGCTCGTACGACACCGCCTCGGGCAGCTGGGGGGCGTCGTCCCGGTCCTCGGCGGCGAGGCGGGTGGGCTCGGTGATCCCGTCGAGCGCGGTGCGCCAGACCGCTCGCGCCGCCTCGGCGTCCTGGTCGGCGAGCCACTCGAAGTAGTCGCGGTAGGGCGGCGCGGGCGGCAGTGCGGACGGGTCGGCCCCGGCCGCGTACAAGGTGAACAGCTCTCGGGCGAGGACGCCCATCGACCATCCGTCGACCAACAGGTGGTGCAGGGTCCACAGCAGCCGTACCCGCTCGCCGGGGAGCCGGAGCGCGGTGAAGCGCAGCAGCGGGGCGGCCGTCAGGTCGAAGCCGCGCTCCCAGTCGGCGTCGGTCAGCCGGTCCGTCTCGGCCGTGCGCTCCGCCTCGTCGGTCAGGGCGGTGAGGTCGACGTCGGTCCACGGCGTCCGGGCACGGGCCGCCACGGTCTGGGCGTGCTCCTCCTGCTCAGGTGTCGCGGGGAAGCACACGCGCAGTCCCGCGTGCCGGACCAGCAGCGCGTCGGCGGCGGCGCGGAAGGTTTCGGCGTCGAAGGGGCCCTCGATGTCGAGGACGACCTGCATCAGGTACGAGTCGGTGTGCTGACTGTCCAGTTCGGCCTGGAAGAGCAGGCCCTTCTGCAACGGGGACAGGGGCAGCACCTCGGGAGGTGCGGCCTGCCGCTGCCGAGCGGCGGTGTCCGCATGGCGTACGAGGGTGTCGAGCGCCCGGAACCAGGTGCGCGCGATGTCGTGCGCGTCGGTGTCCGCGAACAGTTCGGGCGCCCAGATCCACTCGGCGACGAGGTGGGGGCCGTCCCCTCGGTCCTCGGTCACGGGGGTGACCGCGAGGGCGTGGCGCAGCGGCATGCGGGGGTGCGTGCCGGTGCCGACGACGCCGTCCTCGGTGACCAGGGACCAGTCTCCGACCGGTGTGTCGGTGCGGAACCGGCCGAGGTAGTTGAAGCCGATCCCGGGCGTGCCGTGCCGGGCAAGCGCGGGGAGCGTCTGCGGGTTGAGGTGGCGCAGCAGTCCGAAGCCGAGGCCGTGGTCGGGCAGCCGCCGCAGCCGCCCGCGCACCTCGCGCACGGCGGCGGCCAGGCCGGCCCCGACCGCCCACAGGTCGTCCCAGTCCACGGCGTCGCCGAGCCCGAGTAGCACCGGGTAGACGCTGGTGAACCAGCCGACCGTACGGGACAGATCGACGTCGTCGGTGAACTGTTCGCGGCCGTGGCCCTCCAGTTCGACCAGGGTCGCGGCCGGGGACACGTCACCGTGCCGGCGCCGCCAGTCGGCGAGGGCGATGGCCAGGGCGGTCAGCAGCAGGTCGTTGACCTCACCGTCGTAGGCGTCGAGCGCGCCGGACAGCAGGGCGGCGGTGGTGTCGGCGGGCAGTTCCAGACGGAGCCGGTGCGCGGCGCCGTGGACATCGCGCCGCGGGTCCAGCGGGCCTGCGCCGACGGATGCCGCGGCGCCGGTCAACTGCTCGGCCCACAGCGGGAATTCGGCCACCCGGTCGGCGGTCCTCGCCTGCTCGCCGAGCAGCCTCGTCCACTGCCGGTAGGAGGTGGGGACCGGGTCCGGGGTGCCGCCCGCGACGGCGGCGGCGAGGTCGGGCACGAGGATGCGCCAGGAGACGCCGTCCACGCACAGGTGGTGGGTCAGCCACACCAGGCGGCCGGGGCGGCCGGGACCGGCGTCGAGCAGCACCAGTTGGGTCACCAGGCCGGTGTCCGGGACGAGGCGGCCGCGCGCGAGTTCGGTCTGCTCGCGGACGGCGGCGGCCAGCGCGGCCGGGTCGGCGGCGATGCCGGACACGTCGACGCGGCGCACCACGTCGTCCACCGGTACGGCGCCCGGCGGCAGCGCGGTCAGCGACCACAGCCCGTCGGTGGGCACCGACAGCTTCATCCGCAGGGCGGCGTGCCGGTCGAGGAGGGCGGCGGCCGCGGTGCGGAGCGCGTCGAGGCCCAGCCCTTGCGGGGTGGCGAGCACCACGTACTGGCTGTACTCGCGTGACCGCTGGTCGAGGGCGGCCAGGTCCTCCCTCAACTGGTGGGCGATGGGGGCGAGTTCGATCTCGCCCGTGCCGTCGTCGGCCGCGACGAGGTGGCCGGGCGCGGCGGACGTCGCAAGGGCCGCGACGGCCCGGGGGGTGCCGTGCTTGCGGATCAGTAGCGGGGTGACCGAGAGGCCCGCCTTGCGGGCGCGGCTGACCGCCAGGATGGTGCTGATGCTGTCGCCCCCCAGGGCGAAGAAGTTGTCGTCGGCGCCGACGGCGGGCAGTCCGAGGATCTCGGCGAAGACGGCGCAGAAGATCTCCTCCTCCCGCGAGCGCGGCCCGTCGGCGGCGGGCGCCACGCTGTCGGGGCCGGTGTCCGGCTGCGGCAGCGGCAGCGCCTTGCGGTCGACCTTGCCGTGCGCGGTCAGCGGCAGGGTGTCGAGCACCAGGAGGTGCTGCGGCACCATGTACGACGGCAGGGTCTCCTTCAAGTGGGCGCGGACCGCGCCGGTGTCGAGGGCGGCCCCGCCGCGGGGGACGCAGTAGCCCACGAGCTGCCGGCCGCCGGAGGCGTCGTCGGTCACCCGGGCCACGGCGGCGGCCACGGCGGGGTGGCTGAGCAGCGCCGCCTCGATCTCGCCGAGCTCGATGCGGTGGCCGCGCACCTTCACCTGGTCGTCGCGGCGTTCGAGGAACGTCAACTGGCCGTCCTCGTCCCAGCGGACGCGGTCGCCGGTGCGGTACATCCGGGAGCCGGGCGCGCCGAACGGGTCACCGACGAAGGTGCCGGCCGTGCGGGCTGCGGCGGCCAGATAGCCCCGGCCGACGCCGGTCCCGGCGACGTACAGCTCGCCGGGTGTGCCGTGCGGCACCGGACGGAGGTCGTCGCCCAGCACGTAGAGCCGGGTGTTGCGCACCGGTGTGCCGATCGGGACGGACCGGCCGTCCGCCGGGGCCTGTTGGATGTACGCGTGGGTCACGTCGTCGGAGCACTCGGTGGGACCGTAGGCGTTGACCAGCGGCACGTGCGGGTACCGGGCGAGCCAGCGGTGGCACAGGTCGGCGGGCAGGGCTTCGCCGGTGACCATGAGGTGGCGCAGTCCGGGCAGGTCCACGTGGGTGCCGTCGAAGTCCCAGACGTCGAGCGCCGCGCGCAGCAGGGACGGGACGACCTCAAGGACGGTCACACCGTCGGCGGCGGCCAGCGGGAAGAGGAGGTCGGGGTCGGCGGCCGTGTACCGGTCGACGGCGCGCACCCGGCCGCCGACGGCCAGCGGGGCGAGCATCTGCCAGACGGAGATGTCGAAGGTCACCGGGGCGTTCTGCACGAGCGTGTCGTGCTCGCCGAGTCCCAGGTCCTCGATCTTGGCGAGCAGGTGGTTCACCATGCCGGCCCGGTGCACCATGGCACCCTTGGGCTGCCCGGTGGAGCCGGAGGTGAAGATCACGTACGCCAGGTCCTGCGGGTCGCCCGCGAGGGGGGCGAGGCCGTCCGCGGGGTCTTCGGAGCCGTCGGGGGTGATGATGTGCACGGGCCGCCCGACGGCCGCCGCGGCCTGCTCGGCGAGGGCGCGGTGCGCCTCGTCGGCGATCAGCCGGTCGATGCCGTTGTCGGCGAGCAGGGCGGTGGTGCGGGCGACGGGGGCGTGCGGATCGAGGGGCACGTATGCGGCTCCGGCTCCCATGACGGCGAGCACCGCGGTCACGAACCCCGCTCCGGGCGCGGCGAGGACGCCGACGAGGCCGGTTGCGGGCAGGGTCCTCGACAGCGCGCTGGCGCGGCCCACGAGGGCGGCATAGGTGGTCCGCGCGCCGTCCTCCTCGACGGCCACCGCGTCGGGGCGCCGTGCGGCCTGTTCGCGGACGCGGTCCACCAAGCAGTTGAAGTCGGCGGTGCGCACCGGGCCGATGCCGGTCCGCAGCCGGCTCTCCTGGGCGTCCGCCAGGGCGTCCACTCCGCCGATCCGCTCGTCGGCGCCGGCCGCCGCGAACTCCTCGACGAACCGGGTGAGTTGGACCAGGTGTGTCTGCGCCTCCGTCTGCGTGTAGCGGTCCGGATTGGCGTTGAGGTGGAGCTCGATGCCTCCGTCGGCGGTCTCCACGACGGTGATCATCAGGTCGTCCACGAGTCCGGTGGAGAGGTTGTGCACCTGGGCGGTGCACGGGCCGAGGGTCAGTGAGGTCTGCTGCGGCAGCAGGTTGACGAACGGGCCGAACGGCCTGCGGTCGTCGCCGGGCAGCCCCATGTCCCGGCGGATCGCGCTCACCCGGTGGCGCTGGTGCTTGAGGACCTGGGCGAGCTCGCGGGAGGCGCGGCGCAGCAGTTCGCCCTTGGTCAGGGTGGGGCGGACGGGCACCCGCAGCGGCAGGTAGTTGGCCATCATGCCCGGCACAGCCCGCTGCCGTGCGCTCATCCGGGCGGTGGCCGCCAGGGTCAGCAGGACCTCCTCGGTGCCCGCCGTCCGCTGTGTGTGGACGGCGACCGCGGCCACGGCCACGGTGGGCAGGGTGACGTCGGCCCGGCGCGCGCTGTCGCGCAGCCCGCCCGCGGCCTCGGAGGACAGCGTGGCGGACGTGCGCAGGAAACCGCTCGGCAGTCCGGTCGCGTCCGCCCGGTGGGACAGGGTGACCAGCTCCGGCGGCTCGGGGAAGCGGCTCCGCCAGAACTCCGCGTCGCGCCGGGCGCCCACCGACTCCCGGTAGGCGCTCTCGGCGTCGGTCAGCTCGCTCAGCGGCGGCAGCGCCCCGCCCGGCACAGCGCCGTCCGGGCCCGCCTCGTACAGCTCGGCGAGGCGCCGCCACAGCACGGTCTGGCTGTAGCCGTCGCAGAGCAGGTGGTGTACGCACAGGTAGAAGTACGAGCGCTCGGCGCCGACCGTGAGGAGCGCGGCGCGCATCAGCGGGAAGTCGTCCAGGCCGAAGGGTACGTCGAGGTCCGCGTTCATCCAGGCGAGCGTCGCGGCCACGGGGTCGTCGGCGTCCCTCAAGTCGTGCTCGGCAAGCGGCAGTTCGGCGAGCGGCTCGATGTGCTGCCGGGGCTCGCCCTCGACGTCGGTGAACCGGGCCCGCAGGCACTGCGCCTCCTCCAGGAGACGGCGCAGGGCGCCGCGGAAGCGCCGGTGGTCGAGGGGGCCGCGCAGGTCCAGGTAGCCGGCCGAGTTGTAGGCGTTGCCACGCCCGGCGCCCCGCGCGTCGAGCCAGATCTCCACCTGGCCCGCGGTCAGCGGCAGCACGGTGCCTTGAGTCGTAGTCATGACAGGCTCCCAGGGAATGTCGGGCCGGCGGCGGTCGGATCGGGGAAGGGGTGCGGGGCCGGGCCGGGGCCGAGCGCGTCGGGGCCGTACAGGCGGCGCACCCACGCGTCGTCGTAGACGGTGTCCAGGTAGCGCTCGCCGAGGTCGGGGGCGATGGCGACGGCCGTCAGGGGCTCGTCGGTCCGGTTCTCGGCGAGCCAGCGGGCGGCGCCGCTGAGCACCGTGCCCGTCGAGCCGCCGAGCAGGAATCCCTCACGGAGCAGGGCGCGGCAGGCGCGGATGGTGTCGGTCTCGGGCACGATCACGGTGTCGTCCACGAACGAGTCGTCCAGGAGCGCGGGGCGCACGCTGGCGCCGAGGCCCGGGATCATGCGGGGGGCCTGCTCCCCGCCGAAGTTGACCGATCCGACGGCATCGATGCCGACGATGGTCACCGAGGGGTGCGTCTCGCGGAAGAACCGGGCGCACCCCATGAGCGTGCCGGTGGTGCCCGCGCCGACGAAGAGCACGTCCAGGTCGGGGAAGGCCTTGGCGATCTGGGGCCCGGTCGTCTGGTAGTGCGCGATCCAATTGCCCACGTTGGCGTACTGGTTCAGCCAGTGGAAGTCCTCGTGTTCGGCGCAGAGCCGGGCGACGAGATCGAGACGCGCGCCCAGCAGGCCCCGCTCCGGGTGGGGCTCCGAGACGACCCGGAGGTCGGCGCCCAGGCTCCGCATCAGCCGTCGCGAGGCGGTGGTGCAGCGGGAGTCGGTGACGCACACGAACCGGTAGCCGCGGCCGACGGCGACCAGGCTGAGTGCCACGCCCAGGTTTCCCGACGAGCTCTCGACAATGGTCATTCCGGGGCGCAGAAGTCCGGCCCGCTCCGCGGACTCCACCATCTCATTGGCGGCCCTCAGTTTGACCGACCCTGCGAAGTTGAATCCCTCGCACTTCAAGTAGAGCGGAAACCCGGTGATCCGCCGGAGGTCGACGAACAGGTCGTCCACGTCGAATTCCTGCGGCCTCGTGATGACTGGCATGCGTCTTCTCCCGCGTGTTCAGCCGGCTGTGGTGTGCCGCTCGCCGTAGCGTTCCAATTCGTAGAAGAAGCCCTCGACGACGCCGAGTTCACCGGCGTCGCGGATCAGGTCGTGGACGTACTTTCCGACGGCCAGGTCGAGTACGCCGAGCCCGAAGGGCGAGAACACCAGGGGCACCGATTCGTCGGGTGAGACGGCCCCTGTCATGACGTCGAAGAGGGTGCCGGTGATGAACTTCCGGCTGTGCGACTGCTGTTCCGCGAGATGGACCGAGGTGTTGGCCTTCAGGCAGTGCTCGATGTCGTCCACGATGTTGGCCGACCGCAGGATGATGTCGCTGGAGAGGTCGCGCAGCGAGATGTGCAGGACCAGCGGACGGTGGGCGAGGAGTTCGGGGTCGGTGACGTGCGGTGTCGCGGCCACGGTGGCGAAGACCACGAGGTCCGAGGAGCGCAGCAGGTCCTGCGCGCTCTCGTGCACCGAGACCGGCGCCTTCTCACCGGACTGTTCCAGGTACGTCCGGAACTCCCGCGCGTGCTCGACTCTCAGGTCGTGGACGCCCACTTGGTCGAACTGCCAGCCCGTGGCGGCGAGGAAGGTGTGGATGTAGCGGGCGATCAGGCCCGCGCCCACGATGCCGAGCCGGGCCGGACGGGGCCGGGTGCGGGTCAGCCGGTCCGCGGCGAGCGCGGCGGAGGCCGCGGTGCGCACGGCGCTGATGATGGAGGCTTCCATGCAGGCGAACGGATAGCCCGTGGCGGGGTCGTTGAGGAGCAGCGCGGCGGAGGCGCGCGGCAGTCCCGTGCGGATGTTGGCCGGGAAGCTGGATATCCATTTGACGCCGTCCACGCCGATGTCCCCTCCGCAGGAGGCGGGCAGCGCGATGATGCGGGCGTCGGGCCGGTCGGGAAAGCGCAGGAAAAAGGAAGGCGGGTTGACGGTCCGGCCCGCGCCGTGGAGCCGGTAGACCCCCTCGACCACGTCCACGATGTTTTTCTCGCGGCCGGCGAGAGCGGCGTGCACCTGTGCTCCGGAAATCACTGCGAAAGCCGGGGACGGCTTCACCATGAATGTCCACCTCTTCAGGGAAACGGCGTGCTCGGCTTGGCCGAGAACGATGGGTTCATACTTTCTGTACGCCCTGACGGCGGGCTGACTCACCGCTGACGCGGGGCGTCCCAGGGCAGTTCAGGCCTCGGTCGCGTGCGGCCGCCGGTCGCGCTCGATCTTTCCGCCGAGCAACCCCTGGAAAAGATTGAGCCGTTGCATGTTCCCGGTGCCTTCGAGGAATTCCATCGCCCTGGCGTCGCGGGCGAGTTTGTCCAGGAGCGGATGGGACAGGCGCGCGCCGGCGCCGAAGAACGCGCAGGCCGCCAGGGTGACATCCTCGGCGAGACGGGCGGCGCGCAGCTTGGCGGCCGAGGCGAGGTGGCCGTCCGTGCCGCGCGCGTCCACGGCGGCCGCGGCATGGTGCACCAGGTGGCGGGTCGCGTCCACGCGCCGGGTGAGGTCGTCGTAGCGCTCGCGTTCGGCCGCGCCGAGGGCGCGGCGGTGGGCGGCGACGTACTCCAGCGCGGCGCGGGCGATTCCGACCGAGATGGCCGCGACGCCGGGCCGCAGCACGTTGAAGGTCTGGACGAAGGCCCACACCCCGCGCCGGGTCGCGGTCAGATGGCGGCCGAGGAACCGGTCCGCCGGGACCGGCACCCGGTCCATGACGATCGAGCTGATCCGGGCGCCGCGCAGGCCGATCATGTCGAGCGGTTCGGCGTGGAAGCCGGGCGCGGTGGTGTCCACGAGCACGGCCGTGATGCCGAGCGGCCCCGGCCTGGCGCGCGCGAACACCACGCCCAGCTGGGCGCGCGAGGCGTTGCCGACGTACCGCTTCTCCCCGCTGAGCAGGGCTCCCCCGTCCGGGGTCACGGTGAGCGAGCTGCGCAGCGCCGCCGCGTCCGAGCCGCCTTCCGGCTCGGTCAGGGCGAAGCAGGTCCACAGCGGTTCGCTGAGCATGCGCCCGTAGAACCACCGCTTCTGGTGTTCGTCGGCGCACAGGCCGACGGCGACACCGGCGAGGAGCGGTCCGGGCGAGGCGACCAGGGCGCCGACGTCGGCGCAGGCCAACTCCTCCATGACGACGGCTCGTTCGAGGGCGGAGACCCCGTAGAAGCGGTGTCCGTCGATCTTCTCGGGCTCATGACCGTACTCGGCGGGGATGCCCATGGTGGCGAGGTGGCGGACGGCGGGCAGACCGAAGTGGCGGCGGATGGCTTCCGGGTCGCGGTCGATCTCCAGGGCGAGCGGGCGCAGGTCCGCGCCCCATTCGCGGACCTGCCCGCGCAGGGCTGTCAGGCGGTCGTCCAGGTGGGTCACGGTGTCTCCTGGGCCACGGCGTAGGTCTCGGCCACCAGTTCCGAGACGTAGGCGGTCATTCCGGGGCTGTCGGTGAGATAGCCCGCCGCGCCGAGGAGCCGGACCTGCTCGCGGTCGGCGGCGGTGATCCGCCGGTGCAGGTGGTGGAGCATGCCGCAGGACAGGACGCCCGGACGCGTGTCGGTCAATACGGCCTGGATTTCCAGGTGTTCGGCCAGTACGTCCGCGACCGTTCCCTTCACCAGCTGCTGCTGGAGCAGGGTGGAGTCCCCGACGCGCCGATGGGCGAGGCGGGTGAAGCAGGCGGCGCGCAGCGCCTGGGCCAGCCCCAGACGCAGCCACACCAACCCCAGGCCGTGCAGGGCCCGTTGCTCGACGGCGACGCGCCCGCCACGGTCGGCCGGGGCGCGCCGCCCGGTCGCGGCCAGCACTACGGGGCCGCCCGGCAGGTCGAGTTCGGCCAGTTTCGCCTCCCGACCGGTCCCGAGCGGGCGTCTCGCACCGTCCAGCCAGAGCGCGCCGGCTTCGGTGTACGTCCGCGCGGCGACGACGGCGTGCCCGCTGGGGCCGCACGGGAGCAGGCCGGGCAGGGCGGCGTCGGCGAGCGCGGCCAGCGCCGGGGCGAGGCCCTCGTGCCGGGCCGCGTCGTGGCAGCGGGCCATCAGGTCGGTGGCGTCGCGGGTGGCCGATGTCATGACGCCCCTCGGTCGAGGAGGCAGACGCTCAGCTCCGCCGTGTCCGGGTCGTGGTCCACCAGCACGCGGGGGCCATCGCCGTGCGTCGTGCGGCGGAGCTCGGCGGCCAGCGCGCCCAGCGCGCCCGACGCCGGGAACCCGGCCGGGGCCGGCACGGTGCGCCCGGTGTGTCCCGGCAGGTCACGTGCCGCTCGCACGGCGGGGCCGAGCACGACGGGAACGGCCGGGTCGCAGCCCAGGTCGTCCAGCGCGGCGCGCGCGGCGGCCGGGACGTCCCCGGGTGTCGCGCCGGACACCCGGAGCACCGAGAGAGAGCCGGCCTCGCCGGTGGGGGTGAACAGCAGCGCCGCCCCCGCGTCACCGGCGAGGTGGCGCCCGGTCTCGTACGGGAGGGTCGCCTGGTCCAGGACGAACACGGCGGCGCTGCGGTGTCCGTGGCGCCTGATGTACGCGCCCGCAACCTCCAGCGCGACGAACGGCGCGGCCGAGCCGCAGTCCGCGACCGCGAACACCTGGGGCCGCCCGGGGATGACTTCGGACAGGCAGGTGACCGCCGCGCGCCGGCAGTCCAGGTCGGGGGTTGCGTGGGCGACGACGGCGAGGCCGAGGTCCGCGGGCTCGGGCGCGAGGTCGGCGAGGAGGGCCGCGGCCATGGTGGCGAAGGTGTTCCCCGCCGCCCGTTCCGCCGTGTGCGGGCCGGGCTCGACGCCGTACAGGGCGGTCAGGTCGGCGAAGTGCCGCCGGGAGAACGGGTCGTCGATCCGCGTCGTTCCGGCCGGGAACCTCCGGTGCACGATCTTGGCCAGCCGCAGCGGGAACCCGGCCGGGGCCCGCCGCGCGAGCGGTGCCTGGGCGGCCTGCGGGGCCATCGTCAGGCACCCGGTTCCGTGGCGATGAAGTCGGCGAGCGAGCGCACGCTCGTGAAGTGCGCCATCTCCAGCGAGTCCGTGTCGAACTCGATGTCCAGTGCCTCCTCAAGACGCATCAGCATCTCGAACACGCCCGTCGAGTCGAGGCCGAGTTCATCGAAGAGCCGGGATTCCTCGGTCAGTTCGGGCAGGTCGTAGTCGAGTACCTCTCCGAGCGCCGCGGAGATCGCGGCGACGATCCGGGCGCGGTCGGTGGCGGTCAGTCCGGCCATGGTGGGCGGTCCTTTCGTAGCAGGGTGGTCAGTGGGAGGCGGCCCGGTCGAACGCCGCCGTGGACGGCAGGTGCTGCTTGCGCAGCAGGTCGTCGGGCTGGTCGGCCTCGCGGATCAGGTGCGCCCGGCCGTCGGCCACGAGCACCTCGGCGGGGTAGCCGTGGCTCAGGAAGTGCACGGGGGAGGCGGTGGGTCCGTAGGCACCGGAGCGGTCCACGCCGAGCAGGTCCCCCGGGCGCACGGGCGGCAGTTGCACCTTCTTGGCCAGCGTGTCGTTCGGGGTGCACAGCGGCCCGGTGATGTTCCACGCCTCCGTCTCCGGTGGCTCCGCCCCGTCGGCGGCCGGGCCGAGCAGACGCATGGGGAAGTTCCGCTTCACGAAGGAACCGATGCCGACGGCCGCCATGTGGTGGTGGGTGCCGCCGTCGGTGACGGCGAACCGCTCGCCCAGCGAGCTCTTCACATAGCGCACGCGCACGACGTACGTACCGGCCTCTGCGGTGAGGAAGCGGCCGAGCTCCATGATCAGGCGGGTGCGCGGATGGCCGTCGGCGAACCGCGCGACGACGGGGTTGAGTCCCGACGCCAGGGCGGCCAGGTCGAGGTCGCGTTCGCCGTCGAAGTAGGCGACCCCCAGGCCGCCGCCGACGTCCACGATCTCCAGCTCGAAGCCGAGCACGGCCGACAGCCGCTCCGCCAGCTCGAAGATGCGCTCCGTGTTCTCGACGATGGTGGCCTCGGAGAGGATCCGGGTGCCCATGTACACCTGCACGCCCATCACCCGGACGTGCCCGAAGCGCCGGACCAGGCCGGTGTCCGCGAGCAGTTGGGCCTCGTCGATGCCGAACTGGCGGGCCTTGCCGCCCATGGTGAGGCCCGAGCCCTTCACCGAGAAGGCGGGGTTCACCCGCAGCACCACGGGTGCGCGCACCGCGCGTTCCCGGGCCAGCTCATCGATCGACGCCAGCTCCTGGAACGACTCGCACACGACGGCGGCGATGCCCTCGTCAAGGCAGGCGGCCAGCTCGGCACGGCTCTTGCCCGGCCCGAGGAAGACGATGTCGCCGGGGTCGACTCCCGCCCGGCGCGCGGTCATCAGCTCCGTCATGGACGAGACCTCGGCGCGGGCGCCGTGCGCGTGCAGCATCGCGCAGAGGGCGATGTTGGGGTTGGCCTTGAGGGAGAAGAAGATCTGCAGACGTTCGTCGAACGCCTCGCGCAGCCGGCGCATCCGTCCCGCCAGCACGTCCCCGTCGTACACGAACAGCGGCGTGCCGTACGTCTCGGCGAGTTCGGCGAAGGGAATCCCCTGCACGGTGGCCGGACTCCCCTGCACGTCGGGTCCTGTGGTCGTGGTCATGCGCCGGTGTCCCTTCCCGCCGCGAGCCGCGCGGCGATCTCCGTGTCGAGCGCTTCGATCCCGTCGTCCGAGTCCGCCACGACCACTCCGTAGAGGCGGCCCGCGACGGGAGCCGTGGGACTCTCCCCTTCGGGGAAGCCCGCGTTGACCGTGGCGTAGTTGTTCACGAGCAGACCCGTGCCACTGCGGCGGTCGTACAGCAGCCCGTCGAGGAGCCTGCGGGCCGCCCTGAACGGCAGCGGTTCGCCGAGCCGCAGCGGATAGTGGCGGGCGACGGCTACCTGGCTGTCGGCGACGAACTCCTCCTGGAGGCGCACCTGATATGTGGACATGTTGTTCCGGGCGTTTATCTCCACGACGGGGTAGAGCTCCCCCGCCGGGTCCACCATGGCGTCCACGCCGACCACACCGAAGTAGCCGTCGACGGCCAGCCGTTTGCCGAGGCGCTCGGCGGTGTCGCGCACCACGTCGAGCTGGGCGGGAGACAGCTCGGCGGGCATCCGGTGCCCCTTGTGCACTCCGCCCTCGGTGAGCTGCTCCTTGACGAAGTCGAAGTGCACACCGCCGTCGCGGGCGACCGTGAACTGGTAGTTCAGATCGGCCCGTTTCGCCACCCACTCCTCGACCACGAAGGCGACGGTGTCCTTGCCCGTGCGCTCCGTCTGCCGGGCGACCATCGCCAGGATCCGGTCGCCGCGGCGCTTGCTCTCCAGTGCGGCGATGCCCTTGCCGGAGACGCCGAACGCCTCCTTCACCACGTACCGCCGGCCCTCGTCACGCGCCGCGGCGGTGACGGCGTCCGCGAGTTCGGCGAGCGTCCGGCAGGGCCATCCCCCGGGCTGGCGAAGGCCGAGCTCGTCGGCGACGCGCCGGCTGTAGACCTTGCTGTTGACCGCCTTGCAGGTCACGGCGTCGGGTCCGGCGACGGGCAGTCCGGTCGCCGCCGCGAGCCGCTCCTCCAGTACGGAGACTCCGTGCGCGGCGAATCGGCAGCCGGGGGCCGCCGGCCCGGACCGGTCCGCGAGGCCGGACAGCTCCGCGAGCAGCGCCGGGTCGCGCAGGGCGTCCTCGGTCACCGTCCGCCGCGGGTCCTGCCGGGCGACCACGTGGATCCGGGGCAGCGCCACGCCGAGTTCGGCGAGGAAGGCGAGGTAGTCGTCGTCGGGCCGGGTCTTCAGGACCACGTGGTCGCGCGCGTCGCCGAGCAGCAGCGCGAACTCGTCCATGTGGTTGACCACCGCGTCGGCCCCCGCGGCCGACAGCCGGGGCAGTGTGTGCTCGCCGCGCGCCCACTGCTGTTCCACCTCGAAGTTGCCGAGAAACACCAGCGGGGTGTCCGGCGCCCCGGTCAGCGCCGTCGCGAGCCGCTCGCGGAAGCCGGGCAGAGTGCCGTTCATGTGCCGTCCTCTCGGGTCTCAGGAGCCCGCGCCGTCGTCGGCGCGCGGCGCTCGGTGCGGTGGATCTCAGTGCTGCAGCACCATCGCCGCGAAGGACTGGCCGAGCCCCGCGGAGGTCATCAGATAGGCGGCCCCGGGCCGGAGCAGGCCCAACTCGCGCGCGGACTGGTAGTTGACGAAGGGGTCCGCGCAGAAGCAGTGGCCCGTCTTCGCGATGTTGTCCAGGAAGATGCGCTCCCTGTCGATGCCCAGTTCGCCCGCGGCGACCGTCCACGAGACGCGGTTGACGTTGTGCGGGAGGACGAGGTCGAGGTCGGCGATGCCGAGTCCGGCGGCGTCGAGCGCACTGTGGATGACGTCGGACATGACGTCCTGGTAGATGCGCTTGGCCTCCCGGGCCCCTTCGGGGTCCAGATCGATCACGCCGTCCGCACGGCCGACGATGCGCGCGTGGTAGCCGAGCACCCGGTCCCGGGGGCCGTCCGCGCTGACGAGCACGGCCGTCATGCCCTCGCCCATGATCGAGACGTCCTCGACCCACTGCGAGAACGGAGTGAAGGTCTTGTCCCCGGCCAGCACCAGCGCCAGCGCCTCGGGGTCGCGGTCGGCGGCGAGCAGGGTGCCGGCCGTGTCGACGGCGAGCAGGCCGGTCGCGCAGCCGTGGTCGGCCACGGAGAAGACGGTGGCGCTGCGCAGGCCGAGTGCCTCGCGCACGTGCTGCAACGGGCTGATCGGATACGGCGCCGTGGTCCGCAGCCCCTTGGCGCGGACCACGTAGCGCACCCGGTCCTCCTGGCCCGCCAGCGCCTCCAGCTTGCCGGCCGCCGTCAGCAGCATCTCGGCCTCGGACTGGTCGGGCGCCCGGCAGATCCGGTCGAGGCCGTACAGCCTGGTGAACCTGCGCACCTGCTGGTCGGTCAGCCCCAGCGGTTCGCGCAGCTCCGCTACGGAGATGGTGGGCGGCAGGTAACTCGACACCGCTTCCAGTGAGGTCATGCGCCGGGCCTCCTTGAGTGGTTGGAGCCACTCAAGACTCGCCGGGCCCGCTGACGCCCGGCTGACGCGCGGCTGACCGGGTCAGGAGGTCACGAGGTCAGGAGCTCTTGACGGTGACGTCCCCGCTGCCGGTCTTCAGGCCGAGCTCGTACTTGCCGGAGGGATCGTTGGGCACGGAGATGTGCTTGTCGCCGTTGCCCGTCTGAACCGTCACCTTGTAACTGGCCGACGGCACGGTGAGGTGGACGTCCCCGCTGCCGGCGGTGATCTGCACGTTCTGGGGGGCGCTGGGGGTGAGCTGGATGTCTCCGGACGAGGTCCTGGTCTCGATCCCCCCGCCCGCCAGGCCGCGTCCGGTGATCTCGCCGTTGGTGGTCTTCACCTTGACCGAGCCGCTGACCTCTTCCATCGTGATGTCGCCGGAGCTCGCGGACACGTTCACCGCACCCACCTTGTGGAGGCTGATCTCTCCGGAGGAGACATCTCCGCTGACCGGGATCCCGGCGGGTACCTGGACGGTGTACTTCACCGAGCAGGAGCCGGAGCAGCCGCCGAGGATCAGGACGCCGTTCTCGATCCGGTGGGTGGCGCCGCTGGGCTTGTTGTCGCCGCTCCCGTACTGCACCTTGCGGTGTAAGGACGCCGCGCCGCCTCCGTCGGTGCCGTTCACGGTGACACCGCCGGAGCCGTTCTCCAGCCGCACGGCGGTGATCTTCCCGGAGAGCGCGCTGTCGTCCTCGAAGGACTTCTGATTGAGCGAGCCGCACGCGGCCAGTCCGCCGGCCGCGACGCCGATCGCGGTGAGGATGCCGAGGGCGCGGAGCTGCTGACGCATGAATGTCTCCCAGTTCTGGAGAATCAGCTGGGCCCGCACAGGCAGGCCGCCTGAACAGGCATGGGGAAAACCGGTCCAAATCCATTCAGGACCTTACGTATCACGAAGCTATCGCAGGGCCGTTGAGCACGAACATGGGGCAGACCCCCGGATGACCCCTGAGGACTGCCCCCGTCCGAACTCCCCACCGGCCGGCGGTCGCGCATCCGGTCAGCCGCAGCCGCCCGCGTGGCCGTCGTCGGTGGCCCCGGGCCCGAGCCCGACCGCCGCCCCGACGGGGTCCGGCAGCTCGCGGGCGGCGGGCTCGCGGCCCCGCAGGTGGGCGACGAAGCCGGGCAGCCGGTCGAGCCCCCAGAAGCGGCTGAAGCCGTGCACGAAGAAGGGCACGCCGAACACCCCGTCCGCGCAGACGTCCAGGAGGAGCCGCACGCCCTCCCGGCGCAGCGCCGGGTCGTCGGACGCGTCCGCCAACTCCTGTGGATTCAGGCCGAGTTCGGCACCGATCGCCGCGACAACCGTACGGTCGCAGATGTCGCGGCCCTCCTCCCAGCGCGCACGGTAGGCGGCCGCGATGTACTGCGGGCCGCGCCCTTCGCGCAGCGCGACCAGGTAGGCGAGGTGCGGGATCTCCCACACCGGGGCGCGGTCCACCGGCCATCTCAGCGCGATACCACGGGACTTGGCGAGCCGCCCGACGTCCTGGAGCACATACAGATGCTTCGCGCGGGACATGGCCACGTACGGGAAGGTGCCGCCGGCTTCGGTCAGCATCCGTTCGCTGGTCGCGTCCGGCTCGAAGAACGGCCGCCACTGCACCGTGGCGGCGACGTCCTGGTGCTCCGCCATCAGCTCGCGGTAAGCGAGCCAGGAGTACGGGCTGCGCAGCGAGAAGTAGAACTTCGGGGTCCCGCGGTCCGTGTTCACGTCAGAGCACCAGGCCGCCGTCGACCCCGAACACCTGGCCGGTGATGTACGAGGCGCGCTCCGACACCAGGAAGGACACCAGGTCGGCGACCTCGTCGGGGCGGCCGAACCGGCCCAGCGGAACGCGCTCGGCGAGCTTCTCGCCGGCCCCCTCGCCCAGGGCCGCCGTCATGTCGGTCTCGATGAAGCCGGGGGCCACCGTGTTGACGCGGATGCCGCGTGGCGCCACTTCCTTGGCCAGGGCTTTGGAGAAGCCGATGATCCCGGCCTTGGACGCCGAGTAGTTCGTCTGGGTGGCGTTTCCGTACACCCCGGCGACCGAGGACATGGTGACCACGGTGCCGGTCCGCCGCTTCAGCATGCCGAACACCGCCGCACGGCAGATGTGGTAGGTGCCGTCGAGGTTGACCCGCAGCACCTCCTGCCACGCCTGGTCGTTCAGCATGATCAGCGGGTTGTCCCGGACGATGCCGGCCGATGAGACCAGGGCGTGGACGGGACCGAGGGTGCGCTCGGCCTCGCGTACGAACTCCTCGGCCTGGGACCGGTCCGACACGTCCACGCGCCGCATCAGCACGGCCGCGCCCGACTCCTCGGCCTCCTTGGCCACGGCGCGGGCCTCCTCGTCGCGCGAGCGGTAGCAGAAGGCCACGGCGAAGCCGTCGGCGGCGAGCCGCCGGACCACGCTGCGGCCGATCCCGCGGGAGCCTCCCGTGACCAGCGCGACACGGGGTTTGTCTGCGGACATCATGACCTCTCGTCAGTTGTCTTCAGGGGGTTGCCAGGACGACTGTGGCGTCCGCGCGGGCCAGCGCGGCGGCGGGCCGCAGGGCGAACGTGAGCTGCCCGACCTCAAGGACCGGGCGTCCGTCCACGGCGCTGCAGCCCGCGGTGATGACGGTGTCGCCGAGGTCCCGGATCACGGTGACCTCGTGGACGAGGACCGACCCCGGGTACACCGGACCCAGCACCCGCGCGTCCCGTACCCCGGCCCCCAGGGTGACCTGCCCGGTCCGCACATCGGGGTTGGGCCGCTCCCAGCAGGCGAGCAGCAGCGCGGCCTGGGCCCAGGACTCCAGCATCATGCCGATCGGGTACGCGTACTCCTGCGCGGCGCCCTGGGCGAGCCCCCGGTAGGCGGGCTCGGCGATGCTGACCGCCTTGTACGCGACCAGCCGCCGCCCCGGTTCCACCTCCCCGACCCGGTCGACCAGCAGCGCCGGGTGGCGGTACGGAATGACGGAGGTGATGCGGAATTCCGGGTTCACTCATCCTCCTGGTCCTGCGGGAAGTCCAGGGCGATCCGCGCCGCGGGCCGCTCGTCCGCGCTGACGGACGCCGTGGCCCGCACACCGCTGTCGCTCCGCTCGATCCGCGCCTCGATGACCAGTTCCTCGCCCGGCCGCACCGGGCTCAGGAAGCGCGCCTTCTTCACCACGACCTGACGGCCGCCCGGGACACCCGCGGCGGAGACCAAGTCGTACACGTACTGCACCAGTGCGAAACCGGGCACCAGCGGAAACCCGGGGCAGTGGCCCTCCAGGAAGGCGGCGCCGTGGGCCACGGTGACGCTCCCCCGTACGGTCGCCTCGCCGGGCGGCGGCGCGGCGGCGCCGTCGGGCGGGCGCGGGGACACCTCCGCGATGCCGAGCACCTCTTCGAGCATCATCGTCAGTCCTCCTCATCCGCCCAGCAGGACACAGCCGACCGTGCCGTCCCGGTCGATTCCGGTGATCAGGGCGGTCGTACCGGGTGGCAGCCCGCCCGCCTCGGCGCGGGCGAGCACCGCCGCCGTCTGGAAGGCCGTGGCCGCCGCCGATGTGTCGCCGAGCAGCGGGCGGCACCGGATCCACTCGGGGTCGGCGCCGGACGGCAGGGCGCGCCGGACGGCGTCCTCCTCGCCGTCGGTGCCGAGCGGGGCGACGGCGTGCACGCGGTCGCCGCTCACCCCCGCGTCGTCAAGGACGGCGCGTACGCACGCGGTGAGGGCCTCGCCCGCCCGGTCCGGCTCGTGGTAGGCGCGGAAGCGGGTGCCGAGGAGCCGGGCGAGCGGGGTGCGGCCGGCGGCCGACGCGCTCGCGGCGGGTTCCAGGAGCCAGACCACGCCGCCCTCGCCGAGCGGGGGCCGCGCGCCGCCGTCGGCGGCGTGCCACTCCAGCCAGGCCCGCTGCGCCGAATACTCCTCCGCGGCGCCGCACAGGACCCGGTCGCAGTGTCCGCCCCGGTACAGCCGCGCTGCGTAGCCGAGCGCGAGCAGACCGGTCAACCACCCTCCGGCGACAGTGGTGTTGGGGCCTTTGATGCCGTGCCAGATCGCGCTCTGGCCCGCCGCGCGGTTCATCACGGTGTTGGGGAAGCGGGCCGGATCCACGAGATAGGGGCGGTCCCCGGTCAGCGAGTCGCGGGTGAAGTCCATGATGCTCTGGACGCTCCCGGAGCCGGTGCCGAGCACCAGAGCGAGGCGTTCGGGGCGTTCCACCAGGGCCGGTCCGCACTCCTGGAGCAGCTGTCCGAAGGCGGAGACGGCGAGCGCGGTCAGCCGGTCCATGGTGCGGGTGCCCTTCTTGCCGAGGGCACCGGCCGCGGTGAAGTCCGGTACGAGACCGGCCTGTTCGTAGGGTCCGGGGTGGGCCGTCGCGTCGAGTGCGGCGAGCGCGCTCTCCTCGGCCGCGAGTCCCGCGCGGTACGCCGTGGCGCCCGCTCCGTAGGGCGAGACCGCGGACCAGGCGGAGAAGACGAGGTCTTCGGTGGGTGCGGGCCGGGCCGCCGGTCCGGCGTCCTCCAGGGTGGTGGCGGCGGTCATGCCGTCGTCCCCCGGCCGGAGGTGTGCCCCGACTTCCCGTTGAGGGCGTTGAGCAGACGGTCGTCGAAGTCGACCAGGCTCCAGTCGCGGCGGTTCTCGATCACGGCGTAGCCATGGGTGATGCGGCCGGTGGTGGTCGGCACGAGGAGGCCGTCACGCAGCACATAGGTGTCCATGCGCGCCGTGTAGGTGAAGCGCTTGAAGACGTTCTCGACGGTGAAGACGGTGTAGAGCGTCTCCTCCATCTTCGCCTCGTCCAGGACGGTGATCCGGGAGTGCGGGACGACCGGGATCCAGTCCTGTTCGTCGAGCAGGGTCTTGATGGAGACGCCGCGGTCGGCCAGGAAGAGGTCGACGACCTCCTCCATCTGCCGCAGGTAGCCCGACATCTGCACGCGCTCGGTGAAGTGGCAGTAGAAGTACGGCATCCGCCAGGCCCAGCCGAAGGCGTTGCGGCCCGCGGTCAGCCGCTCCAGCGGATCCGTCCCCGGCTTCACCGGCACGGGCTCGCCACCGGCGCCGAGCCGGTCCACGACGCACCCGGCGAGTTCGGCGGGCGGCGGCTCCGCCTCGTGGCCGCGCGGGTCGAGGCGCAGCTGGACGGCGACCTTGGACTTGACGGCCTTCACCGTCTCGCCCGCGCGCCGCACGGTCAGCTCGACCGTGAGGCGCTGCCCGTCACCCTTGTCCGGCGCGGGGGTCACGACGGCCGTCGCGAGGTCGTCGATGTGGAACGCGGTGAGGATCTTGGTGTCGAGGTCCGTGATGTCCACTCCGAGGCCGTACCGCTCGTACAGCTCTCCGGCCGGGTAGCCCCGCTGCCGC
Organism: Streptomyces sp. NPDC094147; assembly: GCF_044764265.1. NCBI lineage: Bacteria > Bacillati > Actinomycetota > Actinomycetes > Kitasatosporales > Streptomycetaceae > Streptomyces > Streptomyces sp. NPDC094147. The sequence continues at coordinate 142,994 of NZ_JBIWHT010000015.1, read as the reverse complement.
AGGTGGTCCTGGACGGCCTCCTCCACCATGTAGTTGACGTGCTTGAAACCGATCCAGGTGCAGATGTTCGACCCTTCGTAGCGGGGTCGGATCTCCAGCCGGGTGGTGCCGTCCGTCGCGGCGGTGCTGACGCTCATGGCATCTCCAGTCGGGAAACGGGGGCTGCGGCGACGTGCCGCGCCAGACAGGGTTCGGCGGCGAGGAAGTCGCACACCAGGCGGGTGACGCGACCGGGGGCCTCCACCATCGGGAAGTGGCCGCAGCCTTCGAGGAGTTCGAACCGGGCCCCCTCGACGGCGGCGGCGAGCGCGCGGCCGTCCTCGGCCCGTGCCGCGATGTCCTTCTCGCCGGACAGGACGAGCAGTGGGGAGCGGACGGCGCCGAGGTCCAGGAAGGGCGTGCGCAGATACGACTCGAAGAACCGCATCCAGCCGTAGGGGCCGATCCGGTCGCGCAGCCGCAGCGCCATCCAGTCGCGGTGCGCCTTCGCGAACCGGGCGGTTTCGCCGACCTCCAGCGCCTCCTCGAAGACGCGGTGGAAGTCGTTGAGGTAGTACGAGATCACCGACCAGTCGAAGTCCTGGGGGCTCGACCGGTAGAAGGGGCTGATCAGTACGGTGCGGCGGGGCGCGACCCGGCCGGAGGCGATGGCCTCGGTGAGCAGGTTGGCGGCGTAGGAGTGCGCCACGACCGCGTCGTACCGGTCGTCCACCAGGTCCGCCAGGCAGCGGGCCGGTTCGGGCAGTGAGCCCCAGCCCTCGCCGCCGCTCATGGCCCGCCAGGGCAGTTCCGCGTCCCACAGTTCCAGGCGCACGTCGGCGCGGGCCGCGAAGGGGGCCCAGACGGAGGGCTTGCCGCCGAGCCCGTGCAGCAGCAGGACCCGGACCGGTCCGTCCGCCTCGGCGGGTCTGCGCAGCCGCGGGGTGATGCGGCTCATGCGGCCGTGCGCCCTTCGTACTTGCCGAGGATCACCACCGCGTTGTTCCCGGCGAAGGCCAGCGCGTTGTTCTGCACGATGCGCACGTCGGCGGAGCGGGCCTGGTTGGGGACGGGGTCGACGCCGCACTCCGGGTCGGTCGAGCGGTGGTTGATGGTCGGCGGGATGAATCCTTCGGTGATGGCCAGGGCGCAGGCCGCCGAGGCGAGGGCGCTGGCGGCGCCCATGGTGTGGCCGAGCATGGACTTGATGGAGATGGTGGGCGGCGGCTCGGCGAAGACCTGGCGGATGGCGCCGGCCTCCGTGACGTCGTTGGCCTTGGTCCCGGTGCCGTGCGCGGAGATGAAGTCGATGTCCTGCGGTTTCACCCCGGCGTTGCGGTGGGCCAGTTGGATGCAGGCGGCGAGGCTGTCCTGGTCGGGGGCGACCGGGTGGTGGGCGTCGCAGTTGAGGCCGTAGCCCAGGACCTCGGCGTAGATGCGGGCACCGCGTGCCAGGGCCGAGTCCAGGCTCTCCATGAAGAGGATGCCCGCCCCCTCGCCGGTGAGGATGCCCTTGCGGTCCACGTCGAAGGGCTGGCACACCTCGGGGGCGATGGTGCCGAGGCGGTAGAACCCGGTGAACGTCTTGCGGCACACCGCGTCGGCCCCGCCTGCCAGGGCGATGTCCACCTCGCCGGAGCGGATCGCGTCGAAGCCGGAGCCGATGGCGTAGTTACCGGCGGCGCAGGCGGTCGGGATGGTGACCGCCTCCACGTCGCTCAGCTCCAGTTCCCTTACGACGCTGCTGGACAGCAGCCCGGCGGCGGAGCGCCGCGCGACGACGGGCTGCAACTCCTCGGGCCCACTGTGTAGTTGATGCTCCATCAGTTCATCGAGATCGTGCGACTCGCCGTCGGTGGTGCCGACGGAGACGAGCACGCGGCGGGCCCGCAGGACGTCCAGGTCCATGCTCGCGTCGGACACGGCCATCCTGGCCGCCGCGACGCAGAACTGGCTGGCCCGGCCGAGCTCTCGCGGATCGACGTGCTCGATCCACTCCGCCGCGTCGAAGCCTTCGATCTCGCAGCCGTTGGCGTACGCGTATCCGGCGGTGTCGAAGGAGGTGATCGGCTTGACGCCGCTGCGGCCGGTCCTGAGCCCGGCCAGGAACTCGGCCGGCCCGGTGCCGATGCTGGTGACCGTTCCCAGGCCGGTGATGACGACCCGGTGTGGCTGCCGGCGCTCGTTGCTCACCGGTGTCTCCTCTCTGTCAGCATCCATGCGGCCCGGGTTACTTCGACAGGCCTTCCCGGACCACGGCGACCACTCCGTCCAGATTCACCATCCGGACGAGCTCGGCCTGGTCGATCTCGATCTGGAAGGTGCGCTCCAGGGACGAGAGGATCTCGATCGCCCCGAGCGAGTCGGCGTTGTGGTCCTCCTTGAAGAGGCTCGTGTCCGTGACGTCGTCGGGCTCGATCTCCAGGATTTCGCAGACGATCTCCCTGATCTGAGCGCGCTGTTCGGCGGTGATGGCAACCGTGCTGGGCATTGCGCCTCCCAATGAGATGCGGGCGGTGAGATGCGGATCGGATGTCGGATGAGTCTTCTCGGGCGCGCTGACGCGGAACTGACGGCCTGCTGACTCCCGCCGCGGTGCCCGCTTCGCCCGCGCCGACGGCCCTTCGGCCTGCGTTGTTCGGCGGTGCCTGAAACATCTGGTCTCCGTCGGCGGGCGCGCGCCATGGTGGGCGACCGACTCCGTCGTCCCCGTCCGTCCCGCCTGGAGGCGGATTGAATCCTCGCCCCGCACCCCGCCGCATCACCGTGGTCATCACCCCCACGCCGACGCTGGACGACGCCGCGTCGCGCGCCGCCGTGCTGGGAGCGACGGCCCAGGTGTTCGGGGTCGCCCCTGAAGCGCTGAGCCTTGGGCACGAGCCGGGCGGCCGCCCCGTGCTGACCGGTCTGGGCGACGGCGTGCAGACAAGTCTCAGTCATGGCAGGGGAGTTGCCGCGCTCGCGGTCTCCGGCCTCGGGCCCCTGGGGGTCGACGTGGAGGTGGTGCGGCCGGTGGCCGCGGTGGACCTCGCCGACCGATGGTTCGACGAGGCCGAGGCCTGCTGGCTGCGCCAACGACCCCCGCACACCCGCCACTTGGCGTTCTTCTGGCTGTGGACCCACAAGGAGGCCCTGGGCAAGGCGTACGGAACCGGGCTCGGTGAGGGCGGCCTGTCCCGGCCAGGTCCGATGCCGCTCCACTGGCCGCCCCGGCGTCCGGAGCACCCCCGGCTCACCCCCTTGCCGCACCGGGCCGGAGACCTCGGCCGCATGGCGCCGGCCGTCGTCGCGCCGCTGGCCGGGCCGCGTGTGGTGCTCGCGGTCGCCGCGCTGGGCCCGCAGGCGTGGGGGGCGCCCGTCGACATCCGGCTCTGCCGGGGGCCGCGCCGAAGGCCACCCGGGTGAGCCGAGCCGGCCTCACCCGAACGGGGACTCGTCGCCGGACCCATCAACCTGTTCATGGCCGGCGGCGTCAGTGTGGCTAGTGCGCGGCAGGAGTCGCCGCACGGTGGGTTCAGGGAAGAGGTCAACTCCCCTGCACACAGCCGGAGTTGCCCTTCATCGGTGTCCATCCGGACGGTGTCCGCAGTCCCGGAACCGGCAGTACCCAACCGACCAGGGAGTCGAACTGATGGATCGCACACGGCCGCACAGCCCGGACGATGTCGTCGTGCTGAGCGAAGTCCGCCGCACCTACGGCAGTGAACGCGCCCGCACGGTCGCGCTCGACGGCGTCTCGGTCACCTTCCGCCGCGGGACCTTCACCGCCGTGATGGGGCCGTCCGGCTCCGGCAAGACCACCCTGTTGCAGTGCGCCGCGGGCCTGGACCGGCCGACGTCCGGTTCGGTCACCCTGGACGGCCTGGACCTGTCCGGGCTCGGCGAACGCGCGCTCACCAAGCTCCGCCGCGAGCGCATCGGCTTCATTTTCCAGGCGTTCAACCTGCTGCCCGCGCTGACCGTCGAGGACAACGTCACCCTGCCGCTGCGGCTCGCCGGGCGCAGGCCCGCGCGCGACAGCGTCAGGCAGGTGCTGGAGCGGGTGGGTCTCGCCGACCGCATCAAGCACCGGCCCGGCGAACTGTCCGGCGGCCAGCAGCAGCGCGTCGCGATCGCCCGCGCCCTGATCACCGACCCCGCCGTCATCTTCGGCGACGAGCCCACCGGCGCCCTGGACACCCGCACGGCTCTCGAAGTACTGCGGCTGTTGCGCGAGGCCGTGCGCGACGGGGGGCAGACGGCCATCGTCGTCACCCACGACCCGGTGGCCGCCTCACACGCCGACCGCGTGGTCTTCCTCGCCGACGGCCTGGTCGTCGACGAGCTGCGCGGCGCCTCGGCCGACACGATCGCCGAACGCATGACCCACCTCGGCGCCTGGGGCGACCTCCCCGGTGTCCGCACCCTCGGAGGGGCCGTCTGATGTTCCGACAGGCCCTCCAGACCCTCAGGTTCCGCAAGGGAGGCTTCCTCGCCTCCTTCATCGCCCTGTTCTTCGGCGCCCTCATCATCGCGGCCTGCGGCGGCCTCATGGAGACCGGCGTGCGTGCCGACGTGCCGCCCCAGCGGTACGCCGCCGCCCCCGTCGTGATCACCCGCGGCCAGTCGCACGACGGGGAGGTGGTGCTGGCCTACGCCCGTCTCGACGCCTCACTCGCCCCGAGGATCGCCGCCGTGCCGGGGGCCCGACGGGCCCTGCCCGACGTGTCCTTCACGGCCACCGCCCTCGACGGCGGCCGGACCGGGACCGGCGGTACCGGGCTCACCGGACACGGCTGGTCCTCCGCCGTGCTGACCGGCGCTCCGCTCACCGAGGGGTCCGAGCCGCGCGCGGCCGGACAGGCGGCCCTGGACGCGCGGCTCGCGGCCCGCCTCGGCGTACGGTCCGGCGACCAGCTGCGGCTGACGGTCGCCGGCGCCACCCTTCCCGTACGGGTGAGCGGTGTCGTGCGCTCCACGGCCGGGACCGGCACCGCGCTGTACTTCACCGACGCGCAGGCTGAGAAACTCCGCGGCGCCCCGGGGCAGGTGGACGCCATCGCCGTATTCCCCAAACCGGGTGTGTCTCCAGGGGAGTTGAAGCAGAGCCTCGATGCGATGCTGCGCGGTGCGGACGCGACCGCGGTCACCGGTGAGGCCCGTGGCACCGTCGAGTTCCCCGACTCCGAGGGCGCAGCGTCCCCGCTGATCTCGATGTCCGCCGTGTTCGGCGGGATCGCCGCCATGGTCGCGGTGTTCGTCGTCGGGTCCACCCTCGCCGTACTCATCCAGCAGCGGATGCGTGAGATGGCCCTGCTGCGGGCGATCGGTTCGCTGCCCGGACAGATCCGGCGCATGGTGGTGGGCGAGACCCTGATCGTGGGCGTCCTGGCGACCGCGCTCGCCCTCGTCCCCGGCCGTGCCGCCGGTGGCATGATGCTGCGTCAGCTCGCCGACGCCGGGGTGGTGGCACCCGAGATCGCCTATCACGCCGGGTGGATTCCCCTGCTCACCGCCGCCGGAACGGCGCTCGTGGCGGCCGTGGCCGCGGCGTTCATCGCCTCGCGCCGCGCCGCCCTGACCCCGCCCACCGCCGCCCTCACCGAGTCCGCGCTGGGTGACCGCTGGCTGAGCGCGCCCCGTCTGGTGTTCGCGCTGCTCTGCTTCGCCGGGGCCGCCGCACTCGCCTTCGTCACCGCCACCGTCATGGACGGCTCGGTCGCCTCCAGTACCGCCGGTCCCGCCGCCATGCTGTGGACCGCCGGGATCGCGCTGATCGCCCCCGGGCTGACCCGTGTGCTCCTCGCCGTACTGCGGCCGCCACTGCGTCTCCTCCCTGGCCTCGCCGCCCGTCTGGCCTCGGACAACGCCCGTGCGCGGCGCATCCGGACGGCCGGTGCGGTCACCCCCGTGGTGCTGGCCACGGGTCTCGCCACCGCGCTGGTCTACCTCCAGATCAGCCAGGACGCGGCATCGGGCAAGGGCGGTGATTCCGCGACCAGTGCGTGGATCAACTACCTGCTCGCCGGGACCATCATCGGCTACGCGGTGATCTCCCTGGTCAACACCCTGGTGGTGGCCGCCGCCGAACGGCGCGGGGAGTTCGCACTGCAACGCCTCGTCGGTGCGACGGCGGGACAGGTCATGCGGATGGTGACGGTCGAGGCGCTGATGGTCGCGGTCATGGGCATCGTCCTCGGGACGTTCGTGGCCCTCGCGACGCTGATGCCGTTCAGCCTCGCCCTCAACGGCGCCTGGCTGCCGGGCGGTCCGCTCCGGGTCTACTTCGCGATCGTGTCCTGCGTCGGAGCGCTGACCCTGCTGGCCACCCTGGTGCCCACCCGACTGGCCCTGCGCTCCCGGCCCGCCGAGGTGCTCGCCCTGCCCTGACCCACCGCCGGACACCCCTAGGCGGCGTCCGTCAGGTAGGGGCGCAACTCGGCGAACGCGTCGGGGTGTTGGGCGATCCACGACCAGTAGGGGGCGATCGTACGGGCGTACTCGCAGTAGTAGCGGCGCACCGTGTCCACCAGGCTGCGCAGGGTGCTCCGGGCGAGCGAGTCGCCGCGCCACACCAGCAGCATCTCGGTGCTCTCGGTGCCGCTCACCGGCACGAGCGACACCTCCTTGGTCGCTCCCGTCGGCGTGGTCAGGGCGGCCGCACCGGCGTCCCGCACCCAGTTCATCGCCTCGTGATGGCCGTCCACGTAGTGGAGCACCTCGGGGTCGGCGTGGTCGAACTTCGCGAACACGTGCTTCTCGATGGGGTGGAACCAGTGGTCGCGCGCATAACGGACCCAGCTCAGCCCGGCGAGGTCCGCCACGCCCACGCCGGACCGGCCGGCCAGCGGGTGGCCGCGCGGCACCGCCAGCCAGACCGGCTCGCGCACGATGACGGTCTTGGCCAGGGCCGGTTCGAGGACATCGGCCGGTGCGACCAGCGCCATGCTGGGCACCAGCGCCGCGTTCAGCGCGCCGCTGCGCACCGCCGTCACGGCCGCGGCCGGTGCGAGGGTCTCGGTCTGCACCTCGCCGACGGGCAGCGCCTCCTGGAGGACCGCGCGCAGCGACGGCGGCGTCCACTCGGCGTTCCCGAACCGGAACACTTCGGAGGTGTACGCGGTGGCTTCGGCGATCACCAGATCGGCCTGGTGGACGAGGTCGGCGAGCAGCGGGAGCAGCCGCTCCCCGCGCGATGTGGGAATGACGCCCGAGCGGCTCCGCACGAACAATTCCCCGCCGACCGCCCTTTCGATCCGGTGCAGTTGCGCGGTCAGGCTCGACTGCGGGAGATTCAGTTCGACGGCGGCCTTGGAAATGCTTCCCGCGCGGTCGATGGCCGTCACGATCCTGGCATGACGCAACTCGACGTTCACTGCTCCCCCGCTCGCGACCGGCTCCGCGGACGTCCACCCCGGCAAGGGGCCGGGCCGATCCGCACGCTAACAGGGCGCACTGGGCCCGTCCATATCGTTCCCCGGGCAACGCGGGGGCCACCGGGCGGCGTTGGGGGACGCGCGTCGCGTCGCGTGATCAGCCGGCCGCCGGGGCCGCGTGCAGCAGCACGCGGCGCGGCTCGCCGAGCGTCTCGTCCTGCCGGAGTATCGCCTGATAGGCACGGTGCAGCGCGCGACCGGGCTCAAGTCCGAGATCGACGGCGAGACGGCGGCGGGCCCCGTGGAAGATCTCCAGGGCCTCGGCCTGCCGGCCGTCCCGGTACAGCGCCAGCATCAGCAGCTCGCTGAGCCGCTCCCGCCCGCAGTGCTCGACGGCCAGCTGCCGCAGTTCGGAGACCGGCACCCGCGCCGCGTCCACGCGGAGCTTCGCGGCCGTCAGGTCCTCGTACGCGGTGATGCGACGCTCCTCCAGATGGTCGGCCTGGATCCGGCAGCGCATTCCGTCCCTGGCGTCCATCAGCGCCGGCCCGCGCCACAGCGCCAGCGCGGACTCCAGCGTGACGATGGCCCGGTGCGGGTCCCGTTCGACCAGTTCGGCACCGGTGTCCGCCAGCTCCAGGAAGCGGTGCGCGTCCACGCTGGCCAGGGGCACGTCGAGCAGGTACCCGCTGCTGACGGTGCGCAGCGGCTCGCTCGTCCCGGTGACCGACTGGAGCAGTTTGCGCAGCCTTCTGACGTTGGCCTGAAGGGCGTTGCGCGCGTTGGCCATGGGCTGCTCGGCCCACAGCTCGTCGACCATCCGGTCGGAGCTGACCGGAACACCGGGGGAGAGCGCGAGCATCGTCAGGACCACGCTCGCCCGCTTCGAGGCCATCGTGTACCGCTCGCTCCCCTGTGCCAGGTGAAGCGGACCGAGAACGTTGATTTCCATTGCGGGACCCCCATGTCAACTCGCGGACACGGCACATGATGCCGAGGAGGATTCAGTCGGGGGAAATACCACATCGACGCCGAATGCAAGCGCCATCAGTATGGCTTCGCGCCGCCCGTCATTGGGGAGGTGCACGTGTCAGGAAATTGCTACAGGTCCCGCCGGAGAAACCTCCGGCGATCCCCATCTGCAATGTTCGTCAGACGCTTAATGACCTGGTGTGCGCCAAGCGCCACGCCTAGAGTCTCTTTTCGGTGGCGCCACCCCCCTATATACCCAGGACGTGAGGCCGCGCCACATCCCAGAATTCCGGACTCTCTGATCCCGGAACTCCTGAGCTACCGAAGGAGCCGTCAGTGCTCAACAGAGTTGTGATCGTGGGCGGGGGAACGGCCGGTTGGATGACGGCCTCGTACTTCAAGGCCGCGTTCGGAGACCGCATGGACATCACGCTCGTCGAATCCGGCACCGTCGGTGCGGTCGGTGTCGGCGAGGCCACCTTCAGCGACATCCGTCATTTCTTCGAGTTCCTCGGGCTCAAGGAGAAGGACTGGATGCCGGCCTGCAACGCCACGTACAAGCTGGCCGTCCGGTTCGAGAACTGGCGCGAGCCGGGACACCACTTCTACCACCCGTTCGAGCAGATGCGTTCGGTCAACGGCTTCCCGCTGACCGACTGGTGGCTCAGGAACGGACCCACGAAGCGGTTCGACAAGGACTGCTTCGTGATGGCGTCGATCATCGACGCCGGACTCAGCCCCCGGCACCACGACGGCACCCTCATCGACCAGCCCTTCGACGAGAACGAGGAGGAGATGCAGGGGCTGACGATGTCCGAGCACCAGGGCAAGACTCAGTTCCCCTACGCCTACCACTTCGAGGCGGCGCTGCTCGCCAAGTACCTCACCCGGTACGCGGTGGACCGGGGGGTGCGGCACATCGTGGACGACGTGCAGAAGGTCGACCTCGACGAGCGCGGCTGGATCTCCGGCGTGCGGACCGCCGAGCACGGGGAGATCACCGGCGACCTGTTCGTGGACTGCACCGGATTCCGCGGGCTGCTGCTCAACAAGGCGCTCAAGGAGCCGTTCATCTCCTACCAGGACACGCTGCCCAACGACAGCGCGGTCGCCCTGCAGGTGCCGATGGACATGGAGCGGCGCGGCATCCGGCCCTGCACCACGGCGACCGCCCAGGACGCCGGGTGGATCTGGACGATACCGCTGACCGGCCGGGTCGGCACCGGCTACGTCTACGCGAGGGACTACCTGTCCCCGGAGGAGGCCGAGCGCACGCTGCGGGAGTTCGTGGGTCCCGCGGCGGCCGACGTCGAGGCGAACCACATCCGCATGCGGATCGGCCGCAGCCGCGACTCCTGGGTGAACAACTGCGTCGCCGTCGGTCTCGCCAGCGGATTCGTGGAGCCGCTGGAATCCACGGGCATCTTCTTCATCCACCACGCCATCGAGCAGCTCGCGCGCAACTTCCCCGGCGAGGACTGGAACCCGGTCCACCGCGACCTCTACAACAACGCGGTCGCCCATGTCATGGACGGCGTACGGGAGTTCCTTACGCTGCACTACGTCGCGGCGAAGCGCACGGACAATCAGTACTGGCGCGACGCCAAGACCCGCGTGATTCCCGACTCCCTCAAGGAACGCATCGAGAAGTGGCGGGTCCAACTGCCCGACTCCGAGACCGTGTTCCCCCACTACCACGGGCTGCCGCCATACTCGTACATGTGCATCCTGCTGGGCATGGGCGGCATCGATCTCAAGCCGTCACCGGCGATCGCGCTGTCCGACGGACTCGCCGCGCAGCGGGAGTTCGACCTGATCAGGGAGAAGACCGAGAGCCTGGTGAAGTCGCTGCCGAAGGCGTACGACTACTTCACCCAGCTGGGCTGACCGGGCACCCGGGCGAGAAAGGACGCTTCCGATGGAAGTCCTCAGCCTGTGGCCCCGGTTCCTGCACGCCGCGGCGGCCCTGTGCGTGCTGTTGGCGGTCGCCCGTACGGGCCGGGCGGCCGCCCGGCTGCTGCGCCAGCCCGAGGTCATCGGCGAGGTGACGGTGGGCCTGCTGGCCGGGCCCACCGTACTCGCCCTGCTGGGCCGGCCGCTGTTCGACACCCTGCTGCCCGCCGAGGTGCTCGACATCATCAAGTTCGTCTCCAAGGCCGGTCTCGTGCTGTTCCTGGTCGGTCTGGCACACCATCTGAAGGACCGTCCCATCCCGGCGTCGCGCCGGAGCATGACCGCGCTCACCACGGGCGCCATGGTGCTGCCCCTGATCACCGGGCTGCTGCTCGTCGGCTGGATCGAGATCACTGGCGACACGGCGGCCCGCGGCGACGCGCCGCTGCCCGCCTTCACCCTGATGGTGGCCGTGGCGATGTCGATCACCGCGGTGCCCGTGCTGGCCCGGATCCTGACGGACCGGGGCATGGCCGACTCGGAGGCGGGCCGGCTCGCGCTGGCCTCCGCGATCGTCATCGACGGGGTCGGCTGGCTGCTGTTCATCACCGCGATCAGCCTCAACTCGGGGGGCCTCACGGACGTGCTCCGCTCGCTGGGGACGCTCGCCGCCGGCGCCCTGTGCGCGGCCGTCCTGCGGTTCGCGATGCGTACCCGTGCCGCGCGTCGGCTGTGCGTACGGTTCCCGGCGGCCGGGGCGGTCCTGCTCGGTGCGACGGCCCTCGTGGTGGCCCTGGCCATGGAGGAGTTCGGCATGACCGCCGTGGTCGGCGCGGCCCTGGTCGGATTCGCGGTCCCGGGCGGCGCGTCCGGGCCCTGGTCCCGGGCGGCGACGACCGTGTCCTCGGCGGGGCTCGTCCTGGTCCCGACGTTCTTCGTCGTCTCGGGGATCACGATGCTCGGCGGCATCTCCCTGTCCGTGTCCTGGGCGCTGATCGCCTGGGCCGTGGTGCTCGGCTGTGTCGGCAAGGGCGTCGGCTCCTACGTCGGGGCCCGTCTCGTCGGCCGGCCGCCCATCGCGGCCACCCGGATCGCCGTACTGATGAACACGCGAGGCCTGACCGAACTGATCGTGATCCAGGCCGGGTTCGGCGCGGGCGTGCTCGCCGCGCCCACGGTGTTGGCACTCACCGTCATGGCCCTGGTCACCACGGCCATGACGGGTCCCTTGCTGCAATTCCTCGACCGCGCGGACCTGGACACCGGCGTCGAGCCGGTCCCCCTCACGACAGAAAGCGGTGCGCGATGACCGATCCCGCTGTCCGGACCCCGACGGCCCCTCAGCCGGTCGCGGGCGGCTTCCGGACGATGATGAGCGGCTTTCCGACCGGCGTGTCCATCCTCACCTGCACCGAACTGGACGGCACACCCCGCGGGATGACCTGCTCGTCGCTGTGCAGCGTCTCCCTGGAACCCCCGACTCTCCTGGTGTGCCTGCGCGACGGCAGCCCCACGCTGGCGGCGGTCGTCGCCGGCGGCCGGTTCGCGGTGAACCTGCTGCACGACGGCGCGCAGCACGCCGCCGAGCTGTTCGCCTCCGGCGATCCGCGCCGCTTCCGACTGCTGCCGTGGCAGCTGCCGTCGGAAGCGGCGGGTCCGCATCTCGTACGGGACGCGCACACGGTCGCCGACTGCGATGTCGTACTGACCCAGAAGATGGGCGACCACGTCACCGTGTTCGGCGAGGCCCGGCGCATCCGGGTGAGCCAGCAGCGCCCTCCGCTCCTCTACGGTCTGCGGCAGTTCCGCTCCTGGTCGCGCGTGTGACACCGAGAACCGAGGGATCGCGGGTTGTGCGCGCCGACCGCTGTCCGGGGCCGGATCCGGGCCTGCCGTCCAGGAGGGCCAGGCCGAGCGGGGTCACCGTGTGCAGCATCGAGTTGCGGACGCGGCGGCTGGTGATCAGGCCCGTCCGGCGCAGCACGGTGGCGTGCTGGCTGGCCCCGGCCCGCGAGATGCCGAGCCGGTCCGCCAGCTCCGAGGTGGTGCACGCGGCGCGCAGCAGCCGCAGAGCCGCGGCCCTGGTCTGGCCGACCAGGGCCGCCAACGCCTCGGCGGTGTCGTCGGGTTCGGCCCACAGGGCCGCCGCCTCGTGCGGCTGCGGGGGCGCGGAGACCACCAGGATCGGCCGGCCGCCGCCGTCCCGGGCGCGGATGAGCTGCGCCGGCCGGTGGTTGAGGAACACCGACGGGGTCAGGACCAGGCCCGTACCGCCGAGCACGACGTCCTCGTCGGGGCCGCCGGGGATTTCGAGCACGGGTGATGTCCAGGTGATCCGGGGGTGCATCGTCGTCAGCAGCTGCTCGACCCCGCCCGCCATCACAGTCCGGCCGCGCGCCTCGCACTCGGCCTCCAGATAGACGAGCAGGTTCTCCCAGTACGGAGCCACGGCCGCCCGCCACACGTCCAGGAGGTCCGCGCCCGGCGGCCACGCCAACTGCCGTGTCCCGCCGGGCAGTTGGCCCTCGGCCTCGCCGTACCTCAGCGCCCGGTGGACCAGGTCGTCCACTTCGGCGCCGTGCCCGCCGCACTGCCCGGTACCGGACCACAGCGGCAGCCGGTTGCTCAACTGCCGGTGCCATCGGGCGTAGGGCGCGCAGACGCCGCGGCTGAGCAGACCCGCCGCGAAGGCCGTTTCGACCAGTGGCCCCGCACTGGTCCTCAGCCGCGTCCGGGCCAGGTCGGCGGTGGAGAAATGGATACGTTGCACAGTGTCGCCCCCGTTGTCCTTGCGATAGAAGCCGGTACGGCCGGTCCGTGACCGGCCTCAGGTTCCGGTCATCCCCTGACGCACGGCTCACCAGCCTGCGATGTCAGGGCACGGCGGTCCCGAACGGACGCGTCCACGTGGACGAACGCCACGACCCCGGCCACGTCCAGGTGGATGTCGAACGGCACGAGTTCGAAGTACCGCAACGCCTTGCCGTCCGCGGAGAGTTCGAGGGTCCCCGCCACGATCCCCGCCCGCTCCAGCAGCTCCAGATGGAGATAGAGCTGAGGGCGCGAGATCACCAGCCGTCGGGCGAGTTCGCTCACGTACCTGCGGCCCGCGGCGAGTTCGGCGACGATCCTCAGGCGCTGCGGGTGCCCGACGGCGGCGAGAACCGTACGGAGTTCGGCATCGTTCATGATCCACCCTCTGCCGTCCAGGAGTTTTCGAGACGCGTCCTTTCACGCACCGGTCAATGTAGGCGCGCTCAGCATTTTTGAGATCTCTGCTTCTCACAGCGCGACAGTGAAGAACTCATACCGCCTGCCGCCGCTGATTCGCATTGCCAAGGGGCGCTCGTCTTCCTAGAGTTGGGCGTGCATGACGGAGTGCATCCGTAACGCCAGTCGCTGCCCGGAACCGTCACTCGCGCTTCACCGACCGGCCAATCGCGTCGCCCCGGGGGAACACCTATTCCGGGCCGCCCGCCGCCTTCACCGGCTTGGCCGACCGGCCCGGAATATCCGGCTCCACGATATGAGAATTTCACGCGCGCACGGTGATTGCGACACTGACTGCACCCTGCACCCGCTGTACAGAATCACTGCCCAAACCATCCGCTGGTCCGACCTGGAGGACGATCGTCATGACGAACCCGGCTGCCTCACCCGACCGGTTCACCGACCCGGCGCACGTGGCCGGACCGCGTCCCGCCGGACGCGGCCTGGTGATCGAGGAGCTCGACGCCGCATCCGATGCCGGCCATGCCCTGCTCTGCGTCTGCGTCGTCGCCGCCCCGTGTTTCAACACCCCCGCATCCGCCCCCCGGTTCGAGTGACGGCCGGACCGGCCGACATCATGGCCACGGGGGAGACGTACAACGAAGGACCCGGTCCCGACGACGGGACACGGCTCGGCTTCAAGAGCCACCTGCGGCCCACCGTGATCCCGGGCGAGGCCGCCTACCTCGTCTCGCACCGCGGCGTCACCGCACTGCGCGGCGAGCCCGCCGAGGTTCTGGTGCCGCTCCTGGACGGCAGCCGCAGCCCCGCCGCCGTCGTACGCGAAGCGGCGGCCTCACTCAGCGGGGAGGAGGCCCTGGCGGCCCTCGCGGCCCTCGACGCCGCCGGCCTGCTACGGCTGCGCCCCGCACCGGCCGGCCGTCGCCCCGACCCGGCGGCCGAGGCGTACTGGGACCTGGCCGGACTCGACGGCGGCGAGGTCGCCGCCCATCTGGCCCGCCGCTGCGTGCACGTCGTCGCCCTCCAGGGGCTGGACGCTGACGAGGCGCGCGAGGCCTGCCGCGCCTGCGGGCTCACCGTCGCGCGCTCCGACGACGTTCGCGATGAAGCGGACCTCACACTCGTCCTGTGCGACGACTACCTCTCGCCGCAACTGGCCGACATCGACGCGGAACACCGCGCCTCCAGGCGGCCCTGGCTGCTCGCCAGGGCGGGCTCCACGGCCTGCTGGGTCGGCCCCGTGTTCCGGCACCGCGAAGGACCGTGCTGGCACTGCCTCACGTCCCGGCTGCGTGACCACCGCCGCTCGGAGGAGCCGCTGCGCCACGCGCTGGGGCTCGCGGGCCCGCCGGGCCGCCCACCCGCCACCCTGCCCGCGGGCCGCTCGCTCACCGTCCAGCTGGCGGTGCTCGAAGCCGCCAAGTGGCTGGCCGGGCTGCGCGTCGACACACAGAGCTGCGTCCACGCCTTCGACACCATCGGACTGCGCAGCACGTCCCACCCGGTGACGCGCCGACCGCAGTGCCACGCCTGCGGCGACCCCGCCCTGGTGGCCCGCCGGGTCAGCCGGCCGTTCGTGCCGCGCCCCTGCCCCAAAGCCGCGCAGGCGCTCAACGGGCACCGCGCGCTCACGCCCGCCCGCATGCTGGAGCGCTGTGCGCCCCTGGTCGACCCCGTCACCGGGATCGTCCGGGAGATCCGCCGCGCGCCCCGCTCCCCCGAGTTCGTCCACACCTTCCTGTCCGGCGAGAACCTGGCCATGCGCAGCCCGACGCTCGCGGGGCTGCGCGCGGGGCTGCGGTCCCTCAGCGGCGGCAAGGGCCTCACCGAGACGGAGGCCCGCACCAGCGCGCTGGGCGAGGCGGTGGAACGCTACAGCGGGACCCGGCAGGGCGACGAGCCGGTGATCCGCGACTCCTACCGGGCGCTGGGCACGGCAGCCGTCCACCCCAACTCCAGCCAGCTCTACGACGAGCGGCAGCTGCGGGAGCGGGCGCGGTGGAACGCGCGCCGCTCACGCCTGCAGTACGTACCACCGCCGTTCGACGTAGGCCTGCCGACCGAGTGGACCCCCGTGTGGTCGCTCACCGGGAAGACCCAGCGGCTGCTGCCCACCTCGATGCTCTACTTCAGCGAACAGGCGGCGCCGGACGGCCTGTTCGCCGACTCCAACGGCAATGCCGCCGGCAGCAGTCCCGAGGACGCCCTGGTCCAGGGGTTCCTGGAACTGGTCGAGCGGGACGCGGTGGCGCTGTGGTGGTACAACCGCACCCGGCAGCCGGCCATCGACCTGGACGCCTTCGCGGAGCCGTACATCGGTCAACTCCTCGATGGCTACGGGACGTTGAGCCGTGAGGTGTGGGCGCTGGATCTCACATCGGACTTCGGCATCCCGGTCGTGGCGGCCCTGTCACGGCGCACCGACAAACCGGCCCAGGACATCGTCTTCGGCTTCGGCGCGCACTTCGACCCGCGCATCGCGCTGCGCAGGGCACTGACCGAGATGGGCCAACTGCTGCCCCTCGTACGCGACGTCACGCCGGACGGCATCGGATATCTGGTGGACGACGCGGACGCGCTGGACTGGTGGCGGCGCGCCACCTCGGACGGCCGCCCCTACCTGACGGCCGATCCGGCTCTGCCGCGCCGCGGCCCGGACGACTGGGTCTACACCCCGAACACCGATCTCGGCGACGACGTGGCCGCGATCACCGAGGCCGTGCGCTCCCGCGGGATGGATCTCCTGGTCCTGGATCAGACCCGGCCCGATCTGGACATTCCGGTGGTCAAGGTCATCGTTCCGGGAATGCGGCACTTCTGGCCCCGGTTCGCCCCGGGGCGTCTCTACACGACGCCCGTGATGCTCGGCAGGCGCTCCGAACCCACCCCATTCGAAGATCTGAACCCAACACCTCTGTTCGTTTAATTCCCTTGTCCAGCGCCCCCGTTCAGAGCGACCGCCTAAACTCTTCGCGACTACGCAGTGGTTTCGGTGGACGTATCGGACGAGACAGACAAGGTCAATCGGGCAGACGACATGCCACGTCACGACGAGAAGGAACCGCTCCCGGACGCGCCTGAGTCGGACGAGGCCGCCAGCACCGCACCCGACGTGCGGGATCTGCCCGCGCCCCGGCTCGCCCGTGTCATCCTCACGGTCGCGCTGATCAGCTATCTGAGTGTCACGGTGATCAACCTGGAGGGAGAGGAGCGCCGCACACCGGTGCTGATCGCTTCGCTGGGCTGCCTGAGCCTCATCTTCCTCATACAGCTGAGGCATTCGAGCTCCAGGGCGCGCCGGGCGCCCGCGCGTCAGCGGGCCGCGACCCTGACGGCGCAGGCGCTGCTGACGTACCTGCCGATCGCGGCGTTCCACTCCCAGTGGGGCGCCATGGCGGGTTTCCTCGCCGGTTCGCTGCTGCTGCTCCTGCCCGGCCGATGGGCCTGGCCGGCGTACGGCGTCGTCGGAGTCTCCATGCTGATCCCGCCGATGCTCGACGGCCTCTCCGTGCAGGAGACCGTCTACCTGTGCCAGTCGACGCTGCTGACCGGACTCGTCGTCTACGGTCTCTCGCGCATGGCGGAGCTCATCCAGGTGCTGCACCAGACGCGGGGCCAGCTGGCCGGGATGGCCGTCACCAGGGAGCGGTTGCGCTTCGCCCGGGACCTGCACGACCTGCTCGGCTACAGCCTCTCCGCGATCACGCTCAAGACCGAGCTGATCCACCGGCTCATCCCGACGCATCCCTTGCGCGCGATGGACGAGGTGGGTGAAGTCCTCACGATCTCGCGGCAGTCGCTCGCCGACGTCCGCGCCGTCTCCAGCGGGATGCGCCGGATGTCCCTGGAGCAGGAACTGGGCTCCGCGCATTCCCTGTTGCAGGCGGCGGACGTCGACGTACGCATCGAGAACCGGATCGGGAAGCTCGACCAGTCGGTGGACGCCGTGCTGGCGGCCGTGCTGCGCGAGGGCATCACGAACGTGCTGCGCCACTCCCGGGCCGGTTCCTGTGTGATCGAGACCGTCGAGGAGTCGGGGTGGGTGCGGCTTTCGGTGGTGAACGACGGCGTCGATCCCTCCTACCGCGACGTGTCGCCGGGCAGCGGGAGCGGCCTCGGCAACCTGCGGGACCGGCTGCGGGCCGTGTCCGGCAGGCTCACCGCCTTCCGCGAGCCCGGTGACGCCTTCCATCTGATCGCCGAGGCGCCCACCCACCCCGCCGAGCGGCCCGTCGACGAGGACGCCCCGGGCCCGCCGGACCGCGACGAGCTCCCCTTCGAGGACCCCGCCGCCTGACCTTCCACCGGCTCCCCGATCGACGCCCATGGAACGCCGGAGCACACGAGATCGGACAGGGACCGGGACGGTCCGAACCAGTTGGGACCGAAGGCTCCCAGCGAGGCCTGAGAGAGGAACTGCCGCCTTGACGATCCGAATCCTGCTGGCCGAGGACATGAACATGGTGCGGGGAGCTCTCGTGGCCCTGCTGGACCTGGAGGAGGACTTCCAGGTCGTGTGCGAACTGGAGCGCGGCGACCAGATCCTCACGGCCGCCCTCGAACACCGGCCGGACGTCGCCATCATCGACATCGACCTGCCCGGCGTCGACGGGCTGACCGCCGCGGCCCGGCTGCGCGAGCGCCTCCCCGAGTGTCCCGTCCTGATCCTCACCAGCCTCGGCCGGCCCGGAACGCTCCGCCGGGCCCTGGCGGCCCAGGTGTCCGGCTTTCTGCTCAAGGACGCGCCGCCGCACGAACTGGCCGCCGCGGTACGCAACGTGGCCGCGGGCCAGCGCGTCATCGACTCCCAGCTCGCGCTCTCGGTGTGGAACAGCACGGAGAGCCCGCTGACCGCCCGGGAGACCGAGGTGCTGCAACTGGCGGCCGAGGGTCTTGAGCCCAGCGAGGTGGCGCGTCGGCTCCAACTCTCGCTCGGCACGGTCCGCAACTACCTCACGACCGTGGTGACCAAGCTCAACGCGCGTAACCGGGTGGACGCCATCAAGATCGCGCGGGACGCCGACTGGCTCCTGTGAGGCGGCCCCGCACCTCAGAGCCGGTGCCTGAACCCCTCCGGGGACGGCCCGGAGGCCCCGGGCTCCTCCCCCGCGCCCACCTGCACGAGCATGCCGGCGGCCGCGAGGTATTCCAGGACGGCCCTGGTCACCTGCTCCGGCAGCGGCAGTACCTGCGACACCGCCTGGGGCGTGACCGGCCAGGCCAGTACGGCGACCACCCACACCGCTTCCGGGCGGTGCAGCAGCACCCGGTGCTGGGCTCCGTCCCGGCCCAGGGAGAATTCCTGCCCCTCCAGCGCGAGCGACACCCCCTGGGGCAGCCGGACGAGGCTCGTGGCGGAAAGGCCGCGCGGCGAGAACAGCGCGGTCCGGCTGACGGGACACACCGAGAGCAGCGGCCCTCGTGGACTGGTCAGCCCCAGCGTCCGGACCACCAGATGGGACAGCCGCTCCAAGGCGGGCAGCAGCACCAGGCACAGTGCGGCCCGGCCGTCCGGGCTGTCCGGGTCGGGCTCCACATTGCTCAGGAGCACCGGCCCCAATTCCATCCGGGAGAGCGCTTCGCGCACGATGGGAGGTGCGTCGGGAATCCGTTCCCCGCCCCACGGACCGGTCAGAATGAGTTCTCTGCTGCGGTCGTCCCATTCAATGCCGACGTCTTCCCTCAGGGACCACAGATGCACTGTCCCCCACTCGTCCATACTCCCCACGAGCAATCCTCAACTTTGCGTGGCGAGAGTCGAGTATGGAACCACCGGGCCGAACGCCGACAGCCAGGGATTCACATACCGCGCGTGAATTTCTCACGCCCCCTCGGCATCAGGGGCAATGTGTGATCCACGCCCACGAAGTCATGAACCGATGGCCACCAGAGCTCTGGCACCGGCGGCGGCCGGTCGGCGCGGCGCGCGCGTTCCCTCCTGGTGGTGTTCACAGGAGGCCGGCGCGTGCCGCCTGGATCCCGGCCTGGAAGCGGGTGCGGGCCCCGAGCATGTCCATCACCTCGTGCACCCAGCGTTGCACCGTCCGCGGCGAGACGCCGAGTTGGCGGGCGATGCTGTCGTCGGTGAGCCCCGCCGAGAGCAGGGTCAGCACCTCCCGCCGGCGGTCCCCGGCGACACGCCCCGGGTCGTCGGCGTCCGGGACGCGCAGCCCCCGGTGCCAGTACACCTCGAACATCGCGACCAGCGCGTCGAGCAGCGACGAGGGACGTACGAACAGCGCCCCGCGCAGCTCCGCGCCGTTCGACACCGGGAGCATCGCCCATCGGTCGTCCACCACGGCCAGCTTGCAGGGGAGTTCGGGCAGCATCCGGGCCTCCTCGCCGGCCTCGATGAAATCCCGGAGCTCGGCCAGCCGGCCCGGGGCGCGCACCGTACTCGCCTCGTAGACGACCCGCATCCGCACGCCCCGGGCCAGCAGTGGCAGTTCCGCGCCCGGGTCGGCCCGCATGATGTGCGGCGCCTTGTCGAAGAGCAGGACGCTGCTGCGGGCGCCCTCCTGCATGCTCCGCCAGCGCTCCGCGATGGCCGTGCGCCCGGTGACCATCTCCACGAGTCCGGCGGCGGACGGCGGCCGCGCGCGGTGGTAGGTCCGCATCAGTTCGCCGATGCGGCCCCGGGTCCGGCACAACTCCTCCTCGCGGCGCAGCAGGAGGGCCTCCACGGCCACGTCCGGTGCCGTCGCCGACCAGGCCGGCGGCACCCCCTGCCGGCGCACGAGCCCCCGCTCGGCGAGCAACTCCAGGGTCTCCGCAGCGGATTCGGCGCCCAGAGTCAGTTCGGCGGCGATCGAGTCCGTGCTGCGTCCGGGCCGGGCGAGTACGCGGAGGTAGACGCGCTCCTCCGGTTCCGGTATGCCGAGAGCCCCGAGCAGGCCGTCCGGCGCCGGGGAGGGCGAAGTCTCGGCCACATGGGGTGAGTTCGGGAGCATCCTGACCGCCTATTCCTCGGTCGTGCCCGGGTATGTGGTGCGAGCACATACAGCCGGCGGGTCTGCTCTGTCCATCCCCATCAGGCCATCATGTCATGTTCCCGCCATGACGGCTTCCGGTTCCCGCCCGTGACTTGAGAGTTCGGGCCGGCTGCCCCCACCATGAGCCCGGCTCGATCGACATGGGCCCACCCGCAGCCTTCCCCCCACTCCCTCACCCAGAGGAGACCGGCACATGGGTACCCGCATTCGCACCGCACGACGATTCGGCAGACCGAACCGGACCAGATCCGCCGCCGCCGGCCTGCTGTTGGCCGTAGCGGCCGTCACCCCGATCGGCGTCGGCACGTCCGCCGCGGCCGCCGGCTTCGGACCGCAGCAGCCGCAGATAAAGGACAGCCTCTGGGGCGGCTACGTCGCCCAGGGATCGTTCACCCGCATCACCGGGTCCTGGGTGGAGCCGCACGCCACGTGCAACTCCACCAACGACCTCTTCGCGCCCTGGGTCGGCATCGACGGCTACGGCTCGCAGACGGTGGAGCAGACCGGAGTGCAGACCGACTGCTCCAGCGGCAGCCCGCAGCTCTCCGCCTGGTACGAGATGTACCCGGCCCAGCCCATCTACTGGAACGACCCCGTCTCCGAGGGCGACAGCATGACCGGCACCGTGGTCTCCGACGGCGGCGGCAACTACACCCTCACCCTCACGGACAACACCCAGGGCTGGACCGAGCACACCACCCAGAACCTCGGCGCCCAGAACGTCAGCGCCGAGGCGATCATCGAATCCCCGACCCAGAGTTACCCGTCCTTCAGCCGGCTCGACTTCTCGGGCATCAGCGTCGACGGCCAGGTCTTCGACACCTACAACCCCACGGCCCTGACCAGCGGCGGGTACACCCCCGGGCCGCTCCAGAACGGCGCCTTCTCCATGACCCCGGGCGGCGCTTCCCCGCACCGCACGCCCGCCGTGACCCACCGGGGCCCGATCCGGTACTGACAGGAACACCCGGAGCCGGAAGGGCGGGGGCGCCACCGTTTCGGCGGCGCCCCCGCCCGATGGTCAGCCCACGCGCAGGGTCAGCGCGGCGGTGTGCAGCTTCCCGGCGGTCTGGAACTGCAGGAACAGCCGCCAGTTGCCCGAGGTGGGCAGTTCGGCGTGGAACGTCAGCTCCGGCCCGCCGTGATCGCCGTCGGCCTTCGTGGTGGGGTGGAGATGGGCGAACGCCTCGTCGCCTTCGTGGAAGGCGGTCAGATGGGCGTAAGTGTCCAGGTAGGGCTGCAGATCGGTGACGGGCTCGCCGTCCTTGGTGACGGTCACGGTCAGCGGGTGCGCCATGCCGGCCATCGGCTCGCCCTGGACCCTGACGGTGTACCCGTCGACTTCCGCGGACTTGGCCGCAGGCGGCAGCGGCGTCCTCGCCGCCGTGCCGGGGACGCCGACGGTGCGGCTGAGGACGAAGTCCTTGCCCTTGCCGGCACCGGAGTCGGGGGTGAAGGAGACAAACATCCGCCAGGTGCCGGGGGTGAGGGAGGCGAGGTCGGCGCTCCAGGTTCCGTCGGCCGTCATCGTGGGGTGGATGTGCTGAAAGCCCGTCAGGTCCGAGCGGACGGCGTAGAAGTGCATCCGCTTGGTCTGGTCAACAGCGAAGCCGGTGACGGGCTTTCCGTCCGGGCCGGAGATCGTGAACCGGTAGGCGGCCCGCCTGCCTGCGGGGAGCGTGGTGTCCTGGCTGGTGAGACGGTAGCCGTCCATGGTGTCGGACAACCCGTTGCCGGACGCCATGCGGTCCATGCCCGGCATGTCGCCCATCGGCGGCGACGTGCTCGCCGAGGAGGACGCGGACGCCTTGCTGTCATGGTGCATGCCGGGCATCGAGGAGCCGCCCGACGTGCCGCAGGCGGCCAGGGTCAGGGCGAGAGCCGCGGTCGCGGCGGCCGCGGCGAGTGCGCGGCGGCGCGCGGTGGAGCGAACGGAAGCGAACATCGGATGAGGTCTTTCCGGGTGGGCACGCCACGCCGGTGGCGCGCGAGGTGAGCAGGACGAGATCGCCGCTCCCTGGCCGTCCGGCCGGGCCGCGGCATCGCTCCTGTCACGTCCGCGCGATGCACACCTGAAGCAGCAGACCTCTGCCACCCGTCGGCGGCCCGCGCCGTCCCGTACCGGCCGGGCTCCGCAGGCGGGCCGCCCACACCAGCGTCGTCAGCCCCGCCAGGGCGGCGAGCGCCGCGAGGGCGGGCGCCGGCAGCGGGAGACGATCGCGCGCGGGTGTCGAGACGCACACCGCCCCGTCGTGCAGCGCCGCCCCGTCGACCGTCCGGGCCTGGACACTGCCGGGATGCGTACGCGCGACGTGGACCATGGGCGTCATCGCGGCGCTCCCATGGCCATGCGGTGTCACGGCGGTCGCGGACCCCGGACCGTGGCAGCCGCTCGCGGCACCGGCCGGGGCGCCGTGCATGAGGAACAGGCCGAACAGCACCGCGCACAGCGTCAGCAGCCGGGCCGGACCCCACCGGCGCTGTCCGCTGTCCGCCACGACAAGTCCCTTCCGCAGCCCGTCCCGCGAGCATGGCCTGATACCCCCACAGGGTACCGCGTGCCGGATCGCCGCGCGGATGCGGCCCCTGGTGCGCTGTTCACGGCCCGAAGAGGCGGGCGGGCGCCAGGGCCGGACAGGTGGTCCGGTGGTTCAGTCCGCGCCCTGTTCGGCGGGGCGCAGGTGTGCGGTCCACTTCTCTTCGATGCGGCCGAACTTCCAGATGGCCATCGCGATGACCCAGGTGGCGAAGAACAGGCCGACGATCACGAAGCCGACGACGTTGAGGTCCAGTCCGCCGACCCAGTCCCAGAAGGCGCCGTGCAGGCCGAGCTTGTCGGCGAGCAGGCCGAGCAGCTCGATGGTGCCGATGATGAGGGCCACGGCGACGGACAGGCCGGTGATCGTGAGGTTGTAGTAGACCTTGCGGACCGGCTTGGAGAACGCCCAGCCGTAGGCGAAGTTCATGAACGAGCCGTCGATCGTGTCGAGGAGCGACATACCGGCGGCGAAGAGGACGGGCAGGCACAGGATCGCGTACCACGGGAGTCCCGAGGCCGCGCCGGATCCGGCGAGGACCATCAGGGCGATCTCGGTGGCGGTGTCGAAGCCCAGGCCGAAGAGCAGCCCGAGGGGATACATCTGCCACGGCTTGGTGATCGACTTCATCACCCGGCCCAGCAACCGGTTCATGAAGCCCCGGTTGTTGAGCTGTTCCTCCAGCGCCGCCTCGTCGAAATGACCTGTCCGCATGCGGCGGAAGACCTTCCAGATCCCGGCCAGGATGACGATGTTGATGGCCGCGATCACGTACAGGAAGACGCCGGAGACGGTGGTGCCCACCAGCCCGGTCACGGTGTGCAGCTGGGAATTGTCGTCCTGGACCGGGCCCGCGAGCGCCTTGACGCCGAGCGAGAGGAGGAAGGCCAGGGCGAACACGATGCTGGAGTGGCCCAGCGAGAACCAGAAGCCGACCGACAGGGGACGCTGTCCCTCGTTCATCAGCTTGCGCGTGGTGTTGTCGATGGCGGCGATGTGGTCGGCGTCGAAAGCGTGGCGCATGCCCAGGGTGTAGGCGGTCACGCCCATGCCGATGCCGAAGGCCTTGGTGCCCACGGTGTAGTGCTCCGGCGCGACGATCGCCACCAGAGTGAACCAGCCGATGAGGTGGAGGGCGAGAATGAAAGCGGCCATACCCCCCATGCGCGACCATTCGCGGCGCGTCATGGAGGTGGCTATCCGCTGCCATCGGGATCGGGTCGGCAGCTGCTCTGCCACGGGGGCGGTGACCATGGGCGTCCGTTCTTCGGCCGGGAGACAACGGCATAACGTAGACGCACCATCTTCCTAGCTGCAAGTCACTCGCAACAAGGACCCAAGTCGCCGGCGCGGGCACAGCGGGGAGAGGCACCTATGGTTCGGGCGTCCCTGACGACCCGGTGGCCATCAGGGACGCCCGGTTGACGTCAGCGCGCGACGTGGGCGCCCGCCGGTTTGGCGGTCAGGACCGGTGCCAGCGCCCCGGCGCGAAGGCGCGCGACCAGCGGGGTGGCGAAGCGGCGCAGGACCAGGCTGGCCACGTAGGCGACCGGCAGGGCGAGCACGACCGAACCGAGGACGTCGTGGGGGTAGTGGCCGCCGACGTAGACCCGGCTGAACCCTTCGATCAGGGCGAAGACCGCGGCGATCGCGCTGAGGCGGCGGTCGAGGACGAACAGGGCGGCGACGGTCGCGACGGCGGTGGTGGTGTGGCCGCTGGGGAAGGCGTAGTCGTTGGCCACCGGGCAGGTCTCGACGATGTAGGCGTGCGGCATCGACAGGCAGGGACGGGACTCCGCCACGAGCTTCTTGACCACCTCGGCCACGGCGAAGGCCACGGCGACGCTGACCGGGGCGGCCAGCGCGAGGGTCATCGTGGCGGCGTCGCGGCGGCGCGCCTGCCACCAGCCGACCACCATGAGGATCGCGAAGACGCCCAGACCCGCGTTGGTCCACCACTCCATCGGAGAGTTGAGCCACCTGGTGTCGCGGGCGAAGTCGGTGATGGTCGTGAACAGGGACCCGTCGATGTGCGAGCCGTCGAAGGCCAGCGGTACCGGGGAGACTGCGGTCATCAGGCGGTTCTTTCGGGCTCGGTCCGGGTCGCCGCCCCGATCCGGGCGCGTCCAGGCATCCACACGGCGGGCAGCGACACCGAGCGGGCACGACTGCCCCGCGAGGTCCGCGCTCGGCGCGGGTCCGCGGAGGTCGTGGCACACTCGGGCACAGCCCGACCTTCTACGATCATGTAGAAGGTCTACAGGACTGTAGACGATGTACGGAGGGGAACCAACTCGTGAACCACGAGGATGCCCCGGGTGAACGGCGGCCGAGCGGTGCGCTGGAGGCCGAAGTCCTCGGCCTGCTGCACGGTGCCGGCGAAGCGTTGATTCCGCGGCAGGTCCGCGATCGCCTGGGCGGTGATCTGGCGTACAGCACAGTGGTGACGGTGCTGTCGCGGATGTACGACAAGGGACTGCTGCGCCGTATCCAGCGGGGCCGGGCGTTCGCCTACGCGCCGGACGCCGATGCGCCGGGGCTGACCGCGCGCCGCATGCGGCAGGTGCTGGAGGACGGCGGTGACCGGGAGGCGGTCCTGACCCGCTTCGTCGACGACCTGCCGAGCGGCGACGAGGCACTGCTGCGCCGACTGCTCGGTGGCGACCTGCACGCGGACCAGTAGGGCGAGGGGTCCACGATGCATCTCGCCGTCTATCTGCCGCTGCTCCTCCCGCTGCTCGCCGTACCCGCCGCACGTCCGCTCGCCGACCGGCTGGAGCCGCGCCTGGCCACCTGGTTGCTGACGGTCGGCGCCGTGGTGCTGGCCGCGGGCAGCACCACGGTCCTGGGGCTGCTGGCCCTCGCCGGTCTGGTCCGCATCCCGTTCGTCGCGGAACTCGCCCACCTGTCACCGGCCGTGCTCCAGCGCGACGATCCCGCATTGACGTCGGTGGCCGTGGTGGCCGGACTGCTCCTCCTGGCCGTCGTCGCGCTGGGCTCCCGCTTCCTGTACCGGCGGGTGCGGGCGGTGTGCGCGGCGGTCCTGGAGGCCGCCTGCTTCCCGGGCCAGGACCCCCTGGTGGTCATGGACGAGGTGACCGCCGACGCCTTCGCGATGCCGGGGCTGCCCGGCCGCATCGTGGTGTCCACCGGAATGCTCGCCACGCTCGACGCCACCGAGCGCGAGATCCTGCTCGCGCACGAGCGTGCCCATCTGCGCGGCCACCACTACCTGTTCGCCGCCGCCGCTCAACTGTCCGCCGTGGCAAACCCGTTGGTACGCCCTTTGGCGGTTCAGGTCACGTACACGGTGGAGCGGTGGGCGGACGAGGCGGCGGCGAGCGCGACCGGTGACCGGCGCCGGGTCGCCGTCACCGTCGGCAAGGCGGCGCTGGCGTCGAAGCACTCGGGCGGCCGTCGGCGGCTCCCGGCGACGGCTCTCGGCCTGCTCGGCCGGGCTCGCCGCAATCGGCTGGACAGGGCCGGACCGGTGCCACGGCGGGTGGCCGCCCTCCTCTCGCCCCGGCCCACGGGCGGGAGTTGGCGGGCGGGCGCCGTGACCGCGTACCTCGCGGTCGCCGCCCTGTGCACCGTCGAGGCCACCCACGACCTGCACGAACTGCTCAAGCGCGCAAAGGGGGGCTGACCTGACAGGTCAGCCCGCGCACGGCGCCTACCGCCGGCCGGCCACCACCGTCTCGCGTGCCTCCCCGGCGCCACCCCACGCGTCGCGTCGCCTGCGGTGGATCCGGAACCGGTCGAAGAGGACCGGCGCCGGGTCCGGGACGGCCGCCGTCGCGGTCGGCGTGTGGTAGTAGCTGACGGTGATCGTCGTCCGTCCGCCGATCAGCGAGCCGGGGTCGACGTCGAAGACCGCGACACCGAACGGATACGTCTGATCGGGATCGCGGACGGCCGACCAGGTCGCCTTCTCCTTGGCATCCGGGTCCGCCTTGTACGTGAGCCGCTGGGTCCGCACGAACGCGTCCGGCACCCCGCCGCCCGACGGGTCCGTCAGATAGGTGTCGTCGTGCGAGGCCGTCCCGCCGCCGCCCAGGATCAGGTGGACGGTGCCCTTGGAGGTGTCGATGTCGTCGAGGCGGTCGTCCACGACCGAGGGGCGCAGCAGACCGCCCGTCTCGGTGCCGCGCACCGGATGGGTGCGCTCGTAGTCGTGGTCGTGGCCGCACAGGACCAGGTCCACGGCGTACCGGTCGAGCACGGGCAGCAGGTGTTCCCGCAGCCCCATGTCGCCGCCGTGGCTGCTGGCGGAGGACGACATCGCGAACTGATGCAGGGACACCACGATCCAGTCCACCCCGCGCCCGCTCCTGGCGCGCGCCAACGTCCGCTCCAGCCACCGCAGTTGTGCGCCCTCGCTGTAACCGCTGATGTAGACGGACTGCCCGGTCGCCGGGTCGATGCTCGCGTCGTCCTCCACCGCGAGGTCGTTGCCGTCGAGCACGGCGAAGAGCACCGAACCGACCTGGAAGCTGTACCAGTTGCCGCAGTAGTCACGGGTGTGGTTGTCGGGCAGGTCGAAGCGGGTCCGGTACGAGGCGTACCCGAGTTCCCCGCCGCCCGCCTCCACCTCGTGGTTGCCGGGCGCGGGCATCCAGGGCCGGTTGGCCGCCGAGACCGACATGTTGTTCATGAAGGCGTCCCAGCACTGCGGCTGGGTCTCCGCGTTGTTGTTGGCGTACGCCAGGTCGCCGTTGAGGAGGTGGAAGAGCGGCTTGAACTTCTCCACCTGCCGGACCGCGACGGCCCCGTTGACCGCCGACTTCTTCCACTTGGGGTCGCCCGCGCCCAGGTCGCCGAAGCTGGTGAAGCGGAACGGTACGCGGCCCGGCGCGGGCGCGGTCCGGAAGGTCGAGCGACGAGGCGCGCCGCCGTCGTGCAGCACCTCGTACACGTACTCCGTGTCCGGGCGCAGCGCCCGCAGCCGCACGCGGTGGGTGTAGGTCTCCACCTTGTTCAGCCCGTCGACGTACGTGGTGGTCTCGGCGCGTATCGTGCGGCCGAACTCGTGCCCGGCCCGCCCGAAGCGCAGGCGGGGCCGGCGCACCGAGGCAGCCGTCGCCCAGGACACCGTCATCTCCCGCGACGGCTCCTCGCCGTACGCCAGGTGCACCTGCTCGGCACCCGGCGCGTCCGCGACGGCGGGCTGGGCCCACAGCAGCGCGGAGCCGGGTGCGGCGGCCAACGCTCCTGCCGCCGCAGTGCCCTTGAGAATCGTCCTGCGCACCGGCTGTCCCACTGCTGTCCCCTGTCCCTGGCCTGCGGAATCGCCCGAAGGCTGACAGCGACAGGCGAACATTCGCTCGGGGCAGAAGGAACACACGGCGGCGACGAGGTGAACGAGCCGCGCTGCGGGGGCCCGGCCCGGTACGGCATGGGCTCGCTCCGGCCCGCCGCGTCGTGACCCGCCAACTGTGCCTGCACACCTGCTGACGCAGGGATAGGTGCGCAGCTGGTGGAGCTGGGCCGGCAGATGGCGTTGTCCTGTGCGACATCTCCGTTCACGGCCGGTTGACGGGCGACCGGCCATGAGCGGATCGGGCCGCGCAACTGCCGGGCGGGTGCGGCCACTCCGCCGGCGCCGGCGCCGGCGCCTTCCCGGGTGGCCCGGCACGGTCGATGTGTTGTCGATGCGCCGCGACGGTTGACCCTGACGCAGGGGCAACCCCTCAGCATGGTCGGCATGACCACGAGAACCGGTGCGATCGACGTCGCCGGACTGCGCACGTCGTACGGCGACCACGAGGCAGTCGCCGCAGTCGGCCGAAGCCCCCCAACGGACGAATAGCGACATGCCGACAAGCCGCGACGACGACGCGCAACGGATCAAGAGAGGCGACAGGACGATGCGGCACTTCACGGTCCACCACGACGGCGTCACGATCGCGGTATCCCGCGGCGGCCGGGGACGACCGCTGGTCCTGTGCCCAGGACTGAAGTCGACACAGGCCGACCTGCACGGGCTCACCGAGCTCCTACGACGCGACCACGACGTGGTGACCTTCGACCTCAGGGGCCACGGCCTTTCCTCGACCGCCGACCGGTACCGCTTCGACGCGATTCTCGGAGACCTCGACGCCGTACTGGCGGAGCTCGGCCGTCTCGGCCTGCCCGAGGCGCCCCTGCTCGTGGGCTACTCGCTGGGCGCGGACCTGGCAGTGCACTACACCTCCGAGCGTCCCGACACCGTCGCCGGGCTCGTCCTCATCGACGGGGCGAACCCCTTGCCCGAACCGTTCATCACCGACGCCGACCTGGCGGCATTCCGCGCGATGGCGGAAGACCTGGTGACGCACCAACAGGCCGGGCGAGCCGGGGACACAGGGCGCCAAGTGTCACTCACCGCACAGGACATCCTCGACCTGAACCTCGAAATCGATGTGGTCCGGTCCACACTCCTCGACCGGTACCGGCAGATCGACCGTCCCATCGGCATGATCATGGACGCCCTGGCGTTCGAGACCGCGCCGGCGGCCCGTCGGCTGGTCGAGCTGATGAAGAGGCGAGGCTGGACCGGCTGGACCAGGCTTGAGCGCGTGGGCCCACCACTGGGTGCGGCCGGAACACGGTAGGAAGACACACCGCGCCCGGCGTCACACCGCCAACGCCGGGACCGCTGAACCATACGGCCGGGAATTCACCTGATGCCCGCTTTTAACTTGCTGCATTTTTCCGCAAGTTCTTGCCCAGAGATCGAATCTCCTGCTTGACTCGCGTGCCGGGCAGGCGCAGTTGCGGGGCGGTCGGCAGGGCGACCCACGCAGCAGACAGCAGCGGGGAGAGCATCCATGGCCGACGACACCGATGTCCTTGTGCTGGGCGGCGCCGGCGTCGACACGATCGTCCAAGTGCCCGCGCTACCGCTTCCGTTCGCGGACAGCTACATGATCCGGCCCGGCATCGAGACACGCGCGGGGCAGACCGGGGACTTCGTCGCGTTGGGGGTGAGCGCGCTCGGCCTGCGCACGCATCACCTCGACATGATCGGCGACGATCACGAAGGTGACCTGGTCCGCGCACTGCACCGGGACCGGGGTATCGCGCTCACCGAAGTGCCCCTGCCCGGCGGCACCAAGCGGGCGGTCAATCTCGTCGGGCCCGACGGACGGCGGCTGTCCCTCTACGACGACAGCCGCTCGCGGGAGGCGGACCGGCTGCCCGACGACACGGTTCGGGCCCTGGCCGCGAGGAGCCGTCATGCCCATGTCTCCATCACCTACCCGTGCGCGTTCACGCTGCCCGTGCTGCGCGACGCCGCGGTGACGATCTCGACGGACCTGCACAACTGGGACGGCGACAACCCGTACCACGAGCCGTTCGCCCACGCGGCGGATGTCGTCTTCCTCTCCACGACGGCCCTCGCGGACCCGGAGCGGACCATGCGCCGGATCGTCGAGCGGGGCCGGGCCGAGGTGGTCGTCGCGACGGCGGGTGCCGACGGCGCGTACCTGTTGACCGGCAATGAGCTGACCCACGTTCCTGCCGTGGCGCCGCCCGCGCCGGTGGTGGACTCCAACGGCGCGGGGGACGCCTTCGCGTCCGGGTTCCTCTTCGGCCTGCTGGGCGGCGAGCCGCCGCTGCGGTGCGCGCTCTACGGTGCGGTGGCCGGGGCCTACGCCTGCACCGTGCCGTCGACGCGGGCCGACTCCATCGGCCGCGACGCGCTTCTCGCGCGGGTGGCGGAACTGGAGTCCGCGGCATCGGCACGCTCCTGAGCGAGCCCCGCCCACCGTGCGTCGCCACCCACCCCACCGCCGCCGACTGCTCGCGGCCGCCGGGGACCTCCCGTCCCGTATCCCAGGAGATCGCATAGGCTCGCCCGGACATGAACAGCAACCTCACCCCGCACGAAGCCAAGGCCGGCAAGGACTCCGTGCGGCGGCACAACCTGAGTCTGGTGCTGCGTGCGGTCCACGACGGCGGTGAGGCCACGCGGGCCGGGGTGGCGGCTCGGGTGGGGCTGACGCGGCCCGCCGTCTCCTCCCTGGTGGAGCAGTTGCTGGAGAGCGGTTTCCTCACCGAGGCGGGCAAGACGTTCAGCGGTCAGGCGGGACGGCCCGGCACGGTGCTCAAGCCCGCCCGCACGGGCGCCGCCGGACTCGGCGTCGAGGTCAACATCGACTATGTGGCCGTCTGTGTGGTGGACCTGGCCGGGACGGATCGGGTGCGGCTGACCGAGCACGTCGACAACCGGGGAGCGGCACCCGCCGACGTGCTGGCGCGTGCGGCGAGGATCGCCTCCCGCGCACTGGGCTCCGCCCATGAGCAGGGACTGCGGCCGGTGGGCGTGACGCTCGCCCTCCCCGGCCTGGTCAGTGGCGGCAGGGTCCGCCAGGCGCCCAACCTGGGGTGGAACCTGGTGTCGGCGCAGGACCTGTTCGCCAGGGCGCTGGCCGCGCGACGCCCCGCCGATTCCGCGCTGCCCGTCCGCTCGGAGAACGAGGCCAATCTGGCGGCGCTGGCCGAGCTGTGGTTCGGCGGTCTGGGAAGTGTCCGCAGTTTTCTCTACGTCTCTGGTGAGATCGGCGTCGGGGGCGCGCTGGTGATCGGCGGCGAACTGCTGCGCGGGGCGCACGGGTTCGCCGGGGAGATCGGCCACACGGTGATCGATCCGGAAGGCCCTTCGTGCCGGTGCGGTTCGCGCGGCTGCCTGGAGCAGTACGCGGGCCAGCGCGCGCTGCTGCGGGCCGCCGGAATCGACGAGAGCGCCGGTGCCCAAGGCGTCGCGCACCTCGCGCTGCGGGCGGGGAACGGCGACGCTCAGGCGGTGGCCGCCATCGAGCAGGCCGGTCTGATGCTGGGGCGGGTGCTGTCGGGGGCGGTGAATCTTCTGGACCCGGACGCGGTCGTACTCGGCGGAATCTACCGGGACTTGATGCCGTGGCTGGCGCCGTCGGCCGACCGGGTGCTGTCGGGACGGGTGGTGTCGGGGCTGTGGTCGCAGGACAGCGGCCGGCTGCGCGCCTCCTCCCTGTCGGGGGAGGCGGCGCGGGGTGCGGCCGCTCTGGTCGTACGGGATGTCCTGGCCGATCCGGCCGCGTGGACGGGGTCCGGGCCGGGCCACTGACAACGGCCCTCAGCGGGCCCCGAGCAGATGGTCCAGCGCCAGCTGGTCGAGGTGTTCGAAGGCCATGCCCCGCTCCCCCGCCGCCACGACGTCGAAGTCCTCGAAAGCGGTGCGGTCGGCGAGCAGTCCGGCGAGGCCGTCCTCGGCGGTGGGGCGGGCCAGGTCGTCCACGCGTGCGGCGCGCAGCGCCTCGCGCACCTCGGGGTCGGCGCGGAAGGCGGCCGAACGCGCCTTCAGGATCAGGTAGTTGCGCATGTTGCCGGCCGCCGAGGCCCACACGCCCTCGATGTCCTCGGTGCGCGGCGGCTTGAAGTCGAAGTGCCTCGGGCCCGGGTAGCCGGCGGATTCGAGCAGGTCCACGAGCCAGAACGCGTCGCGCAGGTTGCCGGAGCCGAAGCGCAGGTCCTGGTCGTACTTGATGCCGGACTGGCCGTTGAGGTCGATGTGGAAGAGCTTGCCCGCCCACAGGGCCTGGGCGATGCCGTGGGTGAAGTTGAGCCCGGCCATCTGCTCGTGCCCGGTCTCGGGGTTGACGCCGACCAGTTCGGGGCGTTCAAGGCGTTCGATGAAGGCGAGGGCGTGGCCGATGGTGGGCAGCAGGATGTCGCCGCGCGGCTCGTTGGGCTTGGGTTCGACGGCGAAGCGCAGGTCGTAGCCCTGCTCGGTGACGTACGCGCCCAGCAGGTCGAAGGCCTCCTTCATCCGGTCCAGGGCGACGCGCACGTCCTTGGCGGCGCCGGATTCGGCGCCCTCCCGGCCGCCCCAGGCGACATAGGTGTGCGCGCCCAGTTCCACGGCCAGATCGATGTTGCGGAGGGTCTTGCGCAGGGCGTAGCGGCGGATGTCACGGTCGTTGGCGGTGAACGCGCCGTCCTTGAAGACGGGGTGGGTGAAGAGGTTCGTGGTGGCCATCGGCACGACCATGCCGGTGGTGTCGAGCGCCTGCCGGAAGCGCTTGACGCGGGCTTCCCGCTCGGTGTCCGAGGCGCCGAAGGGAATCAGGTCGTCGTCGTGGAAGGTGACGCCGTACGCGCCCAGTTCGGCAAGGCGGCGGACCGAGTCGACCGGGTCGAGGGCGGGTCGCGTCGCGTCGCCGAACGGGTCGCGTCCCTGCCAGCCCACGGTCCACAGCCCGAAGGAGAACTTGTCCTCGGGGGTGGGGGTGAAGCTTTCCGTCATCGTCTGCGCCACCTTGATGCGGTCCGTCCGGCGGCCACCGGAGCCATTTGTTTTCTTGCTTACCGAATACTGCATGATCGCAACAGCTTCCGTAACCCAGAGGCTTCGCCTAATTTGTTGCCCTGACATTCAAATCGCCTCCCACCTCGCAAAGCAGGTCTCCGGATGACCCACAGCCCGGTCGTCATCGGCGTGGACAGCTCCACCCAGTCCACCAAGGCCCTGTTCGCCGACGCCGCCACCGGAAGGCCGCTCGCCGTCGGCCGCGCCCCGCACCGCGTCGACGGCTCGGCGGGTGCCCGGGAGAGCGATCCGGAGGACTGGTGGCAGGCGCTGCGCGAGGCCGTCGCCGACGGGCTGAAGGAATCCGGAGCTCCGGCGTCCGCCGTCACCGGCATCGCGGTCGCCGGGCAGCAGCACGGCCTGGTCGTCCTGGGCCGGGACCGCCGGCCGCTACGCCCGGCCCTGCTGTGGAACGACACCCGCTCCGCCCCGCAGGCCGCCGCGCTCACCGCGGCACTCGGCGGCCCGCACGACTGGACCGCCCGTACCGGATCCGTACCGGTCGCCGCGGTGACCGCCGCCAAGTGGCGGTGGCTGCGCGAGCACGAACCTTCAACAGCCGGTGCCTGTAAGGCCGTTCGCCTGCCGCACGACTTCCTCACCGAACGGCTCGCGGGCGTCGCCGCCACCGACCCGGGCGACGCCTCGGGCACCGGCTGGTACTCCACCGCCACCGGATCGTACGACCCGGAGGTCCTCCAACTCATCGGCCTGAGCCATGAGTTGCTCCCCGCCGTGGCCGCCGCCGGAGGCACCCGCGTCGGCAGCCTGACCCCGTACGCCGCCGCATTCCTCGGGCTGCCGTCCGGTATCGCAGTGGCCGCCGGGACGGGCGACAACATGAGCGCCGCCGTGGGCCTCGGGCTCGGCGGCGCCGGGCTCCTCGACCACCCCGTGCTCAGCCTCGGCACCTCCGGCACGGTCTTCGCGGCGACTCGCACCCGGCCCGCCAACCCCGCCGTCAGCGGGTTCGCCGCCACCGACGGCGGCTACCTCCCGCTCGCCTGCACCCTGAACTGCACCCTCGCCGTCGACCGGATCGCCGCCCTGCTCGGCCTCGACCGCGACGACGCGGCACCCGGCGGCGAGGCCGTCCTCCTCCCCTACCTCGACGGCGAGCGCACCCCGGACCTTCCCGCCGCCTCCGGGCTGCTCACCGGCCTGCGCCACGCCACCACACCGCAGCAACTCCTCGGCGCCGCCTATGAAGGCGCCGCCGTCACCGTGCTGCGCGCGCTGGACGAGGTACTGCGCGCCTGCGGCCTCGACCCCGAGTCGCCCGCCGTCGCGGCGAGGCCACTGCGCCTCATCGGGGGCGGCACGCAGGGGCGCATCTGGGTCGAGACGGTACGCCGGCTGTCCGGGCGCCCCCTCGTCGTCCCGGCCGGTACGGAGCTGGTGGCCGTCGGCGCGGCAGCGCTCGCCGCATCGGCCGCCTCCGGCGTCGATCCGGTCGCGATCGCCCACGACTGGGGTACCGGCCGTGGCACTGAACTGCCGCCCGTGGAGCGTGACTTGGAGACCTGGGCGCGGGTCGGCTCCGTACTCGAACGCGCCGCCCCCAGCCTGCTCGGCCACCCCTGAACCCCCGCACACGGAACGGACGTTGCGCGAAGCATGGCCTGGGCCGCGCAGCCGTCGTGGGAGCGGGAGGCGGCCGAACCCCGCGAGATCCTGCGTTCCTGGCCGATCCGGGCAAGGTCCCGGACCCGTATGCCTGCCGACTCCCCCAGTCGGCACGACGTGGGGCCGTCCAGGGTTCGGATCTCGTCGGGGTGCGGCGTGATCGAGCCAGATTCCGCCTGGTCGGGAGTGGCGCGATCACCTGGAGGGGGTGATTCCTGTTGGGTCTTTCGCCAGAGGCCGTCCGCCGCCCCGTGTCTCACCCGGGGCGGCGGACGGCTGTCACCGAGAAGGGAATGACTACCACCGATGAACCTCAGCCGTACCGTCTCGCGGGCCGCGACCGCCGCCGCCCTCGCCACCGCCCTCAGCGCGGCCGCCGTCCACGGAGCCGCCGCAGGGCCCCTGACCGACAAGACGAGCAAGTCCCACAGCCTCAACCAGCCTGCGGATGACGGGGGTTGGAGCGGTGAGGGCCTGACCCTGAACGCCTCCGACAATGCCGCGGTCAACGCCTTCTACGACCGGGCGCAGGAGGCCGAGCGGACCATCAGTCCCCAGGTGCAGGCGGCCGCGCGGATCAGCGGCGCCGACGTCATCGGCTTCGACTACCGCCTCAAGTCGCCCGACTCACTGAAGCGCAAGGTCGCCACCTCCCTGAAGGAACACCCCGGCCAGCAGGTGAACCAAGCGCTGGCCGAGATCAGGGACTCGGTGCGTTACACCCTCCAGTGGCCGGACGGCCGCTACACCCAGGGCGTCACCGTCGCCTCCCACGTACTGTCCGCCTGGGGCAACGACAGCATCAAGTGGTCCAACACCTGGGGCCGCGCCAAGGGCTACAAGGCCGTCAACTCCTCGTGGCGGGCGCCCAGTTCGCACCATGCCTTCGAGGTCCAGTTCCACACGCCCGCCAGTAAGCACGCCCAGGAGGTCACCCACAAGCTGTACGAGGAGCAGCGCCTGCCCACCACCACGCACGAGCGCGCCCGCGAACTCCAGGCGCAGCAGGACGCGATCTTCGCCGCCGTCCCCGTCCCCCCGGGCGCCGACCGCCTGACCGCCCCGGCACCCGTGCCCGTCGGCTGACGAGGGCTCGTTCGCGGACACACACGTGTGTGTCCGCGGGGCCAGAAGAAGATCCGGCGAGGCGGCCCGCACGCCCCCGCCCGGACGCCCCGCGTCGCGGTCGGCGGCGCTCCGCAGTGAACCGGCACGGAGACAGCGACGCGTTCGGCTTGCGAAGCGGGCGCGAACGACCCGTTCCGCAGAGATCACGTCAGCAGAGATCACGCAATCCGAGGAGTGACGTCATGCCAGCAGGTTCCAGCGGGAAGCGGCAGCTGCGCAAGGCCCTCGGCCGCTGACGCGCGGCACCGGCCCCGGCTCAGCCGCTCGGCTTCTGCGAGTCGGCGGCACGGGCGGACATGTCGCTGAGGCGGAGCGGGTGGGCCGGAGGGTCCGGGAGGGCGAGGCGCCGGTCCGCGCGGCCGTCGGGCGTGACGTGGAGCAGCTCGCCGGGCTCCATCAGGCGCCACTCCGGATGGTCGTCCATGCGTTCACTGGCGACGACGACGGACGGAGCGTCGGCGAGGTCGCGGGAGTGGATGCGCATTCGGCCGGCCGTGCCGCTGTGGTCCAGGTGCCGCTCTCCGTGCTGACCGCCCGCCGCGCGCTCCAGTACGTGGAGTTCGTGCGTACCGGGGTAGCGCAGTGCCCACAGTTCGTCCGGGGTGGTGAGGATGAAGTTGAGGGAGTAGACGGGCAGTTGGGCGGCGATCCATCCGGCGGCACGCTCGATACCGGCACCGATGTCGCCGTTCTGTCCGCGGATTTCCCGGGTGATCAGGGCGAAGAACCGTTCGGAATCCGTGTCGCCGCCCACCAGGGACAGGTCCGGTCCCAGCCGGGCATCCAGGGCTTCCAGGCCTTCGACCACCCCGTTGTGGGCGAACAGCCGCCCGTCCTGCTGGAAGGGGTGGGTGTTGCGGGCCGCCAGGCCGCCGGTCGACGCGAGCCGGATGTGGGCGAGGAAGGTGGCCGAGCAGACCTGTCTGGCCTCGCTCGCGAAGGCGCGGTCCTCGTACGCGGCGTCGGGGGCCTTGCGGACCTGGGGCGTGCCGTCGGGGCCGAAGTACCCCAGGCCCGTCCCGTCCGGGTCGCGATGGCTCTGCGCCATGAGGCTGTCCGGGGCGTCAAGCAGCCAGAACGTGGCACGGCTGCGGCGCGGAGCGCTGCTCAGTCCGAACAGACGACACATGGACGCCACCTCCACCGACCGGCACCGGACCCGGGGCCTGCCCCGGGCATCGTCCACCGGTGAAGGCATGAGCGCAACGTATGCCGATGAACGCGGCGTATGCCGGGGCTCGCGCGTGCCCGCAACGCAGGCCGGTTCTCCGCTCCCGCACACCGGCACGCCGCTCCTGTTGCGCCTGCCGCCGTACGGGGCAATCCTGGAGTAATCCGCGCTGTGCTCATTCGGCTACTTTTGGTAGCCCTTGCGTGGTGGCGGACGCTGAGAGCGGCAAGGCGAGCCGCTCCCGCCGACAAGGGAGCCGCAGTGATCACCATCGAACCTTCCCGCCAGTACACCCTGAGCCTGCACGCGACGCCGGACCGCATCCCCCAGATACGCCGGATCGTCGCCGCCCACCTGCGGCACTGGCGCCTCGAAGCGATCATCCAGCCCGTCAGCCTCGGCGTGTGCGAACTGCTCACCAACGTCCACCAGCACACCACCGGCGACCGCTACTGCGTCCTGCAACTGCGCTGGGCCCGCCGACAGCTCACCGCCTCCGTCACCGACACCGACCCGCGCCTGCCCCGCCTCCACGGCCCGCGGCCCTTCGCCGAACGCGGCCGCGGACTGGCCCTGCTCGCCCACCTCAGCGACAGCTGGGGCACCCACCCGACCACCCACGGCAAAACCGTCTGGTTCACCCTCACCGCACAACCCCAGGCACTGCACCCCCTCACGCCCCTGCCACCCAAACCCATCCTCACCACCACCGCCACGGCCACCGTCCCCGCAATACCCCTCGTCGACGTCCGGCCCCTTGCCGGTACGCAGCGGGCGGAATCGCCGTGCGTCCGCAACGCCTGAGGCTCCAGGCCGGGCCCGGCGGGGTCGTCCGGTCGGCGCCGCCGCGGGCGCCGGGGAGCCGGTACGGACGGCCGGAAGCGGGGTACTCAGATCTCGTGATCACCATTGGGGTCGAAGAGGAATATTTGCTGGTGGACCCGGATTCCGGGCTGCCCGCGCCGCTCTCCGACGAGGTACGTGCGGCCGCCGGCCTGGGACCGATCGTGCAGGAGCGCGAGGTCCAGCCGGAGCTGCTCCAGGCGCAGGTGGAGGTCGCGACGCCCATCTGCGAGACCCTGGACGAGGTGGGCGGTCATCTGCTGCGGCTGCGCCACGCCGTCGGCGCTGCCGCGGAGCAGCTCGGCTGCCGGCTCGCGGCGAGCGCGGCGGCCCCGCTGGCGGCGGAAGCCCCCGCCGCCGTCACCTGCCAGCCGCGGTATCAGGCTCTCCACGCGCGGGCCCCGCAGATCGTGAACGAGCTGCTGATCAACGGGATGCACGTACACGTGGCCATGCCGGACCGTGAGGTCGGCGTCGCCGTACTGAACCGGATCCGCGTCTGGCTCCCGACGCTGCTGGCCATGTCGGCGAACTCCCCGCTCTGGCGGGGCCGGGACACCGGTTTCGCGAGCTGGCGCACCCCCGTCTTCAGCCGCTGGCCGGTCTACGGCCCGCCGCCGGTCTTCACCGACCTCAAGGACTACGAGCGGCGTACCGGCGCGCTGCTCGCGTCCGGAGTCATCGCCGACACCGGGCAGTTGTACTGGCAGGCACGCCTGTCGGAGCGCTATCCCACGCTTGAAGTGCGCTGCCTGGACGTGCAGTTGAGGGCCGACGACGCGGTGATGTTCGCGGGCATCGTGCGCGCCCTGGCCGCCACCGCCCTGCGTGATTACAAGGACGGCGAGCCGGAGCCCGAGTGCGCGCAGGAACTGCTGCAGGCGGCGATGTGGCATGCCGCCCGGCACGGGCTGAGCGGCAAGCTGATCGATCCCACCGGCCGTCCCCGCAGCGCGGGCGACACACTGTGCCTGCTCACCCAGCACATCGCTCCGGCCCTGGAGGCATCCGGTGACAGCCGCGAGGTCGGCGCGCTCATCCACCGGCTGCTGCGCCAGGGCAACGGCGCCGACCGCCAGCGTCAGGCCCTGGCGCGAGATGGGATGCGGGCCCTGCTCGACCTCATCACCACCGAAGCCATCGCTCCGTGACCGCAGCCGCCCACTCCGCGGTTCGGGCGCCGCCCACCCGCCTTCGACCCGCCGGCGTCCTATTCCGCTCGCTCCAGCTGGGCGAAGATGCTGGTGTCCAGCCGCGAGAGCAGTTCCGCGGTGTCGCCGTACACGGCCTGCGCGCCCGCCTCTTCGAGGTCGGCTCGGGGGATGCCGCCCGCGAGCAGCGCGACGGCGCGGACGTCGGCCGCCCGAGCCGCCCTCATGTCCCACACCGTGTCGCCCACGAACACCGCCTCCGCGGCGTCCGTCTTGGCCAGCTCCAGCGCCCGGCGTACCGGATCGGGCGTCGGCCTGCCCTCGGCTGCGTCGTCCGCGCTCGCCACGCCCACGATGACGTCGTCGGCGTCGATGGCCCGGCGCAGGGCCCTCAGCTCCGCTCCCCCGGCCGAGGTGGCGAGCACGATGCGCCAGTCCCGTCCTGCCAGCTCCCTGAGCAGCTCGCGGGCGCCGGACAGCGCGGGCAGCCGCTCGAAGTAGGTGCCGTACAGAGCGGTGTGCGCGGCGCTGAGCCGCTCGTCCTCATCTCGGTCACGGTCCTCGCCGAGCAGGCGGGCGATGAGGTCGTCGGAACCCAGCCCGATCGCGCGGTGGATGTCGTGCATGGCGACGTCGTGCCCGGCTTGGCGGAACGCCTCCCACCAGGTGGTCACATGCAGATGGTTGGTGTCGACGAGGGTGCCGTCGACGTCGAACAGAGCTGCCCGTGCCATACGCCCCACGCCTTCCGATCCGTTGTGCGGGTGCCCCGCCCACTGCCGATCATGCCGCCATATCCCGGCGGGAACATCTCGGCCGACCCGATGCGCCTACGCGGAGGGCTCTTCAACGGGCCGTCACGTCGTCGGCGCGCTCCGCCGCGACCAGGCCGGCCGCCTCTGCGGCAGCGTCATCGCGACCGAGCCCGATCCGGATCTGCTCGACGCCTTCCCCCATGCACGGCGGCCAAGGCAAGCCCCGCATCGGGCAGTTGCCCATGTGCTACGGCTCCGGCCGGGACGCGGCGATCGCCCCCGCCCACGACCAGTTCCGCTGGGCGCGCGGCGGCCGGCCGGTGAACGCGGAACTCCCCGGCCCTGCGGCTTCGAGGCCACCACGCGATGTGTCACCCCGCAGCAGATCACCGAGGCCAATCCGAGGAGAGAAACTGACATGCCCATCGCAACGTACTGCCTCGTGGCCCTGGACTGCCCCGACCCCGAGGCGCTCGCCGGCTTCTACGCCGCGGTGCTCGGAGGAGAGGTGAAGAAGGACGGTGAGGACTGGTACGACCTGTACGCGCCCGGCGGCCACCGGATCGCCTTCCAGCGGGCGCCCGGCCTCACCCCACCGGAGTGGCCGCGCGCCGACCGCAACTCCCAGCAGCTGCATCTGGACTTCGACGTACCGGACCTCGAAGCGGCGCAGCAGTTGGTGCTCGCTCTCGGAGCGACCCCGCTCGACGTGGCCGACGGCAACGGCGAACGCGGCTTCCGGGTGTACGCGGACCCGGCGGGCCACCCCTTCTGCCTCTGCCGCCAGTGACCCCAAAGGCGCCCCCGCGCCCTCAGAACCTCAGCAGGTGGCGGGGGTGCTTCTGGCCGGGCCGGTCACCGCCGACCTGCAAGGCTGCCCGGTGGCGGTGGACCGGCTGCGCCGTCGACGCCGCCGACACCGCCGCGGGCGGCCAGGAGGTCGACGTCCAGCTCCGGCTGTCGACCGCGTAGCGCGGTCGGGGCCACGGCTCTTCGGACGGGCGCCGTCGTGCCGCACATCGCCGTGTCCATCACTCGCCATGGCCCAAGCGGCGGAACTACCCTGGGTCCAAGGCCGGAACTCTTCCGCAGATCGGAGGACATCATGATCGTCCTCGGAGTCATCCTGCTGATCATCGGCTACGCGGCCGGCTTGTCCATCCTGTGGACCATCGGCATCCTCTTCGTCGTCCTCGGCGGCATCCTGTGGCTGCTGGGATCCCTCGGACACGCGATCGGCGGACGGCGGCACTACTGGTAGCCGATCGGCGCGGCCTATCCCACTCGGTGCAGGGCCGCCGAGAGGTGGTGCTGCAACGGCTGGCCCACCGCCGCGAGGTCGTGGACGAACGTGAGCGT
The DNA here is from genome assembly GCF_044764265.1 of Streptomyces sp. NPDC094147. Classification (NCBI taxonomy): domain Bacteria; kingdom Bacillati; phylum Actinomycetota; class Actinomycetes; order Kitasatosporales; family Streptomycetaceae; genus Streptomyces; species Streptomyces sp. NPDC094147. Next base: position 101,672 of record NZ_JBIWHT010000015.1, on the reverse strand, counting down.
GTCGTCGTCGGTCAAGGCGTACCGGCGGCGGGTGCCGTTGACTTCCTTGGCGGTGGGGGTGAGGGCCACCTCGTGGGTGGAGAGGTCCACCGTGTTGCCGCTCGCCCGGCCGACCGCGATCTCCGCGATGCCGGTGGGCTGGGTGATGAGCGCTTCCACCCGGCCGTCCGGCTGGAGCCGCCACCAGCCGCTCTCCCTGGCCGACGGACGCAGCGGCGCGCCGTCCGCGTCGAGCAGCCAGGCCCTGGCCTCGTACCGGAGGAAGGGACGGCCGTCGTGACTGAAGGTGACCTCCTGCGCGTACGCGAAGTCCTCCGACAGCGTCGGGTATCCGCCCTGGCCCCGGCCGCGCCAGCTGCCCAACAGGCCGATCACGGGCGCGAGCAGCGCGTGCGGGGCGGGCGGCCCGTCGGGGCGGTGACCGTCGGGGTACGGGTGCTCCGGTGCGGGGTCGAACACGGTGTGCTCCTGAGGTCGGGCCGGTGTCGCGTGGAAGCCTAGGCTGCGGCTCCGCGCGGCGGCGGACAAGTGGCTCGGCCCGCTGAGGTGTCGGCGGCGGATGACGACGGGAGGGTGACCGGGACCGGTCACCCTCCCACTGCCGCTCCGTCCGCCGGACGGGTCGCCGGGATCAGACCACCGGAACCGGGTAGGTCGGGTACTCCACGCCGGACACGTGCTGGACGACGCGGATGACCTGGCAGGAGTAGCCGAACTCGTTGTCGTACCAGAGGTAGAGGATCGCGTTGTCGCCGTCGACCTTGGTGGCGCCCGCATCCACGATCGAGGCGTGGCGCGAGCCGATGAAGTCGCTCGACACCGCGTCCGGGGCGGTGGTGAAGTCGATCTGGCGCTTGAGCGGCGAGGTCAGCGACACGTTGCGCAGGTAGTCGAGGACCTCCTCGCGGGTGGTCTCGCGACCGAGGCGCAGGCTGAGGATCGCGATCGAGACGTCCGGCACCGGCACGCGGATCGAGCTGCCGCTGATCGGCGCCTTGAGCTCGGGCAGCGCCTTGGCCACGGCGGACGCGGCGCCGGTCTCGGTCATGACCATGTTGAGCGGCGCCGAGCGGCCGCGGCGGTCGGCGCTGTGGTAGTTGTCCAGCAGGTTCTGGTCGTTGGTGAACGAGTGGACGGTCTCCACGTGGCCGCGCAGCACGCCGTACTCGTCCGCCATCGCCTTCAGCGGCGGGACGATCGCGTTGGTGGTGCAGGAGGCGCAGGACAGGATCTGCTCGTCCGGCTTGATCGTGTCGTGGTTGACGCCGTGCACGATGTTGGGGACGTCGCCCTTGCCCGGCGCGGTCAGGACGACCTTGTCGATCCCGGGACGCAGGTGCTTCGACAGGCCTTCGCGGTCGCGCCACTTGCCGGTGTTGTCGATGAGGATGGCGTCCTTGATGCCGTACGCCGTGTAGTCGACCTCCGAGGGGTCGTTGGCGTAGATCACCTTGATCGCGTTGCCGTTGGCGACGATCGTGCTGGTCGCCTCGTCGACGGTGATCGTGCCCTGGAACTGGCCGTGGATCGAGTCGCGGCGCAGCAGCGAGGCGCGCTTCACGATGTCCTGGTCACCGCCCTGGCGGACGACGATGGCACGCAGCCGCAGTCCGTTGCCGGAGCCGGCCTTCTCGATGAGCAGGCGGGCGACGAGCCGGCCGATGCGTCCGAAACCGTAGAGGACGACGTCGCGTCCCTCGCGGCACTCCACCTTGTTGGCACCGACGGCGCCGGCGACGGCCTCGGCGGTGAACTCCTCCACCGAGAGACCGCGGTCGTCGCTCCGGTACGTCGCGGCGAGCATGCCGATGTCGATCTGCGAAGGGCCGAGATCGAGCGCGGTGAGGGCGTGCAGGAAGGGCAGCGTCTCGGTGACCGAGAGCTCCTCACCGGCGATCTGCCGGGCGAATCGGTGGGTCTTGAGGATGCTGACCACCGACTTGTTCACCAGGGAGCGGCTGTGCAGCAGGATCGTCACGTCCCGCTCCCGGTGCAGCTTCCCGATGATCGGGATCATCGACTCCGCGATCTCCTCGCGGTTCTTCCAGTTGGTGAACGAGTCGTCATTGACAGTCACAGGTTTATCTTTCGAGCTAGGCGGCGCTCATATGCTAACCCCACGCTTCTTTTGATCGTTCAAAGGGTGCCGCTTGCGCGCACACGCCACCGGGGGCGCCTCGCGGCGCCTCAGGACGCGTCCGTCCGGGAGAAGACGTGCTCCTCCAGGATCAGTCCGATGGCGACAGCGGCCGGGATGGCGACCAGGGCCCCGACGACGCCGAGGAGGGCGCCGCCGACCAGGACGCCCACGACGGTGACGAGCGGGTGGACGTCGACAGCGAACTTCATCACCCGGGGCACGATCAGATAGTCCTCGGCGACCCGGAATCCGATGTAGAAGCCGGCGGTCGCCAGGGCGACGGGCAGCGACACCGACAGGGCCACCAGGCTCACGACGACGCCGCCGATGGTCGTTCCGACGATGGGGATGAGGTCCATCAGCGCGATGAACACCCCGAGGGCTGCGGGGTACGGAACATCGGTCGCCACGCACCACACGAAGGTCGCCACCCCGGCGATCACGGAGGTGGCCACGTTGCCGAGCATGTAGCGCCCCACCCGGTTCAGGATCTCCTCGGTCACCTCCTGGGCGTGCGGGCGCCCGCCGGCCGCGACGAAGCGCAGGCCGAACCGCTTCAGTCCGGGCAGGAACACCATCACGTACACCATGACGACGAGCACGACGACAGCCGAGGTCACGACCCCGGCCACCACCTTCCCGGCGCCGAGCAGACCGCCGGCGAGACCGGCCGCGCCGCCCGAGGAGAGCTGCTGCTCGGCCTTGGCCAGCAGGTGGTAGCGGTCCTCGAACCTGCCGAGTGCGGAGTCGTGGTCCCGCAACTGCCGCAGCCAGCCCGGGACCGCTTTGACCAGCGCGTCGACCTCGTCGGCGACCGGGGGCACGACGAGGGCCAGGAACCCCGCGAAGAGCACGAGCAGGACGACCAGGACGACCGCGACGGCCCAGCTGCGGCGCAGCCGGCGCCGGGTGAGCCAGGCGACGACTGGCTCCAGAGCGATCCCGATGAAGACGGCGAGCAGCAACAGCGTGAGCAGACTGCCGAGCTGCAGCACGGTCTGCACGGTCAGCCACGCGAGCGTCGCTCCGAGGCCGAGGCCGAAGCCGATGGCGATCCAGGACCGGCCGCCCGGCGCCCTCCGCCGACGCCTCGCACGTCCGTCCCCGGCCGTCGGCGCCGGGTCGCGGTCGCCGCCGCTTCCGGGCCGGGCGGACGTCATCGCTGTCCGCCTGAAGCGGGTGAGGCGCAGGCAAGCGATGACTGCATCTGCCAGTACCTCTCGTCGAGGCCGGGAGGGGTCTCCGTGCTCGTACTGCCCGGACCGATCGCGGCGACGATCGGAGCCGGCCGCTTCCTGTTCCCGACCCTAGCCAGGTATCCCGTCGGCGGCCTTGCAGGCCGGTCCCGGCGCCCGCCATCCGGCTGAGCGCGACGGGCCGCCTCATGCCGCAGACGCAGGCCGGGCGCCCCCTGCCCCGCGCCGCCACCAACCGCGCTCGGACCACATCGGCGCCCATGCCGCCCGCTTCTCGCGGGTGCGGCCCCGCTCGGCGCCCTCGTCCTTCCCGGCAACCTCACGGGCCGGCCAACCCCGACTCCGAATATGCCAATTACATACCCTGCGGCCCCAAGCACGGTAATGGCCGCCCCACGAGGGAGCCAAGGGCCCGGGATTTACGAGGCGTTGGGAGCCGTTCCCGCAAAGGGATGGAGGCAGATATTCCGGGCGATGAGTTTCGATACGACTTAAGGATGAGTAAGGTGTGGCTCGCTGTCGGTGAACCTGCGCAAGGACTCGGGCTCCGGCTCAATTCCGCATGGCCGGAATTCATAGGGCGCAGGGTGTCGTCTGCGGGACGGGGAGAGGATCGTGGCTGCCGGCTCGTTCGAAGGACACTACGTGTGGCATCCGGCGGCCGACGATCGCGAGCTGGCACGAGCGTGCACGGACGTCAGGGCGGGGCGGTATCTGGGCGCCCACAACGTCCTCCTGGAGGCGCGCGAAGACTTCGAGGTGCGGGCCCACCGCTCGCTGGTCCTGGCGTCGGAGGCGGCCGACTCGGACCTGGCGGAACGCTGGATGGCCGAGGAACCGGGCCCGGAGGCAGCCCTGTTGGGGGCGCGGGTGGCGATGCTGCGCGCGTTGCGCATGGCGGACGCGCACGACGCGCGGGCGGGCGCACTGCTGCGCATAGCGCAGGCGGCCTGTGTGCGGGCGGCACGATTCCTGCCCCGGGATCCCACTCCGTGGGTGGCCCAGCTGGCGCTCGCCCGCATCGACGGTCCCCGCGACCCCGCCCCACGAGGACTGCTGACGGCGCCGCCGGGGCCCTGGCAGCTCTTCGCCCACGTCCTGCGCCTCGCCCCCTGGCACCGCGAGGCGCACCACCGCTTCCTGGCCTGCTTCTTCACCCGGCACGGCGGCTCGGCGAGCGCGCGCTGGGACGTCGCCTCGTTCCTCAGCCATCGGGCGCCGGCCACGTCGGCGCTGCGGCTGCTTCCGCTGGTCGCGCTGGTCGAGGACTACGACCCGAGCGCGCTCCTGGCCGACCACACCTGGCAACAGCCCCAGTGGACCACGACAACCCTCGGCATTTACCACAACTGGTTTCCGCAGACGGCCAGTTACCGGTTCACTCCGGTTCTCGATCTGGCGTATCTGGCGCATGCCCTGTTCATGGCGAACCGTGAATTCGAAGCGCGCGAAGTCCTCACGGCCATGGGCCCGTACGCCTCCCGCATGCCCTGGAGCGCGTTCGGCGACCCCGGCGAGCAGCTGACCAGGGCCCGGCGGTCCTGCGGACTCCCGATTCCCGCACCGGCCTGACCACGCCGGAGCGTTCACCGCCGCCCCTCCCGAGGATGCGGCAAGACCCACGCGCCCTTCACCCCACAGGAAAGGTTGCCACTGTGTCCGAGCAGACGTCCCGCACCCGCTCGAAATCCCGCGGGCGGGAAACAGCCGCCACGCTGGACGACGATGCCACCCTGCACGCCATGGGATATCCGCGGAAACTCACCCGCAGATTCCACGCCTTCGACAATTTCGCCATATCCTTCACCATCATCAACATCATATCCGGCATCTTTTCCGCATTCGGTTTCGGAATGGGCGCCGGAGGTCCGCGTATTCTCGTCTTCGGCTGGATCGGCGTCTCGGTCATGGTGCTGTTCGTGGGCGCCGCGATGGGGGAAATAGCGTCGGCCTATCCGACCAGCGGCGCCCTGTACTTCTCGGCCGGCAAGCTCGCCAAGCGGCACCGCGGCGCCTGGTCCTGGTACACCGGCTGGCTGAACTTCGTCGGCCAGGTCGGCGGCACGGCCGCCACCAACTACGCGGCCGCGACCTTCATCCAGGCGTTCATCGCGATGCAGTGGCCCTCGTACCAGGGCACCCCGCAGCAGACCGTCGGCATCGCGGCGGCCATCCTGCTCGTGCAGGCCCTCGCCAACACCTACACCGTGCAGCTGGTCGCCGTGGTGAACCGGATCTCCGTCTGGTGGCTGCTGGTCGGCATGGTGGTGATCGTCGTCGCCCTGACCGTGAAGCCCGGCTCCCACCAGCCGGTCTCGTTCGCGACGCACTTCGTCAACAGCACCGGGTTCAGCAACGGGCTGTACGCCGCGATGCTGGGCCTGCTCGTCACGAGCTGGACGTTCACGGGCTTCGACGGCAGCTTCCACATGTCCGAGGAGACGGTACGGGCCACCGTCAACACCCCCAAGGGCATCATGCGCGCCATCATCTACTCGGCGCTCACCGGTCTGGTCCTCATGCTCGCCCTGGTGTACTCGATCCGCGACTACGCGGCCGAGATCAGCGCGGAGGCGCCGCCGGTGCAGATCCTCATCGACGCGCTCGGCACGGGCACCGCCGAGCTCCTGCTGCTGATCGTCATCGGCGCCATGCTGTTCTGCGGTCTGGCCAACATGACCAGCAACACCCGCCAGATCTTCGCGTTCTCCCGCGACGGGGCGATGCCGGGCTCGCAGTGGTGGCATTCGGTGTCCCTGCGCACCCGCACCCCGGTCAAGGCGGTGTGGCTGGCCGCGGTCTGCGCACTGGTGCTGATCATTCCCGGCTGGTGGTCGCACACCGCGTTCACCGCCATCGTCAGCGTCAACGTGGTCGGCCTGTACCTGGCGTACGGCGTGCCGATCTTCCTGCGGCTGCGCCTGGACGACTTCGAGCCCGGCCCCTGGAACCTGGGCCGGTACGGCAGGCCGGTGGCGGCGATCGCCGTGGCCTGGATCGTGCTCAGCAGTGTGCTGTTCATGCTGCCGCAGGTCTCCCCCATCACCGCCGACTCCTTCAACTACGCGCCGATCGCGCTGGGCGCGGTGCTGCTCATCGCCACGCTCTGGTGGTTCGCCACCGCCCGTCGGCGCTTCCAGGGGCCGGTGAGCTACGGCAGCCCCGACGAGGTGGCGGCGATGGACCTCATCTGATCCGGACGGGTTGCAACCGGGTTGCAACGGGCCGCATGGTGAAGTGGTCGCCGTGTCTGCCCGGATCCGCACGGCACGGCCCGCAGGGGGCCGGTGCCGTGCGGCCGGAGGAGCGAGGAGAGATGACGCCCGCCGAGCACCCGCGCCCCGTCGAGCAGCCCGCCGCCGAACCGGAGCCGCCGGTCGAACTCACCCCGGCGGCAGCCGAGTTGATCCGGACGCTGCGGGCGGCCCACGGTCCGCTGATGTTCCATCAGTCGGGCGGCTGCTGCGACGGCAGCGCTCCCATGTGCTACCCGGAGGGTGAGTTCCGGACCGGCGGCTCGGACGTGCTGCTCGCCTCCCTCGCAGTGGAGGGCGTCGGCGAGCGCGTGCCGTTCTGGATCTCGAAGAGCCAGCACGAACTGTGGCGGCACACCCGGCTGATCGTGGACGTGGTGGAGGGGCGCGGCAGCGGGTTCTCGCTGGAGGCGCCGGAAGGAGTGCGGTTCCTCATCCGGTCCCGGCTGATCTGACAGCCCGTCACCGGATGGGCGCAACACGCCCTGTGTGCGGCCCAGTTGGGTCGGTCACCCGGCGAGTCGTCGCTCCAGCGGGGTGCGGAAGCTCGGCTTGACGCGTACGTCGCCGAAGAAGGCGGACAGCCGCTCGGTCTCGGCGGCGATCGCCGCGCGGGCGTCGCGCCCCAAGCCCGTCTCGGTGAGGAGTTCCGTGACGATCTCGCCGTCCGGGCGCTGGGCCCAGCCGCCGACAATGCGGCCGTTCCACCACACACTGGGGCCGATGTTGCCGTTGGTGTCGAAGAGTTCCGGCTTGTGGCCGGCGTCGAAGTACCAGTCTCGGGAGCGCCAGCCCATCGGGGTGGGGTCGAGGGCGGGCAGCAGCGCGGCCCAGGGCTCGGGCTCGGCGGGGGCGTCCAGGTGGGCGGGCAGGACATGGCCGGGCCCCTCGTCCAGGTCGGCCTCGACCGCCTCGGCGCGGGCCAGGGCCTTGCGCGTGTCGGTGAGCGTCCAGCCCGTCCACCACTTGACGTCCTCGGTGGTGGCGGGCCCGAACGCGGCCAGGTACCGGGCGGCGAGCCGTGCCTTCGCCTCGTCGGCGGGCAGCTCGGGGTGCGGTTCGGCGGGGATCCAGCGGAACTGGCTGGAGGCCCAGGTACCGAGCGGCCGGCCGCGCCGGATGCGGCCCTCGGCGGCCATCACCCCGAGGAAGCGGCTGGTGATGCGCGGCCGGGCCTCATAGGGCTTGCCCGCCGCCTGGACGATCTGCGACTTCAAGTCCGGTACGTCGTCGGCGAGTTGGGCGGCGGTGGCCTCGCCGCGCCGCTGGAGCGCGGTGAGGACCGCGTCCTCGGTGGCGGCGAACCAGCGGCCGTCGAAGCCGAGCTGCTCCTGGATGACCTTGGCGAGGTTCTTGCGTTCGCGGGCCGCCACGGCGCGGGCCGTCGACGCGTCGACCACCGGAGCGAGCTCGCGCGGCACCACGAACATGGTGCGCCGCATGCAGAGCATCCGCACCAGCGTCCGGTCCTCGTACAGGGCCCGTTCGAGCTCCCGCACGGACGGGTCCTTCAGCCGGGCCGCGACGGCGAGGTACACCGTCGCGGGGTCGGTGGCGTGCAGGCCGAGCAGCGCCTCGGCGACCACCTCCGGGGTGTTCGCGCGGGCGGCGGGGGCGAGCAGATGGCGGGCGCCGAGGCGGGCGCGCCGCTCATCGGCGGTGATCTTCCGGCGGGCCTTGGTCATGGTTTGAGGCTACCGACCACTCCCGCCGTCGCGTTCAGACCGTCCTGAATGGTGGGCGCCATGCTCGTCCCGGCCAGGAAGAAGCCGAGCAGGGCGCAGACGATCGCATGCGAGAGCTTGAGGCCTCCGCTGCGCAGAAAGATCACTGCGAGGACCACCAGCAACAGCACCACCGAGACCGAAACAGCCATGACGAGCCTCCTCCGCCGCGCCGGAATTGCGGCATTCGGGCGTCAGTGTGGCGGAGGAGGCGCGCTGGTTCGGCTCAAGACGTGTCCGCCGTACGGGTGTTGACTGCGCGTGACCCCGCTACTCGCCGTGGGCGCGCAGGAACGACTCCAGTCCGGCGAGGTCGTCGGTGTTGAACCAGTCGATGCCGGCCGCCCACAGCTCGCGCCACACCGCATCGCGCTCTGGTCCCGCGAGGTCGGGGGTGGCCCAGAACCGCAGCCGCCGGCGGCCCGCGTGGGTGCGGGCCACCAGGTCGTGCAGCTCGGCGCGTTGGGCGGCGGGGAACTCTCCGGCGCCGAGCCAGCTGAAGCTGTCCGTCCAACTGCCGCTGATGAGCGGGATGAACGAGGCGGTGGCGGCCGTGCCGAGGTCTTCGAGCCGCCCGTCGTAGAAGGCGTACCGCACCTGCTGCGCCTCCATCGGGACGCGCGCGCCGCGGTCGCCGGAGATGACGGGGGTGATGGCGCCGGTGCGCACCCTGCCGTGCGCGTACGAGCTGAGGAGGTGGCGGTAGGGGGTGAGGCGCCGGTCGAGTTCGAGGTAGGTGGCCGCGCCCTCGGTCTTGATGTCGATGAGCAGTTGGAGCGGGTGGTGGTAACCCCGGTACACCGCACCGTGGTGGGCCCTGATCAGCTTGCGGAGCGGGTCGAGGTAGAGGGATTCGAGGGTGCGGCTCGGGTCGAGCTCGGACGGGTCGTGGCCGACGAGGAGCTGGCCGTCGACAAGGAAGATGTCGGCCTCGACGCTGGTGAAGCCGTGCGCGAGCGCGTCGAAGAGGGGGTGGGTGTGCTCGTAGTCGTTGTGCGCGTGGGTTCGGCGCAGGGGTCTGGGCCCGGCGGGGCGCCCGTCCGCTCGGGCGGGGCCGGCCACGACGGGCACGGCGACGGCGGCGGCGAGGGCGGCGAGGGTACTGCGGCGGTGAGGTGGGCCATGTGTTCTCCCCGGGCTGGCGGGCGGACGGACGCGACCGAGTATGCGGGGCGTGCCGCTCAACTGGAGGGCCACCGCCTGGAGTTGGCCGGTCCACCGCCGGTCCGCCGCTCGCCGTTGCGGTGCGCGGAGCGCGCCCCCGCACCGGCGGGCGCGGCCGTTGTCCGGCCCTCACACCCTCTACTCCTCAGGCCGGTCCGCCCAGTTCACCGTCCGGTCGCACCAGCGCTCAAGGAGGATCTGGTCGTGGCCGACGGCCAGTAGGGACGCCGCCGTTTCGCGGCGGTAGCGTTCGACCGTCGCGACCAGCGCGGCCGTGGTCGAGGCGTCCAGCATCGCGGTCATCTCGTCGCAGATCAGCAGGCGCGGCCGGAGCACCAACGCCCGTGCCAGGCAGGCGCGTTGGAGCTGGCCGTCGCTCACCTCGTGGGCGTGCCGGGTCAGCAGGTCGCCGCCGAGGCCGACCGCGTGGGCCAGTTCGTCCACCCGTTCGCGGATCTCGATCCGCCGGCCGGTCGCCTTCAGCGGCTCGGCGATCAGGTCGCGCAGCCGCAGCCGCGGGTCGGCGGACAGCCGGGGCGACTGGAAGACGACGCCCACGGTGGTGCGCAGGGCGCGCGGGGCGCGGTGGCGGTGGCCGACGACCGTGGTGCCGTCGAGCACGACCGTCCCGGCGTCGGGGCGGTGCAGCAGGGCCGCGACCCTGGCGAGGGTGGACTTGCCGCAGCCGCTGGGGCCGAGCAGGCCGACCGCCTCGCCGCGTCCCACCGCGAGGCTCATGTCCCGCACGACGGGCTTGCCCCGCTCGTAGCCGGCGGTGATGTTGCTGAGCTCAAGCACGGCTGGGATCCTCCGCGTGGGCGTGGTGGCAGGCGGCCCGGCCGTCGAACCGCGGCTGGGTGCCGCAGAGCACGTCGGCCCGGTCGCAGCGGGCTGCGAACGCGCACCCCGCCGGAAGGTCCCCCAACTCCGGCGGCATGCCGGGGATGGGCCTGAATGATCGTTCCGGCAGGGCATCGAGCAGACCACGAGCGTACGGGTGACGGGGACCCGGCTCGCCGAAGAACCTGGTGGCGTCGGCGATTTCGACGATGCGGCCCGCGTACATCACGGCCACCCGGTCGGCGATCCGGGCGGCCGCCGCGAGGTCGTGCGTGATCATCAGGAGGGCGCGCCCTTCGTCCACGGTGCGGCGCAGTTCGTCGGCCGTGCGGTCGACCAGCGCGCGGTCGAGTCCGGTGGTGGGTTCGTCGGCCAGGAGCAGGGGTGCGTCGCCGATCAGGGCGAGGGCGGTCGCGGCGCGCTGGGCGAGCCCGCCGGACAGTTCGTGCGGGTAGCGGTCGAGGCGGTTCGCCGGGAAGGACGCCCGCCCGGCCGCGGCCTGCGCGCCGGCCCGCAGCCGCTTGCGCGGGGTCGGCGTCAACTCCCGTACGGTTTCCTCCAGTTGACTGCGTACGGTGCGTACGGGAGTGAGGTGGGCGGCCGGGCTCTGCGGTACGAGTCCGACGCGCCGGCCCCGCACCGTGCTCGCGAGGAGCCGCTCGTCGGCGGCCAGCAGGTCCGTCCCGTCGGCGAGCAGCGCGGCGCCCGCGGATTCGGCGTTGGCGGGCAGCAGGCCGAGCAGCGCGGAGGCGAGGACCGACTTCCCGCAGCCGCTCTCGCCGACGAGCGCGAGGCACTCCCCCGCCGCCAGGTCGAAGGAGGCGTCGGTGACGGCGGCGATGTGGCGGCCGCCGCGCATCCGGAAGCGTACGGAAAGGTTCCGCACGGACAGCGCGTTCCCGGTCACAGCATCAGCTCCGAGCGTCGGCGCGGGCTGAGCCGTTCGCGCCAGGCGCCGGCCAGGCCCGCGATGGCGAGGGTCGGCACGATCAGGAGGAGGCCGGGGAACAGCGTCGGCCACCAGTCGCCCGCGAGGAGCGAGCCGCGCGCGCTCTGCACGAGGTTGCCGAGGCTCGCCTGGTGGGTGGGCAGGCCGAGCCCGAGGAAGGACAGGGCGGATTCGTGCCACATGGCGTGCGGCACCATGAGGACCGCCGCGAGACCGGCCTGCGGCACCACCCCGGGGAGCAGATGGCGCACCGTCACCCGCCATCGGGAGGCGCCGCCCGAGATCGCCGCGTCGATGTGGGGCCGGGAGCGCAGCGACAGGATTTCGGAGCGGACGATGCGGGCCGTCGACAGCCAGTGCGTGAGGGCGACCGACACCACGACCGGCCACACCCCGGGACGGAACATCGCCACGACGAAGATGCCGAGCAGCAGATGCGGTACGGACGAGAACGTGTCGACCAGCCGCATGACGAGCCGGTCGGTCCAGCCGCCGAAGGCTCCGGCGACCGCGCCGACCGCCGTGCCGATGAGCGTGGCGGCCAGCGCGGCGACGACCCCGACCAGGAGCGAGACCCGCAGCCCGTACACACAGCGGAGCAACAGGTCGCGGCCGACGTCGTCGGTCCCGAACAGGTGGTCCCAGGAAGGTGGTTGGAGCTTCTGGGCGAGGTCCACGGCCTGCTGGTCGAGCTGGACCAGCGGCGGCACGAGGAGCACCACGAGCACCAGGAGGGCGATGATCGCGGCCGAGGTCCGCACCCGCACGGTGCGGGTGGAGCGGCGAACGCGCCCCCGTGGACGCCAGAGCACGTCAGCCATCGAATCCCACCCGGGGGTCGGCGAGTCCGTACAGCAGGTCCGAGAGCAGGTTGCCGAGGAGCACGGCGACGGTCGCGAGCACGGTGAGGGCGGCGAGCAGCGGGAAGTCGACGGAGGTCGCGGCCTGCACGGTGGCGGCGGCGATGCCCGGCCAGCTGAACACCGTCTCGACCAGGAGCGCACCGGTGATCAGCTCGGGGACGCGGGAGCCGATCAGCGTCAGCATGGGGAGCATGCCGGAGCGCAGGGCGTGCCCGGTGAGCACGGTCCGCTCGGCGAGGCCGCGCGCCCGCGCCCCGCGCACCGGGTCCTCGGCCAGCGCGTCGCCGACTCCTTGGCGTACGTACAGGAAGAACCAGGGCAGTTGGGAGAGGCCGAGCACGAGGGCCGGGAGTACCAGGTGGCTGAGGGTCTGCCCAGGGCTGACCGTGTCGCTGGCCGTGTCGGTGAGGCCGCCGGCCGGCAGCACGCCGAGCTTCAGGGCGAAGAACCAGATGGCGAGCAGCCCGAGCCAGAAGGCGGGGGCGGCTTCGAGGGTGTACGCGGCGGCGCTGACGCAGCGGTCGAGCAGGCCGCCGCCGCGCCGTGCGGCGAGCACGCCGAGGACCGTGCCGAGCAGGATCGCGAGCGCGAAGGCCGCGGTGGCGAGCAGCGCGGACCAGCCGATGCGTTCGGCGATGACGTCGGCGACGGGCTGGCGCAGCACGCTGGAGTCGCCGAGGTCGCCGGTGAGTGCCGAGGTCAGCCAGCTCCACCAGCGTTCGACGAGCGGCTGGTCCACGCCGAGGTTGGCGCGCAGCTGGTCGAGGTTCTGCTGCGAGGCGGTGAGTCCCGCGGTGCCCGCGTACGCCTTCACGGGGTCGAAGGGGGATGCGGCGGCCACCGCGAAGACGCCGAAGGTGACGGCGAGCAGGACGGGCGCGGCGGACCCGAGCCGCCGCCCCGTCAGCCGCGCCATCGGCCCCCAAGGGAGCCTGCGCACCGGGGAGTTCACTTCTTCGGCGCCCACTTCTCGACGTCCCACCACGGGCCGGAGGCAAGGCCGTGGTCGTGCGGTTCGACCTGCGTGGTCAGCCCGTCCCAGCGGTCGTTGACGACGTAGAGGTGGTCGATGTGGGTGAGGAAGGTGTAGCCCGGATTCTTCGCCAGCTCGCGCTGGATGGTGTCGTACGCGGCCTTGCGGACCGTGTGGTCACCGCTCTTGCGGGCGTCGTCGAGGGCCCGGTCGACGGTCGCGTTCCCGTAGGAGGCCATGTTGTTGAAGCCGTCGCCCGCGAGCGAGGACTTCAGCAGGTTGTACTGGTCGAAGTCGGGGTCGCCCGGCGAGCCGCCGCCCGCGAGGACCGCGTCCTGCTTCATGCGGGGTTCGATGACCTCCCAGGTGCCGGCCTGGGTGGTGATGTCGAGGCCGGCCTTCTTGGCGTCGGAGGCGTAGGCGAGGGCGTGATCCTGGCGGAGCTTGTCGCCGGAGAGGTACCAGAGCGGGAAGGCGGCCCGCACGCCGTCCTTCTCGCGGATGCCGTCGGCGCCGGGCTTCCAGCCCGCGTCGTCGAGGATCTGCTTCGCCTTGCCGAGGTCGTGGCCGCGCTCGGTGCCGGCGGCGAACCATTCGCTGCCGGTCGGCACCGGGCCGTAGGCGGGCTTGCCCGAGCCGTCCAGGATCCGGTCGACCATGGCCTGGCGGTCGACGGCGAGGTCGAGCGCCCGGCGCACCGCGGTGTCGCCGGCGACCTTGTTGCCGGTGGGCAGGGTGACGTTGCGGTAGTCGTAGGTCTTCGCGGCGTACGTCTTGCGCCCCTTGTCGCCCTTGAACGTCTTGGCGAGGTTGGGCGGCAGGATCGCGCCGTCGAGGTCCCCGGCGCGCAGCCGGGTCGCCCGCACGTCGTCGTCCTTGATGCTCGCCATGGTGAACTTCTTCACCGCGGGCGCGCCGCCCCAGTAGGAGGGGTTGGCGGCGAAGGTGATCTTCTCGCCCTTCGACCACTTGGTGAGGGTGTACGGCCCGGTGCCCACGGGCGCGCTGGAGAAGGCGCCGGAGTTGACGTCCTGCGGGGCCGCGACGCGCTCGGGGACGACGGGCAGCACGGTCCGCTCGGCGAACGGGGCGTAGGGGTACTTGAGGGTGAAGACCACCGTGTCGTCGCCCTTGGCCTCGACGGACTTCACGGCGTCGAGCTCGCCCTTGGACGGGTTGTTGGTCTTCGGGTCGAGGATCTTGGTGTAAGTGAAGACGACGTCCTTGGCCGAGAACGGCGTGCCGTCGCTGAACTTCACACCCTGGCGGAGCTTGTACGTGTACGTCAGCCGGTCCGCGCTCACCTCGGGCAGCGCGATGGCGAGCGCGGGCCGCAGCTTCATGTCGCCGTCGAAGGCGAGGAGCCCGTCGAAGAGCTTGGAGTTGCCGTCCTTGCCGTAGCCGAGGAGCGGGCTGAGCGTCTCGGGCTCGTACGCGATGCCGACGACCGCCGAGTCCTTCGCGCCCTTCTTGCCGGTGCCGCCGCCCGGGGTCGAGCAGGCGGCCGCTCCGATGGCGAGCGCCCCGGCCAGCACCGCGGCGGCCGTGGCACGTATGGAACGGGCGGTCATGCGGCCCACACCCCTTGTTGAAGATCAACCTCTATTGCGAACAAGTCGCAATTAAACCGCATGTAAAGGAGTGGTCAAAAACGGACGGCCGGGACGGGGTCCTGTGGCATAGCCTCTGGCTGCACCGCCCACCGCCCGACCCGACGAAGGATTGTGTGAACGACATCGATCTCATCGCCCAGGCACCGTCGATCGCCGCTCTGATGGCCGCCGCGCAGATCAGCCCGGACGTCCAGCGCGCCCAGACCGCCTACCGCGCTGCCCTGGTCGCCGCCATGAACGTGCCTGCCGGGGCTTCGGTGCTCGAACTCGGCTGCGGGCAGGGCGACATGACGGCCGTACTCGCCGAGGCGGTGGGGCCGGACGGCCGGGTCGTCGCCCTCGACATCGCGGACCCGTCGTACGGCGCTCCGGTGACTCTCGGGCAGTCGGCCGAGCACCTCAAGGCGAGCCTGCTCGGCGCCCGCGTCGACTTCCGGTTCGGCGTGGACGTGCTCGACGGATCGGTGGACTTCCCCGACGGGGCCTTCGACCACGTCGTGCTGACGCACTGCTCCTGGTACTTCGCCTCGCTCGGCCGGCTGCGCGAGGTCCTGGCCCGGGTCCGGCCGTGGGCGCGGCGGCTGTCCTTCACCGAGTGGGACCTGGCACCGCGCTCCACGGATCAGCTGCCGCATCTCCTCGCCGTGCTCATCCAGGGCCAGATCGAGGCGAGCGGCTCACGCGGCGAAGGCAACGTCCGGACGCCGTTCTCCCGCGAGAGCCTGCTGCGGCTCCTGCCGTCGGCGGGCTGGGAGGCGGTGGCCGAGCACTGCGTGGACACGGCCCAACTCCAGGACGCGGACTGGGAGATCGACGCCTGCGCCCTGCTCCTGGACTCCGCGGAACGGATGGCCGCCCTGCCCGTTCCGGTCCGGGATCTGGTGCTCAGCCAGGCCGATGTGCTCCGCGCCGCAGCGAGGAAACGGGGGAACACGCCGCTGCCGTCGTACTCGGTCACCGCCCGCTGACAACGGCCTCGCGGAGCAGGTCGGCGTGGCCGTTGTGGCGGGCGTACTCCTCGATCATGTGGGTCAGGATGTGGCGCGGGGAGATGGACTCGCCGCGGAACTCCACTGTGCCGTCAAGGGAGTTGAAGGCCGCGACCGCGGCTCGGGACTCCTCGCACGATGCCCGCCAGGCGGCGAACGCCTCGTCCACGTCGGCGTCGGCCACGTGGAACTCGCCGAATTCACCGTCGGGGGTGCGGGGCCAGAACGATGTGATCCGTTCGCCGTTCAGCACGAGGCGGAACCAGCTCCGCTCGACCTGATCACCCATCGACCGATCACGCCAACGGGCGAGGGAGCCGGGCCTTTCCGTCCGGGAAGTGGACGAGGAGAGGCCCGGCTCGCCCGTCAGGGGGCTCGGAGGTCGACCAGTTCGGCGATCGCCGCCCGGTGCTCTCCGGCCGAACCGAGCGCGATCTGGGCCGACTTGGCGCGCTTGAGGTACAGGTGCGCCGGGTGTTCCCAGGTCATGCCGATCCCGCCGTGCAGCTGCACGCACTCCTCGGCGGCGTGGACCGCGACCCGCGAGCAGTACGCCTGGGCGACCGCCACCGCGAGCGGCACCTCGGGGCTGCCGGTCGCCAGGGCGTCGGCGGCGTTGCGGGCGGCGGCCCGCGCGGAGACGACCTCCAGCCACAGTTGCGCCATGCGGTGCTTGAGCGCCTGGAAGGAGCCGACCGGACGGTTGAACTGCTTGCGGTCGCGGGTGTACGCCACCGTCTCGGTCAGGCACCACTCGGCGACCCCGAGCTGCTCGGAGGCGAGCAGCCCGGCCCCGGCGAGAAGGCCCCGGCGCACGGCGGCGGGCGTCGAGTCCGCGTCGGCGAGCAGCGTGCCGCGCACGCCGTCGAGGGCGACGGCCGCGAGCGGGCGGGTCAGGTCGAGCGGGGTGAGCGGGGTGACCGTCACCCCGGCCGCGTCGACGGCGTACAGGCCCTGCCCGGTGGGCACGAGCAGCACGTCCGCGGTGGCGGCGTCGGCGACCGCGGTGACGGTCCCTGCGAGCGCGTCCGGCAGCCGCCCCGACTGCGGGCCCGCCGAGAAGGGCACGACCAGGGCAGCGGTTCGCCGCCCCGTCGCCAACTCCCTTACCAGATAGGTGACTTCACCGTCGGCTGTACCCAGCGCGAGCAGCGTCTCGGTGGCGATGACGGAACTGGTCAGATACGGGACGGGGGCGACCGCGCGGCCGATCTCCTCCAGGGCCACCGCGGCCTCGCGGTGCGAGGCGCCCTGTCCGCCCAGCTTCTCCGGGACCAGGAGTCCGGCCAGGCCCATCCCGGCGCCGAGCGCCCGCCACAGCTCCTTGTCGTACGGGGTGGCGGACTCCGCGCGGGCGAGCGCGGACGGGGTGTCCGTGCGGTCGGCGAGCAGGGAGCGCACGGCGGCCCTGAGGTCTTCCTCGGCCTCCGAGTAGAGCAGGTCGGGGGTCGCTTCCGCGGTGGTCTGTGCCGTCATCGGGCCAGGCCCTTCCATGCGACGTCCTTGTCGTTGCGCGGCTCGGCGGGCAGGCCGAGGACGCGTTCGGCGACGATGTTCAGGAGCACTTCGCTCGTGCCGCCCTCGATGGAATTGCCCTTGGAGCGGAGGTAGCGGTATCCGGCGTCGCGGCCGGTGAAGTCGACGAGCTCGGGCCGGCGCATGGTCCAGTCCGAGTACAACAGGCCGTCCTGGCCGAGGAGTTCGACCTCAAGGCCGCTGATCTCCTGGTTGAGGCGGGCGAACGCGAGCTTCATGCCGGAGCCCTCGGGACCCGGCTGGCCCGCCACCAGCTGCTGGCGCAGCCGCTCGCCGGTGAGCCGGGCCACCTCGGCCTCCACCCAGAGGGTGAGCAGCCGCTGGTGCAGGTCATGGGTGCGCAGTTCGGGGCGTTCGCGCCAGGTCCGGGCGGCCGGGCCGATCATGCCGCCCTCGCGCGGGATGCGCATGCCGCCGATGGAGACCCGCTCGTTCATGAGGGTGGTCTGGGCGACCTTCCAGCCCTCGCCGACCTCGCCGAGCCGGTGCGCGTCGGGGATGCGCACCCCGGTGAGGAAGACCTCGTTGAACTCGGCCTCGCCGGTGATCTGCCGCAGTGGCCGCACCTCGACACCGGGGTCGGTCATGTCGCAGATGAAGTAGCTGATGCCCTGGTGCTTGGGCAGACCGGGGTCGGTGCGGGCGATGAGGATGGCCCAGCGGGCGAGGTGGGCGCTGGACGTCCACACCTTCTGCCCGTCGACCACCCAGGTGTCGCCGTCGCGTACGGCACGGGTGCCGAGCGCCGCGAGGTCGGAGCCCGCGCCCGGCTCGCTGAACAGCTGGCACCAGACCTCCTCACCCACCCACAGCGGCCGAAGGAAGCGCCGCTTCTGCTCATCGGTGCCGTACTTGAGGACGGTCGGGGCGGCCATGCCGAGGCCGATGCCGATCCGGCGGGGGTCGTTGTCGGGCGCCCCGGCCGCCGCGAGTTCGGCGTCGACCACGGGTTGCAGGGAGCGCGGCGCGTCCAGGCCGCCGAGGCCGGCCGGGTAGTGCACCCAGGCGAGCCCGGCGTCGAAGCGGGCCCTCAGGAAGTCGAGGGGCTCGGTGGTGGCGGGCGGGTGTGCGGCGAGCAACTCCCGTGTACGGGAGCGGAGTTCGGCGGCGTCGGTCATCGGGCGGCTCCGTCCGGGAGGACGACCACGCGGCCGGTGGTCGTGCCGTCGGCGACGCGCTGCACGGCGGCCGCGGCGTCCTTCATCGGCACCCGCTCGCTGATCAACGGCTTGACCGCACCCTCGGCTGCGAGCTTGGTGAGCTGCTCGTGGCAGCGCAGGACCGCTGCCGGGTCCTGCTGGTTGTACAGGCCCCAGTGCAGGCCGACGATCGAGTAGTTCTTGACGAGGGCGTGGTTGAGCGCGGGGGCGGGGATGTTTCCGCTCGCGAAGCCGACGATCACGATCCGGCCCTCGAAGGCGACGCACTTCGCGGACTTGGCGTACGCGTCACCGCCCACCGGGTCGAAGACGACATCGGCGCCGCGCCCGCCGGTGGCTTCCTTCACCGCGGCCACGATGTCGTCGGCGCGCCGGTCGATGACCGCATCGCACCCCAACCGCCGTGCCACAGCGGCCTTTTCGGGGCCGCCGACGACGCCGATCACCCGGGCCCCGGCGGCCTTGCCGAGCTGCACGGCCGCGCTGCCGACTCCCCCGGCGGCGGCGTGCACCAGCAGCGTCTCGCCCTCCTGGAGGTTCGCCCGGCGGTGCAGTGCGAACATCGCGGTCTGGTAGCCGATGTGCAGCGCGGCGGCCTCGGCGTCGTCCAGCGCGTCGGGCGCGGGCAGCAGGGCCGCCTCGTCGGCGACGACGTAGTCGGCGAGGCCGCCGTGGGGCAGCGCGGGCGTCGCGATGACGCGCCGCCCGTCGGCCGTCTCGCCGCAGATCTCCACACCCGGCGTGAACGGCAGCGGCGGGCGGATCTGGTACTGCCCGCGGCAGAGCAGTGCGTCGGGGAAGTTGATGTTCGCGGCACGCACCCTCAGCAGGACCTGGCCCGCGCCCGGCACCGGCCGGTCGACCTCTTCGAGCCGCATCACCTCGCCCGGCTCGCCGTTCTCGTGCACTCGCCATGCCTGCATTCGGGGCCTCCACACGCTGGGCGCGATACGGCTGCGTACCGCTGAGTACGTTCCACTGCTCCGCGGCATACTAAGCGGTCGCTTGCCCCCTTGGAAACAGCCGGGCCCGTTTCGGCCACCCGATGCCGCGATGGCCTGGTGCGCGACGCCGGCGCGGTGCGGCGCCGACCGGCACGCACGCGGCCATGACGCGGGAGGCCGCACGGCCGGTGCACCCCGGGCCGCCAGGGCCTCACCCCCGCCGACCCGCCGACCCGAGGTGTCGATCATCGGCCCGCCGCTTCCTTATGCTGACTGTTCGTCAGATTTGTCGAGATCAAGGGACGTCCGGGCAGGGCGCACCCCCGCTGGAAGGGGCACGGTCCAAGACGGGTGAGGCTCCGGCCAGCGCTTGGCGAAGCTCTTGCTTTTCGTTGGGCGCGAGTTCACCGGTTGCCTCCGCCGCCCCCACCGAACGGCGGGAGACTGACTGGCAGGTCCACGTCACTGGTCTCAACCGACAGCTCTGGAAGGGGCGTTCATGGCCGAGTTGACACGACGCAGACTTCTCGGATCGGCAGCCGGGGCGATCGGCGGAGCGGCGGCGCTCAGCCTGCTGCCACCGAGTGTGCAGAAGGCCGTCGCCGCCGGGGCGCCGCGCCGGGGCTCGCTGCGGGACATCGAGCACGTCGTGATGCTGATGCAGGAGAACCGGTCGTTCGACCACTACTTCGGCACCCTCTCCGGCGTACGCGGGTTCAGCGACCCGAACGCCCTCAAGCTGCCCAACGGGCGTTCGGTGTTCTATCAGCCGGACACGGTGAACCCCCGGGGCTACCTGCTGCCCTTCCACCTGGACACGCGCAGCACCAGCGCACAGGCCATCCCGTCCACCAGCCACGCCTGGTCCGTGCAGCACCAGGCGTGGAACGGCGGCAAGATGGACCGGTGGCTGCCCGCGCACCGCAAGGCGGACGGTGTCAACGGGCCCTATGTGATGGGCTACTACACGCGCGACGACATCCCGTTCCAGTTCGCGCTCGCGGAGACGTTCACCATCTGCGACAACTACTACTCCTCCGTCTTCGGCCCGACCTGGCCGAACCGCCTGTACTGGATGACGGGCACCATCGACCCGGGCGGCACCAAGGGCGGTCCGGTCCTGAGCAACTCCGCGCCCAAGCCGTACCGGTGGACGACGTACGCCGAGCGGCTCCAGGCCGCCGGGGTGAGCTGGAAGGTCTACCAGCAGGACGACAATTACGGCTGCAACATGCTGGAGCAGTTCCAGACCTTCCGCGACGCCAAGCCCGGCTCCCCGCTGTACCAGCGCGGGGTGTGCCGGCAGCCCGAGGGCACCTTCGAGGACGACGCACGGGGCGACCGGCTGCCGGCCGTCTCCTGGATCATGCCGACGAGCTACCAGTCCGAGCACCCGGACTATCTGCCGGCCGCCGGCGCGGACTTCGTGGCGCAGAAGATCGAGGCCATCGCGTCCAACCCGAAGGTGTGGGCGAAGACCGCGTTCATCCTCAACTACGACGAGAACGACGGCCTGTTCGACCATGTGGCCCCGCCGACGCCGAGAGCCGGCACGGCGGACGAGTTCGTGGGCGGGCTGCCCATCGGCGGCGGCTTCCGGGTCCCGGCCATCATCATCTCGCCCTGGACCGTGGGCGGCTGGGTGGCGAGCGAGGCCTTCGACCACACCTCCGCGCTACGGTTCCTGGAAGCGTTCACGGGCGTCAAGGAACCCAACATCAGTCAGTGGCGCCGCCACACCTTCGGCGATCTAGCCTCGGCCTTCCGGTTCAGCAGCGCCCCGCCCCGGCCGCCGCACCTGCCGGACGACACGGCGGCTCAGCTGACGGAGGCCAAGCGCGAGGTGGCCACCCTGCCGAAGCCGACGCTGCCGGGCGCCGACCAGTCCTTCCCCAAGCAGGAGCGGGGGCAGCGGCCGCACGTGTAGACCCGTCCCGACGCGTGACGCCTCCTCCGCCCGAATGCTCCCAGCCGGGCGGAGGAGGTTTCTCCGGCTCAGCCCGTAGCGCTGGCGGAGGGCGTCGACCGCCCGGCGCCCGCACTCCCCCGGGCCCGCCCGGGTGCGGGCCCGGCCCGCGCCTCCTAGCGTGGATCCATGATCCGGTTCGAGCAGGTCAGCAAGGTCTACCCGGACGGCACCAACGCCGTCGACGACCTGTCCTTCGAGGTCGCGGAGGGCGAACTGGTCACCCTCGTCGGCCCGTCCGGCTGCGGCAAGACCACCACGATGATGATGGTGAACCGGCTCATCGAGCCGACCGCCGGCCGGATCCTGGTCGACGGCGAGGACATCGCCACGCTCGACCCGGTGAAGCTGCGCCGCCGGATCGGTTACGTCATCCAGCAGGTCGGGCTCTTCCCGCACCGCACGGTCCTCGACAACACGGCGACCGTCCCGGCGCTGGTCGGCTGGAAGCGGGCGAAGGCGCGGGCACGGGCGGCCGAGCTGCTCGACCTCGTCGGCCTCGACCCGGCGACGTACGGGCGGCGCTACCCGGCGCAGCTCTCGGGCGGCCAGCGGCAGCGCGTGGGGGTCGCGCGGGCGCTGGCCGCGGACCCGCCGGTCCTCCTGATGGACGAACCGTTCGGCGCGGTCGACCCCGTCGTACGCGAACGGCTGCAGAACGAGTTCCTCGGCCTCCAGGCGACCGTGCGCAAGACGGTGCTCCTGGTCACCCACGACATCGAGGAGGCGGTACGGATGGGCGACCGCATGGCGGTGTACGGGGCCGGGCGCATCGAGCAGTTCGACACCCCGGCCTCGGTGCTCGGGGCGCCGGCCACCCCGTACGTGGCCCAATTCGTGGGCGCGGACCGGGGGTTGAAGCGGCTGTCGGTGACGACGGTCGAGCCGGACGATCTGGAGCAGCCGCCGGTCGTCCGGCTCGGCGAGCCCGCGGGGTCCGCCGCGGCCCGGCTGCGCGCGGAGGGTGCGCGCTGGGCCGTGGTGCTCAACGAGTCGGGCGATCTGCACGGCTGGGTCGGGGCGGACGAGCTCGCGCCGGCCGGCACCGGTTCGGTCGCCGACCTGGCGCGGCGCATGGAGGCGTGGGTGCCGGTCGGGTCCCCGCTCAAGCAGGCCTTCAGCGAGATGCTCCAGTACGACGCGGGCTGGGTGGCGGTCCTTGACGGCGCCCGCTTCCTCGGCGTCCTCACCCCGGCGAAGCTGCACGAGGCGCTGCGGCGGTCGATCGACGCGGATGCGCTGGGGGTGGCGCGGGCGGAGGTCGACTTCGACTCGATCGCGGACGCGTGAGGGGGAGCGCACTTTTCCGCCCGCCCGCCCGTTCGGCAGGGCTGAATAGGCTCGGCCCCTTGGGGCTCCGCCCCAGACCCCGCTCCTCGAACGCCGGAGGGGCTGGATTTTCCCGCTCCTCATCCTCTTACGTTCCTCGATGCACCTGGCTACCATCCGGTACCCCCATCCCGCTGGAGCCGCCATGCGCCTCGCTGTGACCGTCACCGCGCTCGCCCTGTTCACCAGCGCACTCGCCACATCTCCTGCCGCCCACGCCACGGCCGTTCCGGTCCCCGTCGTCTTCGTGCACGGCCGCAACGCCGACCCCGGCGTCTGGGGCACCATGAAGGACCGCTTCAAGCAGGCCGGTTACCCCGACGGGCGGCTGTTCGCCTGGGGGTACGACTCCTCCCGGTCGACCAATGAGGTCCTGGCCGGGCAGTTCGCCGCGTACGTCGACTCGGTGCGCGCCCGGACCGGCGCCTCGCAAGTGGACATCGTGGCGCACAGCCAGGGCAGCCTCCCCACCCGCTGGTATGTGAAGTTCGGCGGCGGCGCGGCCGTCGTGCGGCACTGGGTCTCGCTGGGCGGGCCCAACCACGGGACCAGTCTGGCCTGGGCGTGCGCGATCTGGGATCAGGGGTGCCGGGACATGACTCCGGGCTCGTACGTCGAGAGCAATCTGGCAAGCGGCGACGAGACACCGGGGCCGGCCAAGTACGCCACGTTCTGGTCGGACTGCGACGGCTTCATCCTGCCCAACAGCAGTGTGCCGCTGTCCGGTGCCGTCAACACCGACGCGGGCTGCCTCGCCCACAACGACCTCCTGACGGACGCCCCCACGGCTCAGGGCGTACTCAACTTTCTTGAGCAGTAAGTCAGTTGGGCAATTGGCGCGCCCTCAGATCAGGCCCTTGGACTTCAGATACGTCCTGGCCACGCCCTCGGGCAGTCGGCGCCAGCTGTCCACCTGCTCGTTCAGGGACGCCAGATCGGCCGTGGTCAGAACGCTGTTGAGTCCACCGAGGGCGCGCGTCACCCCCGCGCTGCCCGCCCGCGAGCGGTTCACCACCGGGACGATGTAATCCGCGTTCTGGAGGTGCTTGTCGTCCGCGAGCAGCACCAGGCCGAAGCTGCCGAGCGTGGCGTCCGTCGTGGTGGTCAGGACCATCTGGTCCTGACCGCTCTGGACGGCCTGTTTGGCCGGTGTGGTGCCGACGCCCTTGGGGTCGACGGCGGTGATGTCGATGCCGTACGTCTTCTTCAACCCCGGTTCGCAGTACGGGCGTTGGACGCATTCGTCGCCCGCGGCCAGTCGTACGGGGAGCTTCGCCGCGCCGAGGTCGCTGAGCGTCGTGAGGCGGTGCTGCTGCGCGTAGGCCGCCGCGACGGCGAACGCGTTCTGGTCCACCGCCCGGCCCGGGTCGAGGACCGTCAGACCGCGCGGGGCGGCCAGGGCGCGCAGGGCCGTCATCGTGCGGTCCAGGTCCGGTGAGCCGACGGGCTTGGCGTTCGGGCCGTGGGCCTTGGCGTTCAGCCAGTCCGCGAAGGTCGCCGCGTACTCGGGCACGACATCGATCTGGCCGCTCTCCAGGGCGGGTTCGTAGATCTCCCGGTTGGTGACCGAGAGGATCTTGGTGCCGTAGCCCGCCCTGCCGAGGAGCAGGGCGTACATCTGGGCGAGCAGATCGCTCTCGGTGAATCCGGCCGAGCCGATCGTCAGGTGTCTGCTGTCGCCGGGCGGCGCGGTGACCGCGCCCTGCTTCTCCAGACTCGGCCCGGTGGTGCAGGCGGCGGCAGCCGTCAGGGCGAGCGCGGCCGGCAATAGGCGCGCCCTCATTCGCACCCGCCCCTCGCCCAGTGCGGCGCGAACCGCTGGACCGCCTCGAAGACCGCCTCGACGACGAGCGCGAAGACCGCCACGAGCACGGCGCCCGCGACGACTTGGGGGGTCGAGGCGAGGTTGAAGCCCGCCGTGATGATCCGGCCGAGCCCGCCGCCGCCCGCGAGGGCCGCGAGCGTGGCGGTGGCGACGAGCTGTACGGCGGCGATCCGCACCCCGGTGAGGATCAGCGGCAGAGCGAGGGGGAGCTCGACGCGGAGCAGGAGTTGGCGTCCGGTCATGCCCATGCCCCGGGCCGCGCGCACCACGTCGCGGTCGACCTCGCGCATGCCGACGTAAGCGTTGGTCAGCAGCGGCGGTACGGCGAAGAGGATCAGCGCGACGATGGTCGGCCACTCGCCGTGCTTGCCGAGCGGGGTCAGCAGGAGCAGTACGAGGACGGCGAAGGTGGGTACCGCCCGGCCGATGTTCGAGAGGTTGACGGCGAGCGCCCCGCCCTTGCCGAGATGGCCGAGCACGAGCGCCACGGGCAGCGCGATCAGGCAGCTCAGGACGAGGCACACCGCAGTGAGCCAGAGGTGTTCGCCGAGCCGGTGCCAGATGCCGTTCTCGCCCGACCAGTGGGCGGCCGAGGTGAGCCACGACCAGGCGTCGGAGAGGGTGGTCACGCCGGTGCCGCCCTGGTCCACGGGGTGAGCAGCCGCTGGATGCCGAGCAGCGCCAGGTCGGCGGCGACGGCGATCACCACGCACAGTACGGAGGCGGTGAGCACCTGTGCCTTGAAGTAGGTGTTCATCCCGGCGTAGATCAGGTTGCCGAGACCGCCGTAGCCGACGATGGCGCCGACCGTCACCAGGGACACGGCGGAGACGGTGGCGATGCGCAGTCCGGCCATGGCGGCGGGCAGCGCGAGCGGGAGTTCCACGGCCAGGAGCAGCCTGACCGGTCCGTAGCCCATGCCGCGCGCCGCCTGCCGGGTGTCCTCGGGGACGGCCCGCAGTCCGGCCAGGATGTTCCGTACGAGCAGGGTCAGCGAGTACAGCACGAGCCCCGCGATGACGATGGACGCGGACAGCCCGTACAGCGGGAGCAGCAGCGAGAACATGGCCAGCGACGGGATGGTGTAGAGGACCGTCGTCACGCCGAGTACCGGACCGGCGGCCCAGCGCCAGCGGCGGGCCGCGACGGCCAGCGGCACGGCGATGACCAGGCCGAGCAGGACGGAGACCGCCGTGAGGCGGAGGTGCTGGAGGACGGCGTCCCAGAGGATCTGGCTCCGGGTCGAGAGGTAGGCGCCGCAGATCCAGTCGTTGTGCGCGAGGCAGTCGTCGGGCGCGGTCACCCGTTCATTGGAGCCCGGCACGGCCGGCGGCCGCGCGTGGTGGTGGGCTGTTCGGGCGTAGCGGGCAGCCGCACCGTCGGCCGCTCGCATTGTGGTCGTGCGGCGAAAGCGGGACCCTTGGGGTATGCGCGGCCGGGAGTCACCGGTGCGTCGAAAGCACCCGCCCGGTCGGGAAGGGGTGAGTTTCGTGCGCGTACTGTTGCGGGCCGAGCTGGACACCGAGAAGTCGAACGAAGCCATCCGGAACGGGACCATGCAGAAGTCGATGCAGTCCGCTCTGGAGGCCCTGCGTCCCGAGGCCGCCTACTTCACCGCCGAGAACGGCTGTCGTACGGCGTACATCATCTTCGATCTGGCGGACCCGTCGGCCATGCCGAAGGCCGCCGAGCCGTTCTTCCTGGACTTCGGCGCCAAGGTCTACTGCTCTCCGGTCATGAATGCGGAGGACCTGGAGAAGGGTCTGGCCGCCCTTGGCTGACCCGTCCGCCCCGCCCGGCGTCCCGCGACGGCCGGGCCGGGCCACCTGAGTGACCCGGACCCGTAGGTGCGTCAGACGCCGGGGTCGCAGCATCCGTCGCGGCGCATCAGGCGCCCCACTTCCAGCCAGTCGGCCGAGGCCGCCGCGTGCCGCTCGTGCGGCTGGAACGCGGCCACCAGATCGGCGGTCGTGTACGGCACGCCTGCCTTGAACACTCCCGTCGTGCGCACCAGGGTGTCGAAGTCCGTGAACGGGTCGCCGTCGACCACCGTGAGGTCGGCGAGCTTGCCGCGCTCGACCGTGCCGAGGTCCCCGTCGGCCCCGAACAGCCGGGCCGGAAGGACGGTCGCGGTGCGCAGGGCCGCCGCCGGGGAGAGCCCGCCCCGGTGCAGGGCGCGCAGGCCCAGGTGCAGCGAGAGGCCGACCGGGACGAGCGGCGAGTCCGTGCCCAGGGCGACGAGGCCGCCCCCTTCGAGGACCCGGCGGTAGACGTCGGTCTCCGCGCGCAGCGTGGCCAGTTGGGCCGCGGTGGGCGGAACACCCGCCGACTGCCGTACGGCCGCCGAGTCCCACGGCGGCATCACGGCGGTGACCCGGGGGTCGTCGGCGAGCGCGGGGTCGGCGCCGACCAGCGGCGTCGAGGTGAACGGGGTCACGACGAGAGCGAAGTTGATTCCGTGTGCCGTGTAGATTTCAAGGACGTCCTCGTAGGCGCGCCCCGTCGCGCTGGTCGCGTGCCCGAACTCGGCGCGCTGCGTGGCCAGCAGATGGGTCGTCAGATCCTGGCCGACCTGGACGCCCGGCGAGAGCAGATGGCTTCCGGACCGCACGCCGAGCCGATCGTGGGCGAAGCGCGCAGCTTGCTCCATGACCCAACTGGGCGCCCGGACATAGGTTTTGACGAAGTCCCAGTCGAGGGCCGCGCCGCGTTCCAGGGAGCGCCGCAGCCCGTCCTCGGTGCGGTGGGCGCGGCCCATGCTGTAGGCGACCCGGGATCCGTCGAGCAGCTCCCCGGTGGTGAAGAGCCTGGGCCCGGCGAGCTGGCCGGTCGCCACCGCCTCGCGGATCCGGGCCTGTTCGTAGGAGAAACCGCCGAGCGACACGGCGGTGGTGATGCCGTAGCTGAGCTGGCCGACGGTCTGGCGGCCGCCGTAGGTGCTCTGCCACGGGTGGGTGTGGGTGTCCCACAGCCCGGGGACGACGGTGCGGTCCGAGGCGTCGACGTACCGCGCCGACCCGCGCTTGCGGTGCGGTTCGACGGAGGTGATCCGTCCCGCGCGGACGATGATGTCGACGTCGTCGCGAACCGATTCGCCGGTGCCGTCCCAGAGCCGTCCGGCGTGCACCACGGTGTCGGCGGGTGCGGGCCTGCGCTGGTCGAGGGGTACCCGGACGGTGCGCGCGGCGCCGCCGTCGACGCCGATCAGCCGCAGCCGGGTGCCCGACAGATAGAGCAGCGTCCTGGAGTCGCCGGACCAGGAGGGGTGGTCGGCGGGTTCGGTGGTGAGCGTGCGCGGCGGGCCCTGCGGGGTGCCGTCGGGCGCGACGGGCAGCAGGCACAGCGCGGATTCCACGATGACCGCCATCCAGCGGCCGTCGGGCGACCAGACGGGCCCGGAGTCGTAGCGGTCGGCGATGGAGACGTGCGGGGCCACGGCGTGCAGCCGGTCCGTGCCGGTGACGGTGTCGACGACCCGGATGACGTTGTAGCCCTCGCGGAAACGCAGGTTGAGGCGGTTGCGGTCGCAGAGCGCGAGGTGGCGGCCGTCGGGCGACCAACTGGGCCGGCCGGGCAGCCCGCCGCCGCCGAGCGGGGTCACCAGGACGCGTTCCGTACCGCTCGCGAGGTCGCGGACGATGAGCCGGCCGGTCATGTCGATGGCGGCGAGCCGCTGTCCGTCCGGTGAGAGCGCCGGGTGCACCCGGCCGCCCGTCGCGAGCGCGCTCTCCTCGCCGGTGGCGAGGTCGCGCCGGTAGATGCCGAGCAGCCCGTCGCGGTCGTCGGCGTACAGGAGCGAGTGGCCGTCGCGCGCCCAGACCGGGCCGAGCAGATAGCGCGTGGGGTCCGCCTGGCGCAGCCGCTGGGGCGGCCGGGAACCCGAAGTGTCCGCGATCCAGAGCGAGTTGAGGGCCGCGAACGCGATGCGCGTGCCGTCGGGCGAGAGCGCGGGCAGGTGGATGCCGCGCACCGGGCGCACCCGCTCCTCGCCGAGGTCGTACGACTTGACCCGGTAGCGCGGCCGGTCGACGGGCAGCACACCGTCGAAGCGGACGGTCTCGGCGTCCGACGGATTCTCGGGGCGTACGAATGTGAAGCGGCCGTCCACGGTGAGGAGCAGTTCGCCGTCGGGGGTCCAGCGCGGGGGCACGGGGGCGAGGTCCCCGGTGACCGGGACGGGCTTGCCGTCGACCACAAGCGTGCAGGACGCGTTCGGTGCCGCGGTGGTGCGCAGATAGGCGAGTCGGCGACCGGCGCGGTCGAGGGCCGGGGTCATGACCTGGGCGTTCTCCGTCTCGGTGTGCTCGACGGTAACGGCGCCCGATCCCCCGGCGGCAACGGAGGCGACGGTTTTGGCGTCCACGCCGAGTCCGAACGGCGTGCTGACGGCGGTGCCCCGCACGAACAGGATCCGCCGGCCGTCGGGCGACCAGGTGGGGTCGAAGTCCTCCCACGGGCCGTCCTGCGAGGGGCCGTCCTGTCCGGGGAGGCCGGTGATTCGGGTCAACTGGCCGGTGCGCAGGTCGAGTACGTGGATGCGGTACGGGCTGCCGGATACCGGGTCGCCGCCGCGCTCGGAGGCGAAGGCGATGCGGGTGCCGTCGGGCGACCAGGCGGGGCCGCGGTCGTCCCAGGGGCCGTCGGTGCGCCGGCGCACCTCCGATCCGTCGGGCCGCATGGTCCAGATGTGATAGCCGCCGCCCTTGTACGCGCAGAACGCGATGAGCGCGCCGTCCGGGGCGTGCACGGGCCTGGTGGGTTCAAGCCCCGCCGGAGTGAGGGGTTCGGCCTTGCCGCCGCCGCGCGGCACCGACCACAGGACGTCCTGGACTTCGGCGATCAGCCGGTCCCCCGCGGGCGCGGGGCTCGCCGAACCGTTGGTGGCGGCCGTGAAGGACAGCGAGAGACCGGTGCGCGATCCGGCCAGTGCGGGCACGGCACCGACGGCGGTGACGGCCCCGGCCGCGCCCGCGGCGGCGAGCAGTTGGCGGCGGGAGAGGGAGAAAGCGGCGGCAATGGTGTGGTCACGATCCATGACACAGCACGCTCGCGCACCGTGCGGCGCAGGGGCAACACCGCCATTCACGCCAAACAGGTATGACCCCCCGTCAACCCCTCGAATAATTCCCGTACTTGAGCCGGGCCTCTCGGCCGGCCCTACGAGCCCAACCGGACGGGCAGCCGCTTGAGGGCGTGGGACCGGAACGAGGTACGCCATGCGAGCTGATCGGCGGGGCAGTCGAGGGCCAGCCCAGGGAAGCGCCGCACCAGCGTGCCGAGGGCGGTGCGCAGTTGCATGCGGGCCAGCGCGGCGCCGAGGCAGTAGTGCATGCCCTGTCCGAGCGCGAGGTGCGCGGTGTCCGCGCGGTGGATGTCGAACCGCTCGGGGTCGTCGTAGCGTGCCGGGTCCCGGTGGGCGGCGGCGAGGCACAGCAGGACGGTGTCGCCGACCGGGACGGTGACACCGCCGATGTCGATCGGCTCGGTCGGGAAGCGGCGGATCGCCATCTGGTTGGGGTTGACGTACCGCAGGAGCTCCTCCACCGCCTGCGGCATCAGACTCGGGTCGGCGCGCAGCGCGGCGAGTTGCCCGGGGTGGTTCAGGAGGACGAGCAGCCCGCCGCTGATGACGTGCTGGGTGTTCTCGCTGCCCGCCATGAGGATGAGGAAGGCGAGGGAGACGAGTTCGTCCTCGCTGAGCCGGTCGCCCTCGTCGCGCGCGGCGATCAGTTCGGAGAGCAGGTCGTCGCCGGGCTCGGCCCTGCGGGCGGCCACGAGGTCGAGCAGGAAGCGGTGGATGTACTGGATCGCCTCGACCAGCTCACCCGAACTCCCGGGATCCAGCATGGTGTTGACCCGGTCCGAGAAGGCCCGCCAGTCCGCTTCGGGCACGGCGAGGAGATCGCCGATGAGCGTCAGCGGCAGCGGGTTGGCGAACGCGGAGACCACATCGGCCGAGCCGTCCGCCTCAAGCCGTTCGGCGAGGCGGTCCGCGAGCCGCCCGGCGGCGCTCTCGATCCGCTGCCGCATTCCGTCGACGTAGCGGGGCGTGAAGGCCTTCGAGACGAGCCGGCGCAGCCGCAGATGGTCGTCGGGGTCGATGTTCAGGAGGTTCGCGTCCAGCGCGGGTGGCAGCGAGAACCCCTGGTAACCGTTGCCCGCGTGCGCCTTGTTGACCGAGAGCCGGGGGTCGGCGAGCCCCGCGCGCACGTGCTCCTCCCCCAGCACCAGCCACACCGGCGACCCGTCGGGCAGCCGTATGCGATGGACGGACCCCTCCTTGCGCAGCCGCTCGTACGTCGCGTACGGATCGGCGAAGTGGTCGCGGTCGAACGGCTGCGGAAGGCTCTGGTCCGAGGCGGGCTGGTTCACACGGGGTCCTTGGGCTGGTCGAGCGGGCGGGTCGAAAGCCCACGATACGTTCAGCCGAGTCGCATGCTCAGCGGCAGCCTCACGCCGAACGACGGGGGTTGTGTGGGTCGTACGGGTGATATCCGACGGCTTTCTCGGCGAGGCGGCGCCGCGGCACGGCGCGGGCGTGAAAAGAGAGTCAGGCAACGACCGATTTGTATGACCATCATTCGAATCAGAGGAAACCGTATGCCTGCCCCAGCACTCTCCCCTCGCGCACGCACGCGTGCCACCGCCGTCACGGCGCTCACCGTCGCGGCAACCGCCCTCACCGGTACCCCGGCCGCTCTCGCCGCCCCCGGCGACAACGGCGACATCATGATCCACGCGGTGGGGACGCCCTTCACCGACCTGCGCAACGAACCGAGGGTCTGCAGCTTCTACCTCGACGCCTTCAACTTCGATGTCGCCCAGGGCGTCACCTGGGACATCAGCACCCAGCCCACCAGGGTGGGCGGCGCCACCCTGTCCGGTGCCATCACGCTCGCGATCGGCGTCGGACACACCCTGCCGCTGACGCTGCCCGACGGGCAGTACAAGGTCGTCTGGAGGGTCATCGGCGACAACGGCGCGGGCAAGGAGAAGGCCTTCTCGGTCGACTGCGCGGGGACCCCCATCTCCAATGGCCGTGCCCCGCACGGCGGCGTGCACGCGGGCGGCGGCGGTCTCGCCGAGACGCCGGGCATCCCGCAGGCCGGGGCCGTGGCGGGCGTGGGACTGGTCTCGGTGGCCGGAGTGCTGTACATCCGCCGACTCCGCCGCCGCCCCGATGGCGCAGCGTAGACGCGCCCCCACCACCCGGCACCGGACGCGCGCCTACCGCCTGACGAGGACGGCGGCTCTGACCCTGTCCCTGGTGGTGGGCGGCGTCTGGTGGGCCCAGGACGACGAGCCCGCCCCGGCGGCCGTCGTCGGCGCCGGGTCCCGCGACGTCGAGGCGGCCTCCGCGCCGTTCGGCGACAGCCGGGGCCCGGCGTCCCCGCGCCCGGCGCCACCGAGCCCGGCGTCCCCGAGCCCGGTGGCGCCGCATCCGCTGCCGCCGTCCCCCGCGGTCTCGCTCGCGGTGCCGTACCTCGGCATCAAGGCGCCGATCGTCGCCCTCGGGCTCGACGCCCAACAGCGCCTGACCACCCCGCCCGTGGACGATGCCAAGGTGGTGGGCTGGTATCAACAGGGCCCGTCTCCGGGCGAGTTGGGCACGGCCGTCGCCGTCGGACACCGCGACACCCGCACCGGGCCCGCCGTCTTCGCCTCCCTGAGTACGCTGCGCCCCGGCCGGCTGGTGGAGGCCCGCCGCACCGACGGCCAGGTCGCCGTGTACACCGTGGACACCGTCAAGACGTACGCGAAAGCCCGCTTCCCCGACCAGGAGGTGTACGGTCCGACAGGCCGTCCGGAGCTCCGGCTGATCACCTGCGGCGGCAAGTTCAGCCCGAAGACCGGCTACGAGAGCAACCTCGTCGTCTTCGCCCACCTGAGCCAGGTGCGCCCCGCCCCGCACTCCCAACTCGCGGCCGGAAAGCGCCCTTTGGGGAGGCAGTGACAGCGCGCGGTTATTGACACGGTCGTCAATGACATGGACATTACTAGTCGCTCATCCGGCTCCCCAGCGCCACACCCACGCGCCGGGAGCCGTGCTCCACCCCCCACCCTCGTCACATCCATGACGCACGGTCCTGGAGGAGCCAGATGAAGAGACGCAGAACCGCCCTGGCCGCAGCCCTGTTCACCGCCGCCGCGGGGCTCGGCGCGATGCAGAGCGCCGAGCCCGCCGCCGCCCGCCCCACCGCGGCACCCTCCCCCAACGCTCCCCACCGCGGCACGGTCGCCGGGGCGCGCACGCCGGACCGGAATCCGGCGAGGGACCGCGCCGTCCAGGCGCTGAAGAAGGGCCGCGCCACCAAGTTCCGTACAGCGGCGGCCGATCCCACGCACAACTGGTGGGGGATATTCCCCCAGCCCGGCACCCACGACGGCATCACGGCCACCCACACCGTGGACCCGGACTACCGGGTGAGCAATGCCGACAACTTCACCTACGCACCCACCACCAAGGCGCAGAACTCCTGCATGGAGGTGGTCACCGCCTACTGGAACAGCGGCAACGAGATATGGGCCTGGGACTGGTGCGGATCGGGCGGACCGGCCAAGACGGTCCCGATCGACGCGGACTTCAAGGCGAAGTACACCCAGCCCTCCGGCTCGGGACTCGCCTACAGCGTCCAGTTGGCGCGCGACAGCGGGTCCGGCAACCAGTGGTCGTCCTACCTCTACAACTACCGCTCCGCACAATGGGAGTTGCTGTACCGCCAGTCCGGGCAGGACCAGAGCGGGCTGGACCACGGCTGGGACATGTTCGAGATCTACGCGAGCGTCAACCCCTCCACCGGGGTGGGGTACTACTGCACCGAGGCCCAGAACACCGTCTTCGACAGCAGTGCCATAGAGCTGCGCAGCCAGGGCGCCTGGAAGCCCGCGAGCCCGGCCGACTCGCCGTGGACCGAGCAGAATCCCTCGGGCCAGGACTTCCTGTGTCCGCAGCTGCGCTTCATCCAGGCGGGCGCCGACGACCACTGGACGGTACGCCAGTAGTCGCCGCGCCCCTTTCCGCGCCCGGGGGTCAGCCGAGCTGGAAGGTCGCCTCGACCGGGTAGTGGTCGCTGGGCGAGCGGGTGTCGAGCTGCCCCGGCGCCCAGCCGGCCTGCGGGTCGAAGTCGGCCGTGACGTCCGGAAGGGCGGAAGGCACCGGGCGGCCGGGGGCGTTGAGGTAGCCGAGGTAGTCCAGGTTGTCGCGGTAGTCCTTGGGGAAGGTCTCGACATCGGCCATGTACTGGCACCAGGCCGACACCGAGCAGTCCATGGTGGTCGGCGCGGCTCCCGCCGCCGGAGTGCCGAGCGAACCGCCCACGGCGGACTGGGAGTTGGTGAAATCGCCGCGGGACTGGCCGTGGGTGTACTCGACGTTGAGGTCGCCCCCGATCAGCACCGGTGCCGAGGCGCCCACGACCCCGTTCACCCAGTCGCGTATCTCGCCGAGCTGGCCCAGGCGGGTCTTCTGGGTGGTGTCGGTGGAGGTGTTGGACTGGTCGGCCTGGAGGTGGGTGCCGACCACCCATGCCTTGGTGCCGTTCTTGTCGATCTGGGCGAGCGCGGCGCCCTTGTTGGCGTTGTAGTCCCAGGTGCCGGAGGTGGAGTTGCTGAAGACATGGGCGTACTGGGCGGTGATCGGGTACTTGGACAGGATCATCGTCCCGCCGTTGATCACGAACCACGAGTTGGAGCAGTTGCCGCTCACGCCGTTCCAGCCGCCGCCCGAACAGGTCTGGCCCACCACCGGGGTGCGGTACGGGTAGAGGTCGGCGAGCTTGGCCGAGATGTCGTCGGTGGACGTGTGGTTGAACAGCTCGTCCAGGACCACGACGTCCGCGCTGTGCTGCCGGATGATCGACTCGATGACCGGGGTGCGCTGGGCCGCCTTCTCGTTCTGCGTCGAGTCGACGATCGCCGTTCCCAGGTCGACGTTCCACGCGAAGACCGAGAGCGTGGGAGCGCCGTCGGCCGCGTCGGCGGTCGGCGCGAGCAGGACCGCGCCCCCGGCCAGGGCGGCCGCCGTGGTGAGGGCGGTGAGGGCGGAGGCGGTTTTGGGCGCGCGCATGGGAGGGCTCCTGATGGTCACTCTGCGGTGGGGGAACGGCGGAACTGTAGCTACTGGCGAGTACATCCGGAAGAACTGCGGCTGACCCATCCATGGCGACCAGATGTCCCGGCGATCATCGAGGGGCGTCCCGCCGCACATTTTCCGGGCACGCCACTAGGAACCTCTGGGCCCGCTCGCTACCCTCCGCGCATGATTTCCACGGTTGTCTGGGGTACCGGCAATGTCGGCCGTGCGGCGATACGCGCGGTCGCGGCCCATCCGGCGCTGGAACTCGCGGCCGTGCTCGTCCACAACCCGGCGAAGGTGGGCCGGGACGCCGGTGAACTCGCCGGGCTGGCATACGAGTTGGGGGTCCTCGCGACGGACTGCACGGAGGCCGTGCTGGCCTCCGGACCCCGGGCCGTGGTGTACGCGGCGTCCGGTGACATCCGGCCGGACGAGGCGCTCGCCGATGTCACCCGGGCGGTCCGGTCCGGAGCCGTGGTCGTCACCCCGGCGCTGTATCCGCTCTACGACCGCCTCGGCGCTCCGCCGGAATTCCGGGACCCGGTCCTCGCCGCGGTCGCAGAAGGCGGCGGATCCCTGTTCGCCTCCGGCGTCGACCCGGGCTGGGGCAACGACGTACTGCCGCTGCTGATCAGCGGGCTCGGCACCACGGTGGACGCGATCCGCTGCCAGGAGATCTTCGACTACTCCACGTACGAACAGGAGGAGTCGGTCCGGTACTTGGTCGGCATGGGGCAGCCGATGGAGTACGAGCCCTTGATGCTCGCACCGTCCGTTCCGACCATGGTGTGGGGCGGGCAGATCCGGCTGATGGCGCGGGCGCTGGGCTGCGAGGTGGACGACATCCGCGAGACCGTGGAGCGGCGCGCGCTCGACACGACGGTGAGCACCCGGACCATGGGCACCTTCGACGCCGGCACGCAGGGCGCGGTGCGGTTCGAGGTGCGGGGCATCGTGGCGGGCGAACCGCGCATCGTCATCGAGCACGTCACCCGCATCCATGCGTCCTGCGCACCGGACTGGCCGGTGCCGCCCGCCGGCGGCGACGGGGCCCACCGGGTGGTCATCGAGGGACGCCCGCGCATCGAGGTCACGGTCGAGGCGACGGACGAGGGCGAGAACCGGTCGGCGGGCGGCAACGCCACCGCCGTCGGCCGTCTGGTGAACGCGATCGACTGGCTGGTGGCCGCGGACCCCGGACTCTACGACGCGCTCGACGTCCCACTGCGCCCGGCAGTCGGCAGACTCGGAAGGAAGCAATGATGAGGATCGACATCCCCCAGGGCCAGGAGCCGATCGGGTACGTGTGGGGCGACATGGTTCCCGGCATCGGCATGGCCGCCGCGAACTTCTCCCTTTCGGTGTACGCCCATACGACCCTGGGACTGCGGGAGTTCGAGGCGGCGCGGCTGCGGATCGCGCAGATCAACGGGTGCCTGTTCTGCCTGGACTGGCGGACCGACCGGGACGGCGAGAAGGTCGAGGAGGGCTTCGCCGACGCGGTCACCGAGTGGCGCAGCACCGAGGACTTCGACGACCGGACCCGGCTGGCCGCCGAGTACGCCGAGCGGTACGCGCTCGACCACCACGGCCTCGACGAGGAGTTCTGGACCCGGATGACCGCGCACTACAGCCAGGTCGAGATCGTGGAGCTGAGCATGAGCATCGGCTCCTGGCTGGCGTTCGGCCGGCTCAACCATGTGCTCGGCCTCGACTCCGTGTGCGTGCTGCCCACGCAGTGAGCAGGGGCCGCCCGGCGATTCGGGCGGCCCCCTGCGTCGTGCCGTCACCGGAGATCGGTGGCGACGATCTTCTCGATGTTCCGTTCGGCGAGTGCCGTGATGGTGACGAACGGGTTGACGCTGGTGTTGCCGGGGATCAGCGAGCCGTCGATGACGTACAGGCCCGGATAGCCGTACAGGCGACCGTAGTTGTCGGTGGCCTTGTTCAGGACCGCGCCGCCCAGCGGGTGGTAGGTGAGTGTGTCGTTCCAGATCTTGTAGACGCCGAAGAGGTCGGTGCGGTAGATCGTCCCCTCCGTAGCGTTGATCTTGTCGAAGATCGTCTTGGCCATGTCGATGGACGCCTGCTTCCAGGCGGTCTGCCAGTCCAGGTCGACCTGGCCGGTCGTGGGGTTCCAGGAGAACGTGCCGCGGTTGGGGTTCTTGGTGATCGACAGGTAGAACGAGGCGTACGTCTCGATGCCGGTGGGGAGCGGCGCGACTTCGGCGAACGCGCCGCCGGCCGTCCAGTTGTCGATGCCGCCGCAGGGAATGGCCGCCTGGACCGCGCCGGTCGGATCCCACAGGTAGTTGGCTCGGCCGCACATGACGTTGCCGTTGTCGCCCCAGGTCCGGCCGACCTCGCCGTTGAGGTCGGGCAGTGCGCCGGTGGCCTTCAGCTTCACGAGGAGCTTGCTGGTGCCGACGCTGCCCGCCGCGAAGAACACCTTGTCCGAGGTGACGGTCTTGGTGGCGGTGACATCGCCGTTGGTGTCGAGCTGTTCGATGACGACGGTGTAGCCGCCGCTCGGACCCGGGGCGACCGAAGTGACCCTGTGCAGCGGGGAGATGGTGACCTTGCCGGTCGCCTTCGCCTGGGCGAGGTAGGTCTTCTGGAGCGACTTCTTGCCGTAGTTGTTGCCGTACAGGATCTCGCCCGCGACGGCCGACTTGGGGACGGTTCCGGCCGCCTCCTGCTTCATGTAGCCCCAGTCGTACACGTCGGGCACGAAGACGAAGGGGAAGCCCGAGCGCTGGGCCTGTTTGCGGCCGACACGGGCGAACTGGTAGCAGTCGACCGTGTCGAACCAGGCCGGGTCGATGAGGCCGGACCCGAGCCCGGCGTTGGCGCGCGGATAGTAGGTGTTGTACATCTCGTCGGGGTCGACCGACGGGAGGATGGCGCCGAAGTTCTCACGCCTGGGCGTGACCGCCATACCGCCGTTGACCAGTGAACCGCCGCCGACGCCGCGGCCCTGGTAGACGGTGATGCCGCTGAAGTCCTCGGCGTCCAGGATCCCGGTGTAGCGGGGGATGTCCCGGTCGATCGGGATGCCGAAGAAGTTGCTCAGCGGCTGCTTGGTCTTGGTACGGAGCCAGTAGGAGCGGTAGTCCGGGGCGGTCGTGTTGCAGAAGATCTTGCCGTCGGAGCCGGGGGTGTCCCAGGCCATGCCCATCTCGACCATCTGCACGTCGACGCCCGCCTGCGCCAGCCGCAGCGCGGCGACGGAGCCGCCGTATCCGGTACCGATCACCAGGGCCGGGACATGGGCCCCGTCGCCGATCGGAGCGGCGGTGCGGGAGACGGTCCGCGCATGGGCAGCGGTGGCCGGACCGGCGACAGCCGCAAGCCCCAAAATAGAACCAGTTCCTGCAATGAATCTTCGGCGTGAAACCCCCTGGGAACCAGGGTCATGCGTGGTAGTGTCACTCATGTGACATTCCTCACTCTTGATGGAGTGAGAACAGGTTCTACTGGCGCTGGCTTGATAAGTCACTAGAAACCTCTAGGTAACTTGCGGCGGCCTGCGGTCGACCGGAGTGACCGGCGTACGGATGGCGACCGGCGTGCGCCGCGCCCCCGACCACGGGGCCGGCACGGCGTCGATGTCCCGCGCGAGACGCTGGGCGAGCGCCTCGTAGTTGACCCGCCACCCGCGGAAGTGCGGCCACGCCTCCTCGGGGCTGCGCTCCGCGGGATAGCCCTGCTCCCGCATGCGCTCCACCCCCGCCAGGAAGTCCGCGTAGCCGAGCTCCAGCGGGCCGTCCGGATGCGGGTCGGGGTCGTAGGGGATGCCCAGTGTGTCGGCGATGTCGCGCAGGCACACGAAACCCGCGCGCAGCGCCATCCGCACCTCGGACTGCGGCTGCGAGGGGTTGAAGGCGAGCCGCAGTGCCGCCGCGTCCATCACCGCGAGGAGGGCGATCAGCCAGTTGCGGGTCGCCTTCGGGGACCGGAAGTGGATGAGGACCGGGTAGGTGGTGTGGCTCTCGCCCACCTCGGCACTCCACCGCTCCCAGTTGCGGAACAGTTCGCCGACGCTGCCCACCAGCTCGACCTGCGCGTACCGGGCGAGGATCTCCGGCCCCCAGGGCGGGCTGCCCGCGCGGGCCTGGAGCAGGGTCACTTCCGTCTCGCGGCGCTGGTAGGCGGCATACAGCGTCGGCAGATAGCCGACCTGGAGGCCGATCACGATCGGCCCGGTGGCCGCCGCGCAGAAGTCGATCGCGTTCAGGGTCACT
Source organism: Streptomyces sp. NPDC094147 (assembly GCF_044764265.1). Lineage (NCBI taxonomy): Bacteria > Bacillati > Actinomycetota > Actinomycetes > Kitasatosporales > Streptomycetaceae > Streptomyces > Streptomyces sp. NPDC094147. Next base: position 62,888 of record NZ_JBIWHT010000015.1, on the reverse strand, counting down.
CTGTTGCTGGTGGCGAAGCCGAGGGTGAAGAGCGAGGAGCCGGACTCGGTCAGCGAGTCCCGCAGCCCCAGTCCGCTCACCGCCGCCTCAAGCAGTCCGTAGCCGATCATGAAGAATAGGAGCCAGCCCATCAGGGTGACCACGATGGACAGCGGCGCCACCGGGGCGAGCACCCGGTCCTTGGCCTCGGCCCCGTGCATCAGGTCGGCCACCCGCTGGAACGGCCAGCGCACCGAGCGCTGGACGAGCCGCGTGAAGCTGGACCGGGTCGGCCGGGGAATCACCAGGGTGCGCAGCACCGAGGAGAAGATCCCGAGCACGAGGACGGCGCCGACGACGCCGAACACTGCTCTCACCGCGACTGTGTTCCTTTCCGGTACGCCTCCGGGCCCTGCCCCTCGCCCGGCCACAGGAAGATTACGTGCCGTCAGCACCGGGCGGGACGCACCCCGCGGGCCGGGCCGCAGGTCACAGGCCGTGGCGACGGTCGCCCAGGACCACCTCGCAGACCTCGCGCTCAAGGTGTGCGGAGAACGGCGCCCGGCGGGCGGCGACGGCGCGACGGGTCTCCTCGGCGATCAGGTCGGCGTTGATGGCCGCCCCGGCCCGCACCCCCGCCGCGGCGGCCGCGATGACCTGATCGGTCGGGTTGGCCACGTTGCCGGCCACCCACACTCCGGGTACGGCGGTCGCGCCGCTCGCGTCGGCGTCGATGCGGCTGCCGATCACCTGCCCGGCCATCTCCAGATCGGTGGGCTCAAGCCCCAGCGAGGCGAGCAGCTCCGCCCGTGCGGTCAACTTCGTTGATACGACGAGTACTTGACGGGGAATCGCCTTCCCGGTGTCGAGGCGTACTCCGTGCAGACGGCCGTCGCGCGCCTCCAGCGCGGTCACTTCGCCGGCCACCACACTGACGCCCCGGGCGGCGAGCTCCTCGTACTGCTGCTCGTCGGGTTCGCCCATGGTGTGCAGGAAGAGCGTGATGTCCGTGCTCCACTGCCGCCACAGCAGGGCCTGGTGCACGGCGAGCGGTCCGGTGGCGAGGACCCCGATCGCCCGGTCGCGCACCTCCCAGCCGTGGCAGTACGGACAGTGCAGTACGTCCGTGCCCCACAGCTCCGCGAGTCCCGGGACTCCGGGGAGTTCGTCGACGATGCCCGTGGTCACCAGGAGCCGGCGCGCGCGGAGTTCGCCGCCGTCGGCGAGGGCGACCCGGAAACCGCCGCCTTCGAGCCGCTCGGCCGCGATCGCGCTGCCGCTGATGAACTCCCCTCCGTAGCCGCGTACTTCGGCGCGGCCGTCGGCGAGGAGCTCGGCGGGCGGGGTGCCCTCGCGTCCCGGATAGGCGTGAACGCCGTCGGCCGGGGCGTTGCGGGGCTGCCCCGCGTCGACCACCAGGACCGAGCGCCGCGCCCTCGCGAGGGTCAGCGCCCCGCCCAGTCCGGCGGCGCCGCCCCCGATCACCACCGCGTCGTAGTGCTGACGGCCGCCTTCGGGCGTGCTGTTCATCGAGTGTTCCGTTCGCTCGTTCATGTGCGACACCTCCAATGCCGCGATGCTGCTCCCGGCCCTTCCCGTTTGACAAAGTTGGTTGCCGTTGTGGCAAATGGAGGGATGGCCCAAGACGACCTCACCGACGTACTGACCGGCGTGGGACCGCGGCTGCGGGCGCTGCGGCGAGCGCGCGGCAGCACCCTGGCCCAGGTCAGCGAGGCGACCGGGATCTCGCTGAGCACCCTGTCCCGCCTGGAGTCCGGGCAGCGCAAACCGACTCTGGAGCTGCTGCTTCCGCTGGCCAGGGAGTACCGGGTGCAGCTGGACGAGCTGGTCGGGGCCCCGGCGACCGGCGACCCCCGCATCCACCCGCAGCCCTTCACCCGGCACGGCCAGACCTTCGTACCGCTGACCCGGTTCCTGGGCGGGCTGCACGCCTACAAGCAGATCGTCCCGCCCCGGCAGGCCCCCGACGGAGTGCGGCCCGAGCTGAAGGTGCACGAGGGCTACGAGTGGCTGTACGTCCTGTCGGGGCGGCTGTGGCTGGCGCTCGGCGAGCACGACCTGATCCTCACCGCGGGTGAGGCCGCCGAGTTCGACACGCGTACCCCGCACGGCTTCGCCAACGCGGGCGACCGGCCCGTCGAGTTCCTCTCCCTGTACGGGGCGCAGGGCGAGCGCATGCACGTACGGGCCCAGCCCACCGGCGACTGACCGCTCGGCTCAGCACCATCGGCGGCTGCCGGATCTTCCTGACCGGGGCCGTGCTGAGCGCGGCCGACCGGGCAGGGACGGCTACGGCCGACGGCGGGGCTTGCCTCGCTTGGCGTTCTTCGGGGTGGCGGAGCCGCCGCGCGGGCTCTTGCCGGTCGGCTTGCCGCCGGTCGACTTGCCGGCCGCGGGCTTGCGCTGCGCGCCGCCCTTGTCGGGGCGCTTCTGCTTCGGCTGTTCCGGAGTCCGCGTACGGCCGCGGGAGCTGTTGACGGTCCGTCCGCGGACGATCCCGATGAACTCCTCCACCAGATCGGTGGTCTCCTCCTCCGGCCACGACAGCGCGACCCGCGACTCGGGCGTGCCCGTGACGGGCCGGTAGGTGAGGTCCTTGCGGTGGTGCAGGCGGGCCAGCGACTGCGGGACGATCAGGAGTCCGACTCCCGCCGCCACCAGCTCGATGGCGTCCTCCGTCGTGGCGGGCCGCTCGATCGCGGGCAGGCCCGGCGGACGCTCCCAGTCGAGGGTGTCGTCGAGGGGATGCAGCAGGATCTCGTCGGCCAGGTCCTCGGCGGAGACCTCCTCGACCGCCGTCACGGGATGGTCCTTGGGGACCACGACGACCGTCGTCTCGGTGTAGAGGGGGATCGCGCTGAGATCCGTACGGTCGATCGGCAGCCGCACGAACCCCGCGTCCGCGCCACGGCTCCGCAGGACGTCGGGGGCTTCGGCGGCGGACACCGTGGTGAGGGTCAGGGGGACGTCGGGCAGCCGCTCGTTCCAGATCCGCACCCACTTGCTCGGCGTCACACCCGGAACGTAGGCGAGCCGGAACGATGGGGGTTCTTGCGAGCCTGTCACTCCGCCAGGTTACCGGTCGTGGTCGGAGGTATCGCACATGCTCGCTACTCTTGACCCCATGACGTCGCACCAGACCACCCAGACGATGAAGCCCGCGACCGCGGCGAAGAAGCTGGGTGTGTACCTTGAGGCCACCCCCGCCGAGTTCCAGGAGGGTGTCGTCTCGCGCACCGAGCTGAACGCCCTGCAGGCCGACCCGCCGCAGTGGCTCCAGGACCTGCGACGCACCGGCCCGCACCCCCGGCCGGTGGTCGCGGCGAAGCTGGGCATCTCCATCGCCGGGCTCGCCCGCGGCGGGGTCACCGAGGCCCTCACCACCGAGCAGATCGACACGCTGAAGCAGGACAACCCCGAGTGGCTGCAGAAGGAGCGCGCCACCCAGGCCGAGGTCCGCAAGGAATCGGTGCGCATCAAGGAGAAGAACAAGGAGAAGAGCGCACAGCAGGCCGACCAGCCCCGCGCTCCCCGCTCCTGACCCTCCACCGGCACCCATGGGGGCGTACGACACCTTCGGGGGACGTACGCAAGCGCCGCTGACCGGCGATCGTGCCGCTGGTCAGCCGCGCCGTGCGATGGGCGGGGGATCGGCGCGGCCGATCTCCTCCAGGTTGGCGCGGTAGATCTCAGCACCCACGGTGTCCCGGCACCGACGGCATTCGTGCAGCGCCCGCTCCGTCCATGCCCTCGCTTCGTCGCGATCGCCCGCGTAGAAGTGGTTGAGCCCCATCAGTCCGTAGATCTTGCCGAGGTGGCGTTGTGCCGCCGCGTCGCGGGGCCAGGTCGACGCCTGGGTGAGGAGTTCGCGCAGGAGGCGGTTGCTCTCCGCGAACCGTGCTCGGTCGCTGAGCTTCTGCGCGCGTGTCAGGGTCTCCCGGCAGGCGCCCAGCCGTTTTCCGTCGGGTGTGCCGAGCCGCAGTTCGCGTGCCGCGAGCAGGGCCGCCAGACTCGTGGCCGTGTCCGCGACGCGTCGTCCTCCCGCCTGCTGTGCGAAGGCGTGCGCCTGGCGCGCGTGCGCGATGGCCGTGTCGAGGTCGTTCCGTCGGGCGGCGCAGTCGCAGAGCCTGCCGTGGATGTCCGACGTCCAGCCGCTGTCCCCCGTGAACTCGTCGAGCACTTCGCGCAGCAGGGCCTCGCAGGCCTCCTGCTCCCCGTCCTCGGCCAGCAACTGCGCCTCGTGCACCTTCTCCTGGGGGCTTCCCGGACGTTCGGCTCCCGCGAGCCGGCGCAGCGACTCGGGATGGCCGAGAGCGTCCAGTTCCCGGGCCACCCGCAGGATCATCCGGAGGTAGGGCCGCGCCTGTTCCGGGCTCTGCCGGAAGGCGTCCGCCACGTGCTGCGGAGCCCGCAGCCACTCTTCCCGGCCTGCGTCCAGAACGACGGCGTACTGCTCGCACAGCGCCCGGAACCTCGCATCGTCACCCGCCCGATGGGCGGCGTCCAGGGCGCCCAGCACACGTTTCACATCGCCGTCCGCGGACCGCCCCCGGCGCGCGGCGCTCACGCGACCGGGGCTTCCGGCTGCAGGAGGTGGCGGTACAGGTGCATGTACAGCAACCCGGCCGGGTGGCCCGGCACCCTCTCCCACCCGGCGAGGACGGCACACGGCGGTTCACCGGGTGCCACGTCGCCGACGATCTGCGACACGTTCTCCGCGTAACGGTTCAGAGAGACGGTGACCGCCGGGATGCGTGCCTCGCCCAGCAGTTTGCCCAGCGCCTGGCCCACTTCGCTCGCCACCGGACCGGACTTCCCCACGAGGACCCACACATCGGCGTCGACGCTGCGCACGCCCAGTCGGCCGTCCACGCGGTGGCCCACCGGAACCGGGTCCACCGCGGTCCAGCTCCCCGAACCCACCCGCACGCCCAGCAGCCTCTCCAGTTCCTCGCACCGCTGCCGTACCCAGGAGGAGATCAGCACGGCCTCTCCCTCGCATTCCGCGACGACCGCGACGTGGCAGACCGGCCGTCGGTCCGGCCGGGCCGGGAGCTGCCAGTACGGTGGCGCGTCGGGCGCCCGGCCGTCACCGTGCCCCTCCGGTGCGTAGCTCCGGAGGTCGAGCGCGCCCCACCAGTCGAGTGTGCCGATGGTCCGCGTCCGTGGTTCGCCGTCGACGGGCAGGTTCCCGCCGTAGTCCGGCGACGGTATGAGGACGTCTCCCCGGCCCATCACGGGCAGCGGAAACACCCCGGTGACCAGGGAATGCGGACTCCGGCGGCCCGGCGGTACCGCGACGGAGAGCATGCCGTCGTAGATGTGGGGAAGGTCGGCCGGGTCGGCCATGGACAGGCCGAGCCGCCGCAGGCACCCATCGCGCGACTGGAGGCGGAACACCTCGGTGTCCAACAGACCGCGCCAGATGACGAGTTGGCGGTCGAGGACCAGGCGCTCCAGTACGTCGGCGTCGGCGCCCGGGTCGCGCCGCCGCGCCGACTCGGTGGCGGGCAGCACGTCGGGGCGCCCGCTGACCGTGTTCACCAGTGCCGTCGCGGCCTCCAGGCTGCACCAGGCCCGGCCCAGGTAGTCCGCCACGTCGTCCAGCACCACCAGGGTGCGCCCGGCGCACTGCAACAGGGGCAGCGAGCGCAGGGTCCGCCGGAAGCGCAGGTCCTCCTCGGGGGTGCGGGGAGCCTGCGGGACGCAGCTGTAGTCGTACCAGAGCCGGATCCTGGCCAGCAGGGGTCGCAGTCCGGGCAGTTGACCGAGCAGACCGTGCAGCCGACTCAGCCCGGCGTCGTCGCGGGCGTGCGCGGCGCCTTGGTCGACGGCGTCCGCATCGACGCGGTCCACTTCCTGGGCCAAGGCGTCAAGTGCCGCCTGATCCAGGGCAGTTCGGAGCACCCCCACCACGAGGGACTCCACGAGGTCCGAACCGGCCGCCCCGACCGGGGCGTTGAGGACGCGGGCCACTCTGCGGGGCGTGTGCAGTCCGCGCCGGTGGGCGACCCGTACCGCTTCGCACAGCGCGGCGAACAGATGCCAGGCGACGATGCGCGCCTGCACCCCTTCGGGGTCGGGATGCGCGGTGCTCAGCCAGCGGTGCGAGACGAACACGTGGTGGTGGCCGACGTGGACGCCGACGGCCAGCCGGGATGCCGCCTCCCTCATCTCAAGGAACCGGCCGCCCCGGATGAGCTCGTCCAGGGGCAGCCAGAGCGATTCGGCGAGGTGCGGCCGGATCGAGTCGGTGGGCTGGGGGCGCAGGTCGGCCGGTTCGGCGAGCGCGTCCAGCGTCCGGTTCGGCAGCCCCAGCGGGAACCTGCCGAGGACCTCGCCGTCGCGTTCCGCCATGACGTAGAGCAGGCCGCGTTCGATGCCGTACCGGGCGCGGCCGTCGGGCGGCACGAGCCGACGGTGCGTCAAGTAATCGTGCTGCGCGGCGAGTTCGGCCAGATCGTCCGGCGGTCGCAGCCGCTCCCGGCGCCTTTCCTGCTCGGCCAGGCCCGCGAGGGTCTCGACGGTCGCGTAGGGCTGCTCGGGGCATGCGCTCTCGTACCGGAAGGCGAGGTCGTCGTAGCGTTGCGAGACGCCGCCGTGAGCGTAGCCCAGCGCCCTCGCCGACGCCTCGCCCGCTCGCCGGGCGTACAGCATCCGAGGGTGCCGCCGCAGCTTCTCCGGCGGGAGGGACAGGAGGGCCGCGAAGTCGCCGCCCGGCGGCGCCGCGCGTTCACCCTCACGACCGGGAGGATTCTCGTTCCGATGCAATCAACTCACCCGTTCAGCAACGCTAGTTGGCGGCTGACGCAGCGTCAACACAGCTATTCGGAGATCGAGTTAGCAGTTCTTGAAGGCAGTGGTGGGGAGGCGGGCGGTAGGGAATGATGCCGCCATGGCTGAGATCAGCGAGGTGCTCTGGAACGAGCAGGTGACCGCGTCCGACTACACCGACGCGAAGGCGACCTACCACGCGGCGGTGTTCGAGCAGTACAAGCTGTGCGTGGAGATGGCCGACCGGGTCAGCGCCCGCCGCAACTTGGCCAACACCTTCTTCCTGACGCTCCACAGCGGCCTGGTCGCCTTCCTCGGCGCATGGCTGTCCCAGGAGCACCGCGGCAGGCTCTCCGTCCTGCTGCTCCTCGCGGGACTGCTGGTGCTGCTGGCCATGTGCACGGCGTGGTGGTTCACGCTGCGCTCCTACCGGCAGTTGAACGAGGGCAAGTTCCGGGTGATCGGCGCCCTGGAGGAACGGCTTCCGGCCCGCGCCTTCCGGGCCGGCGAATGGGAAGCGCTCCACCGGGGTGAGGACTGGCGCGTCTATCTGCCCCTGACCCGGGTCGAGCGGTGGGTCCCGGTCATCTTCGGCGCCACCTACGCCCTGGGATTCATCGGGCTCGCCCTGTGACGCGTTCGCAGTGGCTCCGACAGCGGGTAGCGTGACGGCGGAAAACCCCGTCCGAAAAGGGAGTTGCCGCGTGCCCACCATCGCTGTCACCGGCCATATGGACCTGGCGCCGGAGGCCGCCGGGCCCGTGCGCGCCGCCCTGCGTCAGCTGCTCACGGGGCTGGGCGGCGACGGCCTCGTGGGTCGCTCGTGCCTCGCCCGCGGCGCCGACACCTTTTTCGCCCAGGAAGTCCTCGCACTGGGCGGCCGGCTGTCCGCGATCATCCCGTCCCGCGACTACCGGGAGGCCGTGGTGCGCGCGGCGGACCTCGCGCGGTTCGACGCGCTGTGCGAGGCCGCCGACGACCTGGTGGTCATGCCGTACGAGCACGCGGGGCAGCCCGCCTACGAGGCCGCAAACCACCGGCTGCTCCAGGGGGCGGACCGGCTGGTGGCCGTATGGGACGGCAGTACGCCATCGGCGCGCGGCGGCACCGCGGACACGGTGGCCGCGGCGCGAGCGGCCGGAGTACGGGTCGACGTGGTGTGGCCGACGGGGGCGCTGAGGGCCGGCGCCGAGAGCTGAATCGGCCGGATCTTTCCCCCGCCTCGGCGAGACCGGCACCGCGGCGGAGATCGGCGCACTGCCGGCGAAGAGCCGCCCCTGACGCGTCAGGCGTCCGGCACGGGATGGCCGGCCTCGATGCTCCGGCCGTCGCTCAGCCGGAACGGCTCCCAGTCCGGCGACGGCGGCCCGGGAGCGGCGGCCTCCAGCGGGCTGAGCAGAAACCCGACGTGGTCGCCGCCCTCCACGAGCCGCTCGACGCGCCCGACGAACCAGGCCACCGCGTCGTCCAGCACGACCGCGCCCGCGGGGCCCTCGTGCCAGGCGACGCCGGCGAACTTGTCGACCTCGTCCCCCGTCCGCCCCCCGAAGTGCTCGGCCAGCGCGTACTGTTCACAGCCCAGCAGGTGCACCGCCAGGACGTCGGCCGCACGGGCCACGCGGTACGTCCTGTTGGCCGTGGACAGCCACATCATGAACCGCACCGGCACGATCGAGCACTGCGAGGCGAACCCGACGAGACAGCCGGCCCGCTCCCCGTCGGCCGCCGCCGTCACGACGTACATCGGGTAGTCAAGGCGGTCGATGAACGACTCCATGGCGGTCATGGTGCTCGCCCCTTCCTCCATCCGTCGGGCGGGGCCCGGTGGACGCGATTATTTTTGGCCAGGGCGGCAGTCTCCCTTGCCGTACACCCCCGGAACCGCCGTACACCCGAAGTGAGAAAGAGGAGCGAGTCCCATGCGCATCGTGATCAGTGAGTTCATGAGCCTGGACGGCGTAGTGCAGGCACCGGGCGGTGCCGACGAGGACACCGACGGCGGTTTCGCGCACGGCGGCTGGTCGCACCGGTTCTTCGACCCGGAGATCGTGGGCGGCGCGTTCGCCGAGGCGACGGCCAAGGCCGAGGCGCTGCTGTTCGGGCGCCGTACGTGGCAGACCATGGCCGCCGCGTGGCCCGGTCGGGCCGGGGACCCCTTCGCCGACCGGATGAACGCGATCCCGAAGTACGTCGTGACGCAGACGCTGGGCGACGACGAGCTCACGTGGCACAACACCACGCGCATCCCCGGCGACGACGCCGTCGCCCGCATCAGCGACCTGCGCGCGATGGAGGGCGGCGACCTGCTGGTCATGGGCAGCCCCACGCTCGTACGCACCCTCCTGAGCGAGGGCCTGGTCGACGAGCTCCGGCTCATTCACATGCCGGTCCTCCTCGGCGGCGGCAAGTCGATCTTCCCGGAGGACGGCGGGCTGCGCGCCCTCGAACTGGTCTCCACCGTCACCAGCGAAAAGACGGGCGCGCAGGTGTGTACGTACCGCCCGGCGGCCAAGGGGTAGTCCCCGGAGGGGCCGGAGCACACCTCCGCCATACGAGCACCTTCGTCCGCCGAGCAGCCGGCAATGCCGGAGCCACCGGAGCCGAACCCGGCGCGGAAAACTGGCGAAATTACAGAGTGTCACGCACGTGAGTTTCGCTGATCGTTGGGGCATGACGTCTAGCAGGGGCTTTGCGTATCGGCTTCTCTTCACGATCCCCTGAAGTTACGGAGAGTGAGATATCGCGTGCGGGGCGCGATATCCGGGCACCTGGCGCACAGGGAGACGGGCAGGCGCGACGTGGGCGCAGACGAACTGGCCTTCCGGCTACGGACTCGCTCCGTGGACGGCATCATCATCATCGAACTGCACGGCGAGCTGGACATGTTGGCCCATCAGGAACTCGGCCCGCGCGTTCACGCACTGACCCGGCTGGCCACCCGGGGGGTCGTCGTGGATCTGCGTGCGGTGACCTTCTTGGACGCCGGCGGCATCCGGCTACTTTTGACGGTACGTCAGGAAATGGTCCGCCGAGGAGGTGAACTGCGCCTGATACGCGGCATTCCCCAGATATCGAAGGTTCTGCGGATCGTCCGCCTGGACGAAGTGTTCACCATACTCGACGACCTCCCTCCAACCCTGGCGGACGGCACGCCCGCCCAAGAGCCTCCACCCAGCACACCCGTTCCGCTGCACTGAGGCTCGCTGCGGCCGATTACCGACGGCGGGCCCGGCTTCGATGCCGAGCCGCCTTGTACGACTGACGACGTTGCGTAAGGGACCGTCCCCGTCGCGGCGCGGGCAGAGGCGGGACTAGGCTTGTACGTGCACAGTCACAGCCCCGGTGGCGCGAGGATCGCTCCCAGGAGGCGCACGGTGTTCAGAGATGCCGCAACCGCGGACGAGGCCCGCACGGTCGTCGTCACCGGAAGCCTGGGCCTCACCACCGTGCCCGACGTGCGCAAGCGCCTGCTGCGCGCATGCGACGGTCCCGGAATCCGCCTGCTCCTCGATCTGTCGGGCGTCACCTCCTGCGACACCCTGGGCCTCGGGCTGCTCGTCGCCATCGCACGCAGAGCCCGCTCCCTGGACAGCAGCCTGCGCCTCGTGTCCCCGAGCCCCGCCGTGGCCGACGCGCTGAGCGCCAGCGGCCTCGTCCGGCTGTTCCGCGTCCTCCCCGACATCGAGGAGCCGGCAGGAACCCCGGCCGCCGACACACCCGAGCCACACCTGCCGGAAGCGGCTTAGGGGGTGTATCGCCGTCAAGCGCTTGACCTCCATGTCCACCACCTTCCAGGCGGTGAGGACGGAGAGAGCCACCTCGACGGCGTCCGCATCCCACATGCGGGCCTCCGCCGAGCCGTATCAGAGCCTCGTCAAGGACTGCGCGCCGCTCTTGAGCCGCCCCGCGCAAGGCAGTTGTATAGGGCCCGTGAACAGCAGTCTGCGCCATGACGACCGGCCGCCGAATACGGCGCCCCCGGTAGTGCGCGCTGTTCTCGTGCCGGCTCTCTGAGCCAGGCCTCCCTACGCCGTACGCCGCCGTCGCGCCCACGCCCGGCGGCGTACGCGCGCTTCCTTCCCGCACGCCCGCCGCCCCGAATCCGGGCGGTTCCGGCGTACCCACACCCAGGAATTCCTCATGACTTCTGCGTCCCTGTCCGGCCGTACCGTGCTGGTCACCGGGTCCACTTCCGGCATCGGATACGAGACGGCACGCCTGCTCGCCGAGCGCGGCGCCACCGTCCTCGTCCACGGCCGCACCACCGACGAGGCCCAGGCCGCCGCCGACCGCCTCATCGCCACGGCCGGTGTCGAGGCCGGTCAACTCTGCGCGTACGCCGCCGACTTCAGCCGCCTCGAAGAGGTCGAGACGCTCGCCCGACGGGTCGCCGAAGTCCACCCACACCTGGACGTCCTCGTCAACAACGCGGGCATGGCCGCCCCCGAGCGGCACACCATCACCGCCGACGGCAACGAGATCGCCTTCCAGGTCAACTTCCTCGCCCACTACCTGCTGACCTGTCTCCTGGAGCCCGCGCTCACCAGCGACCCCGGCGGCCGCGTCGTCAACGTGTCCTCCTCGCTGCACCGCACCGGCAACATCCAGTGGAGCGACCCCAACCGCTCCCGCCGCTACTCCCGGCTCGCCGCCTACGCACAGTCCCAGCTGGCGCTGACCGTCTTCGCCGCCGACCCGCGCGTGACCGCCGTCTCCGTCCACCCCGGCATCTGCGACACCGCCCTGCTGCCGCTGTACGCACACGAGGGCACCAGCGCCGCCGAGGGCGCCGCCCACGTCGCGCGCCTCTGCGACCCGGCCACCGAGATCATCAACGGCGCCTACTACGACCGCGACGAGCGCGTCGACCCGGCACCCGCCGCCACCGAGAACCGCTCGGTCCAGCGCCTCAACAAGCTCGCGTCGCTGCTCGTCGGCCACAGCGCCTGAAGAACACCCGCTCGAACACCCACTGAAGGAGCCACCCATGTCCAAGCGCGCCCGCAAGAAGAGGGACCGCCGCAAGAAGAAGGCGAACCACGGCAGCAAGGCCAACAGCTAGCAGCCGATGCGCCAGGGGCGGACTGAACCCGGGAGACCCAACGCCGGGTTCAGTCCCCCCACTCCGTACCCCACGACCGAAACAGGTGACCCGACGTGCTCATCGAACTCCCTTCGCACCAACTCCCGGCCCACCTGCGCCGGTTCCCCCGCGGGACCGCCGGGCCGACCGCGCTGGCCGAGCACGTCCTCGCCACCCGGGTCGGCCGCCTCTGGGCGGACCACCCCGACCACCCGCGTGCGGTCGCCGTCGCCTGCGCCGGCCACGTCCTGCTCAGCGGCGACCCGGGCGCCCTCGACCCGGCCTCGCTGGCCCCGCTCGCCGACCGCTATGTGCTGACCCCGGACCGCTTCCTGCCGGCGCTCGGCTCGGCCTTCGACCGGGTCGTGCCCTGGGAGCGGATGGTGTACGTACGCCGCGAGAAGCCGACCTCCCGGCCGCAGCCGCCGCGCGGTGTGACCGTGCGCCGCCTCGTCGCCACCGACGCCCTCGCACTCGCCTCGCTGGACGCCAACTCAGCTTGGATTCACGCCAGTTGGGGTGGCGCCGCCGGGCTCGCCGGGTCCGGGCACGCCTGGGGCGCCTTCCACAAGGACCGCCTGCTCGCCGTCGCCTGCACCTATTTCCTCGGCAGCCGCTACGAGGACATCGCCGTCGTCACCCTCCCTGAACACCGCCGCGAGCAGCTCGCCCTCAGCTGTGTCCTGGCGCTCTGCGCGGATGTCGAGGCCCGCGGGAACACGCCCAGCTGGACCTGCTCCCGCCACCACCGCGCCAGCCGCCTCCTCGCCTGGACCGCCGGGTTCCGCCTGCAACGGGAGTACGTCCACTACGCGACCGGCGACGTCGCCGCGAAACGGCACGCGCTTACCCGCGCCGGGGTCTGAGCGGACTTGCCGAAGTCCGGTGCGGTGTCACGCCTCACAAGGGGCGTGGGGAACCGCACGACTCCTGGTCACGGGGCCGTCAGGGCGGCGTAGGGACCGTGTCAATATCGGCCGCCCCCGCATCAGCGCCGCGTCAATGAGCGGCCGCGGGCGCGTGCGTGCCCCTACCGTCCCCAACCATGGGACGACGGACCATCCGCAGCGCCGCGAGACGTCCTTCGACCGCGGCCGAAGGTGTCGTGCACGACACCACCTGGGCCGGTGAGGCCCGTTCGGCGGTCGGCTGCGCCCTGTTGCTGCTCGGGCTGCTGCTCGCCGTCGACACCGGCGCCGCCACCCTCACCAATGGGCGGGCCGCGGTGTGGGCCGCTCTCGCCCTGCTCCTGTTCGCCGTGCTGTGGCCGGTCCAGGTGTCGGTGAGCCGGGGCCGTCTCGTCACCCGTGGGCTGCTGGGCCGGACCGAGGTCCGCACCGACCGGCTGGTGTCGGTCCGCACCTCCGCGGGGGTGGCTCAACGCCTGGTGCTGCGCGACGCCGACGGCAACCGGGCCGAGATCGATCCGAGGGTGCTCATCGCCAACCCCGCGATGTGGCACGTCCTCGACACGGACGCCCGCACCAGCGCGGACCGCGGCACGCTCCGCTGCGGCGAGCCGGCACTGCGGCGGATCGCGGCCCGCCTCGACAAGGAAACGGCCCGCACCGTGTTCAAGCTCTCCGGTCTCAAATAGCCCACTTCATCACGAATTTGCGCCAAGATCCCGCGAACCTTGACGGCTCCTTAACGGTCACTCCCCCTCAGCTGTTCATACGCTCGCGCCGTGTTCAACGTGACTGGCGTCCTCAAGCGCCTGGTGATCGGCCGTGCCATGCGCAGCGAGGAGCTGGGCGAGACCCTGCTGCCCAAGCGGCTGGCCCTGCCGATCTTCGCCTCCGACCCGCTGTCCTCCGTGGCGTACGCGACGCAGGAGATCCTGCTCGTACTGACCCTGGGCGGCCTGGCCTACCTCCACTTCACGCCATGGATCGCGGCCGGGGTCGTCGCGCTGATGGCGGTGGTGGTGCTCTCCTACCGCCAGGTCGTCCACGCCTATCCGAGCGGCGGCGGGTCGTACGAAGTGGTGTCCACCAACCTGGGCCCGTCGGCCGGTCTGGTGGTGGCCGCGTCCCTGCTCGTCGACTACGTGATGACGGTGGCCGTGTCGGTCGCCTCCGGTGTCGACAACATCATCTCGGCGATACCCTCCCTGGCCGGGCACCGAGTGCTGCTCGCCCTCGGCTTCGTGGCGATCCTGACCGCGATGAACCTGCGTGGCGTACGCGAGTCCGGCCGCGCCTTCGCCGCGCCCACCTACCTCTTCATCGGCGGCGTCGTCATCATGGTCGCCACGGGCCTCCTCCGTTACGTCCTCGGTGACGCGCCGGTCGCCGAGTCGGCGGCGTACGGGATCAGCCCCGACAAGTCCGCCTCGCACCTCACCGGTCTCGCCCTGCTGATGCTGGTGCTGCGCGCCTTCTCCAGCGGATGTACGGCGCTGACCGGCGTGGAGGCGATCTCCAACGGCGTGCCGGCCTTCCGCAAACCGAAGTCGAAGAACGCGGCGGGCACCATGGCGGCGATGGGCATCATCGCGGTCGTCATGTTCGTCGGCGTGACGGCGCTCGCGCTGATCGCGAAGGTCCATATCACCGAGAACTCCTGCCAGTTGACGGGCATCGGCGGCGGCTGCGACAGCTTCACGCAGAAGACCGTCATCGCCCAGCTGGCCTCGGCGGTGTTCGGCGGCGACCACAGCATCGGCTTCTTCGTCATCCAGGCGGCCACCGCGCTGGTCCTGATCCTGGCCGCGAACACCGCCTTCAACGGCTTCCCGCTGCTCTCCTCGATCCTGGCCCAGCACCGCTACCTGCCCCGCCAGCTGCACAACCGGGGCGACCGGCTCGCCTTCTCCAACGGCATCCTGGCCCTCGCGGTCGTCGCGGGCGCGCTGCTGTGGACGTACAACGCGGACGTCACGAGCCTCATCCACCTCTACATCCTCGGTGTGTTCACCTCCTTCACGCTCTCCCAGCTCGGCATGGTCCGGCACTGGAACCGCGCCCTGCGCACCGAAGGCGATGCGGCCGCCCGCCGCCGCCACCAGTCGGCCCGGATCATCAACTCCCTCGGCGCGTGCGTCACCGCGCTGGTCCTGGTCATCGTGCTGATCACCAAGTTCACCCAGGGCGCCTGGCTGGCGGTGCTCGCCGCGATCGTGCTGTGGCTGATGATGCGCGGCATCCGCCGCCACTACGACCGCACGGCCACGGAGCTGGCCGTCGAGGACCCGCGCGAGGAACTCGTGCCGCCGTCAAGGGTGTTGGGGGTGGTCCTGGTCTCCACGATCCACAAGCCGACCCTGCGCGCCCTCGCCTACGCCCGCGCGTTCAAGCCGCACCGCCTGGAGGCGCTGACCGTCGCCGTAGACAAGGACGAGACGGCGGACCTGCAACAGCGCTGGCAGAACCTCGACGTGGACGTACCGCTGAAGGTGCTGGCCTCGCCCTACCGCGAGATCACCCGGCCGGTCGTCGAATACGTCCGCACGATGCGCCGGGAGAGTCCCCGGGACGTGGTCGCCGTCTTCATCCCCGAGTACGTCGTGGGGCACTGGTGGGAGAACCTGCTGCACAACCAGTCCGCCCTGTGGCTCAAGAGCCGGCTGCTCTTCACCCCGGGTGTCATGGTCACCAGCGTCCCCTGGCAGCTCACCTCCGCCGCCCGCGCCGACCGTCCGGCCGCCCGTGCGCCCGGCTCGGTCCGCCGCGGCGAACCGACCGTGCCGCGACGGGAGGACGCCGCACCGCGACCGTGACGAACCCGCCGACCGCCGTCACCGGGAGGGCGACGGGGAGGCCGGAGACGTGGTCGGCGAGGAGGTCGGCCGTGGCTCCACGGCCGGTATGTTGAACACGTGCCCGGGGGTCACGATGCGGGTGATCGCCTGGCCGAAGAGAGTGCTGGGCTCCGTGTTGTTGTGCAGGATGTCCGTGTTGAGGACCACGGTCAGCGTGGCCTTCGCTTCGGGGAGGTACATGGTCAGGCACTCGTACCCGGGCAGTGAGCCGTTGTGGCCGATCCAGCCCTGGATGTTGAAGACGCCCAGACCGTAGCCCGCGCCCGGAATCCCCGTCGGGAGGGTCTTGAGCCGCTCGGCCTGCGTCTTGGGGGACAGCAGGGTGCCGGTGGCGAGAGTGCTGGCCCAACTGCGCAGGTCCGACAGGTCGGAGATCATCGCTCCGGCCGCCCAGCCCCAGGAGGGGTTCCAGTCCGTGGCGTCCTCGACCTTTCCGGAGAGGGTCTGGTCGGTGTAGCCGTGGGCGTGCGGGCTGGGGAATTCGTTCCCGGTCGGGAAGAGGGTGTGGGGCAGCCCGGCGGGTTTCACGACCTTCTGCGCGATGAAGTCGTTCAGCGGCATGCCGCCTGCCTTCTCCACGACCAGGCCGAGCAGGATCAGGTTGGTGTTGCAGTAGACGAACCGCTCACCGGGCTGGAACTGCACCGGGTGCTTGAAGGCGAAGGCCAGCAACTGCTGTGGCGTGAACGGCTTTTTCGGGTCGGTGAGCAATGCCTTGACGAAGCCCGGGTCAGCGGAGTAGTTGAACAGCCCGCTGCGCATGTCCGCCAGGTCGCGCAGGGTGATCTTGTCTCCGTTGGGGACTCCCGTGACGTACTTCGAGATCGGATCGTCCAGCCCCACCTTGCCCTGGTCGACCAGTTCGAGCAGGGCGGTCACGGTGAAGGTCTTGGTCACGCTGCCGATCCGGGTGTTCAGATCGGGCGCCATGGCGGCGCCGGACGCCTTGTCGGCGACACCGAAGGACCGGAGGTAGCTCCCCTTGCCGGGCGCCGACAGACTGACCGTCACGCCGGGCACGTTCGCCTCGCGCATGACCTGCCGGACGGCGGCGTCCAGGCGCGCGGCGACCGCCGGACTGAGCTCGGGGAAGCCGGTGTTGCTGGAGCTCGACGCGGAGGGGGACGGCCCCGGGGGCGGTGTGGCACCGTACGCGGTTCCCACGGTCGCCGGTACGGCCAGCACCGCGGCCGCCGTCAGCCCCACGCACGCCCTGCGCCAATGGATCCGTGAATACCTCATGGGCAGGCCTCCTGCCGGACGAGGACACCCGGACGACGACGTCCGGGCAGGACATCAATCCTGTTCCACGCTAGGCCCGCCGGGTCACCCTCGCATGGCGGCGCCCGGGTTGCGGATCCCGCGAGAGCGTGCTGCCGTCCCTTGCGGCGCGTGGGCGCCTTCGCCCGAGGCGGCCGTCACGCCCGCCTCGTCTTCCGGACGGACGGGCCTGATGCCGCGTCGGGGAACCGGCGAGGCGTCTGGTCCGCCACGAGGAGTTGGTGGAGGCGGGTGAGGGCGGCGGTGAGGGTGGCCCGTTCGTCCTCGCCCGCTCCGGCGAGGGCCGCGGTCAAGGTCTTGTCGGCGCGTGAGGCGCGGCGCTTCGTACCGGCCGCGCGGACGTCCTCGGTGAGGTCGACGAGGGTCTTGCGGCCGTCGCCGGGGTCGGCCGAGGTGGTCGCCCAGCCGCGTTCGGTGAAGGACCGGACGCTGGTGGAGACGCGGCTCTGGGCCAGGCCGGTGCGCTGGGCGATGTCCTTGATGGGGCTGCGGCCGTTGAGGAAGAGGTCCTGAAGGACGAGGAACTCGCCGGGGGCCAGGCCGAGTTCATCGGCACCCATGTCCTCCAGTGCGATCTCGGCGAGCCGACGGCCGAGCTGGTACAGGTCACTCATCTCCATCCCTCCAAGATACATCTCTGTCTATACATCCTGACTGATTCATCTTGACAGATGCATTTTCAGGGATGCATCTTTGGAGATGTAGATGAGCGGTCACTCTTCCTGGAGGACACCATGAGCGTCAGCGACTACCTGCTCTACACCGGCCTTTTCGTCGCGATCCTCGCCACCCAGCTCGGCACCCGCCGTCCGGACGCCAAGCGGCTGCTGCTGCCCGTCGCGATCGTCGCGGGCGTCGGCTTCAAGTACCTGCACACCATGCCCTCCGGGAGCACCGCCCGGCTGATCGAGGCGGGCGGGCTCGCGGCGGGGCTGGCGTTCGGGCTCGCCTCGATCGCGCTGATCCAGGTCCGCCGGGACCCGGCCGACTCGCGAGTGGTCACCGTGGCCGGCTGGCCGTACGCCGCGCTCTGGACGCTCGCCATGGTGCTGCGCCTCGGCTTCGCGTACGGCTCCACCCACTGGTTCACCCACGCGCTGGCCGCGTTCTCGATCCGGCATCACGTCCCTGCGGCCACCTACGGCACCGCGTTCGTCCTCATGGTGCTCGCCATGATCACAGTGCGGACCGTGGGCGTCCTGGTCCGCGCCCGCGCCCAGGGCGCCACCGTGAACCTCGGCTCACTGCGCATCGCCCGCCGCCTCGCCCGCTGAAGACTCCCCGCCGCGCACCACTGCCGCCAGGGCCCCGCTTCGGCGAGCGAGGGTTCACATCCCCTTCCGCGGGGGAGTTCCGTACTCTCTCCACTGCTTTGGACAGGAGTCCTCATGCGTTCCGCATTCTCTTCGCGCGTCGCTGTCGTCGCGGCCGCCTGCCTCCTCTCCGTGGGGGCGGCCTCGGCCACCGCCTGCCCGAACCGGGTGCCGCTGCCGCCGCACAACCCGTACGCGGGTCCGGACGGCACCGCGACGATGCACGCCGACACCGGTTCCTCGGACGCCACCCGCCTGTCCGGCCCCGGCACCGGCCCGCTCACCTCGCACCTGGCCGCGCTCGCCGCGGCCTGCCCGACCGTGCTCGACGGCTCCGACGGCCATCCCGTCGCCCTGTGCACGACGCACGCCGGGCAGATCCCCACGGTGCATCTCCTGGACCCGCACACCGGTGACTCGCTTGCCCAACTCCCGCTAGCCAAGGGCTCGTTGCTCGGTGGCGTCTACGCGTATCTCGACAACCGGGACCGCCTGGTGGTCGTCGACGGCAACCGCGACCTGCTGCGCATCGCCCACCGCAGGAACGAGGACGGCACCTGGCGGCTGTACGTGGATCACTCGCTCTCGCTGGCCGGAGCGGTGCCGGCGGGCGACGCGGTGGTGGGCCTGTCCCCGGACTGGCGCGGGCGGGTGTGGTTCGCCACCGCAGGCGGCGTCGTCGGCACCGCCGACGACCGAACCGGGGCCGTGAAGACCCTCGCCCTGCCCGCCGGTGAGCACATCGCCAACAGCATATCCACCGCCCCCGAGGGCACCCTGGTCTCGACCACGTACGCGACGTATCTGCTCACCGCCCCGGCCGACGCCACTCCCCGCATCCGCTGGCGGCAGGGCTACGACCGGGGTCCGGGCCGCAAACCCGGGCAGCTGAGCTGGGGCACCGGCTCCACACCGACCTTCTTCGGACCGCGCACCGGCACCGACTACGTCACCCTCGTCGACAACGCCGCCCCCACCGTGAACCTCCTCGTCTATCGCACCCGCGACGGCCAACAGGTGTGCAGGGTACCGGTGTTGAAGGCAGGAGGCAGCGGTAGCGAGAACTCCCCCATCGGTGCGGGCCGTTCGGTGTTCGTGGCCAGTACGTACGGCTACCCCTACCCCGCGCTGCCACCGGACGCGGGCCCCAGCGTGCCCCCGTCGGCGCCCTTCACCGGCGGCATGAGCCGAGTTGACGTCCGCCGCGACGGGACGGGCTGCGACCTGAAGTGGGACAGCACGGTCCGCTCCGCCGCCGTGCCCCGCCTCTCCCTGGGCGACCACCGGATCCACACCGTGCTGCGCGAGCCGGCGACACCGGGGTCCGGCACGCCATCGCCGCGGGACTCCTTCTCGTACGCCCAGATCGACCCCGACACCGGCAAGGTCACCCGCACCCTGCCCCTGGGAGCGGGCGCGCCTTACGACACCCTTCAGCAGGTCGGCACCATCGCGCCCGGAGGTGTCGTCTACGAAGGCACCATCGCCGGCATCCTGCGCATCGCACCACGCTGACGTGCCGCGGCGGCGCGCACGGCGATGACCGGCGCATCGCACCGCTGCGGCCGATGGCGAGCCCGTGAGGCCATTCCGTCAGCCGAGGGGGTGGGGCGACAGGACGCTGAACCACAGCATGGCGATGGTGGCGACGCCCATCAGCGGGGTGAGTATCTCCGTCTCCATCTTGTTGCCGCTGCTCTTGATCAGCACAATCTCGTAGCGGGTCTTCAGCGGCCACAGCCACGGGGCACCGCGCTTGGTGATGGAGTCACCCAGGAGGTGCGCCACACAGCCCAGGCCGATCGCGTAGGGCAGCCAGCCCGGCGCGGACGGAATGAACTTGGCGATGGCGGCGGTTCCGAGACCGGCCATGGCCACGATGGTGCCCCAAGCGTGGAAACCGTGGCCGGGCGGGCAGAGATTGAGGGCCCGGACCGCCAGCGCCAGCAGAAAGAACGTCATGCCCACGGTGAACGGGCGGCCCAGGTAGGTGACCCCGGCCCAGCTGCCCAGGGTCATGAAGGCCACGAAGAACAGCGAATGCGTGGCGTGGCGGTGCCCGCCGGAAATCCAGGCCACGAAACGGCAGAGCGTTTTGGAGACCGGGCCCAGGAAGTTGGCGATGGTGCCGTCATGGTGGTCGAGATCGGGCAGCAGCGCGGCACCCGCGCAGAGCACGGTGCCCATCAAGATCTCCTGCGGCGCCAGGTGCGTGTGCATGATCAGCGGCGGCAGGTACGGCGCTGTCCCTGCGAAGAGCAGTGCACCGCTGACGGCGTGCGAGTGGCCCATCATGGCGTGTTCGTTCTCCCCCTCGGATCTGTCGCGTTCCCGGGCCTCGCGGCCCCAGCGGCATGGACACACCCGCGAGGAGGAACACCTTCGCCCCGCATGCTAGTTGCTTGATTGCGCAATGCGAAAACAGTGTCGAAGGTCAGGCCCCCAGAGGCCGTTGCAATGTGTCAGGGGGCACTCCCCCCCTTCAGATCAGCGGCGTCTCGCGGGCGGGCGGGCCGATCGCCGCGCCGAGGACCGCGTTGTTGGGGAGGAGCATCTTGCCGTCCTCCGTGTGGAGTTCGACGAACAGCAGAGTCATGTCGGTGACCTCGCCCTCGATGCGGCCGCCGAGCGGTCCCGACTGGACGCTGACCTTCTCGCCGATCGTGAAGGGGTGCGAGACCAGCAGCACCAGGCCAGCGAAGATGTTTCCGAGGACGGGCTGGGCGGCGATCCCGAGGACCACACCGGTCAGCGCACCGCCCAGCAGCAGCTTGCTCCACTCCACCCGGAGCAGGCTGAGCGCGCCTAGGATCACCAGCGCGTAGCCGGAGAGCAGGCAGATCACGCGCAGCGCGGCGGACCGGTTGTCGCTGATCCGGCCGGTCAGCAGCTTCACCAGATCGTCCGTGGCCCCGCGCACCGCGATGAGCGCGCCCACCAGGAAGATCCCGGCGCTGATGCCGGCGATCACCCGGGAGGTCATCGACTGATGGCTGTCCGGGTTGCCCAGCAGTCCGCCGAAGTTGAGCGAGACGACGAGGCCGCCGACGGCGAGCGACGTGGTGATGACGGCCCGCCGGGTACGGATCACCCCTCGCCAGTGCAGACCGTGCCCGACGGCCGTGCTGCCTGCGGGTTTGCTGTCGTGATCCACCGATGAGCTCCCTGTGGTGTGCATGTCGCGGAGCAGAGTACCCGCGCCGGGGCGGCGGTGCCGAGGGGACCCGAACGAGCCGTTCCGCGTCAAAGGTTCACCAAGCAGTTGCGTGATCGTGCAACAAAGAGGCTATGCTTCTGGAGGTTTGAAGAGGGCACCTCGTTCGGTGAGGCGTCTGCACGGACACAGGCCACTGACCCCACGACGTCGAGAGACGCCCAGGGTCAGGCCAGGTCTCCCCGGCCTAAGGGGTGACCCCAAGTGGCTTCCCCGGCAAGGGGATTACGCCGTGCAGTGCCAAAGCTCTGACGAGTTGGGGTGAACCGGGTCACGCCCGGTCCGCTCCTTGCCGCGTCGTCCAGCGCCCACGTGCGCTCCGGCCGGAAGGAGGCGAGAGACATGGATTGCAGTTGCAGTAGTCCGGGCCACAGTTGCCCCTCATTCCGTATGCCCTCGCTCTTCCGTGGCGCACGGTAACCACCTTTCCCGCAAGCGCAGCAGCGACACCGCCCATGCCCGGCGCGGCCCCCTGGCCGCCCCGGGGCGATGAGCCGCGCTCGCGGGCAGGATTGCTGCCGTGCGTCCCCCAACACCTCCCCCTGCCAGGGGAGTTGGGAGACCCACCATGACCACCGCACCCGTCAGGCCCACCGTTCCGGCACCCCGCGCGGCAGTTCTCGACGACGCCCACGTCGGCGACATCCGCGGCGCGCTCGGCACCATCAAACTGGACGACCAGGCCGAGCGCCGGGGCCTGTCCGCCAAGCTCAAGACGCTGCTCGCGATAGTCGGCCCGGGTTTGATCGTGATGGTCGGCGACAACGACGCCGGCGCGTTCGCCACGTACGGCCAGGCCGGACAGAACTACGGCACCAGCCTGCTGTGGACCCTGCTCCTGCTGGTCCCGGTGCTGTATGTGAATCAGGAGATGGTGCTGCGGCTCGGCGCGGTCACCGGCGTCGGCCACGCCCGCCTCATCCTGGAGCGGTTCGGGAAGTTCTGGGGCGCCTTCTCCGTGATCGACCTGTTCCTGCTCAACGCCCTCACCCTGGTGACCGAGTTCATCGGCATCACGCTCGCGGCCGGCTATCTGGGGCTGCCCAAGGTGGCGTCGGTGATCCTGGCCGCAGCGGTGATCATCGCCTCCGCGTTCACCGGGTCGTTCCGCCGCTTCGAGCGGATCGCGATCTTCCTTTGCGCCGGTTCGCTGCTGCTGATTCCGCTGTACTTCATCATCCACCCGGCGTCCTCGCAGATGGCGCACGACTTCGTCGTACCGTCCATGCCGGGCGGCTCCGGCGAGCTGGCCACCGTCATGCTGCTGATCATCGGGATCGTCGGCACCACCGTCGCCCCGTGGCAGCTGTTCTTCCAGCAGTCCTACGTCATCGACAAGCGCATCACCCCGCGCTTCATGAAGTACGAGAAGGCCGACCTCGTGATCGGCATCGCCATCGTCGTCATCGGCGGCGCCGCCCTGATGGGCATGACCGCCGCGGCCTTCGCCGGCACCAAGGACTTCGGCAACTTCGACGACGCCGCGGGCCTGGCCACCGGCCTTGAGGCACACGCCGGGAAGATCGCCGGAGTCCTCTTCGCCGTCGCCCTGCTGGATGCCTCGATCATCGGCGCGTTCGCCGTCTCGCTCTCCACCGCCTACGCCATCGGCGACGTACTTGGCATGAAGCACTCGCTGCACCGCGGGGTCAAGGGCGCCAAGGGCTTCTACGCCATCTACGCGGGCCTGGTGGCCGTGGCCGCGACCATCGTGCTGATCCCCGGCTCCCCGCTCGGCCTGCTCACCCAGGGCGTCCAGACGCTCGCCGGAGTGCTGCTGCCCTCCGCCTCCGTCTTCCTGCTGCTGCTCTGCAACGACAAGCAGGTCCTGGGCCCCTGGGTCAACGGCCCCAAGACCAACGCCTTCACCGCCGCGGTCGTCGGCGTCCTGGTCACTCTCTCCATCATCCTCACCGCCTCCGTCCTCTTCCCCGACATCACCGCGAACGCGATCCTCGACATCATGGCCGGCTGCGGCGTCGCCGGAGTGCTCGCCGCCGGATACTCCTTCACCCGGCGGCGCACCGGCACCAAGGAAGACCCCATCGACCGCACCGGCCGCGACACCTGGCGGATGCCGCCCCTGGAGACCTTGAGCCGCCCGGTCATGGCCACCGGCCGCAAGATCGGCATGGGAGCCCTGCGCACCTACCTGCTGATCGCGATGATCCTGGTCGTCATCAAGATCGTCCAGGTCGCACTCGGCCAGTGAACACCCGGCCGCCCGGCGTGAGTTGACCCCGCCCCGGGCGGCGTGCCCGGAACCTCGTCACACCCACTGAACGGAGGTCCGTTCGCCATGCTCGCCGCACTCGACCACGTCCAACTGGCTGCCCCGGCCGGCTCCGAGGACGTTCTGCGCAGCTTCTACATCACCGCCCTGCAGATGACGGAGATTCCCCAGCCATCCGGGCTCGCCCGCCGGGGCGGCTGTTGGTTCGCCGCCGACGGCGGCCAGGTGCAGATCCATGTGGGCATCGAGGACGGGTTCCACCCGCCCCGCAAGGCTCACCCCGCCGTGCGCGTCACCGACCTCGACGAGCTCGCCACCCGGCTGGAACAGCACGGTGCCCCGGTCGTCTGGAACGTCAGCCTGCCGAGCTACCGCCGTTTCTACACCCAGGATCCGGTCGGCAACCGACTGGAATTCCTCCAGCCGACCACCTGATCAGGACTCCCCGTCGACCTGTACGTGAGTCTCCTGTGCCCGCGCGACGAGCAGGGCGCCCTCCAGCAGGTGCCGGGCGTCCGCGGGACCGGTCCGGTAGTAGATCCGGGTACCCTCGCGGCGGGGGCTCACCAGGCCCACCGCCCGCAGCCTGGCCAGGTGCTGGGAGGTCGCGGCGACATGGGTGCCGAGCAGTTCGGCAAGGGTGCTCACCGGAAGCTCCTGCCGGCTGAGCGCCCACAGCAGCCGGTACCGCGTCGGGTCGGCCACCGCCTTGAGCACCGCGACGGCCTGGCCCACGGCGACGGAGTCCGGCGAGGTCACTTGCATATCCACGCAAATAGAATAGCCGCAGCGACCTGCGGGGTGGCGCGCCGACCGGGAATCCGGGCAGGAGCCCCCGGGGGCAGGGCCTGAGGGCGGCCCCCGTTGCCCCTTGTTGCGTATCTGTGCAAGTATTGTGGTGCAGCGGTCGACGGGCGTGAATCCAGGCCCTCGGCCACCCGTACCGCGGCATCAGCCGCACCACTGCGCGGCAGGACGCCGCGCGCCGACAGGAAGGGGGCGACACCATGGACAGCAACAGTCCCGGCCACCATCGGCCGCACACCCACCCGCTCCCGGCCGCCCCGCCGCGCACGCCCTGACCGGCACCCGCGCCCCCGGGAGCACCCCCGTTCCGCCCGCCGTCGCGACCACCACGCCGACGGCTATCGAGGAGGTGCCCCATGCACGCTCTGACCACCGCCGACTTCCTGCTGCGCCTGGCCACCGGCCTGGGCTGCGGGGCGCTGATCGGCATCGAACGCCAGTGGCGCGCCCGCATGGCCGGGCTGCGCACCAACACCCTGGTCGCGGTCGGCGCCACCGCCTTCGTCCTGTACAGCGAGGCGGTCTCCGACACGGGCAGCCCGACCCGCGTCGCGTCCTACGTCGTCTCCGGCATCGGCTTCCTCGGCGCCGGGGTGATCATGCGCGACGGCGGCGGGATACGCGGCCTCAACACCGCCGCCACACTGTGGTGTTCGGCCGCCGTCGGCGTCCTGGCCGCATCCGGTCACCTCGCCTTCGCCCTGATCCTCGCGCTGACCGTGCTCGGCGTCCACGTACTGCTGCGTCCGGCCGGACGGCTCCTGGACCACGCCCCGGCCGGCGGCACCGACCGGGACGCCGAGCTCCCCGCCATCGTCCACGTGGAGTGCGACCGCACCGAGGAGACGCACATCCGCGCCCTGCTCCTGCAGTCCCTCACTGCCTCCGGTCTGGCTCCCATCGGGCTGCGGGCGCACCGTCGCGAATCCGGCGCCACCAGCCTGAGGGCCACCGTCGTCGTCAGCGGCGACGTCACCCGCTCGCTGGAACAGGTCGTCGCCCGCCTGTCGCTGGAACCCGGCATCCATGACCTGCACTGGCACCTCGACGGCAACCGCGACGCCGACGACAACGAGGCCGCCCGACCCACCCAAGCCGTACTCGCCTGAGCCGTACTGCCCTGCGTGGCACGGCAGTTGGGAAGGAGAACACCGTGATCACGACCCATCGCCCCCACTCCCGGGAAGGCCGGGAGGGTGCCGTCCTGCTGGCGGTATTCCTGGTGGCCGCCCTGGAGCTCACCGCGCTGCGTCTTGCCCCGTCCGGGCTGCGCCCCGGGATCACGGGCTTCCTGCTCGGCGTGTCCATCGCCGTCCTCGCCATGACCGCCGTCCTGGCTCACCGGCATCGCAGGATCGCGGTACGCCACCAGCCCTCCGTATCCCCGGAGTCGGTGGACGCGTCCTGGTTCACCGCCCGGACGCTGGACGGCTTCCCGATGGAAGCCGTCCGCCCCCTGCTGCTGGGCCCCGACGCCCCGGACCTCAATCGCCTCTACATGGCGTGGGTCCTCGCACTCCACGGCCATGACACCGCCTGGATCGTGGGCCGCCTCGGCCTGCCCCACGACGTCGCCGCCCTCCTCGTCGACGCGGCCGAGGCGCGCCACAGCCAGGGTTGAGTGCGCTCGGCGCGGGTCAGGCCCAGCCGATCCAGCTCAGGAGGGTCTGGACGAGAAGGATGGTGGACATGGCGGCGACGGCGAGGACGACGAGAGTGGCGGCGATGCGGTAGCGGGGGCCGTTGGCGGCGGCGCCCAGGACGGATCGGCGGTTGGTGAGGACCAGCAGGTAGACCAGGACGACGGGGCTGATCAGGCCCTGAAGCACCTGGGTACCGATGAGGAGCTGGATGACGTTGACGGGGGTGAGGGCGACGGCGGCGCCGAGGATGATCTGGGCGGTGAACAGGCCCAGGAACAGGG
This sequence comes from Streptomyces sp. NPDC094147, assembly GCF_044764265.1. NCBI lineage: Bacteria > Bacillati > Actinomycetota > Actinomycetes > Kitasatosporales > Streptomycetaceae > Streptomyces > Streptomyces sp. NPDC094147. Next base: position 36,496 of record NZ_JBIWHT010000015.1, on the reverse strand, counting down.
GCGCGTCGCGGAAGCGGCGGGAGACGGAACGTTCGACTCCGGCGGCCTCGCCCACCGCGTAACTGGCGGACAGCGGGACGACGGCTCCGGCCAGGGCGGAGGCACCGATCAGGCCGAACGCGAAGAGGAGTTCGGCGCCTTGTCCCGCGACGGGTTTGAGTGCTTCGGCGGCTTGGGCGGCGGATTGCAGGGGGCCGGTGCCGCCGATGGCGGCCGCGGTGGCGATGATGATGGTCAGGCTGATGAGACAGGCGAAGACCGCGCCGAGGACGGCGTCGGCGCGGATCAGTTTGTAGTCCTCGGGTTTCGCGCCGCGGTCCACGACGCCGGCGGCGGCGTAGAACTGCATGTACGGACTGACGGTGGTGCCGATCAGCGCGACCGCGAGCAGGATGAACGCCTGACTGCCCTCCATGTGGGGGATGGCCAGGTTGGTGCCCACCTGGCCCCAGTCGGGGTGTCCGAGGACCATCGCGACGGGGTAGGCGAAGAACGCCAGGGACATGATCAGGAAGATCCGCTCGGCCCAGCGGTAGGACCCGAAGAGCACCAGGGCCCACAGCAGCAGCGCGGCCGGGGGGATGACGGCCCATTTAGGTACGCCGAGGAGTTGGAAGGCGGCGCCGATTCCGGCGAATTCGGAGACCACCAGGCCGGTGTTGGCCAGCAGCAGGCAGAACACCGCCAGTGCGGTCAGGCGCAGGCTGAACTGTTCGCGGATCAAGGCGCCCAGCCCCTTGCCCGTGTAGGCGCCGAGCCGGACCGCCATCTCCTGGACCATGACCAGGGCGATCGTGACCAGCACCATGAAGAACAGGGTGCCGTAGAGGAATTGCGAGCCCGCCGAGGCGTAGGTGGCGATACCGGCGGCGTCGTTGCCGGCGTTGGCGGCCACCAGTCCGGGGCCGGCGATCGCCGCCACCGCGGCGATGCGCTTCCAGCCCTTTCTGGGTTCGGGCTCCCTCGCGCCGTCCGGAGCGGTGTCCGATGTGAAGGTGTCCGCGTCGCGGGTCACTGCAAGAACCTCCGGAAGTGGCGGCGCCCGCGTTCGGGCAGGAGGGCGTCGAGGATGTCGTCGGCGAGCATGCGCCCCAGCGGGCTCTCGTTCTCGTCGACGACCAGGAGGGAGGAGGCGCGCGAGGCGAGCAGGTGGTCGGCCACCTCGTCGACGGGGGTGTCGGGGCCGACGACGACCTGCGTTCCGAACTGGGCGAGCCAGTCCACGACGTCGCCCATGGTCGTGCTGTCCTCGGCGACCGTGAGGTGGAACAGCGGGATGTCCGCGATCAGCCGACCGTCGCCGTCCAGGACGGCCACGGCGTCGATCTCGGTACGGTGCTCGGACTGTTCGGCGAGCTGTCCGCGGACCTGGGCGACGGTGTGCTCCCGCAGGGCGGTGACGAGCCGAGTGGTCATGGCGCCGCCCGCGGTGTCCTCGGGGCGGGCCAGCAGTCCGCGCAGGCCGGTGGCCTGGGGCGGGGGCATCTGGTCGAGCAGGGTCTCGCGCTCGTCCGCGCCGAGGTCGCGCAGTGCGTCGACGGCCTCGTCGGGTTCCATTTCCCCCAGCATCCGCGCTGCGTAGGCGGGTCCGGCCTCGCGGAGCAGGTTCTCCAGTTCGCCGGGTTCCATCTCCTCCAGGGCGTCAGCAGCGTGACCGGGTTCCAGCCAGGCCAGCAGCTGCTGTCGCTCGGCGCGGCCCAGGTCCTCCAGTACGTCGGCCAGGTCCGCGGGCCTCAGCTGGTGCAGCGAGGAGCGCGTGCCGCGCAGGTGGACCTGGGCCGGTCCTTCGGTGGCGTGTTCGGCGAACGGGGCCACCGCCTGCCAGTCCAGCACCCGCTCCGGGGTGGGCCGAGCCTGCCAGCGCCGCGGCCCCAGCCTGCGCAGCAGTGTGGGCAGCGAGACGTCCACGCCCACCAGCACGATGCGCTCGGCCAGGGGCGCGAGGTAGAGGTCCGCGGCGCGGGTGACCTGGATGCCGTCGACGTCCACCAGTTGGTGGTCGAGCACGTCGCGGGCCAGCAGTACTTCGCCGGGGCGGCGTTCGTACTCGCGCAGGTCCATCCGTGCGGTCCGCAGCCGGACCTGTCCGGCGTTGACCTCTTCGACGGCGTCGACCTGGAGGAACGCGCTTCGGCGCCCGACCCGGACGACCAGTCCGGTCACCGGCGGATAGGGGTCCGTGCCGTACAGCCGGGCGACCACGTCGACCACGCGTCCGACGTCGTCGCCGGCCTGGTTGGTGACGGGGCCGCCGACCAGGCCGGCCACGGACACGAGGGAGCCGCGCACCGCCTTAGAGGCGGTGGCACGGCGTGCGAGCTGGACCCGACGGTCACGCAGACGTGCGGATGTGGTCATGAGCAGATTGTTGGCAGACAGAGTGAACACCCCCTGGCCCCGACACGGCGGGGAACCGGGCAGCACCAGGACGCGCGTCGACACACGAGCCGCCGGGACCGGGCGCGCTCCGCCGGTCCGCACACGAGTACGGTCGGCGGCAGACGGGCAGGTCACGCGTGGCTGTGGCTACCTGGCGCCGCGAAGAGACGGCGAGGAACACGGATGGTGGGGCCGACTGTGGCCCGGACTACTGTCCATCTCGCCTCCCCCGGGTCGTGAGCGCAGGCGCTCCGGCATCGCGGCAGGGGGCTCCGGACCCGTTAGACCGGCTCACCCCAACTCGTCAGAGCTTTGGCACTCCACGGCGTAATCCCCTTGCGGGGGAAGCCACTTGGGATCACCCCTTGAGCCGGGGAGACCTGGCCTGATCGGGAGCGTCTCTCGACGGGTGGGATCAGTGGCCTGTGTCCGTGAAGACGCCTCACCGAACGAGGTGCCTTGAAAACAACGGTGCGAACCCTACGCCCCAGCCGTGGATGCACGCCAACCGAGTGGCGCGATCCGGCCCACCGCGGCAGCCGCGGCGGGCCGTTCGCCACCCATGGCGCAGTCCCGGGTCAGCGCACCCGCCCTCGCGGCTTCAGCGGCACCAGCGGCAGCTCGGGGGCCGGGATCGGACCCCCGTCGTACCCCTTCACCTCACCGAAGCGCGAGCCCGACATCCAGGCCTCCCGCGCCTCCTCGATGTCCCTCTGCGAACGGCCGATGAAGTTCCACCACATCAGGATCTCCTCCTCGAACGGCTCGCCGCCGAGCAGCATCACGGCCGCGTCGGAGGCGGCGCGGAGCGGGAGTTCGGTGCGGCCGCAGCCGAGGTAGAGCATCGAGCCGGGGAGTACCGGTACGTCGTCCACGTGGGCCTCGCCGGACATCGCGAGCACCGCGTACTCGAAGTCGGGGTTCAACGGCAGCCGCGCCTCAGCGCCCGCCGTGAGGGCGAGGTCGGCGCCGACGATCGGGGTGTAGGTGCTGCCGGGCGAGGTGGCGCCGTCGAACTCGCCCAGGAGCACCGTGGCGTCGACGCCGGGCGCGGTGGCGTGCGGCAGCTCGGCGTGGTGCTGGAAGTGCGGCTCGACGTCGCGGTGGGCGTCGGGCAGGGCGACCCACAGCTGTGCTCCGTGCAGGAACCGGCTGTGCGACTTGGGGGTTTCCTCGGAGTGGCTGATGGCCCGGCCCGACGTCATCAGGCCGAGTTCCCTGGGGCGTACGGTCTGGAGGCTGCCCAGGCTGTCGCGGTGCAGCACTTCGCCCTGGTGCAGCCAGCTGACGGTCTGCAGGCCCATGTGCGGGTGGGGCGGCACCTGCATACCGGGTTCGTCGGCGATGTCGTCGGGGCCGTAGTGATCGACGAACGCCCAGGCGCCGACCATCCGGCGGCCGAGGTTCGGCAGCAGCCTGCGCACCTCGGTGGACTCGCCGAGCTTGACCGTGCGGGGCGAGAGGAGCTCGCGCACCGGCTCGGCGACGACGAAGCCGCGTCCGCCGCAGACGGAGAGCGCGGGCTGGCGATCGAGATTGCTCATGCGGTCAACCTACTCGCTTCGGGCACGTGTCCCCATGACCCTTGCAAAGCGGGTCAGTACGCGGCACGGCCCGGCAAACGCCCGTGTTTCAGCAGGTCAAGACCGACGGCTGGGCCGACTCGCCGGCTGCAGATCCGGAGCCGCCGGACTCCTCACGCCAAGATCCGGTCCTCGCATGCCCTTGTCCTTCCCTCTTTGTCCGTAGCCTTCTGTCCCCCGTCTGTCCCCCAGACGCTGGTTAGCGGACATCCGGTCCGGCGGCCTGCCTCAACGACCCTCCCACCACGACATCGCTGGCTCACGCTGCGAGTCGACTACCGGAGGGGTTTGAGGGGACGAGCGTGAACCTCGGTTCCCTTTGCCTCGCTGGTGTGGGCTTAGCGTCTGGGTCAGAGGGAGTGCCAGGTGCCCTCCTGCGGGGCACTATTGCGGCGGTGGCTTCCGCCTCTGCCTTCGCGAATTGCGGCATGAGGCTCGTGTAAGTGTCGGCGGTCAGCGAGAAGGAGGCATGGCCGAGCAGGGCTTGAATGGCCTTCATTGAGAGGCCAGCGGCGAGGCTGAATGACGCGGCGCGGTGGCGTAGGTCGTGGAGACGGATGGGCGGTAGTCCAAGCCTCTGGATGAGTCGGCTGAAGGCCTTGGAAACGTTGTCGGGGTGCCAGGGCTGGCCGTCTGGTGCCGTGAAGACGTACCCAGAGTTGACGTATGGTCCGTACTTGGTCGGATCCTTGCGGTGCTTCGCTTCCCATTGAGTACGCTGCTCTTGCTGTACGTCACGCCAGGCTGTCATCAGGGCAAAGGTGGCGGAGTCCAGCGTGATGGTGCGGTTGCCAGCTCGGCTTTTGGTGGTTTCTTCCCAGACTTCGTAGGCCGAGTTGCTGACCAGGGTGTCCACGATGTGGGCGGTCCCTCTGGTCATGTCGACTTCGGCCCAAGGGAGTCCCGTTGCCTCGCCGCGACGGGGTGCGCGGAAGACCATGAGATGGAACATGGCGTACAGGCGGTGGTCGACTGCTGAATCAAGGAACTCGCCAGTGATCTCGGGGGTCCAGACCATGACGGGTCCCGGGACATCGCCTGTTTCACGCCAGCGGGCAACACGTTCGTCAGTCCAAACCAGGGGCTGGGGCTTCTCGTACTTCGGGAGTGTGACGTGGTCACACCAGTTCTCAGTGATCAGTTTCTCTCTGACTGCCGCCTTGAGCGCGCTGGAGAGAGTATCCAGGAACTTGAGCTGGGTCCCGGGTCCGGTTTCCTTTCGAGGCTTGGCCTGGGATTCGTGTAGAGCCGCCTTCGCTTCGTTCCAGGTTTGGCGAAGATGGGGCGGGCGAGGCTTGGCTGCTGTCTTCCACTTCCGGTGCGCAGCTTCGCATATGGCTTTGGCCAGGTCTGCGGTCTGGCGGTTTTGTGCCTTGACTGCGTTTGCTGCCCAGATGTCTTCAAACACGGCCTGGATGTGTCGGGTTCGCAGTTCCCTCATGGCTAGGTGGCCGAGGGTAGGGATGAAGACCCGTTCGAGGATGCCGATGTAGTCGCCGCGGGTGCTGCGTTTAAGGTCGACGCGTGTGGCTAGCCAACGGTGCAGGTACGCAGCAACAGTCTCCTTCGAGTCGACGTCGATGCCCTGTTGCGCTTCATTCCAAAGCTTTTGCGCTTCTTCCTCGGCCTTCTTCTGGGTGAGGAAGCCGCCTTTGCGGGGGCGTCGGCGTTCGCCGCGGGGGCCGTCGGGAAATTTGAGGTAGTAGTACCAGGAGCCGTGGCCGCGCTTGTTCAGGTCGGGGCATGCGGAGCCAAGTTCACGGACTTTAGGTTTGCCGGCGGCTTCGAGCAGTGGTTGCCCCGTGTCGTCGGTCTTGGGCTCAGTGCATTTGCATCGCCGGTAGGTGCTGCCGCTGAAGGCCACGCTGGTTTCCCCTTGGTGAGCTGGGAGGTCCTTACGTGTCCTGATCTTTCTGTAGCGAAGGAGACGCTTCCTTGACCGCCGTATGCTTCTGGCCAGGTGGCGCGGGGAAGAGGAATGTGACCACCTATGACCGCATCTGTCCCTACCCCTGGTGAGCGGGTTCGTGCGCAGCGCGGGATGTCTCGGGAGGAGCTGCTGGCGTTGCCGGTGGCGGTGAGTGTGTCGACGGCTGCGCGGGCTCTGACGATCGGGAAGGACAAGGCGTACGCGTTGATCAAGGCGGGGTCTTTCCCGGTGAAGACGTTCCCGGCTGGGGATACCTTGCGGGTTTCGACGGCGTCGCTGTGGAAGGTGCTGGACGTCGCGCCTTGAGTGATACGTATCGGCCTATGTGCGTCCTGCCAGTCACAGGAGGTGCGGATCACCGCCTCCATCATGAGGACAGAGCGCCGCATACGGCGCGTGGGACTCTTGGAGCCTCGAAAGGGTTGTTGTGCATCAGGTCACATCAGTGAGGGGTGGCAGGGCCTTCACCTGCAAAGACTGTGTACACAAACTGCTGCCCCTGCACCTGGGAGGCATGTGCGGCTAGGCCACACATATACATTGGCCTATGCCGGAGCTACGTGGTCGCTAAGTCGCAGGTGACCGCACTTCCGAGGTGGATGGAGTCAGCGTGGGACGGATGTACGGCTATGCGAGCCCAGGAGTGCTGGCGCCCGCGGAGGCCGCAAACCTGAGGAAGGCGGTTGCCCGCCTCTTCGGCGAGCCCTCGGATGCCGGACGTCAGCCGGACCTCCCGCCGCAGTCGGAGGGAGCGGTGGTGAGCTGGATGAATGCGGAAGGCTTCACCACTGCCCGGGGTAATCCGTGGCGCCGCGAGGTGTTGCACCGGCTGCTCACCAATCCGCGCATCGCGGGTCTGGACCCGTCAGGCGAGCCCATCGAGGGATGGGACGAGTCGGTCCTGACGCCCGAGCAGTTCCGTCGACTGAAGACGTTGTACGACGAGCGGAGCGCGCAGCGGGCTCCCGGGCGGGAGGCGCACGAGTACCTCCTCACCAGCGGCTGCGCCGTGTGCGACAACTGTGAGACAGCGATGACCGGGGCGCGTGTGCACTCCGACGCTCCTCCTTCTTACCGGTGCCCTCCCCCGACCGAGACGGTGGCGTCGTGCGGCAGCGTGCGCATGAATGCCGATCGCCTTGAGGACCCGGTTGCCGAGCAGGTGCTCGCCGAGATGCTGAAGCCCGGCGCCCAGGAGCGCCTTGAGGCATTGCAAGCAGACGTCGAGGCCGAGGCTTCCCGGCTGCGTGAGCACATCGCGGGTGCCGACGTGAGGTTCGTGAGCATCGGCGACTTGTACGGTCGCGGCCTGATGGTCGAGTCGGCGTTCCTGGCCGCGCAGAAGGCCAACAAGGAGGATCTGCGCGCTTCTCGGGCCCGCTTGCGGTACTTGGAGCCGATGTGTGATCTGCCGATTGGCGGGGTGCATGACCTGGTCCACTGGTGGAACACCGTCCCGCACACGTCGAAGAAGGCACTCGTCCTCCTTGAGATCGAACAGGTCCGGGTCCTGCCTCAGCCGGAGGGGAACAACGACCCGCACAACCGTTTCCGGATCGTGTGGCGCCAGTCCGCAGCGTGACCTAGTCCGGCTCTGAAACGTGGTTTATCTAATGCTCCCGCGAGGAGTGTTGCCTTTCGCTGTCGTGCTGTGGGAGCCCGTTGAACAGGGAGATGTTCGAGCGGTAACCGCCCCCCTGCCCTGCGCCCGCTGTCCGCTACGACCTGGGCGCGGATGAACGACCGTGCAGACGGGGGGTTCAGTAACTGCGGACTTGTCGTCTCCGACGGCCAGGGGCTGCTCGTCGACACCCAGTTCATCCTGCCGGGCAACTCGGCAGTTGCTCACGGTAGTTGAGGAGGTGGCGCCCGGCGCGGACCTCTCGACCGTGGTCAACACCCTTGGCAACGGGGCCCGCACCTGGGGCAACGCCCTGGTGCATGCCTCGGAGGTGATCACCTCCGAGGCCTGTTCGGGGGGCCTGTGTCACGAGTTGGGCCCGGAGCAGCTCACCGCTCTTACGCGGTCAGCGCCCGTGAACGGGGCAACTGCCTACGTGGTCAGGCACTTTGGCCGCTTCAACTTCACCGGCGTAAGTATGCTGCCCCCGACGCGCACTTTCTCCGGACGGGAGATGCTGCTGGCCACAGGGGCCGAGCCGTTCGAGCCCGGGCTCGTGCCCGCCATAGGCGGGGTGCTGTCTGCGCGGTCCGTGATCGGCTGAGCCGGGTCGCTGAGGCTGCCGACTTGATCAGCGTCTTCGCATTTCAGCGGACGTGAGGGCGGCCTTCGTCAGAGCCACCGGTAGCCGTGGCTGGTGATCGCCGCTTCTAGCCAGCTCCGGCTGGCGCGGCCGCTAGCCACCGATCTCCGGCACCCAGGGAGAAAACGGCTCCGCCGAACAGGCCCACGCCCGCCGGGGGTTCAGGAACCTGTGCACGAGGACCGGGGCTCCCCAGCCAGTGCACCGAAACCATCTCGTCCCGGGCCTGGCCGGCCGCCCGGTTCGAAGAACCGCCGCCCGGCCACCGTCATGATGTGGGCAGAGTCCTTGCTACCGGCGAGGCTGATAGTGTCCCGCCCACCACAAGAAGGGCACCAAACCCCGGCCACTGAGGAGCGGCAAACTTGATGGCCTGGGCCATGTGTAGCGGGCACGAGGCCGAAGAAGTTCACGGGGTACGTCGGTGGATCTCAGCTCAGCGATCATCGCGGTGGCAGGCGTCGCAGGAACCCTGGGAGGGGCGCTACTCACACAACGCGGCTCTGAACGAGCGAAACGCCGGGAGATCGAGCTCGTTCGAGACCATGAGGAGATCCGCGAGAACCGTTCCCTGCGGCGCACCTGCTATGTGGAACTCAACCGAGATGCCCGGCAGTTCACCACTGCACTCAACCGCCACCTGCACGTCATGAGGGAACGCGGCGTGGAGGACGCCGACAGCGACGCACTCGACGAGGCGAAGAATGCGCACCGTGATCGATACTCCGAAGCACAGATGATCGCTCCTGACGAAGTACTCATGCGAGCGAGTGTCGTCAACCAAGCCCTGAACAAGGTCTACGGCCAGGTCAAGCGCCTCGAACGCGCCGCCCCCGGACCAGGCGAAACGATGGAGACCGCGGCCCAGGCTCAGTACGAGGTCTGGGACATGCTCCGAACCATGAGAACCGCTATGCGCCACGACCTCGGTGTGTCGCATGAAGATTGAGAGCTGGCACTCAGCTCCGTGCGAGCTCTCTTGTCTGCCTCGACCAGCTAAAAACTGACCGAGGCCGGGGTTAAGACGCAAGCTGAGCGGCTGTTCACTCAGACCGCGGCTGCTTACGCCGAGGCGGGGGGTACGGGAGTGCCGTCGAAGACGCTGGGGATGGTGGAGGGTATGGCTGCGCTGGCCTGATCGGCGATGTCTGCGGGCATGACGACCATCAGGCGGATGTTGTTCTTCAGTCGGCCGAACATGACGAACTCGACTGCCGCCTCCCCTGTCTGGTTGGGCAGGTAGAGGCGGCGGCGGTGCCCGTCGGCGTGGATGACTGCAGTGACGTCGTCGGAACACCCCCGCGTCGGCGGGGAGGACGTCAGGTTCAGCAGGAACCAGGACGCCTTCTCCGGAACACCCCCGTGTCAGCGGGGAGGACCCGGCCGTGGAAGTCCTGGCCATCGCGCGGTTCGGAACACCCCCGCGTCGGCGGGGAGGACACCACTACCGCCTCCGGTTCCTTCGGGCGCGGCGGAACACCCCCGCGTCGGCGGGGAGGACCCCGGATCGCTGGTGCTGGTGAGTCCAACCGTCGGAACACCCCCGCGTCGGCGGGGAGGACGCCCAGTCCTTGAGCGGGGTGATCCGCACCGGCGGAACACCCCCGCGTCGGCGGGGAGGACCAGTCCGGACGGGCCGATGCCTGCGGCATAGCCGGAACACCCCCGCGTCGGCGGGGAGGACGTCCGGGCGATCTCGCCGAGCCCTTTGCCGGCCGGAACACCCCCGCGTCGGCGGGCAGGACCCATTCTGAGCATGCCCGGTATCGGGCCCTTGCGGAACACCCCCGCGTCGGCGGGGAGGACCGACCCGTCAGAGCATCCGCGATCGGCCCGAGCGGAACACCCCCGCGTCGGCGGGGAGGACGCTCGCGCGTCGTGACTCGCCGCCCCCGTCCTCGGAACACCCCCGCGTCGGCGGGGAGGACTTCGAGGAGGCGTTCGGTGAACTCGACCTCGGCGGAACACCCCCGCGTCGGCGGGGAGGACGACGGCGACTGGGACCAGTTCGCTGGCATGTGCGGAACACCCCCGCGTCGGCGGGGAGGACCCCCGGGCACCGGGGTGTGGGCCGCGCTCGAACGGAACACCCCCGCGTCGGCGGGGAGGACACACTTCCTGACCTGCGCTCTAGAAGGGGCTTTGCAGTTCATTTACCGATTTGGGTTGGTGAGTTAGGGCGGCCATGCGCATGAGGGTGAGGCCGTCGAAATCTATGGGGGGCACGGCGGCGGGTTCCTGCGGTGCGGATTTCGTAGCCCTGCTCAGTAGCTGCGGGGTGGATCAAGACTGCGGCGCCGTCTCCCACGACTGCAGTGGCGGCGTCCCATAGTTCGCCGCGCACGCGGGCAGAGACGGTACCGACGAAGATTCCGGGTACCACCTCGATGGTCCAGCGGCTGAGTGCTCCGCGAAGGTGGTCGGGGACTGCGGTGGTGGCGATGACGAGCATGGAGGGCATTTCAGTCGCCCTCCTTGCCGTAGTTGACCCCGGCTGGCAGGGCCCCGGCTTTGGGATCCCAAAGATGAACCATGTCAACGTCCTGCCGCTCCGAACGCTCCTCGGTGTCCCCTTCAGTCGGGGTCAGGAGTCTTTGGATGTCCTCAACGATGCGGGGCAGAAGGCGGAAAAGTCGAAGGCCTTCGCGAAACTTACGGCGGGCATCTTGCTCCGGGTTGGGTGACTCGTGCAGGGAGAACGCGACCGGGAGGGTCGTGTCGGCTTTGTATAGATCGGCGATGTCGTACACGAAGGCGTGTTGGGTTCCGGCGTGGACGAAGCCGAGTGCTGGTGAGCATCCCAATGCGAGCAGAGCGGCGTGGACGATCCCGTACAGGCAGGTGTTGGCTGCGGACAGGGCGAGGTTGACGGGGTCTTGTTGCTGCCACTGGTCGGGATGGTAGTTGCGCCGAAAGCGCCCGATGCCATGTTGTTGGGCGAGGTAGCGGTAGAGGGCTTTCATCCGCTGGCCTTCCATGCCGCGCCACTGGGCGAGGGTGACGTTCTGGGGCACGTCGTCGGTGAAGCGCATCCCGTACGTACGGACCGCTGTGTCGAGTCGCCTGTAGGGGTCGGCCCAGGCATGGACTTGCTGTTCGAGCCAGTGCGTGGTGAGGGAGTCGGACAGGATTCCGGCGTAGGCGCGTACTCCACCGGCGCCGGTGCATACGACGCTGGTCCCGTGGCGGGCGAGTGTGGCCAGGGCGCGGGTGGTGATGGAGACTCCGGGGCCGAGCAGCAGGCAGGACAGCGAGGCGGTGGGAATGTAGACCAGGTCTGTGCGGCCTTCGTTTACCTGGATCTGGGCGCAGACTCCGGTGTCGTCCTGGACCACTTGGACCATGTCCAGGTAGAGGAACGACAGTGAGTCGGCGACGCGGGGCAGCATGGCGAGAGCGGGGGCGGCGAGGCGGGGGTCGCCGCCCTTGTATGGGGCACTCAGCCGCGGATGGAGGCCGGGGCGAGGGAGAGTAGGCCCGCTCCGTATGGTTTGGCGCGGCCGATGCCTGTGAGCACGGCGTGGGTGAGAGCATCTGGATCGGTGACCGTCGCGGTGCCGTCGTAGCGGGTGAGGTGGTGTCGCATGGGGGGTGCGTCTTTGCCTCGGGGCCGGACGGAGTCGAGAGTGGTGGGGGCGAGTGTGTTGAGGTGCAGGCCGGCGGCGGTTGCACGTTGCTGCCACCAGTGGTCGGCGTCAGCTCCGGTCAGGGCGATAATTTTGCCTCGGCTGCCTTTCTGCTCCAGGGGCAGGCGTTGGGTTTTGCTGGGGTTGACCGTGATGCGGTAGCGGACGCCGAGGCCGGGCCGTAGGGCGGTGAACATCGGTGTGAGGTCTTTGAGTTCGGTGGTTCCGTAGGCCGTCGGCAGACGGGCGGGGTCGATGGTGTGGGTGGCCTGGACCAGGACGGTGGTTGCGTGGTCGGTCTGGTCCAGGCGGAAGAGCAGCCCGCCCGCGTGGCGGGGGCTTGGGCCGAGGCCGTCGGGGAGGAGCCGCATGAGAGTTTTGTGCATCTGTGTGGCATCCCGCAGGTCGCGCTGGACGTCACGGCTGTGAGGATTGAGGCGGATGCGGGCAAGGGTGGCTGCGGGTGTCACGCGACGGTCTCTTCCTGGGTGGCGTAGGTGACGAGCTGCTCGTGCAGCGGGGTATGAAGGTTGCCCTGGGTATTGCCGCTGAGAGCTCGGCGGGCCTCGGAAGAAGTGGGCGAGGGCACGATGCGGGTCAGCCACGCAGTCACTGGGTGTTCTTCTCCGGATGGGAGATGTGGGCATCGATATAGCTCTGGAGATTCTCCAAGTAGCCGGTGCCGAAGCCTTCGTATCTTGCATCCGGAAGGTACACGGCACGCCGGTACAGAGGCCGGGGCCGGTACAGGCGCTCCAGCGGTGCGAACGAGATCGGCTCGTCGGTGACTTCGCCGCTGGGGTGGTCACCGTCACCGCTGTCTGGGGCGTCGGTGTTCACGGGGAGCACTCCGAGCGGTCTGTCGCCGTAGAACTCGATCGGCTGCGTGCCGCCGCGCGGTCTTTTGGCTGCCAGCGGCATCCGGACCAGGTGCTGCAGCGGATCGTCCACGGTTCCCAGCAGAACCGGGCCCTCTGGCGGGCAGGACCGGCGGCCGAGAAAGAGGGGCCAGTGCGGGTCGCGCAGGGCACCGGCGCATGCGTGAAGCAGTTCTTCATCGTCGGACGTGATCGCGAGGGTGAAGGCAGCGTCGGCCAGATACTGACGCTTGGAGACCAGAGTGCCTTTGCCCTTGGGCCGGCGTTCCCCATCAACGGTGATCACCGTCTCATCGGCGGGTAGCCCACCGCCTACGGTGTGAAAGTCGGAGAGCACGACGCCGGGTCGGTCGACACGTACCGTCATCGACAGTTCCGTGAGGTCGTCCAAGGGGGCTTGGCGCTCCCGTCCGAGACCCGCGGCGAGCATACCCACGACGCCGGACCGGGTGGGGAATCGGGCTGTGTCGCGGCGCAGGTATTTGCTGTGGGTGCCCCAGGACTGGAGTGGGCCTGCCAGGCGCAGCAGCAGGCCGCGGGCGGGGATTTCGGTCACTGCGGGGCCCCGGCGAGAGCGATGTCGATGGAGGTGGTGACGAGAGCTTCGAAGGACGCGTGGCGCTCGCCGAGGTGCTCAAGCTTGTGGAGGTGGAGGGATGCGTGTGCCGCGTGCAGGACTCGCTCGGGGCCGAGGAGTGTGTTCGCCGCCTTGGAGTAGGCGTCGATGCTTTGCACGGAGCGCCCGACGTAGCCGCCGTGTTCGGCAGACCGTACGGGTTCTTCGAAGGCTGCAGCGAACGAGAGGGGCCGGTCGGAGCGGACGGCCACGTGGACCAGGTGCGGGAGCGTGTGCGGGGCGGTGGAGTTCTTCTTGGCCTGCGGTAGCGATTCGATGAAGGAGAGCAGGAACTGGCCGGCGAGCTCGCGGGCCACCTCCAGGCCGATGTCGTTGTCGTCGCTCAGGTTCTTGGTGAGTTCCTTGAGATCGATGGTGGCGAACCGGTAGAGGGTGCCGGTGCTGAACTCGGCGGTGCCCATGTGACCGCTGCCGGTTTCGTCGCCCCTCGTCGCGGTGACGTCGTCGACAGCTGCGAAGTAGTCGAGTTCGATCTCGGTGGTGTGTGTGGTGAAGGCATGCGCGACCTGGACGGCACCGTCGACACCGGCGTGGTCGACCTCGGCCAGCATGCGGCCGAAGAGGTTGATGACCCCGTTCCTCTTGGTCAGGATCGTGTCGATCTTTCCTTTCAGGGCGCTCTCGGGCTTGGTCTTCCCCTTGCCAGTGAAGTCCGTGGTGAGCGCGTCCTTGTGGGTTTCGGCGATGTCAGCGAGCTTCTCGACGGCGTCTTCGGGGAGGTAGACAAGTGCGTTGGTCAGGACTTTGTTCGTGAGGGGCTGCTTGTCTTTCCCTTTGGCCACCTCCCACTTGATGCTGCTTCCCGCCGCGACATGCGCCCCCGCACGTTCGGCAAGGGCCTCATCCCATCCACGGTCGCACAGCACTTCGGCGACCCGCTCGCCGATGCGGCGTGTGCGCAGCGCGTTGTCGCCGAGCGTGTGCTGGAAGTGCTCGCGGATGGCCCGCTTCCAGGACTGGCTGGAGATGCGGGTACGCAGGGCGTCGCCGTAGAGCATGGTTTTCACCGAGTTGGTGTCGTCCCGGTTCAGGTTGGCGTAGGGGACGGGTTGGACGACGTGGATGTCGATGAAGCGTGGCTTGCGGTCCATCGGGATCTCCTGTGGTGAGGGGTTCAGTCCTGGTCGGCGCGGGCGGTGATCCGGTAGAAGTCCTGCAGCCAGCGGCGGCTGATGCGCCCGGACTGGTAGGGCCAGTCGACGAGGTCTGTCAGCAATTGGCCCCAGTCGATGGTGGCGTCGGTGGTGCGTACCTGGTTCACCGCGGCGGGGAGGTGGAGGTGGATGCCGCGGATGCTCTGCCGCGTCAGGAGGTTGATGCGGCTCTCTGCGGCGCTCATCCGCATGGAGGCGCCCTTCGCCATGACGGCATGGCCCAGCGTGGCGCCGAACGAGGGGCCGTAGGGGGTGGGCTCGGGCGGGGCGGCCCCCTTGTCGGGTTCTCCGTACTCCTGAAGTACCTGCTGCGTCACCGCTCCCACTTCGTCGGCGGTGTCTTCGTCGTCTTCCTGGTCGGTCGCGAAGGCGTGCCGGGGCTGGGCCGCGATCAGGGCGGCCACCGTGTAATGTGCCTGCGCTGACCTGTCGTCGCACCCCTCCGGCAGGAGCGGCGTCAGCAGCCGGTGCATGGCGCGGGCTCGCGGGTGGTCCAGATCGCGGCGCAGACCCGCGCGCAGCCCTGCACGGGCGCCGGGGTCGGTGCGGCACAGTCGTTCGATGCGCGCGGTGAATGCGGCGTACCCAGCACGATTCCTCTGGTACTTGCTCGCCTCAGGGGCTTGGAAGGTCATGCCTGTCCTCGGGTCGGCGGGCGACGGTCACGACTTCTTGGCCGCCCGTTTCGTCTGCGGTTGCTCCATCGCCTTGTACGGGTCTTTCAGGGCGGCCAGGAGGATCACTTTCGCCCTGGTGACGGCCTTCGCGCCTCGTGGGGTGCGCGTCACGGAGTCGGTCACCGTCTCGTAGGCATCGAGCGCGTGTCGCCCGAAAGCCCTGCACGTGGCGTCGAAATCGAAGCCGGAACCCTCGACACCGTCAGAGCGGGTCAGTTGCCGGAATCGTGACCAGAACTCGTCCTCCGCCGACGGCCAGTACCGTGCCGCGACCGCGTCCAGCCAGGCTCCCGGATCGTTCTTCTTGTCATCCGTGTACTTCAGCCAGGCTTCCTTCGTGGCCTGCACCAGCCGGTCTCCGAAGAGCTCGCCGAGTTCGCGGAGCTGGCGCACAGGCAGGTCTGTGCTCACCACGTCTTCCTCCACTCGGGACAGGAGGACCGGGGTCGTGGAGTCGACGTATTGGTGGTTGGCCGCCTGGCTGGTGTCCTGTTCGAAGCCGAGCGCGCGTACGCGCAAGTACTCGTTGACGTCGAAGGCGTGGTCCATGACCTTCGGCTGGATGGGGCTGGAGTCGTCCAACTGCTTCAGCAGAAGGGCGTCGACGTCCCGCCACAGAGACCGGGAGGCGCTTGCGGGCCGGGGGGAGGTCTTCCCGTCCTTGTCGATGTCCCAGATCAGGTAGTCGTCTTCCGGTCGGATGCGTTCGGCGTTGTAGGCCCAGGTGATGTACGCGTCGGCGGTGTGCTCACCGTCCTGGTCCGGGACGAGCTGGAGAGCGTGCTGTGAACAGGCGGTGAGCCGTGAACAGGGACCCTGCGGCTCGGGCATCGGCTGGAGCGGGTCTGGGAGGTCATCGCGCTCCCAGGGACACAGGTCGCTCTGCCGGCTGACGTCGCCGTCCGGCGGTGTCAGACCTGCCAGCAGCGTCAGGAAAAGGTTGTCGCACTCCGGGTGATACGACAGCGCAGCGCGCAGTGGTGAAGCCTTCGCATAATGGTGGCTCACCTGGCCGACCGCACGCCTCGAGAGACCGCCGGGAGCTCCCCAGTAATGCCAGGTCAGCAACGACAGTGCCGCCTGCGAGAGGTTAGGGAGTATGAGCTGGTCATGACTCCAGTGCCCGAACCAGGAGTGGTTGTTGCCCGCTGACCGGCTCATGACCAGCTTGTGGACCCCGGCGGTCTGGCTCCTGTCGCACTGGTCGGGGAGGCGAGGGTCCTGGAGCCAGGGACGATCGCGATCGAACAGGTCGAATCGGTGGGTCCACTGCTCGAAGTAGCCGGCGATGCCAGTCTTGCAGCCGTCGGGGAGTTCGATGCTCTGCTCCGGAAACCCCTGCACAAGGATGTCTTCCCGCCGATCGCCCCAGCTTCCGGGACCGGCCTCGTCCAGCGCAGTGATCCGGGCGGTGAGCGCGTACAGCAAGCGCAGCAGCGCAGAGTGAGCCGGCGCTTCCGGTATCGCCAGTGTGCGGATCTCTCGGGCCTGCAGGAACAGGCTTCTGAGGCTCACGTGAGATGGGCCTGACTTCCCGTCCAGCCATGCGACCGGAATCCATGGCTGGTCGATCAGATTGGACGCAGACGTGGACACGCCCCTCCCCCCGTGGTCGGACTTCCACCGCATGTTAGAAGGACGTACCCGGGCGGCGTGGGCGGTTACGGCAACCGATCAATTTTCAAGCCGAGTTCACTCATGCAGAAACGGTGCGTCGGGCTGGCGTACACCCACTCGCCGTCATCCTGCTTCAGGTTCAGTCGGAGAACATTCTGGAGGGCGGCCATGCTGCGCCAGGCAGGGTTGGCATCGCCCTCCACACCCTCGACGAGTCGCTTCGCCACCGGTATCAGATAGGGGACCAGCTGGCCCGGCTTCGGTCTCCCCTTAGGGCGGCGTTGCTCAAGTTTCTGCTCCAGGACGCCGTTCTCCAGCAGGTACACCGTCTGCCCCTGCTTGTTGGGCCCGGGGTAGAGGCAGACCACATGCACCATCTCCTCACCGAGCACAAAGGAGAGCAGCTCGGGCTCCAGGCCGGGTTGGTCCCGGCTCAGCAAGCCAAGGTCGCCGTCGAGCTCCCGCGGTCCAGGCACCGCCAGCCAACCCGCAGTACCGCCGGCTCTGCGTTCCCGGACCACGCGCTGGTTGTCGAGCTCCTGGAGCTCACGCGCCGCGGACTCCCCCAACCTGCCGACGAGCTCGTCGGCGTACACCTCATCCAGCAGCAAGGGCAGTTCTTCAGGCAGCGAAATGGTCCTGCCGGCCCCCAGGAGCAGGTCGGTGCGCCGCACCAGCGCGGCGTCCTCCCGTGCGGACACGTTGTCCGCACGGAGCACCACCAGCCTCGGCCGATCACTCACGCTCTGCGCCGCGCGGGCCAGCAAGTCCGCGAGCGGTGCCGGTCCAGAGATGACGAGGTCGAAGTGCAGGCCCCGGACATGCTCCAGCATCGGCGTCGTCACCAGCACAGAGGGCCCGGAGACTCCACCGCTGGGGGCGAAGGCGTTCCGGCAGGCTGCAAGCCGCTTCCATCGGTCCTTGTTGCGCATCTGTTCATGGACCAGGGTCACATCAAGGCCGGGCAGATCCTGTGTGAGCTGATGAAACGTGCGGATGGCTTCCGCCGGCGTCGACCGGTAAACGACGGCCCGTCCGTTGCCTGCTGCGACCATCGGTGCAACAGCCGCCCGGGTCTCCCCGTACGGCGAACCGTCAACAACTCTGATGCCGAGCGTGCGGGCACGCGTGGTCCCGGCAGGTTGCTGAGGCAGGTGCCCGCCTCCCGACCGGGCATCCACGAACGACCACCCCGGCGACTGGCGAGGCTGGGTCACCGGCTCCTGACCGCCTCCTACGCCCCGGCGGTAGGCCGCCAGCATCGCATCCACCGACGTGTCCGCAGCCGTCGCGGCCAGGACAACGGGAATCCGCAACGCAGCGGCCCACTCCAGGAACCGGAGCATCAGCTTCTGCCCCCAGGCGCCACGGGCATGGGCTTCATCCACCACGACGACCTTGCCGGAAAGAGCAAAGAGCCTCATGACGTTGAACTTCACCGGCATGACAGCCTGCAGAAGCTCGTCCACCGTCCCCGTGCCGAGCGCAGCCAAAAGCGCGCGGTGATGGGAGTTGAGCCAGCTGTTCGCTGTCGGGGCCCACTCCTCACCAGGCTCCGCACTGACCCCCTCGGTCACGTTGGCATGCGCCCACTGCTCCACCGCTTCCGCCGGCTTCAATCGGGAAGAGCTGTGGAGCAGCAGCGACCGCCAGGGCCCGGTCAGCGCCTGCCCGGCGAACGCGTGCACCTGCGCCATGTGACTGTCGGCCGCTGAACCGGTCGGCAGTGCATAGAAGAGGCCCCGTGCGTTCGCTGCGTGCCCAAGGACTGCCGCTGCGCGAAGGACCGCTTCGGTACGGTCCTCTGACGGCGGAGCAGTCACCACCACCAGGCCCGGCCCATATTCGGCTACCAGATCCGGTATCTGTCGCGCCATGCTCACCCCAATACCCGTCTCCCCCACGCCCTGCGCAGGCTCCGGCGGCCGGGCGAAACCCGTCCCGAGCAGGTCCGCCTGCTCCACCAGACGGCGAGCCGCCCTGCGGGCGATCTGCCAGTAGGAGTCCAGATCCTCGGGAGTTCCAGCCCATCCCTCGTCCGGGAGCCGGGGCAGGATCTCCTCTTCGATACTGGCCAGCCAGTCCGACAAGGTCACCAAGCCCGTCAGGACAACAGCCGCCCCCGGCGTCATCCGCCCCTGCGGAACCGAGGCCGCGCCGAGCACTCTGCGCACCTCCTCGAAGTGGATCCGGCGCTGCTCCTCCCAACTGCCCGCACCCAGACCGGGGTGACGCGCAACTGGGCACCTCAAGTCCTTGTCGTAGACCACCGGGTGGAAACGCCCACCGTGTCCACCGAGGAGCTGGGCCACCGCATGGCTGAGCCTGGACTGCGGACGCCGCCTCGAGGCCGGATAGCCGCTCTCCCTCAAGGCCCCCGCCAGCCACCAGTGCGCCGCCGCTTCGTGCGACTGCCTGTCCTGTGCGGCACCAGCACCGAACCCGTACCCCGGCTCACCGCCCAGCTCCTGAGCTTGTAGCTTCTTGTCCGCGTACTTCGGTCCGTTCGGGTGCAGTTGGAACGGCACACTGATCTTCCCGATGTCATGCAGCCCCGCCCAGAATGCCGCGAGCACACGAGCCTGCCCAGGCGAAACCTCCAGCGCCTCCACCACCATGCTCCGCTGGTGCTCGGTCAGCAGTTCATCCCAGACCAACTCCGCGACGGCCGCCGTGTCCAGCAGGTGACAGATCAAAGGATGCGTGTGGTCTGCACCACGAGCGTCCTTGCCCAGTCCGGCATGTTTGCCCCAAAGGCGGGCATCCAGCGGCATAGCTCTCCTTGTCACAGATTCCTCGGCAGAACGCAACAGCGCGATCCTGGCCTGCAACATCTCGTCGCCTTGCCGCGCCCCCCGTGAGGACCGGCGGAGGGGAATTCAGTCAACCGCAGGTACACGAACTAGGTCTGCCCGTAGAGTACTTACTGCTGCACGCCTCCCTGGGAGGTGCGCGGAATCCCATTGGCTCTCCAGCCGACGGCACACCGAGATGAAATCACGACCCTCTCGAGGGATGTGGCGCAACCTCGGCCCTGTAGGCGCTACGGAGAAACAATGTCCAGGTTCCGGCAGAAGTTCGTCCAGCGACGCGAGGTCCTCCTCGAGGTCTCCCGCGTCGTGGTCAGCGCGGTACTCCGTGTCCTGATCAACGAACTCGTCAGCTGGCTCTTCTGAGCCAACGGTGGCGGATCCCAGGGGTCCGTCACCTCTTTGCATAACGGCGATGCCCCGCAGGCTCGCCGCTCTCCGCACAGCCGTACTCCACCGACGCCTGGGTACTGAATCCATATTTTTCTCCGTCGTGGAGCCAGGCCCGCGCGAGCGGGTATGAGCCAGTGGTCAACGACGAACGGCGGGTCTCATTGCCTCTGCGTCCGTTCCTTGAAACGTGAAAAGCGAAACCGTGGCCCCCACGCGCAAGCGGGAACCAGTCAACCTCCCGACACGCCAGAGACAAAAATCCGAGTGGCCCCTGCGCAAGCAGGAACCACCCGGCTTCGAGGCACTGGTGTGAGACCTCGAGGGTGGTCTCCGCGCAGGCGGAGGTGAGCCGTACGGCGCAGTGATCTTCCCGCTCTGGTGGGGCTGGTCTCCGGGGGTGTTCCGACGTGACGGGCCGCGCGGTGACAACTCGGGGTGTTCTCCCCGCCGACGCGGGGGTGTCCCGCACGCGGGGAAGTGCCCGCAGGTCACCGCATCGTTCTCCCCGCCGGTGCGGGGGTGTTCCGGTCCGACAGCTCGAACGACTCCTCGGCCCCTCGTCTTCCCCGCCGGTGCGGGGGTGTTCCGATGACGGGCAGGGCACCCCAACCGGACCAGCGGTCTTCCCCGCCGGTGCGGGGGTGTTCCGGTGCTGCGGCTGTCGCAAAAGGTGCTGGTGGAGTCCTCCCCGCCGACACGGGGGTGTTCCGACGGCCGGAGCAAGCCCGTACAGGGCCCCGTGGTCCTCCCTGCCGACGCGGGGGTGTTCCGATGTACGAGGACCAGGTCGTCTCGTACCCGCGGTCCTCCCCGCCGACGCGGGGGGGGTTCCGGCGGCGGTTGCGGCGGCTGTCCAGCCGAGGGTGTCCTCCCCGCCGACGCGATGGTGTTCCGAAACTGTCGGCGCTTTCACCGGCCCACGGCACGTCTTCCCCGCCGGTGCGGGGGTGTTCCGGCATCAACCCGGTTCGTTGAGGAGCTGGGCGCGTCTTCCCCGCCGGCGCGGGGGTGTTCCGATCACGCGTGAGGGGTCGTCCACGTCCAGGAGGTCTTCCCCGCCGGTGCGGGGATGTTCCAACGGCCGCCGTCTCGGCAGGTCCGGCACCGGCGTCTTCCCCGCCGGTGCGGGGGTGTTCCGCAGTCGCGGAGGGCTGCGAAGGTGTCGGTCCTGCCTTCCCCGCCGGTGCGGGGGTGTTCCGTCCTCGCGGGCTTCCATGGCGACCCGGTTCTTGTCTTCCCCGCCGGTGCGGGGGTGTTCCGACCGTCCTCACGGGGGTGTGGAACAAGGTCAGGTCTTCCCCGCCAGTGCGGGGGTGTTCCGGTCACCGTGGGCACCTTCGTGTCGTTCGTGACGTCTTCCCCCGCCAGTGCGGGGGTGTTCCGCCCTTTGCGACGACGTGGGCGACCGCGCCGACGTCTTCCCCGCCGGTGCGGGGATGTTCCGCTGTCCCTGCCGGCCTTGCAGGTCTCGAACGCGTCTTCCTCGCCGATGTGAGGGGTGTTCCGGTCGCCCTCGCCGGTGTCCCGGTCGTGTCCATGTCCTCCC
Source organism: Streptomyces sp. NPDC094147 (assembly GCF_044764265.1). Lineage (NCBI taxonomy): Bacteria > Bacillati > Actinomycetota > Actinomycetes > Kitasatosporales > Streptomycetaceae > Streptomyces > Streptomyces sp. NPDC094147. Next base: position 15,002 of record NZ_JBIWHT010000015.1, on the reverse strand, counting down.
GCCGACGCGGGGGTATTCCGATCACGTCGTCGATGCGGCCGATCTCGCCCAAGTCCTCTACGCCGACGAGAAGGTGCTCCGACGCGGACCGTGCCGTTGCCCATGCACCATTCGTCCGTGTTCCGCCGATGCGGGAGTGTTCCGGGCGCGGTCGAGCAGAGGGCCGCGTGGGAAGCGTCCTCTTCGCCGACGCGAGGGTGTTCCGGCGCCGCGCATCTTCCGCATGGCGGTGCGCATGTCCTCTCCGCCGACGCGGGGGGGTTCCGGCGCCGGCGCCTTCGCTGCCGAGGGTCTGGTCGTCTTCCCCGCTACCGCCGGGGTGTTCCGCCGGTGAGCATCGCATTCGCGGGCGACTGGGAGTCTTGGTGTTCCGACCGGAGGGATGGAAAAGGCCACGCCCAGGGGGGTCCTCCCCGCTACCGCGGGGGTGTTCCGTTCAGCCCCGAGCAGCTTCGCTTCGTGCTCTGGTTCTCCCCGTCGACGCGGGGTGTTCCGAAGGTGGCCGAGGCGAACCGGCGCAGTGAATCGCCTTTCCCGCCGACGCGGGGGTGTTCCGGTCGCCGACAATAACGCTGCGCCCCTGTCCCAGTTGCTCCCCTCCGACTCGGGGAAGGCTCCGGGGCCAGCTTCGAAGTGGGCGGCGCCCTTCTTGCTCTGCATCGCTCCAGAGAAGGCCCCAGGGCACGCTGTCGTCGCTTGGGGTAACCCTCCTGGCTGACCAGCCAATCAACCAAAGTCACCAACCCAGGCAGCACGCCCCCTCGACCCAATCAGTCAGCACCGACAACGCCCCAACCCGACAACTAGTACGGTGCCTACATGGCCTGTCTACAGATCACGACCAGCTCGACAAAGGGACGGCAAAGCCCCTGCTAAGACGCAGGTCAGGAAGTGTCTTCCCCGCCACCGCGGGGGTGTTCCGTAGTCGGTGGTGCTGACGCGGGTCTTGTGGTCGTCTTCCCCGCCACCGCGGGGGTGTTCCGACCTACGCGGGCGTCGTCATCGTGGCGCTCTTGTCTTCCCCGCTACCGCGGGGGTGTTCCGGAGGAGGGGCTCCTCGCGAAGCCCCGGGCGGAGTCTTCCCCGCCACCGCGGGGGTGTTCCGGTGCCGCCGCCCGTGGCGGACTTGATCAGGTTGTCCTTCCCGCCGACGCGGGGGTGTTCCTCCGGCGATCGTGTCCACGCATCCGCCGCTCGCGTCCTTCCCGCCGACGCGGGGGTGTTCCGTCCTGCGCCGCGCCCACCGAATCGAGATGGCCGTCTTCCCCGCCACCGCGGGGGTGTTCCGGTCGAGGGCGGGAGCGCCGTCTGGCCCGAGCCGTCTTCCCCGCCACCGCGGGGGTGTTCCGTCGGCGCCGGTACCGCTTCCCCGCGTCGTCCTGTCTTCCCCGCCGGTGCGGGGGTGTTCCGTACTGGACCGTCGAGCAACACACTGGCGTCGGGTCTTCCCCGCCGGTGCGGGGGTGTTCCGACGGTGGACGGCGGCGCGGAAGGGCATGTCCCGTTGTCCCCGCCGACGCGGGGATGTTCCGGGCGCCGGGTTCGGCAAGGTCTACGGGGGCGGGATGTCCCCGCCGACGCGAGGGTATTCCGCCATATAGGACAGCGCGGAAGGCGCGCGCAGGGTTCTCCCCGCCGACGCGGGGGTTTTCCGTTCTTGGCCAGGCCGCCCGGAGTGGTCTTGGGGTTCTCCCCGCCGACGCGGAGGTGTTCCGTTGCCGTTCTTCTCGGACTCCTTGAGCACGGCGTTCTCCCCGCCGACGCGGGGGTGTTCCGCTCAGAAGGCCCGCGCTGACCGCCTCCAGGACGTGCTCCCCGCCGATGCGGGGGTGATCCGTCCCGTGCCCTGCAGGCGTTCCTCGCCGCGTGGTTCTCCCCGCCGACGCGGGGGTGTTCCGCCTCCGCCGTACCCGCCCCGCCGGTAGCCGCCGTTCTCCCCGCCGACGCGGGGGTGTTCCGAGCACGGTGGTCAGTCCCGGGGGCCGGGTGCGGTTCTCCCCACCGACGCGGGGTGTTCCGTCCAGTGCCACACTGCGGGCAGGCGCTCACGGGTTCTCCCCGCTGACGCGGAGGTGTTCCGGACTTCGAGCCCGTGAAGATCACGGCTCCGAATTTCTCCCCGCCGACGCGGGGGTGTTCCGGACAGACCGAGCCCCTCGGCGTTCATGGGGTCGTTCTCTCCGCCGACGCGGGGGTGTTCCGCGCAGGGGCCGACCCAAGAAGGAAGAAGTCCTGTTCTCCCCGCCGGTGCGGGGGTGTTCCGGCATCAACCCGGTTCGTTGAGGAGCTGGGCGCGTCTTCCCCGCCGGTGCGGGGGTGTTCCAACGCAACCGACCGGTGCTCGACCTCCTCGGCGGTCTTCCCCACCAGTGCGGGGGTGTTCCGCAGCTAGCCCGCGCCATGCGCGACCTAGACCTGTCTTCCCCGCCAGTGCGGGGGTGTTCCGACTCTTACGGTGGCGTGGAACCTGCGCCTTGCGTCTTCCCCGCTGGTGCGGGGGTGTTCCGTACGCACGGCTGTCCGGCGCCGTTCCTCCCTCGTCCTCCCCGCCGACGCGGGGGTGTTCCGCCGCTCAAGTACTGCTCGATACGAAGGTCAGCGTCTTCCCCGCCGGTGCGAGGGTGTTCTGTCGGCGACCTCGGGAACTCCCCCCCTCCTCCCCCCCACGTACGGCCACCGATGTCCTCACTCTCCGTCGAGGTCTCGCGTGCTCGGGTTGCACAGTCCAGGGCAGGCCGCAGGTGCGTTGTCAGTGAGGCCGACGGTGGTGCGAACCTCATCGCTGTCGGCGGTGATTCTGGGAAGACCCCTGCGTTCCTGATCGTTGAACGCGGTGTCACGGTCAAGGCGTCGTCGTCCGGCGCGTGGCTGCCCAAGGTTTTGTCCGAACGACGAAGTGCGGTGATCACGCGATGAAGGCTGTGCGGTTCCACGAGTACGGCGGGCTCGATGTGCTGCGGGTGGAGGATGTGGAGCGGCCGGTGCCCGGCCCCGACCAGGTGCTGGTCGAGGTCCGGGCGGCCGGAATCCAGCCCGGCGAGGTGAATATCCGTACGGGCGCGTTGCACGAACGCTGGCCGGCGACGTCCCCTTCCGGGCAGGGCAGCGATCTGGCTGGCGTCGTGGTGGGGGTCGGTTCGCAGGTGCGCGGCTTCGCGGTGGGCGATGAGGTGTTGGGCTTCACTCATAACAGGGCGAGCCATGCGGAGTTCGTCGTGGTCGACGACGTGAATCTGGCACGACTGCCTATGCCACCGTGTTCGCGGTGGACCCTCAACCGGCCGACACGGTGGTCGTGTCCGGTGCGGCGGGCGGTGTCGGGTCGCTTGCCGTGCAGCTCGCGCGGCGGCGTGGCGCCACGGTGATCGGGCTGGCGAGCGAGCCGAACCACGCCTGGTTGAAGGAACGCGGTGTCCTCCCGGTCGAGTACGGGGACGGCGTGGCCGATCGGATCCGGCAGGCTTCCGGCGGGAACGTCGACGCGTTCATCGACACGTTCGGTGACGGCTACGTGAATCTGGCCGTGGAATTGGGGGTGCGGCCCGAGCGGATCAACACCATCCGCGATTGGCAGGCCGCGGCCAGGGTCGGTGCGCGAACCCACGGTGAAGGCTCAGCGGCGTGCGCGGTCGTGCTCGGCGAGCTCGCCCGGCTCGCCGCACGCGGGGAACTGGAGGTGCCGATCGCCCACACCTACCCCCTGGAACGGGTACGAGACGCGTTCCACGAGCTGGAACAGCGGCACACCCACGGCAAGATCGTGCTGCGGCCATAGTCCCGGCTGTCCTGGGTAACCAGCGAGCAGCCACCCTGGAACCCAACGCGGTGTCACTGCCGACGGCCAGATAACTACCTGCCAAGTGGCCACCAGCAAGGAAATCTCAACTAGCCATTGACAGTGTTCCGAGTTGAGGCAGGTCAGCATGACTGCTGCGGGAGTCTTCCCCGCCGGTGCGGGGGTGTTCCGAGGCCGCTCGGCGCCGCATGCGCCGGGCGCTCCGTCTTCCCCACCATCGCAGGGGTGTTCCGCCCCGGGCCAGTGAGCTGAGCGGATCGCTGTCGTCCTCCCCGCCGACGCGGGGGTGTTCCGCCTGCCTCGTGCACCACTGCTGGGTTGATCAGGTCCTCTCCGCCGGCGCGGGGGCGTTCCGAGCACGGTGTGCGAGCTGTTGAAGACCGTCCTGCCCTTCCCGCCGACGCGGGGGTGTTCCAACAACGCTGCGCCCCTGTCCCAGTTGCTCCCCTCCGACTCGGGGAAGGCTCCGGGGCCAGCTTCGAAGTGGGCGGCGCTTTCTTGCTCTGCATCGCTCCAGAGAAGGCCCCAGGGCACGCTGTCGTCGCTTGGGGTAGCCCTCCTGGCTGACCAGCCAATCAACCAAAGTCACCAACCCAGGCGACACGCCCCCTCGACCCAATCAGTCAGCACCGACAACGCCCCAACCCGACAACTAGTACGGTGCCTACATGGCCTGTCTACAGATCACGACCAGCTCGACAAAGGGACGGCAAAGCCCCTGCTAAGACGCAGGTCAGGAAGTGTCTTCCCCGCTACCGCGGGGGTGTTCCGACGCAGGACGAGCTGTGGGCCCTCAGTACGGCGTCTTCCCCGCCACCGCGGGGGGTGTTCCGAAGCTGGTGTACGCGCCGTGCGCGTTCTTCGGGTCTTCCCCGCCACCGCGGGGGTGTTCCGTCCATCGACCCGCTGCTCCTGGAGTACCAGCGGTCTTCCCCGCCACCGCGGGGGTGTTCCGCCTTGATGACCCGGCCCGCCTCGGCGTGACCGGTCTTCCCCGCCACCGCGGGGGTGTTCCGCCGCGCACCGCGTCCTCGGCCCGGCCGATCCGGTCTTCCCCGCCACCGCGGGGGTGTTCCGAGGGTGATGGCGCAGGCCGGGCACGAGGGCCCGTCTTCCCCGCCACCGCGGGGGTGTTCCGTCACGGACGCCCGGTGGCAAGCCACCCTTGTGGTCTTCCCCGCCACCGCGGGGGTGTTCCGATCACTCGCATTGTCGGCTCGATGTGGTGCGGGTCTTCCCCGCCACCGCGGGGGTGTTCCGTCGGTGCGATGGGTCGAGGACCTGGAAGCGGGGTCTTCCCCGCCACCGCGGGGGTGTTCCGACTGTCTGTGCCCGCACCGGCTTGTCCGGGCGGTCTTCCCCGCCACTGCGGGGTGTTCCGTCCGGCCGGATCCTTCGGCTTCGCTGGGACGAGTCTTCCCCGCCACCGCGGGGGTGTTCCGTTGACGTCCGCGCGGGCCTTGGCTCCCTCGGCGTCTTCCCCGCCACCGCTGGGGTGTTCCGATGTCCTCCCTGGCCTCCAAGGCGATGCGGGGGTCGGCGCTCGCCCCGGCGGACTTTGACGACGTGTCAGAGCCCTCGAATGGGACCTCCTCACCCAGCAAGATGTCACCACGACGCCACGCCCCACCACTCCGCTCTACATCCGGAACACGGAGACTGGCGCCGCAGGGAGCCGGGCCAAGTCGCGTCGCGAGAACGTCCCGGGACGTCTCGCCGATGTCCGCACGGGCGGTTATGGCGTCCCGGCCGCTGCCGCCAAGCTCAAGCTCCCCGAGCGGGGCGTAACCGTCGGGCTCGGGCAGCTGCAAGGGGTTGTTCCAGCGCATCCAATCCAGAGAGAGGATCCGTCATGCCGCAAGCCAGGCGAGAGAAGAAGGACCATTTGATCTACGCGGACGTCGTGGACTCCAAGTCCAAGGCGGGCGTGTGGATGGGTGAGCGTGCCTCCTTCCAGGAGAAGCAGGGTCGCATCATCGAGGCACTCAAGGAGCAGACGGACTGGGTTGAGCTGAAGGACGCGGTGATGGTCATCAGCGCCGACCCGGCCGGTATCACGGTCATCGCGCCGAACCCGTCGCTGCCCGGCGTGATCGTCCTCGCCGATGGCGGCTCTCCGGCCACGTCCGCGAAGCTCCAGGCGGCCGCCGAGGAGAAGGTCCGCACGGTCATGGGTGAACTCGGGATCGCCGAAGAGGAAGCGGCGGCCTGACCACCATGGCCGTCCCCCGGATGCTGTGGGGGAAGTACTTCCAGTACGAGCGGGACGGGGAAGCGGTTCTCCTTGACCCGGTCGCACTGGACAGTGTGTTCATCGGCTCCGGCGAGGTCCATGACCTCGCCGGGGTCCCCCCGACCGCGACCCATGAAGCCCTCGCAGGGCTCGGCTTCACCCCCGGCGGCCCTGTCCCCGACCGGCGCGAAGCACTCCATGACCGCCTTCGACTCCTCGGCCTCGATGCCGCCCCGCGTCGCATCAGCGGGCTGCGCGTGGTCGTGACCGACCGCTGCAATATGGCCTGCACCTACTGCTTCGTCGACACGAACAGTGGCAAGCCGGACATGACGAAGGAAGAACTCTCGGAAGGGCTGGAGTTCTTGTTCCAGCAGAACGCCGGGCAGGACGAGGTGTCCATTCAGTGGTTCGGCGGCGAGCCGACCATCCGCTTCGACCTCATGCAGTACGGCGATCGGCTCGCCGACACGTTCGCCGACCGCTACGGCGTGGCCAGGGTGCGGCGCACGGTCGTCACCAACGGCGCCCGGCTGACGGACGAGGCCCTCGAGCACTTCGTCGCCTACGAGTACGGGGTCGGCATTTCCATCGACGGCCCGCCGGGCATCAATTCCGCGAACCGGCTTCTCCTCGGTGGGCAGCCCGCCGACGATCGGATCCGCCGCAACGTCGCCCGGTTCGTGGCGGCCGAGGGGTTGCACGTGGGCTGCAACCTCACCCCGACGGCCGCGAACATCGGACGTCTCGCTGAGACTGTCCGGTGGATCATTGACGACCTCGGGCTGAAGTTCATCTATGTCAATACGCCCATCCCGACTGCGGGCCGTTGGATGGTCAACGGGAATGATTTAGCTGGGGAGTTGTACGAGGCCCGCGTGGCTGCCCTGGGGCGGGGCGGCATGCTGTTCTCCGTTCTGGACCGCGCCTTCCAGGGACTCGACACCCGCCGGCCGATGCTGTTCGACCACATGCAGGGCGACCGCAGCCTGAACGCCGCCCTCCTGCCCGGCAATCGGGTCAGTCTGTGCGACATCAACTTCACCGAGCCGTCGTTCCTCCACACGCTCGACAAACTGCGCGCCGATCCCGGCCTCCTGGCCGGCGTGGCGAAGAAGGTCGCCCCGGTACCCGAGTGCGGCAACTGCCCGGCGCTCGCCATCTGCGGCGGGCCGTCACGCAACGAACAGGCCCTCATCGGCGGCGTCACTCCGGACCCCGAGATGTGCGCGTTCTACACGAGCACCGTGGAAATCGCGGTGTGGGACAACACGGGGGTGCAATGAGCACCCCCGCGCGTACGGCGCTGATCTCCACGGCCGGGCACTGCAAGGTGGCCTGCGGCTTCTGCTTCCGCGCCGACCGAGCCCACGGCTTCCTCGACACCGCAACCTACATCCGCACCCTGTCGCGGCTGAAGGAGACGGGCGTGGCGGGGGTGTGCCTGACCGGTGGCGAACCCACCCATCACCCGGAGCTCCGGCAACTCGTGCGGCTTGCCCATCAGTTCGGCATGTCGGTGTCGATGGTGACGTCAGCCCGCACCGCGGCCGAGAGCGTCGCTCTCTCCCAGGTCGCGCACCTGCTGGCCAACGTGACCGTTTCCGCCGACTCGCAGGGCGCCATGCTGTTGGGGCGCACCACCCGCACCGCGGCCTCGGGCATCAGCACCCTGCGCGCCATCGGCACCGAGACGAGGATCCTGCACGTCACCTGCTGGAGCCTGACCGACGGGGAGTGCCAGGACCTGGCCGACCTTGTGGTTGCGGCAGGGGTGGAGGTCCAGTTCAGCCCCGTCGTCCTCGACGAACGGACCCTGAGTCGCGACGGCAAGTCGGTCCAGGACTACCTGGCACAGCAGCAGCTCGACGCTGATCTGCTGGACCGGTACTTCAATCTGTCCGACCGTTATCGGGCCTACCTCGGCGAGCTGCGGGCCCTGCAACTGCCCGGGGCCGGGGGTGAGAGGTGGTCATGCCGCTCGGCTGCCGCGTATGTCTCCGCCGACGGTCGCATCAGGCGATGCCCCTACGGCCGTGCGTCGGTCAGCGCCCATGCTCCTCGCTCCGAAATCAGGCAGTTCCTGACCTCTGCCGCGCAGGACCAGGTGACTCCGGACTGCGCCGCCATCTGCCGCACCGCTGCCCCGTCCGACGACCGCAGCACATCTTGCCCCGCCCCTGTGTGAAGGCAGCTGACACCAACGATCCGATGGACCCCTCAATGAAGATCACGACTCCCGACGACTTCACCCAGCGGTGGCAGCAGCCGCCCAACTTCCCGCTGGAGATCCCGTTCAACTACACGTTCCTGCCCGCCGTCGACGTCCTCGACCACGTCCGTAGAGACGAGGAGGTCCGGTTCACGATCCTCGGGGACGACGACTGGCAGGTGCGCATGGACCGCACCGCCGCGTTCCGCACCGCGCCGATCGAGGAGATCGTCACCTGGCCGTTCCGGCTGGTGCACTTCAACCTCGGCCGCTTCTACGACGACCTCTTGGACGGTTTCCAGGAGGAGGTCATGATCCCCTGGCGCACGCACCTGTCCGTCCAGGGCTTCACCTGGCAGCGCCTGGCACCGATCCTTTTCCTCTCAACCAGCGGCGCCTCATCGACGTACCACAACGACAACTCACACGGCCTGGTCTGGCACGTCGATGGCGTCAAAACCTTCCACAGCTACCTCGACCCCGACAAGCACCTGTCGGCCGACGCGGCGGTCATCGGCGAGACCACCGGCGAGGTCCCGCCAGAGCACGATGAGGCCGACCGCCAGTCCGTCATCATGCGCCCCGGGGACCAGCTGTGGAGCCACGCTCTGACCCCGCACTGGGTCACCACCCAATCACCGCTCGCCATGAGCGTCACCCTCTCCCACGGCGGCCTGTGCCACCAGGGCCGCTTCAGTGAGCGGGAGTTGGCGTTGCGGGCCTACTGGGACAAGAACCCTGGCGAGGCGTGGACGCATGACCTGCGCAATGTCCGCTACTGAGACCGCGTCCCACGACACGAGGTGCTCGCCCGTGTCGTGGGACGCAACCAACGGCCGGTTACGGGGTGAGCCGGTTCGGACCGCGGAAGAGGAAGGTGGCCTCGCGGATCGAGTCCAGGCCGAGCATCACCATCAGCACCCGGCCGAGCCCCATGCCGAGTCCGCCGTGCGGCGGGCACCCGTACCGGAACGCGTTGAGGTAGTCCTGCAGAGGCTCGGGACTCATGCCCTTCTCGGCGGCCTGCTTCAGCAGCACGTCGTACCGGTGCTCACGCTGTGCACCGGTGGTGACCTCCAGCCCTCTCCACAACAGGTCGAAGCTCAAGGTCACGGCCGGGTCGCCGACGGGCCGCATGTGGTAGAAGGGCCGGATGCTCACCGGGTAGTGCGTGATGAACACGAACTCGTGCCCGGTGGCCTCCTTGATGTGAGCCGAGATGCTCCGCTCGCCCTCCGGGTCCAGGTCCTCCTTGACGCCCTCCGGGTCCCAGCCGCCCTTGCGCAGGATCTCGTGCGCCTCAGCCATGGTGGTGCGAGGGAACGGCGTCGTGGGGACGGTGACCTCGACACCGAAGTGCTCGCGGATCGCCCCGCCGTGCGCTTCAGCGACCTTGCCGATCGCGTGCGCGAGCATCTGCTCTTCGAAGACCATCACGTCCTCGACACTGTCGATCCAGGCCAGCTCCACGTCGACGCCTGTGAACTCGGTGGCGTGCCGGGAGGTGAACGACGGCTCGGCACGGAAGACCGGACCGATCTCGAAGACCTTGTCGATGCCGGCCGAGATCGCCATCTGCTTGTAGAACTGCGGCGACTGCGCCAGGTAGGCGGAGCGGTCGAAGTAGCCGAGTTTGAAGACCTCCGCCCCGGACTCCGAGGCGGTGCCCATGAGCTTGGGGGTGTGCATCTCCGTGGCGCCCTGCGCATACGCGTACTCGCGCATGCCCTGCTCCAGGGTGGTCTGCACAGCGAACATCAGCTGGGTGGCGGGACGGCGGCGTACGTCCAGGAACCGCCAGTCCAGTCGTTGCTCCAGGCCAGTGTGCTCGTCGATCGGCAGCGGCGTGACGGCCAGGTTCAGGACTTCCACCTGCTCGGGGACGATCTCCAAGCCGCCGAGCTTGACCTGGGCGGCGTCGACGACACGACCGGTAATACGGACGGCGGATTCGGTGGTGAGGGCTTCGAGCTGGGCTTCCAGCGGCCCGTCGTCGCGCTGGTGGGTCACCTGCACCATGCCGGTGCTGTCCCGCACGATGACGAACTGCATCTTGCGCTGCAAGCGGAGGGTGTTCACCCACCCGCAGACGGTAACGGCATGGCCGACGTGTTCTCGCAGGTCAGAGATGTGTACGCGGCTGTGGATCATTTCGGTCCTCCGAAGGACGTCGTCATGATCCCTTGGGAGTGCGGGCGAGAAGGGCAACTCGCGGTACCACCGCACTTTCGCCGCCACCAGGTGGCGGCCTCATTCAGGCCCAGTGACGGAGGCCGGCCGGCGGGGCATTGGGCCACTGGGTGGGGCCGTTCCTCCCCGCGCTCAGGAGGGTCTTCGCCTCGGGGTGCGAGGCCGCCTTCACAGCTGCTGGCGGCTCTCTCGGCTCGCGTGGTCCCTGGCTACTCGTCTCCATCAACGCGTTGCTCAGCAGCATACGGAGTGCGTTACCGCGGGGCAATCAAGAACGGCAGTGTCCAGCGGAACGTCCCAGGACGTCCCGCTGGTGTCCGCGCGAGCGGTTATGGCGTCCCTGCACCAGGCACGAAGCTCTTGCGACCTGGCCGACTACATGCGCGACAAGCAGAAGGCCAAGGTCGACGAGTTGAAGACGACCGGCATCAAGGTGGCGTTCGCCGACGCCATCCCGGCCTTCCACGGCCACGGCCTGTGTGACAGCGACGAGTACATCAACGGCATCGTCGCGGGCCCAAACGGCGACGGCGACTACCACAAGGGGGATCCGGCCAACCCGATTCCCTGTATCCCCGTGTCCGGCATCTGCGTCAGCCTTGAGTCATTCCACCCGAAGAACTCGGGCACATCGAAGTACGCTCAGGTCATGGACCAGACACTGGCCGACATCGGCTACACGGGCGGCTGATGACACACATGCCCAACAGCCCCGTGGCCGCACGGCGGTTCACCCGCCGCGCGGCCACCGGAGGCCTCATCCTGCTGATCATCCCGGCCGGTCTGCTCGCCTACTTCTGGTACTCGGCCTGGCACACCAGCCATGTCAACGACCAGCGCAGGCAAGCCGCCCTCACCTCAATACTCGCCCAAGCCCGCGACGCGACAACCGACACCACCCACGCTCTCAACACCAACAGCACCACGGACACCGACGCCCTGACAGGTATCATCTGGCAGCACACGCACGCGCCGTTGATCGCCTACGACGCGTCCCGCCGCACATTCACCGCCACCGCGTCCCGGTCCGCCGACTACAGCGAGGAAGTGCTCCTGCCCGGCGGCGGCCCCGTCACAGTGAACCGCTGCTTCACCTTCACCTCCACCCGAGGCACCAGCGCGATCTGGACGACGACCATGACGGAACAGGACGAGCAACTGTGCCGCCCAGGCCAGACGATCGACCATCGAGCGACCTTGGCGAAGGAACGCATCAGGAACATGTCCGCCGCCCAACTCACTCGCGCCGACGTGACCCAAGCACTGGACCCTGCCCACCAACAAGACACATACGTCGTGAAGGACACCGTGCGCCACGGACAGACGGTCACCATCACCATCCTCATCCGCGCCCAACGCGACGTATCCGCAACAGCCGCACAGTGCTACCAGTTCACCCGAAACCTCGACGGCAACGATGCAGAACGAACCACCGCCAGCATGCCCATAGGCACCTGTTGAAGGTCCGTCACATTCCAGCCCAAGACATCGTTGCACTTGGTGCCGCCGTGTGACGGGCCGGTAGCGCCCGTACGTCAGTCCGGCAGGCAGGAGCGAAATCAGCGGAGCAGTTCCCAGGCAGCGAGAATCTCCGCGTTCGACGGTTCGCCCTGCTGTTCCACAGAATGGTCCTGCCCCAGACCTCCACCAAACGGGCGAGGAGGCTCTGCCACAGGCATCTCGCCCTGGTGTTCTGTCGGCTCAGCCACCTTTGACGCCGGAGTCGGCAGCGGATCGGTCCGGGCACCGGCCGCGTGCTGGTGAGCCGCACGATGGTGGAGTCCACCGGGATATCCCAGTCGATCTCACCCTCGGCATCGGCCGCGGCCTGAGCCTGCTGCAGCAGAAGCTCCCACGTGCCGTCGGCCGACCACGGCGTTCATGCACGGTCTTCCACGGCCCGCTCCGGCAGATCCCGCCACGGCACCCCGGTCCGCACTCGGTGCAACATCCCGTCGATCACCTGCCGATGATCCCGCCACCGGTAGACGAGGTCGGCAGTAACGTCACGAGATGACGCAACTGGCCCCGCGCCTGCGGGTGGAGGCCCGGCGCCCCTCGGGTGCCTCAGCGGCGGTGCCGGCACCGCGGCCAGGGGCCGCACCCTGCGATGGCATGGGAATGGAGGAGTCCCGCTGACCTCGTGGGTTGTCCCGCCGACGAGGCCCGTCGCCCGGCTGCTACCCCAAATGAGCCTTCATATCAGAGGCGTTTACCGTCGCGAAGCGGTTTTCGTGAACTGGGCATCAATTACCTGCAGAGCCTCTACGAAAGTGTCCGATCGGCCCGCAAATGTGTTGCCCTTGGGAGTATATGCCCGAATAGCTTTTCGGCAGCCTGTGTCACTACGCTCACGGAGCGCGAGCCCGTTCTCTTCTGACGGGTCACGGGCTCGCGCTCTTCGCAAATCAGCAAACCCGGGAGGATCAATGGGTAATTCCCCAGGTCGCCGATGGTTCAAACGCCAGGAGCGCCGAACCGAGTCAGACACTAACAGCGCGCTACTGCCTTCGACTGTGACGGGCAACACCCTTCCGTCACCGGGCAACGCCCTGCCGGCACAGTTCGCCGCCGCGCCGCCGATCGTGCTGTTCGCCGGGCAGCCGACCACAACCCAGGTGTGCGCCACCCTTGTTACCGCAGGGTTGTGGGTGGTCGGGGTGTATCTAACCAAACGTTCCAGCCAGACCTGACGGACACACCGGGGGTCGCCGTCGGCGGCGGCGACCCCCGGTGCCCTCCGCGGCCTTTGGTTCCCTACGAAACGGAACAAGATCACCGCTATTCGTTACGCAACCCGGGCGACGAAATCCGTTACGTCGCCCGGGCCGCAAACGCCGTCAGGAGACAAATCCGCATGACATCGAACAGATTACCGGCCAAAACCTGCGAATGGTGCAGTGAAAACTTCTATCCGGAGAACATCGGAAGGCCCGGACGCTTCTGTGGCACCAGGTGCCGCCAGGCCTGGCACCGCGACCAGAAACGCCACAGGGAACCAGCCAATACGAGCCACCTTGACGAGATAATCACTGAAGATGCCGAATCCGCCCACGACGACCTCGATGAACTGGTCGCCGCACTCCACTATCCCGGCGCCCCACCGGAGCAGCCCCTGCGTCTGGTGATCGGTCTCCAGCGCCGGCTGGACGCGTTGGTGCCCGCCCTCGTCGGCCGCGCCCGCACACGAGGCGCCTCCTGGAACGACATCGGCGGCGTGCTGAACATGAACAAGGACACCGCGCGCCGCAAATACGACAACGCCACCGTGGAACGCTCCGTCCAGCGCATGCCCCGCCCCCGCCAGCCAGCTCCTCCGCCTCCTCCCAGGGCCCGCCGCATCCCAGCCCGGGACTACAACGCGGAGACCCACCCCCAGCTCCCCCCGGCCCTGTCCCCGCCCGCCCCTGTCGCCTGGGCGAACGAGCTCGCGCCGCTCCTGTCCAACCTGCAGCGTGCCTCCGGCCGTTCGATCCGGGCCCTCTCACGGGAGACGAGGCTGTCGCCCAGCTACCTCTCCCGCATCTACTCCGGCGAACGCCAGCCCAGCTGGGCCACGACCGTACGCCTGGCGCGCGCCTGCGGCGCCGACCCAGCCACGCTGCGCCAGGTGTGGCAGGAGGCGGACGCGGTGCGCGCAACGAACCGGAAGAAGGAGCCGCACAGCCTGCACTCCGCACTCAGCTACCTGCTCCAGCTCGCGGGCCAGCCCACCGCCCTGCAGATCTCCCTCAAGGACGGCTGCACCCTCAGCGAGGAACACATCGCCCAGGTCCTGGACGGCACCTTGGTGCCGGACTGGGACAGCGTCCGCCACCTCGTCCAGCTCCTGGACGGCGAGCCCACCTATTTCCACCCCCTCTGGGAGACCGCGTCCGGACACCATCAATCCGCCCCGGACGAGTCCGCGCCGACACCCCACCCCGCTGCCCGCCCCAGCCGACCGTGCAAGAGCAACCGGGCCGCCGCCTGAGCGACCTCTTCGCAGTCTTCAGCGCCACCTTCACCTCCACGGCGCCCGTCACAGGCAGAGCCCCGGACACCGACCCCGCAACCGTCCGTACCCCGCCCGTTCTGGGCGCCCTCAACACGGCACGGCGCCTGCTCGCCCCGATCCCCGCCGTCACCCACTGGCACCCCTAACAACGGGCATGCATCGACACCCGCAACATTGGCAAAGTCAGGTAGACGGGCAATCTGCCCACCGGGGGGGGCGCTCCGACCCGAGGGCTCCGAGTCGGGCTCGGAGCCCTCCCACGCTGTTCAGTGAACCTCTTTCATCCTGAATAGCTGCAGGTGAGGAGGGTGTGAACGGCCGCGACGATCTGTCCAACGCGGTTGGTGGAGCATCTGGTCCGGCGCAGGACGCGCCAGGACTTCAGGCGGGCGAAGGCGCGTTCGCCCGGAGCGCGGAGCCGGGCGTGTACTCGGTTGAACCGCTGGTACTGCGGCGGCTGGATGCGGTGGTGGTAGTAGGGGGTGCGGACGGTGGCGCCGGCGCCTTGGTAGGCGCGGTCGGCCAGGATGAGGATCTGCCGGGTCAGACAGGCCTGCACGATGCCGTGAGCGCG